>DATFFH010000111.1:0-11737 GCA_035250245.1 Luteimonas sp. | reverse complement strand
CGCCGGCGTCGCGCAGCGGTCCGCGCCTCAATTCCGGCACCACTTACTGCTATCGCTCCGGCGGCGTACTCACCTGCAAACCCTACGCGCCGCGCGGCATTCCGCTGGCCTCGGTGCGCAGGATCACCTACAGCTTCATGGAAACCTGCTTCGCCTGCAGCGCGCGGCCGGGCGTGAACTTCGGCACGCTGCGTTTGAATACCGCCGCGTACCAGCATGAAATCAGCAGCGCGGCGCGCGAATTCGGGGTGGAGGAAGCGATCGTCCGCGCCATCATCCATGCCGAATCCGCGTTCAATCCGAACGCGCTGTCGCGGGTCGGCGCGCAGGGCTTGATGCAGTTGATGCCGGCCACCGCGCGGCGCTTCGGCGTGGGCAACGCCTTCGACGCCGGCCAGAACATCCGCGGCGGCGTGCAATATCTGTCCTGGCTGCTGAAGCGCTTCAACGGCGACCTGACCCTGGCCGCGGCGGGCTACAACGCCGGCGAGGGCGCGGTGGACAAGTACCGCGGCGTGCCGCCGTACAGCGAGACCCAGCGCTATGTGCAGCGGGTCGGCGTGCTGGCCGAGCGCTACCGGGGCGGCGTGGCCAAGCAATAGCCCAGGGCCGATCCTGCTAAGCAGGACGGGCTTTTGTAGGAGCGGCTTTAGCCGCGAGCTTTTTCGATCAGGTCGCTGCGGCGTGCGGGAAAGAGCTCGCGGCTAAAGCCGCTCCTACAAAAGCCATAGCCCGCGGCAGCGCGGAATTGGGGCCGGAAACGCCCCGCAAACCGCTCTAGACCGCCGAAACGTTGTCGGGCGATTCAGCGTTCCGTTACACTTTGCCGTCTTTTGCGACCGGTTCCCGACATGGGCCGGGCCGCGGCAGCCAGATAGCTACCAATCGTTTTTTGCGGAGTTCCGGATGTCCAACGATGGGGTCAAGGGTCCCGAAAACCTGGGCCGACGCAGGTTCCTGACCGCGACCACGGCCGTGGTCGGCGCGGTCGGCGCCGGGTTCGTCGCCGTACCGTTCATCAAGTCTTGGCTGCCCAGTGCTAAGGCCAAGCTGGCCGGCGCGCCGGTCACCGCCGACATCAGCGGCCTGCAGGAAGGCCAGCGCCTGGTCCTGGAGTGGCGCGGCCAGCCGATCTGGATCGTGAAGCGCTCCAAGCAGATGCTGGATGTGCTGCCGACCCTGGATCCGCGCCTGGCCGATCCCGAGTCGAGCACAGACCAGCAGCCCGAATACACCAAGAACGAGCTGCGTTCGATCAAGCCCGAGATTTCGGTCCTGGTCGGCCTGTGCACCCACCTGGGCTGCGCGCCGGAAATGGTCGCCGAGATCAAGCCCGAGCCCTTCGATCCGGAATGGAAGGGCGGCTACTTCTGCCCCTGCCACAAATCGCGCTTCGATATGGCCGGCCGCGTCTTCGCCGGCGTGCCCGCGCCGATCAATCTGCTGGTGCCGCCGCACCACTACGAAAACGACACCACCATCGTCATCGGTGTCGATCCGAAGGGGGCCGCGTAAGCCATGGCGAATTTCCTGATGCGCTCGGCCAACGGCCTGATGGATTGGATCAACGCCCGCGCTCCGGCGTTGATGCCGATCTATCGCAAGCACATGAGCGAGTACTACGCTCCGAAGAACTTCAACTTCTGGTACTACTTCGGCGTCCTGGCGCTGGTCGTGCTGATCAACCAGATCGTCACCGGCATCTTCCTGACGATGCACTTCAAGCCGAGCGCGGCCGAGGCCTTCGCTTCGGTCGAGTACATCATGCGCGACGTGGAGTGGGGCTGGCTGATCCGGTACATGCACTCCACCGGTGCCTCGCTGTTCTTCATCGTGATCTACCTGCACATGTTCCGCGGCCTGATGTACGGCTCGTACCAGAAGCCGCGCGAGCTGGTCTGGATCCTGGGCATGGTGATCTACCTGGTGCTGATGGCCGAAGCCTTCATGGGCTACGTGCTGCCGTGGGGCCAGATGTCGTTCTGGGGCGCGAAGGTGATCATCTCGCTGTTCGGCGCGATCCCGGTCATCGGCAACGGCCTGACCGAATGGATCATGGGCGACTACCTGCCCGGCGACGCCACGCTGAATCGCTTCTTCGCCCTGCACGTGATCGCGCTGCCGCTAGTGCTGTTGCTGCTGGTGGTGCTGCACATCGGCGCGCTGCACGAGGTCGGTTCCAATAATCCGGACGGCGTCGAGATCAAGAAGGGTCCGAAGGGCAACCGCTGGAGTCCGAACGCGCCGAAGGACGGGATCCCGTTCCACCCGTACTACACGGTGCACGACCTGGTGGCGGTAGGCTTCTTTCTGATCCTGGCCGCCTTCATCATCTTCTTCGCGCCGACCTTCGGCGGCTGGTTCCTGGAGCACGACAACTTCACCGAGGCCAATCGCCTGGTGACGCCGGAGCACATCAAGCCGGTGTGGTACTTCACCCCGTACTACGCGATGTTGCGTGTGGTGCCGTCGTTCTTCGCGATCAAGCTGTGGGGCGTGCTGGTGATGTTCGCCGCGATCGCGGTGCTGTTCCTGGTGCCCTGGCTGGACAAGAGCCCGGTCAAGTCCTACCGCTACCGCGGCAAGCTGTCGTGGACGATGCTGCTGATGTTCGCGGTGTGCTTCGTTTGGCTGGGCAAAATCGGCGCCGGCCCCGGCACCGATCCGGTCGAGACCATCATCGGCCGCGTGCTGACCTTCCTCTACTTCGTGTTCTTCATCACCATGCCGCTGTGGACCAAGCTGGACAAGACCAAGCCGGTGCCGGATCGGGTGACGATGCATGAATAAGAGTAACGTGCGTATCCCTCCGCAAGAGCCCGCACATCCCTGTGCGGACTTTCAAAATAGCCAGCCCTTCCGGAACAACGCCCTCGTGAAGAAGCTCGCCACTTTCGTCGCCGGCATGATGATTTCGTTCGGCGCGTTCGCCGCCGAGCACGGCGACCTGCAGCAGTCCGGCACCGACCTGAACGACCGCGCATCGCTGCAGCGCGGCGCGCAGCTGTACATGAACTACTGCTCCGGCTGCCATTCGCTGAAATACCTGCGCTATTCGCGCATGGCCGAAGACCTGGGCCTTAGCGAAGAAGAGGTGATGAACAATCTCAACTTCACCGGCGCCAAGTTCGGCGAGCAGATCCTGGTGTCCATGCCGGCCGACGGCGCGGCCAAGTGGTTCGGCAAGATGCCGCCGGACCTGAGCCTGATCACGCGCGTGCGCGGCAGCGACTGGGTCTACACCTACCTGAAGTCGTTCTATCTGGACGAATCGCGTCCGCTGGGCTGGAACAACAAGCTGTTCCCGAACGCGTCGATGCCCAACCCGTTGTGGCAGATGCAGGGCCTGCAGCACGCGGAGTTCGGCAAGCCCGACGCCACGGGCGAGCGGCCGGTGGAGAAGCTGGTGATCCCGCAACCCGGCACGCAGACGCCGGAGCAGTTCAACCAGACCGCGCGCGACATCGCCACATTCCTGGAATACGCCGGCGAGCCCGCAGCGCTGAAGCGGCCGGGCCTGGGCGTGTGGGTGGTGCTGTTCCTGGCGCTGTTCACCTTCATCGCTTGGCTGATGAAGACGGATTACTGGCGGGACGTCGAGCACTGATGCGAGCACCTCGCAAGAGCCTGCACGGCTGCATGCGAGTTCTTCGCAAGAGCCTGCACATCCATGTGCAGACTTCTCAAATAAAGCGTCGCTTCGGCGGCGCTTTGTTCGCTTTTGTGGGCAAGATGACGGCCGTCCGCGACGTGCGGGCGGCGTTCGCTGGGAAAGGAGGGGTCGATGATGGCCGCCAGTCCGCGTATGCGTAACGCTTTGACGTTGTTCTCCTCGGTCGACGATGTGCTGTGCCATCGGGTGCGCCTGGTGCTGGCCGCGAAGGGCGTGACCTACGATTTCGTGCCGGTGGATCCGCAGAAGCCGCCGGAAGACCTGATCGACCTGAATCCCTACCACTCGGTGCCGACCCTGGTCGAACGCGAGCTGGTGCTGTATGCGGCGTCGGTGGTCAGCGAGTACCTGGACGAACGCTATCCGCATCCGCCGCTGATGCCGGTGGATCCGCTGTCGCGCGCGCGCCTGCGCTTGGCGATGCTGCGCATCGAGCACGATTGGGTGCCGCAAGTGCAGGCGATCCAGTTGGGCAACAAGCAGCAGGTCGAAGGCGCCCGCAAGCGCTTGAAGGAATTGCTGACGGCCTCGGTGCCGCTGTTCAAGGCCAGCAAGTTCTTCCTGAATCCCGAGATGAGCCTGGCCGACTGCGCGATGGCACCGATCATCTGGCGCCTGGACTCGCTCGGCATCCCGCTGCCCAAGGACGGCAAGGTGATCGAGGACTACGGCAACCGCATCTTCCGCAACCCGGGCTTCATCCGCAGCCTGACCGATGAAGAAAAGAAGCTGCGCGAGATCCCGGCGTAGGGTCAACACTTCAGGGAAAAAGTGCGAATGAATTCGCACCAACGATGAGCGAAGACACGCCCCGGATGACCAGCCATCGCCCGTACCTGTTGCGGGCGCTGTACGAGTGGATCGCCGACAACGGCATGACCGCGCACTTGCTGGTGGATGCGGCGCACGCCGGGGTGCAGGTGCCGCCGAGCGCGGTCAAAGAAGGCAAGGTCGTGCTGAATATCGCCGCCCGCGCGGTGGCCGGATTGGAATTGGGCAACGAAGCGGTGAGTTTCACTGCGCGCTTCGGCGGCGTCAGTCAGCAGGTCTGGGTGCCGGTGGCCGCAGTGTTGGCTATCTACGCCCGGGAAACCGGGCAGGGCATGGCCTTGCCGGAAGACGTCGGCGGTCCAGGGCCGGACGACGAGCCGCCTTCGCCGCCCGCGCCGGAAGACGATCCAGCCGCCAAGCGCGCGCATCTGCGCGTCGTCAAATAGCCGATTTCCAGGCATGCGCTTTTTGTAGGTGCGGCTTTAGCCGCACGCTTTTGCTGCCCATTCCAATCTGATCGAAGAGCGTGCGGCTAAAGCCGCACCTACAAAAAGCTGCAGTCAGTGCAGGGTTTCGTATGCGGGCAACGGCCCGCTGAAGGAAATCAACTCTTTCCCGCGCAATACCAGCCGGCCGACATGCCGATCGCTGCCGTCGCGCGAATAGTCGAAACGGAAGCTGCGTTCGAAACCCAGCCAGCCGTTGCGGCCGCGGCGCAGGCGGATGCCGGTGGCGTGCACCGAATGGTCCAGCCACTGCACGTTCGCCGCGCGACAGGCTTCCCGCCCGAGGGCCTCGGCGCGTTCGGCCGCGGCCCGGGCGCTGTTCCACAAGGCGAAGCCGATCGCGACGGCGATCATCAGCAGGAGCGGCAGGCTGGACATCAGGGACAGGTGCGGCCGAAAACTGGTTTCGCAAGTATCGCCGGTCTGTCCGACTTTGTAGAGCGGGGCTTGCTCCGCTGCTTCTGGCTGTCTCGGGGAGGGCTTAAAGCAGCGGAGCAAGCTCCGCTCTACAAAATCTAAAGCGGTAATGGGGTCTGTGCGGGCGTAGGTTGCACAGGTGCGGGTTGCGCAGGCGCAGGTTGCACAGGCGCAGGTTGCACAGGCGTAGGTTGCACAGGCGTAGGTTGCACAGGCGCAGGTTGCACAGGTGCGGGTTGCACGGGCGCGGGTTGGACGGGTGTGGGCTGCGCAGGCGGGGCGGATGTCGGTTGTGCGGGCGAGGGCATGCCTGTCGCCGTAGTCGGGTAATTGGCCGCGGGTTTGAGCTTCAGCAGCACGGCCCAGTTCTGCCGATTGAAGTCGCAGGCCGATTCGTTGCTGGGGCTGCAGCCTGCGGAGTAACTGCCGGACTCGCCGTCCTCGAAGCTTGCCGACGAAACCGGCCGCGGCAGTACCGCACGCCCTTGCACGTCGAGCTTGAGCTTACGCATCGTCACGCCGTTGAACACGTTGCCGCCGATCAGGCGCAATTCCCGGTCGCGTCCCACGACGATGTCGCAATGGGTGTTCAAGGAGCCGCCGTTGGCGTTCAAGCGCGCGGTCAACCCTTCGAAACCGAAGACCGAACCGTTGCCACGCACGAAGCACAGCAGATCGCCGGGATCGGCGCGCTGCGTGGCGGGGTCCGCGTAGTAGTAAGGTCCGCCGGAATCGACGTTGAACGCTTGGCGGATGTAGTCATAGTGCCGGGGCGAAGCGCGGAAGCCCGGCACGCGCGCTTGCACCATCACGTAGGAAACGAACGCCGCCGACCAGGCATTGTCGACGATGAAGGTGCGGCACTCGGCCTTGCCTTGCGCGAATCCGCTGGGAAATTGGCAGGCGTAGGCGCCGGAGATGTTGCTTTGCGACATCTCGTACAACGTACCGCTGTTGCGCCAATAGCCCAGCACGCGCTGCCAGGCTTCGGTGCCGTCGGCGAGCAGCGAATTCTCGGCTTCGGACACGCCATAGCTCGCCAGCCGGCCGTTCGCGTCGATGAAGGGCTGGTACCACATCGCATGCTCGCGCAGCGCCACGGCGACGATGCGCTGCGCGGTGGAACCGGACAGGTTCAAGGGCGGCACGGGCGTGCGCGGCGGCGGTTTGACGACCGGCTTTTGCACCGGCGCCGGCGCTGGTGCCGGTTTGCGGACATTCGAACCGCAAGCGGTCAGCGTCAGGGCGATCGCCGTTGCCGCGAGGCCTCCCCATTTCATCTCCATCCCGTGCCGCTCCTGTTGGATTGCTTCGATGGTGGCAAAAGCCCCTGCGAAAGCCCGGTGAATCCGTGAAAGCGGATTTATAGAGGCGTAGCCCGGTTGAGCGAAGCGATACCCGGGACGCGCGTCGCGAAGACCCCGGGTATCGCCTTCGGCTCAACCCGGGCTACGGCCCACAAAGCCGGCTGGGTCAGGCCCGATCCGGCGGCGGCCCGAGCTTGAGCGACAGATCGATCGCCTGCACATGCTTGGTCAGTGCGCCGACCGAGATGCAATCCACGCCGTCCTCGGCGATCGCGCGCACCCCGGCCAGATCGACGCCGCCGGACACCTCCAGGGGAATACGTCCCGCGGCGATGCGTACGGCCATGCGGCGGGTCGGCGCGTCGAAATCGTCGATCAGGATCCGCTCGCAGCCTTCGGTCAGGGCTTCTTCCAACTGCGCCAGCGTTTCGACTTCCACGATGAGCGGCAAAGCCGGATGCATGGCGCGCGCAGTGCGGATCGCCTCGGTCAGTCCGCCGGCGGCGCGGACGTGGTTTTCCTTCAGCATCACCGCGTCGTACAAACCGATCCGATGGTTGACGCCGCCGCCGACCCGCACCGCGTATTTCTGCGCCAGGCGCAGGCCGGGCAGGGTTTTGCGCGTATCCAGAATTTGCGCTTTGGTTCCGCGCACCGCGTCGACGTAGGCAGCGGTGACGGTGGCGGTACCACTGAGCGTCTGCAGGAAATTCAGCGACGCGCGTTCGGCGCTGACCAGGCTGCGCGCGCGGCCTTGCAGCGTCGCCAGCACGTCGCCTTTGTTCGCGCGATCGCCTTCCTCGATGCGCCAGTCGATGTGCACGTCCGGATCCAGCGCGCGATGGCAGGTGTCAAACCACGGCCGTCCGGCGATCACCGCGTCCTGCTTGCACAGCAGATAGGCGGAATCGGCGATGTCGGGCAGCAGCGCCGCGGTGACGTCGCCGGTACCCAGGTCTTCAGCCAGCGCGCGGGCGACTTCGGCTTCGATCGAAGCGGCCGGCGGCGGATCGAAGCGGGCGGTCATGCGCCCGGGAAGCCGTCGATCTGCGCGGTGGCGATGCCTTCTTCGACCAGCAACACCGGGATGCCGTCGTCGAGCCGGTAGACGGTCTTGCGGTCGCGGGTG
The DNA here is from genome assembly GCA_035250245.1 of Luteimonas sp. Lineage (GTDB taxonomy): Bacteria > Pseudomonadota > Gammaproteobacteria > Xanthomonadales > Xanthomonadaceae > Luteimonas_C. Next base: position 3,934 of record DATFFH010000111.1, on the reverse strand, counting down.
ACCAGGGCTTCTCGGATCGCTTGGGATTGCGCGGAGCCGTCGTTGCGCTTCAGGCCGCCGGCGGCGATGCCGCGATTCAAAGCGTCTAGGCCGCTCTTGTCGAGCGGGGCCAGCGGTTGCCGGCTGGCGGGGCAGACGAGGATGTCGAGCAATTTCCGGTCCATGGGCGGTGCCGTAAAGACGTGGGGCCGGTAGAATACGTCTTTGCGACTGGGGACGACCATGTCCGGCCAACCGAACCGCCCGCTCGTCGGCATCGTGATGGGCTCCCGATCCGATTGGGAAACGATGCAGCACGCCGCGCAGAAGCTGGAAATGCTGGGCGTGCAGCACGAGGTGCGCGTAGTTTCGGCGCATCGCACGCCCGACGTACTGTTCGAATACGCCGCCACGGCGACGCAACGCGGATTGCGCGCGATCATCGCCGGCGCCGGCGGCGCGGCGCATTTGCCGGGCATGCTGGCCGCCAAGACCGCGGTGCCGGTGCTGGGCGTGCCGGTGCAGTCGAAAGCGCTGAACGGCCTGGATTCGCTGCTGTCGATCGTGCAGATGCCGGCGGGCATTCCGGTGGCCACGTTCGCGATCGGCCAGGCCGGCGCGTCGAACGCGGCGCTGTTCGCGGCGGCGATGCTGGCTGCGGACCATGCGGAAGTGGCCGCTGCGCTCGGCGCGTTCCGGCAACGCCAGACCGACGAAGTCGCGCAGAACGACGATCCGCGCAAATGACGACGGTAGGCATCCTCGGCGGCGGGCAGCTGGCCCGCATGCTCGCGCTTTCCGGCGCGCCCTTGGGTTTGCGCTTCCTGGTGATGGATACCGCGCCGGATGCCTGCGCGGGGCAGTTCGTGCCGATGGTGGTGGGCGACTATCGCGACGAGGCCGCGCTGGCCGAATTCGCGTCGCGGATCGACGTGGCTACGTTCGATTTCGAGAATGTGCCGGCTGAAAGCGCGCGTTGGTTGAGCGAGCGCGTGCCGGTGTTTCCCAGCCCGAGCGCGTTGGCCGTTGCGCAGGATCGTTTGGCGGAAAAATCGTTGTTCCGCGAACTCGGCATCCCGGTGCCGCCGTTCGCCGATGTCGCCACGCGCGAACAGTTGGACGAAGCGATCGCGACGATCGGCGCGCCCTGCATCCTGAAAACGCGGCGCCTGGGTTACGACGGCAAGGGCCAGTTCCGGATCAAGACGGCTGCCGATGCGGATGCCGCATGGCAAGCGCTCGGCGCACAAGCGGGAACGGTCGGTTTGATCCTGGAAGGCTTCGTCGCCTTCGAACGCGAATTGAGCGTGGTCGCCGTGCGCGGCCGCGACGGCGAATTCCGCGCCTGGCCTTTGACCGAGAACTGGCACGTCGACGGCGTGTTGTCGGCGAGTCTGGCGCCGGCGCGGGCCGATGCGGCACTGTCGGACACCGCGCTCGGTTATGCGAGCAAACTCGCCGAAGCGCTGAACTATGTCGGCGTTTTCGCTTTGGAACTGTTCTGCCGCGATGGCGAAGTTTTAGCCAACGAGCTGGCGCCGCGCGTGCACAACTCCGGGCACTGGACCATCGAAGGTTCCGAAACCTCGCAATTCGAAAACCATCTGCGCGCCGTGCTCGGCCTGCCGCTGGGCGACACCCGCATGCTCGGCCACGCCTGCATGCTCAATTGGGTCGGCGAACTGCCCGACGCCGCGCCGGTGCTGCGCGAACCGGGTGGGCATTGGCACGATTACGGCAAATCGCCGCGCGCCGGGCGCAAGGTGGGGCATGCGACGGTTCGCGCGGATTCGCAGGCGGCGCTCGCCGATGCGCTCCGGCGCACCGGCGAGGCGTTGGGTCGCGTAGCCCAAATTGCTCCCGTTCTCCAAGCCATCGCGGAACCGTAGAGTCGAGCCTGCTCGACTGCTTTTTCTACGGTCGCTGCGAAACCTCGACCGCTTGTGGCAAGAGCAGTCGAGCAGGCTCGACTCTACGGTACGCGTGATCGGAAAGTTCCGACGGCTCACGGGTGGTCAACCGATGGCGTTGAACTCGCCGGTTGTCGATTCTCGCGGGGATGCCCAGTCCGAAACTCAACGTCGGCCGATATTCGCGCGCTGGCGAGATCTACGCCGTCACTGTCGTGACCGGCGGGCGGGAACCTGTTTTCAGAAATGAAAATTACGCTGCGCACGCGATCGTGGCGATTCGGGATTGTGAACTCAGCCGTCTAAGCGACTCTCTGGCATGGGTCGTGATGCCGGAGCACGTGCATTGGATGTTTGCATTACGCCTTGGCACGCTAGGAGCTTGCGTGCAACGCTTCAAATCGGTTTCAACCCGCGCGATCAATGCCTGCAGGTCGGGCGCTGAGTCGGTATGGCAGCGGGGATATTACGACCATCGTTTACGCAGCGACGAGGATTTGTTGGCCCAGGCTCGGTACATCGTCGCCAATCCCATACGCCGGGGATTGGCGCGGCGTATCGAAGATTATCCTTACTGGTGGGCGCGCCACATCCACAGCAGCGCCGATCTGTAGAGTCGAGCCTGCTCGACTGCTCTTCTCCGAGCCTCAGGAATCGCGGCAGGAGCAAAAAGCAGTCGAGCAGGCTCGACTCTACGAAAGCGGCGCGACGCAATCCCGGAAAGAGCGGGTTACTTCAGGTTCGACCCAACGAAATCCCAGTTCACCAGGTTCCAGAACGCTTCGACGTACTTCGGCCGCGCGTTGCGGTAGTCGATGTAGTAGGCGTGCTCCCACACGTCGCAGGTCAGCAGCGGGGTGTCTTCGCCGGTGAGCGGGGTGGCGGCGTTGGGCGTGCTGGCCAGAGCCAGGGAACCGTCGGGGCGCTGCACCAGCCAGCCCCAGCCGGAGCCGAAGGTGCCGATGGAGGTCTTGCTGAACTCTTCCTTGAACTTGTCGAAGGAACCGAAGGCGGCGTTGATGGCGTCAGCCAGGGCGCCGGTGGGCTGGCCACCGCCGTTCGGCTTCATGCAGTTCCAGTAGAAGGTGTGGTTCCACACCTGGGCGGCGTTGTTGTAGATGCCGCCGCTGGACTTCTTGACGATCTCTTCCAGGGTCTTTCCTTCGAATTCGGTACCCGGGACCAGGTTGTTCAGGTTCACCACGTAGGCGTTGTGGTGCTTGCCGTAGTGGTATTCCAGGGTCTCGGCGGAAATGTGCGGCTCGAGGGCGTTTTGTGCGTAAGGCAGCGGCGGCAGTTCGAAAGCCATGGGTTTATCTCCCTATCATCGTCAGGTGTATGCAAGCGCAAGGTGCGCGAAACCGGCTCACGGGGCCGGTCTGGCAGTTCCGTGATTACGAAGCTGCCGCAGCGCTGGGGCGCGCCGTCGATCTCGGATCATAGCACCGGCCCCCCGCCTTATCCACGCAGCAGCCGTGGGGTTATGCGCTCCACAGCGGGCGCGCCAGTTGCACGGCAACGCCGAGCATCATGGCCGCCACGCCCAGCTCGATCAGCCGCCAGGTGCCCGGGCGCGCCAGCCAGGGAGCCAGGCGGGCGGCGCCGATGGCGATGGTCGCGAACCACAGCAGCGAGGCGCTGGCCGCGCCCAGGGCATAGGCACCGGGCACCGCCTGCTGGGCGCCGAGCGAGCCGATCAGCAGCACCGTGTCCAGATAGACGTGCGGGTTGAGCAGGGTCACGGCGAGGGCGGCGAGCAGAACCGCGCGGCGGGAACGCGGCACGTCCTGCTCCGGCTGGGCGAGGCTCTGCGGCGAGCAGGCCCGGCGCAGCGCCTGGGCGGCATACCAGAGCAGGAAGGCGATGCCGCCCCAGCGGACGATGGCCAGCAGCTGCGGGCTCTGCGCCAGCGCGCTGGCCAGGCCGAACACCCCGGCGGTCATCAGCAGCGCATCGCACAGCACGCAGAGCGCGGCCACGCTCAGATGGTGCTCGCGGCGCAGGCTCTGGGCGAGGACGAAGGCGTTTTGCGTGCCGATCGCCAT
>DATFFH010000110.1:0-62216 GCA_035250245.1 Luteimonas sp. | reverse complement strand
CCGGCGGCGCGTGCGGCGCGGCAGTTCTTGAAGGCGCCGCGCTGCGGGATGACGTAGCCGGTCAGATTGTTACGCGGCGCGTACCTCGCCTCGGACACGGCGGGGACGGGTGCGCGATGGCAGTGGTAGCCGCCACGCTTCCGGTCGTGGTGGCAACCGTGCCGATCCAGGCCTCCGCTGTGGGCCAAAGCGTCCGCGACGGGCATCAGCGCCGCTGCGATGGCGAAACAGGTGGATAACGACCGATCCATGCCGGCCCTCGAGCTCAGGACTATCGGAAAGAGACACGCAATTTGCGGGCCAATCGGTGGCGCGTCGCCGGCGATGCAGGTTCGTACGCCTTCGGGGGTTGGATCGGATCGCGCGTGCGGCAGGTTGAAACCCGCCCTACATCGGTCGGCGAACGTAGGGCGGAACCGCCGCAGGCGATTCCGCCGAATGGTGGGTCGGTTTCGAACGGCGGAATCCGCTGCGCGGGTTCCGCCCTACGGGGAAAAATGGCGGAAGGCGTCGACGGTGCGCTGCACGCCGGCATCGTCGACGTCCAGATGCAACACCATGCGGATGCTGGGCGTGTAGCCGATCGACAGGCGCACGCGCGCGGCGTCCATGTGCGCTTGCAACGCTTGCAAGCGCGATGCCGGCACTTCGATGAAAACCATATTGGTGTGTTGGCCGACGACTTCCAGGCCGGAAGCATCGCGCAAGCCTTCGGCCAGGCGCGCGGCGCGGGCGTGATCGTCGGCCAGGCGTTCGACGTGATGATCCAGCGCGTACACGCCCGCCGCGGCGAGGATGCCGGCCTGGCGCATGCCGCCGCCGACCATCTTGCGCAAACGTCGCGCCTGATCGATCAAAGCCTGCGTGCCGACCAAGACCGATCCCACCGGCGCGCCCAAACCTTTCGACAAACATACCGACACGCTGTCGAAATGCCGCGCGATCTCCCGCGCCGGCACGCCTTGCGCCACCGCGGCGTTGAACAGGCGCGCGCCGTCCAGATGCAGCGACAAGCCGCGGCGATCGCACAGCGTGCGCGCCGCGGCCAGGTAATCCGGCGGCAAAGGCCGGCCGTGCCAAGTGTTCTCCAGGCACAGCAGGCGGGTGCGCGCGTAATGCGGATCGTCGGGCTTGATCGCGCGTTCCACCGCGTCGAGCGGCAGCGTGCCGTCGGCGGCTTGCGGCAGCGGTTGCGGCTGGATCGAGCCCAGCACCGCCGCGCCGCCGCCTTCGTATTTGTAGGTGTGCGCATCCATGCCGACGATGTACTCGTCGCCGCGCTGGCAATGCGCCATCAGCGCCAGCAGATTGGATTGCGTGCCGCTGGGCACGAACAGGCCCGCTTCGAAACCCAGATCGCCGGCCAGCCGGTCTTGCAATGCGTTGACCGTGGGATCCTCGCCGTAGACGTCGTCGCCGACGTCGGCGCGCAGCATCGCCTCGCGCATCGCGGGCGAAGGGCGGGTGACGGTGTCGCTGCGCAGGTCGATCCAGTCCATGCGGCGATCTTAGCGTAGGGTGGGTTGAGCGCAGCGAAACCCGCCATCGCCAGCGACGAGCGCAGCCTATGAATGGAGAAGGTCGGCGGTTGCGGATGGCGGAATCGCCTGCGGCGGTTCCGCCCTACGTGTTGTTCGACGAAGCTGGGGGATGGCGATGGTGGGCTTCGCTGCGCTCAGCCCACCCTACGTTCGCTTAGCCTTCGAACTTCACATCGCCCGTATAGCTGACCATCCACTGCACGCCGAACTTGTCGGCGCAGATGCCGTACGACTCGGCCCATTCGGTCTTCATCATGGGCATTTCGGTTTTGCCGCCCGCGGCCAGGCCGTCGAAGATGCGTTGGGCGTCGGTGGCGCTGTCGGCTTCGATATGGATGTAGGTGTTGTTGCCGACCTTGAAGTTCGCGCCGTACTGGCCGGAGACGTCGCTGGCCATCAGCATCTGGCCCTTGCCGATGGGCAGGGCGATGTGGGCGATCTTGTCCAGGTCTGCCTCGCCCACGCCCATTTGCCCGGGGAAATCGCGGAAGCGCACGACGAAGGCGAAATCGCCGCCGAATACGGAACGGTAATGGTCGAAGGCTTCTTTGGCGTTGCCGTCGAAGTTCAGGTAAGGATTGACGTTGCTGATCATGGTCGTTCTCCGTGGTTCCGCACATTGCGGTCCTGGGGTAGACGAGCGGGCGAAGCCCAAATCGACAAACGGCGCACGGTTTGGCACACAGCGATGCGGCGGCGGCGGTTTTTCGGCGGTGTTGCGATGCACAATAATAGGCATCCATCCCCGCGAAAGGCCTACGAATGGCGGATGCCGGCCAGCCCACGATGCGCACGCTCAGCCCGCGCGGCGTCTCCCTGATCCTGTTCGCGCTGGCCCTGGGCGGTTTCGCCATCGGCACCAGCGAGTTCGTGGTGATGGGCCTGATGCCCGACATCGCCCGCGGCCTGGGCGTGAACGAGCCGCAGGTGGGGCATGTGATCAGCGCCTACGCGCTGGGCGTGGTGATCGGCGCGCCGCTGCTGGCGATCCTCGGTTCGCGCATGCGGCGCCGTCCGCTGTTGCTGGCGCTGATGGGTTTCTACGCGATCGGCAATCTGGCCAGCGCGCTGGCGCCTAATTATCCGACGATGTTGCTGTTCCGTTTCATCGCCGGCTTGCCGCACGGTGCGTATTTCGGCGTCGGCGCGCTGGTGGCCGCGTCGATCAGCCCGCCCGAGCGGCGCGGCGTGGCGGTGAGCCGGGTCATGCTGGGTTTGGCGGTGGCGCTGCTGATCGGCAATCCGTTGGCCACCTGGCTGGGCCAGCAGTGGGGCTGGCGTTACGCCTTCGTGCTGGTGGCCGCTATCGCGGTGCTGACGGTGGCGATGATCGCGCGCACGTTGCCGGCCGATCCGCACGAACCGCGCCAGGACCCGATGCGCGAACTGCGCGACTTCAACCGCATGCCCGTCTGGCTGACGATGGGCATCGGCGCGATCGGTTTCGCCGGCATGTTCTGCGTCTTCAGCTATCTGGCCCCGACCATGATCTACGTGACCGGCGTGCCGGAATCGTGGACGCCGTTCGGGCTGGTCGCTTTCGGCGTCGGCGGCATCCTGGGCAATCTGGCCGGCGGTTGGCTGTTCGATCGCTTCCAGTTCCGCGCCGCGGCGCTGATCCTGGCGTGGTCGGTGCTGTTGCTGGCGGCGTTCCCGTTCGCGGCGCATTCCTTGTGGACGATCCTGCCGGCGGTGGTCGCGGTCGGCACCATGGGCGCGCTGGCGGGCGTACTGCAGGCGCATCTGATCGACGTCGCCCGCGGCGCGCAGACGCTCGCCGCGGCCTCCAACCATTCCGCGTTCAATGCGGCGAACGCGCTCGGCCCATGGCTGGGCGGCATGGCGATCACCGCGGGTTACGGTTGGACGTCGACCGGTTTCGTCGGCGCGGCGACGGCGGTCGGCGGCTTGCTCATTTATTTCTGGGCGGTGCGCGATGCGCGGCGCGAGCGGCAGCCGGTAGGCGAACTCGGATAACGTCGTTCCTCCCTGATCCGAAACTGGAGAATAAACATCGTTCGTCTGAACGCTTCAGCGAGCGCGCCTTCACATCGTCGCGCCGTTCTTGCGCAGACACTGTTGCCGAAAGGACAACAGGAGCGCGCATGGCCACTTCCGGCAAGAAAAGCGAAACGATCGCCAAACTACTGGAAAATATCGATGTGGCGATGTTCACCACGGTCGGCGCCGACGGTTATCTTGTCAGCCGGCCGCTGTCGACGCAGAAAACCTCGTTCGACGGCGAACGGGTGTGGTTCTTCGTCGAAGCCGACAGTCCGAAGGTGGCGGAGATCCGCCGGCACAGCAAGATCAATCTGGCCTACGCTTCGAAGGACAAGAACACGTACGTATCGCTGGCCGGCGAAGCGCGGGTGAATCGCGACAAGGACAAGATCGACGAGTTGTGGAGCGACGCCTATAAAGCCTATTTTCCCAAGGGCAAGAGCGATCCGAACCTGGCGTTGATGGAAGTGCGGGTGCGCACGGTCGAATACTGGGACGGGCCGGGCAGCTGGATCGGCAAGGCGGTTAGCTTCGCGATAGCACGGATCACCAAGAACGAAGAGGTGATGGGCGAGAACCGCATCATCGATTTGAAAAAATCGGGCAAGCCGAAACTGCCGCCTTCGCACAAGAACGCACGGAAGACGGCGAAAGCAGCCGCCAAGAAAAAGCCGGCGGCCAAACGTCCGGCGGCAAAGCGGGCAGCCAAGAAAGCAACGAAGCGGGCGGTCAAACGACGCTAACCTTGCAGGCGGTTCGCGGCGCTCGTTGCTGGTGCAGAGCGGCGCTTGCTCCGCTGCCTTTGCTTTTGTAGGTGCGAATTCATTCGCACGCTTTTACGGCAAGGGCGTGCGAATGAATTCGCACCTACGAACAGCGAAGAGCATGCGAACAGCGAATAGCGAACAGCGAACAGCAGCGGAGCAAGCCCCGCTCTACACGGGCCAAGGCCGGGCGTCAGGGATCGCGGCCGCTCGCCAGGCGTTCTTCCACATCGCTGAAGGCCGAATGCGTTCCGTTGCGGCCTTGGGGCATGCCGGTCGCGAAATAAGCCACGCCGGTGCCGGCGGCGCGATCGATCCACAAACCCGACACCAAGCCGTAAGCGGAACCGGAATGGCCGACGCGCGCCTTGCCGTCGCCGAAGGGATCGTCGTGGCAGCCTTCGCGTTTGGTCGCGAGCGTTTGCATCGCCAGGCCATAACGGCAGAAGAAGCCGCGCGGCGGTTCGCCGCCGAGGTCTTCTTCCGAAGTCATGCCGTTGCCGGGTGAGTAGGTCCACGCCGGTCCGATCAGCGTGCGCACCGACGAAGGCTTGAGCAGGCGTACGCCATCGACTTCGCCGTCGCCCAGCAACAAGCGGCCGATCTTCGCCAAACCGTTCGCGGAAATGCGCAGGCCGCCCTGCGGCGAGAACAGCGCGCCGTTGACGCCGGGCCGCCAGCGCGACAAATCGCAATCGCCGCGGCTGGAGAGGTTCACCGAACAGTCCGGTTTACGGCCGTGGTGATCGTCGCGCACCGGCTTGCGTTGCGCGTCGTACAGCACCACCGCGCGCGCAGCGGTGGCTTCGTCGCAACTTTCCCAGTTGTAGCAGGCGGCGATGCCGAGCGGATGCAGCACCAGGCGATCCATCAATTGGTCGAAGCGCTCGCCGGTGGAGGTTTCCATCAGCGTGGCCACCAGCGGAAAATTCAAATTGGCGTAGCGGTAGAACGTGCCCGGCGCGTGTTCCTTGTCCCAGGCGCGAGGATCATCCAGCACGCTCTTCAAAGTGCCGTCCAGCGGAATCTGGTAATAGCCGGCCGCATCGGTGAAGCTGGAGCGGTGCGAGAGCAGCAGGCGCAGGGTGATCGGGCGGTTCGGGAAATCGGGATGGCGCAGGCGGCGGCCCAAGGTGCGCGATACGTCGGCGTCCAGATCGAGCTTGCCCGCCTCGACCAGGCGCATGACGCCGATGGCGACGACGAGTTTGGAGATGGAGGCGATCCGCACCGGATCGTCGGCGCTGATCGCGCGGCCTGCGGCGATGTCGGCCAGGCCTTCGGCGCGCGTGCTGACGATGCCGGCGCGGTCGAAGGCCACGCGCACCGTCGCCACGGGCTCGGCGGCGAACGCGCCGGAGCCGGCGATGCCGGCGGCGAGTGCGAACAAGAACGGGATCTTTCGGCGCATGGCTCAAGGCTCGAAGTCGGTAGCCGCCATTCTGCGGCAAGACGCGTGCCGGCGGCCGTGCGCTAGTGCCGCTGTCGCCGGCTCCATTCGTCTTTCGCCGCGGACAAGGCCTGATCCGCGCGCGCGAACACGTGCGGCAGCGGTTCGTCCGGCGCCGCGGCTTCGGAAGCGCCGAGCAGCACGGTCAGACCGGTGCGCTCGTGATGGCGCTTCAGGCAATCGCGCAGGTTTTCCACGGTTCCGGCGTTGTCGTGGCCGTGGAAGATCACGGTGAATTCGGGACTTCCGGTCGCGCGGTTGACGATGTCGTCGGGATCGCCCTGCAGGCAGCGTTCGAGTTCCTGGTCCAATTGCGCCAAGGCCTTCTCGGTCGCGCGCTCGCCCAGCCGGCCGATCACGCCGGCGAAGTCCTGCAGCTCCAGGATCGCCAAGGTGTAGCCGCGCGCATCCGGCGCCGGCGCGGCGACCGCGGGTTGAACCGCCGCCGTGCGCTCCAGTTCGCGCGTGTGGCTGCGGTTTTCGAGCATGGAAATCGTGATCCGCGCCAGCGATCGCAAAGCGTCGCGTTGCGCATCGGTCAGCTGGCGCGGCTTGTGGTCGAGCACACAGACCGTGCCGAACGCGTCGCCCTCGGGCGTGACCAGCGGCATGCCGGCATAGAAGCGCGCGGCGAAATCGCCGGCGACGTGCGGATAGTCGGCGAAACGCGGATCTCTGCTCAGATCCGGGATCTCCATCAGCCGATCGGGCTGGCGGATGGCGTGATCGCAGACGGCGACGTCGCGGTCGGTCTGGGCGTCGTCGATGCCGATCTTGGCCTTGAACCATTGCCGGTCGCGATCGATCAGCGAGACCAGGGCGATCGGCGTTTCGCAGACCGCCGCGGCGACACGGACGATGTCGTCGTAAGCCTGTTCGGGCAGGCTGTCGACGACGTGATAGGCATCCAGCGCGCGCTGGCGGCGGGTTTCGTTCTGCTGGCGTGCATCGTCCATGCGCATCTCCTCGCGAATGGGCGAGTGTGGCGCAGCGGGCGACAAGACCCCGTTAATTTCTCGCCGCTGCATTAACGCGGCGTGATCGCGGCGCAATGGCCGGCGAAGTTCGCTAAGGCCGCGAGTCCGCGATCTTTTCGCGCGCCAGCGCATCCGCAGCCGCCGCGTACACCTGCGCGGCCAGCAACATATGCCCTTCCGCGGTGGGATGCATCGCGCCGTTCTTGTCGCCGGAGCGCTGCGACAACTGGGTCATGTAACTGTCGTTGGCGGTGCGGATCGCGCGTGCGCGCGGTGCGTACGGGCGCCAGCTCGCCGGCGAGCCCTTCCAGGCGGTGCGCGGATCCGAAGGCAGGCCCAGGCGGTTGCGTTCCTGTTCGTTTTCGTCGCACCAGGAACGGCCTGCGAAGGCGGTTTCGATCTTCTCGACATAGGTGTAGCCCTGCGCCTGCGCCGAGGCGCGCAAAGCCTTGCGGATGCCGGGCAGCACGTGCGCGGTCAGCACTTCGGGCGCGCGGTTGTTGCGGCCTTCGCCCGAATTGCGCAGCGCGAACTCCCAGTTGCCGGATGAGCGCGCCACGGTCGGCAGGAACTGGTTCAGCGCATACCAAGGGCTGGGCTGGCCTGATCGGTCGGCGCACAGCAGCGCTTCGCCGCCGTCCGGATCCGGGCGCATGCGCAGCGGATCGGGATACGACGACAACACCACCCGATGCGGTTGGCTGACCAATCGGGAAGATTTCAATGCGCTGCCGAACACGCCGAAGCGCAGCGGCAGCTGTTGCGCGTAGGCGCCGGCGCGGCGGCCGCTGCAACCGACCCAGGTCTTGTCTTGGTCAGGACAGATCACCGCCAGGGAGCGGAACGCGTTGAACAGGTTCCAGTCGTCGCTGAGCCGCCAATAGCGCGGCTGGTAGGGCATCAAGGCCCATGCGACGAGGTTGGCGAAGCCCGCGTCGTTGCCGCCCAGCGACAACAGCACCAGGTCCGGTTCGCGCGGCGAATCGCAGGTGAGCAGGTCCAGGCCGTAGGGCGCTTCGTGCGGCCGGCCCTTGCGGTAATAGGCGTTGAGCTTGTCCCAATGCTGTGGACCGTGGCGCCGGATCTTGTCCTTGAGCGACTGCAGATGTCGGCGATCGAGCGGCTTCGGCTGCTCGTGGCACAAGGCCATCGTGGCCGCCGCCAATTGCGAATAGGCGATCCGGCAGCGCGGATCGAATTCGAGTCCGCAGCCGGACTTGTTTTCCACGCCTATGCCGGGCGGATTGAGCTGGCGCACCATCAAGCCGTCCAGCACTTCGGCGCCGGAACAGGAGAACTGCAGGAAAGCCACTTCGCGCTGCGGATCTTCGGCAGCCAGGCGCATCGCCGCGAAGTTCTGCTGGTTCCAGAACGAACGGTGGCAGTTGTGGTCGCGCCAGCGCGCCGGGCCGAGCACGTGCCGATTGCCGTTGCTCGCATCCAGGCTCAGCCAATCGAGATTGTCGGCGCGGCCGTAAGGCACGTCCGGCGCGACGATGTCGTCGCGCCAATGAGTGGGCACGTCCGGATTGCCTTCGCCGGAAGCGTAGGAATCGCCCAGCGCCAAAACCACCATACGACGAGGCTGCACCGATGAGCGGGCGATCGCCCGGTCGCCGTCGTGCAAGGTGACCGCGGTGGGCTCGCGGCTGCCAAGCTTGAGTTCGATGCCGCGGCAAGCGGGATCGGCGCGGCGTTCGCCGTCGCCGATTTCCCAAACGCAGGCGGCCGGCCGAGCGACGCCGGCGGGGACCGACAGGCTGACCCAGACCCGATCCGAGCGGATGTAGTCCAGGAAGTCGGGGTCGTAGCGCTGCTTGGCTTCATCCCAAACATCGCGCCGAGTGCCGATGAATTCGGCGTAGGGCGACTCGCCCGGCGCGGCCAGCCTGGCGTACCAACGCGCCCAGGCTTCGGCGGTCGGCGCCTGTTCTTCCGGCAACGGCAGCACGCTGTCGGCCCCGGGCTGCGCGCCGCGGACCCGCGGCGTGCGCCAGGCCGAATCGCGGCCGGCATGTTCGCGGTATTGCGGGAAGGGCGACGCCACCTTCCAGTCGATCCCGGGCAGGTCTTGCGCCGCGACGGACGCGGCGAAGATCGAAACGAAAACAGACAGCAGGACGGCTGCCGGCCTGGCGGCGATTCTCATGGCGTCTCCCCCCGGGACGTCAAAGCGGGCCTCCGGCCCGAATCGCGGACAGGTTAACTGAACAGGCCGATGCGGCGCCATCCGTCGCCCGCGCGCGTCCGATTGTCCCGAATCCCGGTAGACATCGCCGCCGATTGGTCCGAGGATTGGGCCCGGGGAGTAGGGGAAAACATGAATACTTGGACCAGACGCATCCTGGGCGTATTGCCCGTTGCCGGCTGCGGTGCAGGCGCGGTCGCCTTGGCCCTTGACTGGGAGGAGAGCACACGCGACGCCGCGACGATCGCCACCCTGGCGGCGTTCGCCCTGGTGTATCTGTTCGGCGCCGCTGCAGGTTTGATGCTGCTCGAAGGCCGGCGCCGCGCGATCCCGGCGAATTTCTGTTACTGGCTGATCCAGACTCTCCAATTCAGCAGCGTGCCGCTGGCTTACGGATTCTGGGCGCCGCTCAGCCTGATGGTCTGGTGGAACCACGGCGAGGCCGGCGCTTTCACCGCGGACGTGGGCAGCAGTTTTCACCTGAGCGCCATGAATGCCGGCGCCGAAGCGGCGATCGGCGTGAATCTGTTCGCGGTGCTTTGTTGCGCCGTGCTTTGGATCGATCACAGACGCGGCCGCAAGGCGCCGGACACGGACATCGACGATGAGGCGATCCGCGCCGCGCTGGCCGCCGAAAAGCAGGGCTTCGGCCGTTGGCCATTGCCGCAGGCGCTTCAGCCCGGGTCGCCACCCATCAGCGCGTCGTAGCGGCGCTGCATTTCTTCGGGCGTGACCTCTTCGATGCTGTGCCCGATCAGCCAGCGGTGGCCGAACGGATCGAACACGCTGCCGCCGCGTTCGCCATAAAAAGCGTCGCTGGGCGGCCGCTCCAGGCGCGCGCCGGCGGCGACCGCGCGTTCGATCGCCGCGTCGGCGTCGTCCACATGCAGATGGATCGTGACCGAAGTCGGCGCGCCGGGCTGCGGGCCGCGGATGTTCATCTCAGGGTATTCGTCGCAGACCATCACCGTGGTCCCGCCGAAATCCAGTTCGGCGTGTCCGACCCGGCCGCCGGGCTCGACCAAGCGGAATTTTTCGGCCGCGCCGAAGGCCCGGGCATAGAAATCGATGGCGCGCGCGGCATCGGCGACGCAGAGGTAGGCGAAGACTTCGTGGATGGCCATGGTTCGCTCCTGGGTTTGGGAGCAAGTTAGCGCCGCGGAGAAGCCGGGTCTTGTATAAAACGGCGCCCGATTCAGTTCGAGGCGCTATTAGCTGCCATCGTCGTTCAATGGCTGGCAGATATCGCAGCCGTAACCCTCCGGCAATTTGTCGCCGGTGCGGGCGAGAACCTCTCGGATGTAGGACCGCCTGGAGACGGTCAACGGCGTGCGCTCGGCGCCATAGCGCATCGCGAGCCCGTACAGGGCGTCGGCGCTTTCGACGGGTCCGCCGGCCAGGTTCAGCGTCGCCCAATCCATCAGCAGGTTGGCGACCACCGGATCGGGTGCGCGCACGAATTGCAGGCGTTCGCTCAGTTGGTAATCGAAAGCACGGTTGAGTTGCCACGGTTTCACCGGCTTGCCGTCGTTGCCGGGAGGCATGGCGGGCATCGGCGGTACCAGCTGCGCCCCGAACTTGAGGCCCGCTACCGAGTGATTGTCGAGATAGCCCGGATTGCTCGCGGCGGCCAGCTTGGCTTCGAGGATCCTGGCGTGCAGCCATTCGGTTCCCCAATGTTCTTCGCTGTTGCGCTGGATGCCGATGCGTATCCAGCGCAAGGCCACTTGGTCGTATCCGGCCAACTCAAGCGCTGTGCCGAGATTCGCAGCGGTTTCGTGGTGTCCTGGGTAACGTTTTTCGATGGTCAGCAGCAGCTCGATCGCAGGCGCGTACCGTTCTCGATAAATCAAAGTGATCGCCAGGTCGGTAAGGTTCTTGAAATCCGGTTCTTTGCGGGCCTTTCCGGCGATCTGGCGGGTGTGGGTCACCCAGTACGATTCGGAACGCTTCGCCGTCATCGCTTTTTCGAGATCCTCGCCGACGTGGAATGCCGGCTCGAAACGCTTGCCGCGATGGTCGGTGCCGACGGCGTTGATGCAGGCGTGCGATACCGCCGGCAGCAGCAAGACCATGCTGGTCCACAAAGTCAATGCGAAGCGCATGCCATCCCCCTTGCGCTGATCGCGCCGGGCAAAGATAGCCCATCCAACCGGCGTCCGGCGCGTCGCAACGAGCTAGGCAAGCATGGCCAAGACCAGGACAATCGCGGCCACAGTCCACATATCCGCCGCCGATGAAATTCTGGAGCATCGTCTACGCCATCGGCGCCGCGCAGGCCGTCCTGCTGGCGCTGGCCTTGTGGCGGCGGCCGGTGAACGCGGCCGGCAACCGGGTGCTGGCCGCGTGGATCGCGTTGATCGGTTTCGACCTGGCGGTGAAGGCGGGTTATTTCGGCGCGCCGGGACCGGAATGGCTGAAGGTATTCCGCTTCGTCGGCCTGTTTCCCTTCTTCTACGGCAGCGCGTTCTATCTTTACGTCCGCACCCTGGCCGAAAGCCGGGGCTTGCGGCGGCGCGACTGGGTTCATCTCGGCGGTTTCGTCTTCGCGTTGGCGGCGAACGTCCATGTGTTCTTTTACGAACCGGCGCAATCGCAAGCGCTCTATGCGCGATTGCTCGCGGGCAACGGCTGGCCGCAATCGCCGTGGCTGGACGTGCTGCTGTTCGGCTACAGCTTGTCGTACGTGATCGCCGCGTTGATGCGGGTCCGGCGTTACCGGGAAGGTTTGCGCGACAGCCGCTCGGACGCGGATGCGATGTCGCTGCGCTGGATCGATGCGATGGCCTGGTCGCAGATCGTGATCTGGTGCATCGCTCTGGCGCAATGGCTGTTCCGCATTCCGTGGATCGACTATCCGCTGATCTACGGCGCATTGGCGGCCTGGGTGTTCCTGATCGGCTATCTCAGCCTGAGCCAGGCGGCCATCGCGCCGCCTTCGCCACCCGCCGTGCCGGCCGATGAAACGGAAGCGCCGGTTGCGGACGATCCGCGTTTTCCAGCCGTCGAAGCGCGGCTGTCGCAACTGATGGCGCAGGAACAGTTGTATCGCGAACCGGCCTTGACCATCGGCCAGCTCGCCAAGCGCAGCGGCTATCCGGAATATCTGGTGTCGGCGGTGATCAACCGCCGTTTCGACGGCCACTTCTGGGATTACATCAACCGCCAGCGGATCGAAGCGGCCAGCAGCCATCTGGCCGATCCGGACGACGCACGCACCATCCTGGACATCGCCTACGCCTGCGGATTCACTTCGAAGTCGACCTTCAACGCCGCGTTCAAGCGGCAGCTCGGCCAGACGCCGAGCGGCTATCGGCAAAGTAGGGCATCAAGACCGGGCGAAGACTGAGCGCGGTGCGCGCGGCCATCGCAAGCACGCTTCGCACACCGCCAGATTGAAGATCCAGCACGACCACGCGGCGAACACGTACACCGGCAGAAAGCTCAAGTGCAGCGCGCCGGTGCCTACGCCCAGGATCAGCCGCAGCGTGATCGCCGACGTGGTCAGGGCGATGCTGCGCCACATCCAGCGCCGGTGCCGCGCCGTGTCGCCGGCGATCGCGTAGCCGATGCCGATCGCGGTCGTCGCCATCCACACCAACGCGAGCAAGGCGAATCCGACGCCGCTGGCGGCCCCGCCTTGCGCATGCCGCGCCAGCGACAAGCCCGATACGCCGCCGATCAAAATCGCGCCGGCGTACAGCCAGCCGCCGATTCTGTGTAAGTGCGGCCAACGCCCGCGCAGCCAGCCGTTCAATTGCAACGGCACGAGCAGCAAGGCCAATCCCGCACCGAACAAATGGCCCGGCACATCCAGGCCGGACACCGCGAACTGCGCGTGGAAAGGATTGTTCGGCCGGAATTCGCCGTAAAGATAGGCGAAGGCATAGGCGGCCAGCGCCGCGCAGGCGAGCGCCGACAGCAAGTACGCGGACTTGCGCGCGAAAGCGTTCATCAGGATTCTCCGGCCGGCTTACTTCAGCGTGCGGTCGAAGAACGCGACGGCGTCCTGGTTGATGCGCCTGTGCGCCGCGACGCGGTCGACGCCGGGCGGGTCTTTGCAGATCGCCGGCGCGTCCTGCGCCAGCGCGGCCGAGCAGGGCGGCACGAATACGAAATGGCCGGCGCCTTCGATTTCCCGGTAGCCGTCCAGGTTCGGGAGCAGCGGGCGAATCCGGCGCGCGTTCTCCTCCGGCAGCAGCACTTCGTCACGAGCGCCGGTGTAAAGGAAGACCGGCGCATGCACTGCCTTCAGACCGGAGTTGTCCAGGATCAGACTCAGCGGCGCCATCGCGAAGCCGGCACGGACGCGCGTGTCCGCAGTCGCGGGCGGGTGGGCGATCGTGAGCGCGATCCCGGTCAAACCTTGATCGCAAATGTCCGGCGTCTTCGGATATTTCTTGCAGAACACCGCGAAGCGCGAAAAATCCGGTTTCGCGCCCAGCAGCAACAGCGCGGTGTAGCCGCCGGCGGAAAAACCGGCGGCGCCGATGCGCGATGCATCCACATGCGGTTTGAAGCGCGGATCGGCCAGCACGGCCGAGATCGTCGCGCTGGCCTGCCAGGCGCGGCCCAGCAGCGCCCGGTCGGTGCCCAGGCCGCTGCGGTCGCGGAAGCTGTCGCCGGCGTGTTCGGGCGCGGCGACGATGTAGCCGTGCCGGGCCAGGGCTTCGGCCAGATCGTGATGGCCGAACATGCCGCCGCCGCTGCCGTGCGAGAGCAGGATCAGCGGGTGCTTGCCGGACGCGATCGCGGCATCGCGTTGCGCCGCCACCGGGTAGGGGCCGAAATCGCTGCGCGCGTCCGGCGCTGCTCCGTCGGACGGATACAGCACCGCTGCCGCGACGGTGGTGCCGGTAGTCGGTTCCCGTGTTTCCAGCAAACGCACACCGACGCCACGAGCGTGCAGCGGACCGGCGATCAGCACCAGCAGGCAGGCGAGCAGAGGAATCGGATTCGATTTCGAACGGAACATGGCGGGGCCCTTCGGCGGCGGCAGTGGCCGTCAAAGTGAGGCCGGACGCGGCGTTCGTCGTCCGATCCGGCGGAATCGTACGCCGTTGCGCACGTCGCCGGCCCTCAACCGCCCGCGTCAGCCGCTTCCGGCGGCAGCAGGGTCTTGACCAACAGTCCGGCGCCGTCGGCGAGCGGGCTTTCCTGGCGGATCAGCACCTGGTTCGCCTTCGCGAACCAGAAGCGGCTGACGTAGCCGGGCCGGTTGTAGTCGGTGGTGACCAGCCAGCAGTCGATCGCGCGGCCGTCGGGACCGGTCAGCCGGTCTTCGCCTGCGACCTTGAACACGTAGCGCGCCGGCGGCGCCAAACCCGGGTCGTAGAACGGGATGCTGGCCTCGTAGCCCGGCGCCAGCGGCAGGCTTTGCAGGAACTCGAGATCGGTTTCGAAGTTGTAGGCCGGTTCGGGCGAGTCGGCGCTGAAGCCGCGCTTGGCGTTGCCCGCCAGATCGTCCATGCCCACGACTTTGTCGCTCAGGAAGCGGTAGCCGGACAGTTCGGTCTTGCCGTCGCGGACGACTTCGTTGGTGTGGGTGAGCGGCCGCATCGTGCCGGCTTCGAAGCGCGAATCCTGTTTGCGCACGTAGGCTTTTTCGCCGACCGCGTCCCAGCGCTGCACGATCCGCAGCTGGCGTTTTCCATCGACGTTTTCAAAACGCACTTCGCGCGCCCAGATGTCCTTGGTGCTGCGCTGGCCGTCCGGCGCCACGGTGTAGCGCAGGTAACGATGCACGCCGGGCTTCAGCAGATCGGCGCGGGCGAGCGGCTCGCCGACGTTGAGCGTCGTGGTGGCAGCGTGCGCATCGAAAACGCAGCAGGCTGCGATGGCGCCGACGAGCAGCGTGCTGCGAAGGGAAAAACGCATGGGCGAATCCCGCCACGTCGCCGATCGCGACCTGCGAAGGCTAGGCCGGTCGCGCGACCGGCGCAGCCGTCAGAAGTCATCAGGACGAAAGACTCAGAGCCGCGCGTCCCCGGTGTCCGCGGTGCGCGCCGCCAGCACGCATGCAACGGGCAAGGGCTCGGACGGCGCCACGGCCTTCGCAGGCGTGGCGGCGACGGGCGGGCCCGGCGGCGAGCCTTGCACCAGCGCGCTGGCGCAGGCCAGGCACAGCAACAGCGCCAGCGCGGCGCGGATCATGATCGTGGTCGTTTGCATGGCGATGCTCCTGAGGCTGCCCCCCGGCCGAAGAGCCGGGAATGGAGGGGCTTATCAGGACGACGATCCGCGGACCCGGAAATCGACATGCGCTTCAGCGGATTGGCCTTACCCTGCTTTTTTTTCGGAATGGAGCGCTGCCATGACCAAGCTGGACAAGCCCTTGCGCCGCGAACTGGCCATCGGCGATCGGGCCTACACCCTCGTCATCGATCCGTCCGGCCTGAAGCTGGTGGAAAAAGGCCGGCGCAAAGGCGTCGAGCTGAAATGGGAGGACTTGGTCAACGGCGATGCGGCTCTGGCGGCTGCGCTGCAGGCATCGATGCAAGCGCTTTGACTGCTGGGGCCTGATGCTTGGCTGCGGTGTTCGCGCGCCGCCAGCATGTCCGGAACATGACGCAGCGCCTACGCGTTCGGGTTCGTCGCATCCGGCAGGACGTGCGCGAAGCGGCACTGGCTCCAAACGATGTTCTGCTCTTCACAATGGCCTGCCTGCAACGCCACCCGATGGCCTGCCCCGCCCAGCACCGCACCGAGCGCGGCGCCGGCGGCGATCCGCAGCAGGATCCGGTGCGAAGGCCGTTCGGCATGCAGCAATCGCGCGCTCCAGTACGAGGTCGCCGACCACAACACGCAGATCGATGCGGCGATCGCCGCGCCCGACAGGCACCAAATCCAGAAGGGCGCTTGCCATGCCGCGATAGCGCTGGGATTCATCGGCGTTTCTTCCTAGCCACTCGCATTCGCGCAATCGAATGCTCTACATAGGGACGGATTCGCCGGCGCGGCGCGGCCAAGCGGACGCGATTTTCGGACGATTCGCCTAGGAATCCTCTGTAGGAGTTCCCTGACGCCCATTCCCGCGTTTCGCCGACGGCCAAGCTGGGTGCGACGCTTCATCCTGTGCCGGCTGGCGAAGGGCCGGCGCGCAGGGGGCTGCAATGATCGAGCGCAATCTGGTCGTGATCGAATCCACGCCGACGGGTTGGCGCGTCGCCGACAGCGCCGGCGACAGCGATACCTTCACCACCAAGGCCAAGGCCATCATGGCCGCCTATGCCCGCGCATCGGAACGGCAACAGCGTACCGGCCGCGCGGTCGCGATCAAGATGCCCGACGGTTGGGGCGGGACCATGGTGGTCGGCGCCGAAGCCTGAGCGTCGGCTTTTTTTGTAGGAGCGGCTTTAGCCGCGAGCTTTTTCCTGCAATCGCTGAGATGTCGCGCTTTTTGATAGAAAGAGCTCGCGGCTAAAGCCGCTCCTACAAAGAGCCGGTTTTCTTCTTCAAACCGGCCAGCCGGCTTTTATCCAGCATCGCCGCCAAACCGACGCTGCGCCCGGCCAGATTCGCGACCCGGTACTGCACCGCCGACCCCAACACTTGTGCGCACTCGGACAGGCTGAGGCCGTAATCCTGTTGCAGCCATTGGGTCAGGCCCGCCGTCGCCGCGCGCAAGGCTTCGTCGAGCGACCCGGCCTGGCCCAGGGTCATCAGCTGGGCCGGCGATTCCACCCGCGGCGTGGCGATCGACCGGCCCGGCAGCACGTCGACCGTGAATTCAACGTCCATCGACGTTTCCAGCGCGTATTGCGACGTCTCGCCGTCGCCCTGCGCCGCGTGCGCATCGCCCAGATACAGCAGCGCGCCGGGCTGCATCACCGGTAAATAGATCGTGTTGCCTTCCACGACTTCGTTGAAATCCATGTTGCCGCCGAAACGGCCGGTATCGCCGGTGGAGATCGGCGCGGAGCCGAAACCCGGCGCCACCGCCAAGCCGCCGAGCATCGGGCGCAAGGGCACGCTGAAATCCCGCAAATGCGTCGCACCTTGCGGATAGGCCATGCCGCGTTCCCGGTCCAGCGTCCAGCGCACCGGTTTGCCCAATTCCTTGGCCTGCGCCGCTTGGCTCACGCCGAGCGCTCGGCCGACGATGCTGTCCAGGCTGTCGGCGTAATCCCGGTTCAAGCGCAAACGGTCGATATGGATCGCCAAGACATCGCCGGGACGCGCGCCGGCGATGAAAAACGGCCCGGTCTGCGGATTGCCGAACAGCGCGCGGGTTTTGCCGTGCTCGTCCACGCCGCCCGAATCGAGCGTCGTGGTATGCACCGTGTCCTTCGGCCAGATCGTCAGCACCGGTTTGCGGTGCGGCGAGAATTCGTTCGAATAAGCGTCGGGCTTGTATTCGTGGCGCCGCGGCGGACCGGGCGGGCGTGCCGGGATTCGGCGTGCGGTGAAATCGTGCTCGGCGCGCGCTTTGGGGTCATTCGGATCGGGCAGATCGGCGCTGCCGGCGATATCGGCACCAGACGCATGCCCCGCGTAGTTCGCGGTGGCGCCTTGCGCGTCGGTCGCGACGAAACGGATCGCATCGCCGTCGCGACGGCCGCGCACCGTGTCGCCGTCCAGGTCGCCGCTCAACCGGCCGTCGTCATCGGCGAGTGCCAGCGTCTGGTAGACCGGGTTGCCCCACAGGTCGACGACGACGAGCCAGGTTTCGCGCTCGGCCGCATGCGCTGGCGTCACGCCGGCGATGGCGCACAACAACAGAAATAAGAACGTCCGCACGGCGCTCCCCGATCGGCCGCGGTGCGACCTGTCATCGAAAAGATGCGCTCGGAACTAATAACGTCGCAGCTTGCGGCGTTAAAGCCCTCTCCCGCTTGCGGAAGAGGGTTGGCGGGGGCGGCAAATTTTTTTGGAAACCCCCGCGAGCGTTCGACTCGCCGGACTGCTCGCGTGGGTGCGGACAAACGCTCGCCCGCGGCAGCGTGAACTTACATCGCGCCGACTTCGCGCCGGACCGCATCCAGGTTCTTGACCGCGCGCACCTCGACGCAGCCGGTCTGCGCCCACGGGAATTTCGAAGCGATCTCGACCGCTTCTTGCATGTCCGCCGCTTCGATCAGATTGAAGCCGCCCAGGATCTCCTTGGTCTCCGCGAACGGACCGTCGACCACGGTGGTGCGGCCATTGCGGATGCGCACGGTCTTGGCCGCCTTGGAAGGCTCCAATTGCTGCGATTCGAGCAGGCGGCCCTTGGCGCGCAGTTCGTCGGCGTGGGCGAAACAGTGACGCATCATGTCGTCGGCCTCGCCTTCGGGCAGAGCTCCGAGCAGCTGTTCGTCGTTGTAGATCAAAGCTAGGAATTGCATGGCGTCCCTCCGTGAGGCGCACACAAGTACGGTGCTGAGCCGCCGCGGTCAAGTGCCCGCGCCAGCGCGGGGGAGGGGCCATTCATTCGCTCGCGGCGTTTCGTGCCGGTGGATTGTCCCGCCGATGGGATGCCTTCAGGGTTTCGTCAATGCGATCAGTTCGTCGGTCCCGGCCACTTCGGCGAACTCGGCGCGCAAGGTCGCCAAGTGCGCCCGGGCGATGTCTTCGGCGGGAATCGTGCGGCCATCGGCGTCGGGCAGGTCGAAACAAGCGCAGGCATCGCCGACCACGATGGTCCGATAGCCGAGGTTGCTGGCTACCCGCGCCGTCGTGGAGACGCACATGTCGGTGCTGATGCCGAACAGGATGACGCTGGTCGCACCGATCCGGCGCAGGCGCAGGTCCAGATCGGTGCCGATGAAAGCCGCGTTGACCGACTTCGAGATCACCGGTTCGCCGTCGCCAGGCTCGAATCCTTCGCGGAAGGCGTTGCCGGGATGATCGGGACGCAGCGAAGATCCCGGCACGACCGAATCGTGGCGCACATGGAACAGCGGCCGCGCCGCCGCACGCCAAGCAGCCAACAGGCGCGTGCCGTTGCTTTCCATCGCCGGATTGTCGCGCCGGCCCCAGGGCGGGTAGTCGAAGCCGCGCTGCACGTCGATCGGGATCAGGACGGTGTTCGCATCCAGGGCTTTCATGACGAAGCCTCCGTCCGCGCTTCGCGCCGCACGCCGCCATAAGCGCGTTCCACGCGCGCGATGCGCAACTCGAAATGTTCGTACCAGGAACGATGCCCTTGGCTTCGCGCCGCGGCGTGCTCGGCGTTGTTGCGCCAGTTCGCGATCGACGCTTCGCTGTCGAAATAAGCCACGGTGATTCCGAATCCGTCGGCGCCGCGCGTGGATTCCGAACCTAAAAAGCCGGGCTGCTCCTGAACCAGTTCCAGCATGCGCTCGGCGGTGGCGTGGTAGCCGGCTTCGTCCTCGCCGCTGCGTTGCGAGGAGAAGACGACGGCGTAATAAGGCGGGGACGGCAGCTTGGCGAAGCCGGGATGGTCGGTCATGGAAAAGGCGGGTGCGATGGACCATCCCACTTTCGCCGCTCGCGCTTGCCGGTCTCAACCCGGCAAAATGCCGGTCCGTGCCGTCGATCGGCCGGCTCGGAGAAAGCCTATGAAGACCTTGGATGGAATCGACCGCCAGCTGATCGCGCTGCTGCAGGACAACGCGCGCCTGTCGACGGTCGCCTTGGCCAAGGCGGTGGGCCTGTCGCGCAGCACGGTGCAGGAGCGGTTGCAACGGCTGGAAGCCGCCGGGGTGATCGAGCAGTACACCGTGCGCCTGGGCAGCGGCGGCGATCCGCTGCAGGCTTGGCTGCTGCTGCGTTACGCCGACGGTTTCAGCTGCGACGACGTGATGCCGTCGCTGGCGGCGATGCCACAAGTGCAACAGGCGTACAGCGTGGCCGGCGAGATCGATTTGATGGTGCTGGCGCGCACCGATACGCCCGGACAATTGGCTGATTTGCGCGAAACCATCGCCATGCTCAAGGGCGTGGACGACGTCACCACGCTGACGGTGCTGCGGACGACGCTGAACCGCGGCTGATGGATGCCGCTTGGGGACGGAAGGTTGCAATCGCCACCGATGACCTTCGACACGGGTGGGCGCGCGAACGCGCCACTTAAAATTGCCGCGACGCTTTTCGGCCGGGGACATGAGACGGTCGCTGCGTCACTCCCCACTCTTTTAGGTCCGGCCAACATGATTTCCGCTATCAATACCCTCAAGAAGTCCGCGTGCGCGCTGATCGTCGTTCTGGGCTTCGCCGCCGCGAGCGCGCAGGCGCAGAAGTCGTCGGGCAACATCATCGGCGACGCCACCAAGGGCGACACCGTGGTCGTCGTCGGCGAAGGCACCGGTTTCCATCGCGATGTGGCCATCGACCGCGACGGCCGCTACAACCTGCGCAGCATCCCGCCGGGCGATTACGTGGTCACCGTCAAGCGCGCCGACGGCAGCGAAACGCAGCCGAAGAAGGTCTCGGTGCGTGCCGGCTCCACGGCCCGCGTGCAGTAATCGCGTTTCAGCGCGATGCGAAAAGGCCGGCGTAAGCCGGCCTTTTTTGTTGCCCGGTGTTTATTGGAGCGGGTCAGACCGCGTCGCGGTAGTAGACTTCCACGACGCCCTTCACCTTGAGCGTCATCGGATTGCCGCGCCGATCCAGCGTCTTGCCGACCGGCAGCCGTACCCAGCCTTCGCTGACGCAGTATTCCTCCACGTTGTGCTTTTCCACGCCGTTGAAACGCACGCCGATGCCGCGTTCCAGCGCGGCCTCATCGTAGAACGGACTGCGTTCGTCGTTGGACAGATGGTCGGGAGGGGTGTCGGACATCGGGGGAACTCCTTGCGGTTCGGCGCGATTTTCGCAAACCTCAAGCCCCGATGCACCGGCTTTTTTGTAGGAGCGGCTTTAGCCGCGAGCTCTTTCCATCCGATCGCAGCGGTCTTCCGGAAAAAGCTCGCGGTAAAGCCGCTCCTACAAAAGCCAGGCTAGGCAGCGCCGGCTTCGGCGCCGCCGCGATGCAGCGGATCGGGCAGCGCTTCGCCTTGCGCGGAAAAGCCCAGCGATACCGAATTCAGACAATGCCGCTCGCCGGTCGGCGGCGGACCGTCGGGGAAGACATGGCCCAGATGGCTGCCGCAGCGGACGCAGACGATTTCGGTGCGGATCATGCCGTGGCTGGTGTCGCGGATCTCGCGGACGTGCGCGGCGTCGTAAGGCGCGAAGAAACTGGGCCAGCCGGTGCCCGAATCGAATTTCGCGCTGGAGCGGAACAGCGGCAGCCCGCAGAAACGGCAGGTGTAGACGCCTTCGCGCTTGTTGTCTAGGAACACGCCGCAGAACGGCGCTTCGGTACCGTGCGCCAGCAGCACGTGGCGTTCCTCATCGCTGAGCGCGGCGGCCAGTTCGCGGCGCTGCGCTTCGGTCGGCGGAGTCAGGTCGAAGGCGGTCATGTCGTTCTCCTGGCGGTGTAACGAAGAGATACGGCCGGTAGCGCCGTATTCAAGGCGCGCGGCGTACCCGCACCATCCGTTCCAGCAGGTGCTCCATGGTCGCGTCCATGTCCGCGCACTTGCCCATGTGCACGGGCGAGGTCTGGATGATGGCGCTGCGCTTGGCGGTGAGCCAGTGAAAGCGGGCGCGCAGCGGCAGCAGGCCGATCGGGCCGGCCTCGGCGCCGCCTTTGCAGATCGCCGGGATCGAATCCAGATGCCGGCGCAGCGCTTCCAAATCCAAGTGCGGATCCAGCGCCAGCACGCGCGCTTCGTCCAACTCGATCCGCGCTTCCAGATAACGGTTGGCCTCGCACGACAGGATCACGCCGACGTTGACGAACTCCTCGCGCTCCACCCGCGGCACCACCCGGATCACCGCATAGTCGTAAGCGTCATGCGCGCGCACGGATCGCCTCCTCGACGAAACGTTCGCGCTGCGCGAGCCGTTGGGTCAGATAACCGAGATAGGCGGCGCGCTGCGCGGCCGGATCGGCGAACGCGTCCGGACCTTGCAGCCATTCGTCCGGCAAGCGCGCGACGATCGCGGCCAGCGTGCCTTCGTCGAGTTTCGCCGCGAGCGCCGCATCGTTTTCCGCGATGCGCGATGCCCGCGGCAGCAGGACATGGTCCTTGATCAGCGGAAACGCGTTGCCTGCGTTCGCGGTATCGCCGTCCCAGCCGTGATGGAAATACAGCGCCGCGCCGTGGTCGATCAGCGCCAGCTTGCGGTGCCAGATCAGAAGGTTGGTGTTGCGCGGTGTGCGGTCGACGTTGCTGACGAAAGCGTCGAACCAGACCACTTGCGAAGCCAGGTCGGCTTCGGGTTGCTCCGCGACCGGATCGAACGCGACCGCGCCCGGCAAATAATCGAGCGCAAGATTGAGGCCTGCGCTGGCGCGGATCAGATCCTGGATCTCGGGATCGGGTTCGGTACGCGCCAGTTCCGGGTCCAGATCGATGAACACGATCTCCGGCACCGGCAAGCCGAGCGCGCGTCCGATTTCGCCGGCCACCCATTCGGCGACCAGCGCCCGCGCGCCTTGTCCGGCGCCGCGGAATTTCAGCACGTACAAGCCCTCGTCATCGGCTTCGACCACGGCCGGCATCGAGCCGCCTTCGCGCAGCGGCGTGACGTAGCGGGTGGCGGCGACGGTGCGGGGTTCCATCGCGCAAGAATACCGGGCTTTCGCGATCCAGGCTTCGCTTCTTTGTAAGAGCGGCTTTAGCCGCGAGCTCTTTCCTTCAAATCACGACATTGCGGCGATTTGAGAGAAGAAGCTCGCGGCTAAAGCCGCTCCTACAAAAAAAGCGGTACTAAAGCCGCGCGGCGAGCCGCCCGACGGTGCGCAACGCCGCCTCGGTCCGCGGCTCCCACGCCAGGCCGCAGCTCAAGCGTACGTGATGCCGGTAATCGCCGCGATTGGAGAACAGATGCCCCGGCAAGATGCCAATGCCTTTGGCCAGCGCCGCTTCGAACAAGGCCTGGCCTTCGACGCCGTCGGGCAATTCCACCCACAAAGCCATGCCGCCCGAGGGTTCGGCGACACGGGTGCCTTGCGGCCAATGTTCGGCGATCGCCTGCCGGTAGCGTTGCGCATTGTCGGCCAGGGCGCGGCGCAAACGGCGCAGGCCGCGGTCGAAATCGTGGCGCGCCAGGTATTCGACGATCGCCTGCTGCGGCAGCGTCGCGGTGGCGACGGTGGAAAAGCACTTCGCGCGCAGCAGCGCGGACGACCAGCGCCCGCCCAGCGCCCAGCCCACGCGCAGGCCGGGCGACAGCATCTTCGAATAAGAACCGCAGGTGATCGTGACGCCGTCGCGGTCGAAGGCGCGCAGCGGTGCGGGGCGCAGACCGGAGTAGGCGAGTTCGCCGTACAGATCGTCCTCGATCACCACCGTGCCGTGCGCCGCGCACGCTGCCAGCAACGCGCGCTTGTCGGCGTCGCCGGTCAGGCTGCCGAGCGGATTGTTGAAATTGGGCATCAGCACCGCCGCGCGCACGGCGTGGCGCTCAAGCAGTTCGCTTGCGCGGACGGCGTCGATGCCCGCGCCGGGCCGGTTCGGCACTTCTACAACACGCAGACCTTGCGCGGCCACCGCTTGCAGCAAACCGTAATAAGTAGGCGTTTCCAGCATCACCACGTCGCCCGCGCGCGCCACCGTGCGCAAGGCGAGGCTGATCGCCTCCATCGCGCCGGCGGTGATCACGATTTCTTCCGGATCGACATCCGCACCGCATTGCGCGTAGCGCTGCGCGATGCGCTGGCGCAATGCGGGCAGGCCTTGCGGGATCGCGTAGCTGAGCGCGGCGCCGGGATCGCGACGCATCGCCCTCGACACCGCGCCTGACAAGGCCGCGGTCGGCAGCAACGATAGCGCCGGCGTCGCCGCATGCAGCGGCACCACATCTTCGCGGCCCAGCACGTCCAGCACGCCGAGCAGGGCGGGATTGCGGATCGGTTGCGGCGCGCGCGCGGCGCGGTGCGCGGCGGCCGTGCGCGGTGCGGGCAGCGAAGCGGCGCGCACGTAATAGCCCGAACGCGGGCGCGCTTCGATCAGGCCTTCGCGTTCCAGCTGCAGATAAGCCTCGATCGCCGTGGCCAGGCTGATCCGCTGGTCGCGGCCGAGCCGGCGCAGCGAGGGCAGGCGTTCGCCCGCACGCAACACGCCACGCTGGATCTGGCCGCGCAGCCGTTGCGCCAAGCGTTCGTAGAGCAGCTCCTGGGTCATGGCATCTGTACTGGTCTATTTCGATGATATCTGAATCTGTACCGGTGCGCCTGACCGGCCTAGCCTGAAGCCTCCTACCGCTGCGGCCGCCGCCATGATCCCGATCGCCACCCGCCAGGAATCGCGCATCGCGCTGCTGCAGCTGCTGGTGGCGGAGTTGCTAATCGGGTCGGTCGGCGTGTTTGCGCACGAGGGCGGGCAGGATCCGGTCACCACCGTGTTCTTCCGTTGCGTGTTCGGCAGCCTGTTCCTGCTGGGCTGGGGCGCGGCGCGCGGTTATTTCCGCGGCCTGCTGGCCGAGACGGCGCTGATCAAGGCTGCGGTATTCAGCGGCGTATTGCTGGTGCTGAACTGGGTGGCGCTGTTCGCCGGCATGGCGCGTTCGTCGATCGGCGTGGCGACCATGGTCTACCACTTCTTCCCGTTCGCGATGCTGGCGATGGCGGCCTTGTTCTACGGCGAACGTACGCGTCCGGTCGACTGGGCTTGGAGCGTGCTGGCCTTCGCCGGCGTGGTGCTGTCGGCGGATCCGGGCAAGTTGTTCGCCGGCGCTGACCGGTCGTATCTGATCGGCATCGGCCTGACCTTCGTCGCGGCGGTGCTGTGCGGCGCGTCGTTGCTGTTGTCGCGGCGGATCAGCCGCGAGCGGCCGTTCGCGGTGGTGCTGATCCAATGCCTGGTCGGTGTGGCGATGCTGGCGCCGTTCGCCGACTATGCGGCGGTCGCGGGATTCGGATCGCATTGGCTGTGGCTGGCCGGATTGGGCCTGATCCACAGCGGCATCTGCTACGTGCTGTTCTATTCGTCGTATCCGAAGCTGCCGGTGGCGACGATCGCGGTGCTGGCTTTCGTGTATCCGGCGGTGACGCTGGCGCTGGACTTCGTGCTGTACGGCCATGCCCTGGCGCCGGTGCAGATGGCGGGCGTGGGGTTGATCGTGCTCGGCACGCTGGGCGTCAACCTGAAATGGCAGTGGCGGCGACGTGTGCCTGCCGAAGCGTGATTTTTGTAGGTGCGAATTCATTCGCACGTTTTGATGCTTGAGCGTGCGAATGAATTCGCACCTACGAACTGCGGCTGCCTCTAAGGCCGCTCGCCGCGCCCTTGCGCGCGGGCGTTGCGGATCACCGCTCGCACCTGTTCGCGATCGCGATGGCGGGAAATGGCGATCGCGCCCAAGCGCAGGGCTTGTTCGCGCAGTCCAGAATCTACGTCGTAATGCGCGCCGCTGGTCTTGTCCTGGAACGCGCGCCGCGGCAAACCCAGCGCTGCGGCGAACGCATGCAATTCGTCCAAGGTGTCGGCCATCAGATGCGCCCAGCGCCGGCCGCGCCACAAGGTGACGGCGTCGTCGACGTAGACGGTCATGGGCAGAGGCGCACATCGAGCATGGCGCCAGCATAACGGCAGCGCGGCCGAACATGAACGGAAGCCGCGCGCGCGATCGCGTGGGCCGCCGATTTCGCGCGACGCGCTCGCGCGAGCTGAACGGTGGGGCAGGGGTTCACGCGACATTGTCCGCCCCCATCAAAAACTCGCCTCACCGCAAGCGTAGGAGGTCACCATGAACAAGTCCGCCGTACTGATTCTGGCGCTGCTATGCGCTCCCGGCGCCGCCTGGGCGCAGGACACGATGACCGAAGCGAAAGTGCGCGCCAAGTTGACCGAACAAGGCTATACCAAGATCAACGACGTGAAATTCGAGGACGGCGTGTGGAAGGCCGATGCACGCAGCGCCGATGGCAACCGCATCGACGTGCGCCTGGATGCCAAGACCGGCAAGGTCTATCCCGACAAGCAAGTCGCGAACATGACCGAAGCCGACGTGAAGGCCGCGCTGGCCGCCGCGGGCTACACCAATATCCACGACGTGGATTACGAGGACGGCATTTGGAACGCCGAAGGCGACGATCCGGCCGGCAAAGACGTGGAGTTGAAGATCGATCCGAAGACCGGCAAGGTGATCGGCAAGGAAAAGGATTGACCGTTCCATCGCCCCGTTCGACGCAGGGAAGGGCCGCAATCGCGGCCCTTCCTTTTTTAGCGCCGATTTCCTGATCCAAGCGGCTTGCGCGGAACGCCGGTCGGCACCATGTTGGCGGCATGAATCAGCCTGCCCCCGTCGCCGAACCCGAGCACGACGCCCAGGTCGGCGCCGACCCCGTCGCCAAAGCCGCCACCGCCCGCGGCGAATGGCAGGTGATCCGCGACCTGGCGCCCTTCCTGAAACCGTACAGCGGCCGGATCGCCTTGGCGTTGGCGCTGGTGGTGGCAGGCAAGCTGGCCAACCTGACCGTGCCGATGGTGCTGAAGAAGCTGGTCGACGGCCTGGACGTGCCGCCGGCGCTGATCGCTCTGCCGGTGGCGTTGCTGGTGGCTTACGGCGCGTCGCGCTTGTCCGTCACCCTGTTCACCGAATTGCGCCAGGTGGTGTTCGCGCGGGTGATGGCACGGGTGTCGCGGCGCGTGACGCTGCAGGTGTTCCGGCATCTGCACGCGCTGTCTTTGAAATTCCACCTGGCGCGCAGGACCGGCGGCGTGGCGCGCGATGTCGAACGCGGCGGCACGGCGATCTCCGACCTGCTCGATTGGACGCTGTACACGATCCTGCCGACCGCGCTGGAAGTGGTGCTGGTCGCCGCCGTGCTGGTCTGGCTGTACGACTGGGGCTTCGCCGCGATCACCCTGGTCACGTTGGCCGCGTACATCGTCTTCACTTTTTCGGTCACCGAATGGCGCACGCGCTATTACCGCGCCGCGGTCGAAGCCGACACCCGCGCCAACGAACGCGCGGTGGATTCGCTGCTGAATTACGAAACGGTCAAGTACTTCGGCAACGAAGAGCACGAGGCGCGCCGCTACGACGAGAACCTGGTGCGGCTGGAGAACGCGCAGGTCAAGAGCCGCAAGACCCTGGCGGTGCTCAACCTGGGCCAGACCGCGATCGTGGCGATCGGCGTGACCGCGATGATGTGGCGCGCGGCGGCCGGCGTGGTCGCGGGCACGATGACCATCGGCGATCTGGTCCTGGTCAACGCCTACCTGCTGCAGCTGTCGGCGCCGCTGAACATGCTCGGCATGATGTATCGCGAAGTGAAGCAGGCTTTCACCAACCTGGAACGCCTGTTCGGCCTGCTGGACGAACGCCAGGACGTGCAGGACCGCGCCGGCGCCGTGCCGCTGCGCGTGTCGCGGCCGCGGGTGGCGTTCGAGAACGTGCGCTTCGGCTACGATCCGCGGCGCGAGATCCTGCAGGACGTGAGTTTCGAGATACCGCCCGGCGGCACGGTCGCTGTTGTCGGTCACTCGGGTTCCGGCAAATCGACTCTGGCGCGATTGCTGTACCGCTTCTACGATGTCGACGCCGGCCGGATCGCGATCACCGACGACGAAGGCGCCGCCCGCGACATCCGCGATTACACCCAGGCCAGCGTGCGCGGCGCGATCGGGATCGTGCCGCAGGACACGGTGCTGTTCAACGACACCATCTACTACAACATCCTGTACGGCCGACCGAGCGCGAGCCACGAAGAAGTGGAGCGCGCGGCGCGCGCGGCGCACATCCACGACTTGATCGTGTCCCTGCCCGACGGCTACGACTCGGAAGTGGGCGAGCGCGGTCTGAAATTGTCCGGCGGCGAGAAGCAGCGGGTGGCGATCGCGCGCGCCCTATTGAAGGATCCCGCGATTCTGATCTTCGACGAGGCCACGTCCGCCCTGGATTCGAAATCGGAAAAGGCGATCCAGGCCGAATTGGACCGGATCGCGGTCGGCCGCACCGCCCTGGTCATCGCGCACCGGCTGTCCACGGTGATGGATGCCGACGAGATCCTGGTGATGGACGCCGGCCATATCGTCGAGCGCGGCGCGCATGCGCAATTGCTGGCGCTCAACGGCCATTACGCGCAGATGTGGCGGCTGCAGCAGGAAGAGCGGCAGGCCGAAGCGGCGGGAGAGACCACGGCGGCCGCGGTTTCACCCTAAAAAGGCGACCCCTGGCGCACGCAAACGCGTCTTGCTAAGATGAGAATTATTCTCATCTTTGATGGGGCAGGCATGGACAGGGCTTTGCGGACGCGAACCCCGCCTTCCATTCTGGCCGCCGCCGGTTACGCGCGCAGCGCGCTGCTGGATGCGGCCGAGCGGGTATTCGTGCAACGCGGCGTCGAAGCCGCGGATATCGGCGATGTCGCCGC
Source organism: Luteimonas sp. (assembly GCA_035250245.1). Lineage (GTDB taxonomy): Bacteria > Pseudomonadota > Gammaproteobacteria > Xanthomonadales > Xanthomonadaceae > Luteimonas_C. The sequence continues at coordinate 33,977 of DATFFH010000110.1, read as the reverse complement.
CGAAGCCGGCGTCGCCTTGCAGGTTGCGGTCGCGGAGTTCGACGGCAAAGCCGCCTTGCTCGGCGCGTTGCGCGAGCGATTCGTTATCACGTTCTGCGATCGGCTACGCGAGGCCATGGATCGTTGCCGGCCGGAAGACTGGACCGGACGTTTGCGAGCCTGGGTGTCGACCGGCTTCAACGGTTATCTCGACAGCGTAGCGCTGCACGACGTGGTGTTCCACGGCTTGCCGCACGACCGCCAGGCGCATCAGGACAATTGCGCGATCGATCAGTTGACCGAACTGCTGGAAGGGGGTGTGGCCGCGCGCGCGTGGGTGACCAACGATCCGCGCATGACCGCGACGATCTTCTTCAACGCGCTGCACGCGGCGGTAGATCGATTGGTCGTGACAGGCGAGCCTTACGATCGTGCGCGGCCGCTGCGGACCTTGATCGGTTATTTCGAGCGGTCGGTGCAGTGGTGGAAGCCCTGCTGAGTTCGGCTATCCGTCCGTTTCCGGCGCATCCCGATGCTCTCCCTCCTTTGAAAAAGGGTGAGGGAGCGCGTTTACGAAGCGCAGCTTCGCGCGCTACCGAACGCCTGCAGGCTGCGCCTGCAGGCCGGGCGGGTCGGGGAGGATTTGCTTTTGTCGTCCTGGCCCGAAAAGCAAATCCCCCTTCGGTCCCCCTTTTTCAAAGGGGGAGTTCGTTGGGGCGTCTAGCGGCTCGGATCGGGCCGGAAGGGTCGCGCCGTTCTCATACCGATAAGCGGCGCGCCTGACTTCCGGCGGCGCGAAGCGCAGATCGCAATCGGCATGGACGCAGGGAGCGGCCGCAGCCAATGTCGCGAGGGTTGCGATCCGAAAGAGAGACGAAGCCATGTCGCGTCCTGCTGAAGAGGCAGAATGCATGCTCGCGCGGACACGCGCCGCGCGATATCCGATTCTTGCGCGGCGCCCTCAGGCGTTGGGGCGCCTGAATTCCTTGCTCAGCCACTCGTCGATCAACCGCTTCTCGTAACGCAGCGGATCGCTGGCGCCGACGACGGAAGCGCTGCGCATGAAATCCAGGTCGGTCAGTTTGCGCGCGCCTTGCGCGACGACTTCGCCGTTCGCCGCGCTCAAGGTGAAATTCAACTCGATCCGCGGCGGGTAAATCTCGCGCACGACCCGGGTCGAACCGAAATTGGCGCCGCGCCACGGTTCGTACTGGCCTGCGCGGCGGATGTCAGTGATGGTCACGTCCAGCTTTTCGCCGGAAGGCAGGCGCCGGTTGGCGCGTTTTTGCAGGTACTGGGCCAGTTCCTGCACCCAATTGCCGCGCTTGGCTTCCCAGCGGTTGCCGCTGTGGCGCAAATCCGAGAATTTGGCCGGATCGGTCCAGTTCACCGCGACCGCGCCTTGCACGGGCACGCTGCGCGGCGCTGTCGGATCGGTGACGTCGGCGGTTCTGGCCACCGCGCCCGTCGTCGCCGACAAGGCCAGGAAGAGGATGGTTGCCCGAAAAGCCGTATTCATGGCGATGCTCCGGGAAAGGGTCGGATCCGATTTTGGACCCGTCGGCGCGCGGCGCAAGCATCGGAAGATAGGGAACGGCGCGCGCGTTGGCTCGCGTTCAAGATCTGCACGCCGGGATGAAAAAAAGGCCGCTCCGGAGAGCGGCCAAGCCGTAAAAGCGGTCAACCTTTCACGCACAGCACCTGGCGCAGGGTATGCACCACCTCCACCAAGTCGCTTTGCGCGGCCATCACCGCGTCGATCGACTTGTACGCGGCCGGCGACTCGTCGATCACCGCCGCGTCCTTGCGGCATTCGACATGCGCGGTGGCCTCGCGATGCTGGGCCAGCGTGATGGACTGGCGCGCCTGGGTACGGCTCATCACGCGGCCGGCGCCGTGGCTGCAGCTGTGGAAGCTGTCCGCGTTGCCCTTGCCTCGCACGATATAGCTGCGCGTGCCCATGCTGCCCGGGATGATGCCCAGCTCGCCTTCGCGCGCGCTGACCGCGCCTTTGCGGGTGACCAGCAGTTCCACGCCGCCGTGCGTTTCCTTCTGCACGTAGTTGTGGTGGCAGTTGACCGCCATCTTCTCCAGCTGGAACTTCGGCAGGCGGTGACGCATCTCGTGCAGCACCCGCGCCATCATCGCTTCGCGGTTCTGGCGCGCGTAGTCCTGCGCCCACGACACCGCTTCCACGTAATCGTCGAACAGCGGCTCGCCTTCCATGAAGAAAGCCAGGTCCTTGTCCGGCAGGTGGAAGCCCAGCACGCGGTGCGCCAACTGCTCGCGCGCACGCTCGATGAAGTAGGTGCCGATCAGGTTGCCGGTGCCGCGCGAACCGCTGTGCAGCATCACCCACACCGCATCGGCCTCGTCCAGGCAGATCTCGATGAAGTGGTTGCCGCCGCCCAGCGTGCCGATCTGGCGATCGATCTTGTCAGTGCGGATCTTGCGGTGCTTGGCTTTGATCGCCTCCAGGCCCGCCATCAATCCCGACTGCGCCAGCCGCGTCTCGTGGCTGTCCGGCAGCCGGCGGTGCTCGCCGCCCGGACCGTTGCCGACCGGCACGCTGCGCTCGATGCTGGAACGCAACTGCGCCAGGCTGTCGGGCAGATCCTTCGCGCGCAGCGTAGTCCGCACCGCGGCCATGCCGCAGCCGATGTCGACGCCGACCGCCGCCGGGACGATCGCGCCGCGGGTCGGGATCACCGAACCGACGGTTGCGCCCTTGCCCAGGTGCACGTCCGGCATCACCGCCACCCACGGCCCGACGAACGGGATCGATGCGATGTTGCGCAGCTGCGCGTGGGCCTGCTCTTCCAGCGGCACGCCGCGCACCCAGCCCTTGATCGGGGTGTCGCTGCCTTCGGCGTGCAGCATTTCGTAGTTCGTACTCATCAGTCACTCCATTGAAAACCCGGCGCGGCGGTTCCGTCCACCGCGCGGGGCTTACTGCTTCATCGTCACCAGCTGCTTCAGCACGCCGTCCAGGCCGCCGAACACGGTGAGCTTGTCGATCTTCTCGGTGACCTTCTCCAAGGCCTCGAGCTCCTTCAGGCGCATCAGGATCGGGCTCTCCTCGATCAGCTTGGCGGTGTTGAGCAACGAACGCGTCGCGTTCGCTTCCTCGCGACGGCGGATCACGTTGGCTTGCGCCGCCTTCTCCGCTTGCACCACGCTGTTGAGGATCTCCTTCATCTCGCCCGGCAGGATCACGTCCTTGACGCCCACACCGAGCACCTCGACGCCGAACTCGGCGGTCCTGCCGCGCGCGTAGGCGAAGATGTCCGCATCCAGCGAGGCCTTGTCGCCCAGCAGTTCGTCCAGCGTCTTGGCGGAAACCGCCTTGCGCAGGCCGTACTGCAGCTCGCGGTAGACCTGGTCGCCGAACTTCGCCACCTTCGTGCGCGCGGCGACCGGGTCGGTCACGCGCACGCTGGCGGCCAGGTTCACGCGCAGGCTGACCTTGTCGCGGGTCAACAGTTCCTGGCCCGAGACCTCGACCGCCTGCACGCGCAGCTCGATCGCCTCGGCGCTCACGTTCTTCCGGAAGTTCCAGAAGGCGTAGGCGCCCGGCGCCAGAGTGCGCGCCAGCTTGCCGTCGACGAACACCAGGCCCATCGATTCGGCCGGCACTTCGGCGACGATCGCCACTTTGGCGAGTGTGCCGAGCTGGCGCAGGCGCGCGGCGACGTCGGCGCGCACTTCCAGCCCTTCGGCCAGATTCGCGCGCTGCACCTCGACGCGGACCAGGCCGTGCCAGTACAGGCGACGGGCACCCGGCGCCAGCACGTCCTCCAGCTTGCCGTTCTTCAGCACCAAACCGACTTCGTCGGTGCCGATGTCGGCCAGCATGAAAGTGTCGCCGAGCTTGTCGCCCAGGCGCGCGATCAGCGCGTCGACGTCGTGGCCGGCGTACTCCGGCGCGGCGATGTTGAACGTGCGCACTTCGATCCGCTTGAACGGATCGTAGAAGCGGTACACGCCCGCGCCGAGCGCACGCTCGAATTGACGGTTGCGATACACCAGGCCGCGCTCGCCGTCGCCGATCACGACCCTCTTGGTCCAGAACATGGCATTGCTCCTTGTTGGCTCTGGTGGTCCGATCCGTTTGGTTGGAGACGGCGCGGCGGATCGGTTTCCGCACCGGCTTGTTTTTAGCCCTCTCCCGCTTGCGGGAGAGGGTTGGGCGAGGGCGCGCGTCGCATCGGGTCGCTTCGTCGCCTTCTGGTGAATTCGAAAGTCGCTGGATTACACGCCGCTTCTGCGGCGCGCCCTTCGGGCCATTCGCTTCGCGAATGTTCGCTGCGGCGTCCTGCCTCCGCAGTCCCGCCTTCGGGGGAATGACGGCTAAAGCAAAAAACGGAAGCGCCCCTGACGCCGATACGGCGGAGCGATCGCGCTGTCCGCACGGAGGCCGATCCTTCCGGCGCGATCGCGTCGTTCCGCGATCCGCTTTCGACATCGGCCGGCGCGCTTCGAGGACGAAGGCCCGGCGGTACCGCCGCTGCGGCATTCCGTTGCGCGATGCGCCGCAGCGCATCGTTGGCGGAACGCCGCACGGGGCGATTCCTGGGGTGGGACTTTCGTCCCGGGTACCAGATTCACAGTCTGGGTTGGAGCGGGATTCGAACCCGCGACTCTCGGTATCTAAAACCGATGCTCTACCCGTCTGAGCTATCCAGAGGTGACGTGCCGGATTCGAACCAGCGTAGTCGGCGCGAGCCGATACTTAGCCTCTCAGTCAACGTCATTGCGAAACACCTTTTTCCGGCCTCGGGCATACGCCACGGCAGCGCCGCGCGCACCGGACGGGCTTGCGAACCCGTACCGCTGGAAACCGTTCGATCGGTGCTTCGTATTGGCGTCGCAAAACGCCAATCCGTTTGCGCGGCCGCGCCCGCCCGCCCGCCCGTGCCCGGCATCAGGGCACAGCGCTTCATGCCGTCGAAAACGGCAGCGCCTCACAGCGGAACATCCCTGTCCGCGGGCTCACTGCCCGGATGCCAGGATGCGGATGCGGCTACGCGAAAACATTCAACTCCATTGCGAACGCGCAAAAAAAACGCCCCCGGTTTTGGTCCGAGGGCGTTCGCGTTCCTCGGAGATCGGGGCGACCGATCTCCGTAAATGGAAATCAGTCGAATAGGGACAGGCCGTGCCGCCGCAGTCGCAGCACGCGATAGCCCGCGTCGCGTTCGATGCGCGACGTGCAGGGTTCTGCTGCGATGTGGAAGGCGGATTTCATGTCGGGTTTGTTGCTTTGATTTTCGCTGCGTGAGCGGAGGCCGCGCACCTTACGCAGTTGTTTTTCGCTTTGCAAGTGTTTTTTGTCGCTGCGGACGAACGGCGTCGCGGGATGTGCGGGCGGCATGCGCGTAAAAAGACTCATACCTGCACTTCGACTGATGCGCTGCAGCAAGGAGCGGCCGGAGATGAGTCAGCAGGGGCTGCACGGCACAGTCGCGCGGGTTGTCTTCGCGCAAACGGAGGGATTGACGCTCCCGTGACGATCGAGCGCGCAAGGTCACTCTACTCAATCAAATGGAGAACGGCATGAATCGCCCGATTCCGCGCTATGCCTGCGCCGTGCTGCTAGCGTTCGGCGGCCTCTGCTTGCTGCCGCATGCGCAAGCAGGTGATGCGATGGCGAAGAAGATGGATACCGACGGCGACGGCAAAGTCTCCGCCGCCGAGCACGCCGCGGCGGCCAAGGCGATGTTCGCGCGCATGGACGCGGACAAGGACGGCAGCGTCACCGCCGCGGAGATGGATGCCAGCCACGCCGCGATGAAGAAGGACGGGCAAGCGACCGACAGCCCGATGTCTTCGGCGGACAAGATCAAAGCGGTCGATAGCGACGACGACGGCCGGATTTCTGCAGCCGAGCACGAGGCCGGATCCAAGCTCATGTTCGCGAAGATGGACAGCGACATGGACGGCGCCGTCACCGCGGCCGAAATGGAGGCGGGCCACAAGGCGGCCATGTCCGGCAAGAAGTAGCGGCGGCCGGACATCGCCTTGCGGTCATGTTGGCTTTATGCGCCGCATTCGACCGCGGCGGCCGCCGTCGTCCGGCCCGGCGATGGGTGTTGCAGGCGCCGATCAAAATCGGCGAGAACGACACTCGCATCGACTACTTCACCAATGTCGATTACGACGCAGCGACGGCGACGCTGTTCCATTCCGCCAAAGGCCGCGGCCTGGCCGATTGCGGCGAAGCGGCCACCTGGCGCTTCGACGGCCGCGAATTCCGGCGGACCAGCTATGCTTATCTGGGCCGCTGCAGCGGTGCAGAACCCGGCAACTGGCCCACATTGTTCCGCAGCGCCGACCGCTGACCGGGCTTGATCGGGCTGCTGCCGGCCGCATTTCCCCACCATTCCTTCACCGAGCCACGCCATGTCCGCCCAGCCTTCCGCCGCGCCGCTGCGCATCGATTTCATTTCCGACGTGTCCTGCCCCTGGTGCGCGATCGGCCTGCAGTCGCTGCAGAAAGCGATCGACAAGGTGGACGGCGAGATCGAAGTCGCGCTGCGTTTCCTGCCGTTCGAACTGAATCCGCAGATGGCGCCCGAAGGCGAGGACGCGATCGTGCATCTCACCGGCAAGTACGGCATCAGCGCCGAACAGGCCGTCAGCAACGGCGAAGCGATCCGCCAGCGCGGCGCGCAGCTGGGCTTCGTGTTCGACATGGGTCGCAGGCGCAAGGTCTACAACACCTTCGATGCGCATCGCTTGCTGTATTGGGCCGGACAGCAGAACCCCGCGTCGCAACTGGCGTTGAAGCAGGCCTTGCTGCGCGCCTATTTCAGCGAAGGCCGCGACGTGTCTTCGCACGAGGTATTGGCCGAAGTCGCCGAACAGGTCGGCCTGGACGGCGCCCAGGCTCGGGACGTGCTGGCCGACGGCCGCTACGGCAAGGAAGTGCGGGGGATCGAAGAAACCCAGACCGCCAAGGGCATCCGGGCCGTGCCCTCGGTGATCCTGGACGGCCGCCTGTTGGTCCAGGGCGGGCAGGCGCCCGAGGTGTTCGAGAAGGCTCTGCGCCACGCCGTCGCCACCCGGAATCCGGCCTAAGTCCATGACTTCAGAGGGGTGACTTCCGGCCCATGGCGGAATCGTTTTGGTGTTGTAGTCTACCAGCACACCAAAGCAGAGGTCGCCATGAACGCCGTCCGCAGCACCCGTACCCCGTCCTCCCAGCCGGCCCGCGCCGCCTCGCCGCGCGCCGCCGCGTCCCAGGTCCGCAGCGTCCGCCGCGAGCGCGATTTCGGTATCGGCTACGGCAGCAGCAGCGGTTACGGCAGCAACGATCGCCCTTACGCCGCTAGCGGCGCGCAGGCTTACTTTCGTTGCCGTTAATGTTCGCGACGTCGCGCATGTGCTCGGCGTCGCGATGAAGTGAAGGGCCTCGCGCGTCGGTCACGGCGCGCGGGGCATGCTGCGGAGGTTCCGAGCAGGAGCATCCGCCATGATCCGTATCGTCCATCCTCGGTTCGCCGGTTGCGGATTCGCGCTGCTGGCGCTGGCCGCGCTCGATGCCTGCGCGCAGTACGCGCCACAGACCGACCCGGGCATCGCCGCGGGCAGCGGGCCGGATCCGGTTTTGCCCGAACCGGAAAAGAAAAAGTTGATTCCGACCGTCAACACCGCCAAGGCGATCGGCTGGGTGCAGAACGCGAAGCCGGCGCCTGCGGCGGGGTTGCGAGTCGAAGCTTTCGCGCGCGGTTTGTCGCATCCGCGCTGGTTGTACGTGCTGCCCAACGGCGACGTGCTGGTCGCCGAAAGCAATGCGCCGCCCAAGCCCGAGGACAACAAAGGGTTGAAGGGCAAGGTGATGAAGTCGCTGATGAAGAGCGCCGGCGCCGGCGTGCCCAGCGCCAACCGGATCAGCCTGCTGCGCGACGCGGACGGCGACGGCATCGCCGAAACGAAGACGGTGTTCCTGCAGAACTTGAATTCGCCGTTCGGCATGGCTTTGGTCGACGGCACGTTCTACGTCGCCAATACCGATGCGCTGGTGAAGTTTCCGTACCGCGCCGGCGAAACCTCGATCGCCGCGGCGCCGGTCAAGGTCGCCGATCTGCCAGGCGGACCGCGCAACCATCATTGGACCAAGAACGTGATCGCCAGCCGCGACGGCGCCAAGCTCTACGTCACGGTGGGATCGAACAGCAACGTCGGCGAGAACGGCATGGATGAGGAGGTCGATCGCGCCGCGATCCTGGAGATCGATCCGAAAACGGGCGCCCGCCGCCTGTTCGCATCGGGACTGCGCAATCCGAACGGCCTGGATTGGCAACCGCAAAGCGGCGCGCTGTGGACTGCAGTGAACGAACGCGACGAACTCGGCGACGACCTGGTGCCCGACTACATGACCTCGGTGCGCGACGGCGGTTTCTATGGCTGGCCGTACAGCTATTACGGTCAGCACGTGGACGCGCGCGTGCAGCCGCCGCGTCCGGAGCTGGTGGCCAGCGCGATCAAGCCCGACTACGCGCTCGGTTCGCACACCGCTTCGCTGGGTCTGGTTTTCTACAGCGGCAAACTATTCCCGCCGCGCTACGCCAACGGCGCTTTCGTCGGCCAGCATGGCTCGTGGAATCGGAAAACGCCGAGCGGTTACAAGGTCGTGTTCGTGCCTTTCGCGGACGGAAAGCCGAACGGACCGATGGAAGACGTGCTCACCGGATTCCTGGATGCGAAAGGTCGCGCGCAAGGACGCCCGGTCGGTGTCGCCATCGACAAGCAGGGCGCCTTGCTGGTGGCCGACGACGTCGGCAATGCGGTGTGGCGGGTGACGCCAGCGCGCTAAACGCGACGTTACCCGTAACGCGACTTGAGCATCGCGAACGCCGCGCGCAAAGCCTGCGCTTCGCCGCCGGCGGGTTTGCCGGGACGGTCGCTGTCGTTCCAGGCGTACACGTCCAGATGCGCCCAGGTCTGCTGCGCGGGCACGAAACGCTCCAGATACAACGCCGCGGTCACGCTGCCGGCCATGCGCGAACTGCCGGCGTTGGCCAAGTCGGCGACATTGCTGGTCAGGTAGCGCCAATACGGCCGCCACAGCGGCATCCGCCAGAGCGGATCGCGCACCTGCATGCCCGCGGCCAGCCAGTCGTTGGCCAAGGCGTCGTCGTTCGCGTACAGCGCGGGCAGATCCGGACCTAGCGCGATCCGCGCCGCGCCGGTGAGCGTGGCGAAATCGATCAGCAGCTCAGGCGATTGTTCGCCCGCGTAAGCCAGCGCATCGCCCAGGATCACCCGGCCTTCGGCGTCGGTGTTGTCGATTTCGACGCTGACGCCCGAACGTGTCGCGATCACCTCGCCGGGGCGGAACGCGTCCGGGCCGATCGCGTTCTCCACCGCCGGGATCAACAGCGTCAGCCGCACCGGCAGCGCGCGCGCCATGATCAGTTCGGCCAGCGCCAGCGCGTGCGCGGCGCCGCCCATGTCCTTCTTCATGTTGCGCATGCCGTCGGCCGGCTTGATGTCCAGGCCGCCGGTGTCGAAGCACACGCCCTTGCCGACCAGCGCGACGTGCGGATGCGCTTCCTCGCCCCAGCGCAACGCGATCAGCCGCGGCGCGCGGTGCGAGGCGCGCCCGACTGCGTGGATCGCCGGGAAATTCTGGTTGAGCAGATCTTCGCCGACGATCGCTTCGATGCGCGCGCCGTGGCGTTGCGCGATCGCGCGCGCGGCGTCTTCCAGTTGCTGCGGACCCATGTCCTGGGTCGGCGTGTTGACCAGATCGCGCACGCGCACGCAGGCGGCGAGCAGTGCCAGCGTTTCCTCGTCCGGCGCCGGCAGCGCCAATTGCGCCGGTGCGCGGGTCGGCGTCTTGTAGCGCGAGAAACGGTAAGCGCCCAAGCCCCAGCCCAATTGCAGGGCGCGCATCGCATCGTCCGGAATGTCGTTCGCCAGCTTCCACGCTCCCGGCGGCAGCGCGTACGGCGCGTGCGCGTAGGCGAAGGGATCCAGCGGATCGCCGATGCCGAGCACCGCGCCGGCGATGCCGCCTTCGCCCGGCAACAGCAGCAGGCTGCCGGAAGCGGCGTCGAAAGTCTGCGCATCGGTCCATTGGCCGATGGCCGGCGTCTGCGCCTTGCGCCATTCGTCGAAGCCGGCGCGTTGCACGCAGTACAGCGGGCGCGCGTCGGCGGCGTCGGAAACCAATCCAGCGGGCAGGTTCATGCGGCGGCGATGTCCAGGCGGTGGGCGTGCGCGTCCAGCCAATCGGCCAGGGCGGCGAGAGTGTCGAAGCGCAAATCGGGAGTCGGATCGGCGTGCGGCCAGTGGCGGCCGTCGCGATCGATCCAGCACGTGCGCAGGCCGGCGCGCGCGGCGCCGACGACATCCAGTTCGATGTCGTCGCCCACATGCAGCACTTCCGCCGGCGCGGCGTTCAAGGATTCGCAAGCGGCCAGGAATATGCTGGCGGTGGGCTTGGGCGCGCCGTGCGAACTGGCGTTGAGGCTGCCGCGGAAATGTTCGGCGATGCCGGTGCGTGCCAAATCCGCATTGCCGTTGCTCAACGCCAGCAGCGGCACGCGCGCGGCCAGGCGGCGCAGCGCGTCGATCACGTCGGGATAGCATTCGACCGTATTGCGCGCGGCGAAAAACACTTCGAAGCCTTCCTCGGCCCGCGCGGGATCATCGCCGGCTTCGCGGAGCGCGCGCTCGAGCGTGAGCAGGCGCATGCGGCTGAAATCGTGCGCCAGTTGCGGGTGATCGGCGTTGAGTTCAGCGCGCAAGGCGTGCATCGCTTCGGGATGGAATCGGGTCGCGGTGCGCGGGCAGTGCGTTTCCAGCCAATCGTGCATCGCGCGCTCGGCGCGCTCGCCGATCGGGGCGAAAGGCCACAGCGTGTCGTCGAGGTCGAGGGTGATGGCGCGGACGGGGAAGCTCACTCGCGCATTTTACGCGTAGGGTGGGCCTTGGCCCACCATTGCCGTGCGGCCGCTAGCGTTTGAATCCCGCCGAAACCGCTTCCGCGACCGATTACGGCGCCGGTGGGCCAAGGCCCACCCTACTCGAGCAGCCGTGCCCAACCCTCCAGGCCTTCCACCCGTCCCAGCACGATCTTCACGCACACCAGCAGCGGCACCGCCAGCAGCAGGCCGACGATGCCCCACAGCCAGCCGAACAGCATCAGCGCCAGGATCAGCACCAGCGGCGACAAGGCCATACGCCGGCCCAGGACGATCGGAGTGACGATCTGGCCTTCCAGCGTGTGCAGCGCCAGGTAGATCGCCGCCGGCGCCAGCGGCGACCATTCGTAGTCGGGCCACAGGCCTTCGAAGGTGACGAAGCCCATCAGCAGCATCAGGCCCACGCCGATCAGCGGGCCCACGTACGGCGCGAAATTCAGCAGCGCGGCGATCGTGCCCCACAGCAGCGCTTCCTGCATCTCGAGCCCGATCGCGTAGAGCGCGGCGGCGAAGATCAGGCCGAGTAGGGTGTTGATGATGCTGATGGTCAGCACGTATCGCGACATTTCGCGTTCGATCGATTGCAGGATCTCCACGGTCAGCTTCTGCCGCTGCCGCGTGGGCAACAGCGCGATCGCGCCGCGCTGCAGGTTCTCGCCGTAGATCATGAAGAAGAACGTCAGCAGCACCACCGCCAGCACCGAGGCCAGCATCTTCGGCGTGGCGGTGAGCGACTTCCACGGATCCGGATCCTGGATCGTCACCACCTGCACCTTGCGAGGCGCCGCTTCGCTGGCGGCGCGGGCGAAGGATTCGGCGGCTTTGTTCGCCTGCTGCATCGGCTGGGTCATCTGCCGCAGCTTCGGCGCCAGCACGCGCAATTCCTTCGGGATCTGCTGCATCCATTCGCCGGCCGGGATGACCAGTTGCCGGCCCAGCATCGCTGCGCCGGCGATGCCCAACAACAGCAAAAGCAATGCGCCGACGAAACGCGGGATGAAGATCTTGCGCAATCCGCGCAGGATCGGATTGCCGATCAGGGCCAGGAACATCGCCAGCAGCACCGGCAGGACCAGATCCTGCGCCGCCCACAGCGTGTAGCCGATGGCCAATACGGCCAGCACCAGCAGCGAGGCCGGCGCGCGCGGGCGCGGCGGCGGAGTCGCCGTTTCGGCGGGAACGGCGGGCGTGGCGGCGTCGGGCGGCTGGCTCATGGTCGGTACTCGGCGCGGGTGCGCACGATAAGGCTTTTTCGCGTGTTTGCGGCGTTAGGGCGGCCGCGCAGCGTTCATGTTCCAGAACGCCGGCTTCGGTTTTGTAGAGCGGGGCTTGTTCCGCTGCTCTTGATGCTTTTGTGGGAGCGGCTTCAGCCGCGAGCTTTTTGCTTCAGGTCGCGGCGATTCGTGGGAAGAGCTCGCGGCTGAAGCCGCTCCTACAAAAAGCTAAAGCCGAACCCTCTCTCTGGCGCTTCGCGCCTGTCTCTCTCCCGCAAGGGGGGAGAGACGAACTGTCAGCGTTCGGAGAGTTCGGTGGCGGCTTCGGCCGGGCGCGGCGGCACGACGGGTTCGGGCGGCCAGGGCATTTCTTGCGGACGCGCGGAGGCGGCCGCCGCTTGCGGCGATTGCGCGGCGTTGGCCACTTCGTCCGCCTTGTCGGCCGCTTGTTCGGCTTCGCCGGCCGCGGCGCTGGCTTGCACCGAAGCGAAGAGTCCCGACAACGCGGTCACCATCTGCAACACCTTCGCGCCGCCACCGCCGAATGCGCCGAGCTTGCCCAGCGCGCGCATCGGGTCGCTGCGGCCTACGACGAAGCCGCTGAGCAAACCGGCGACGACGATCCGCAGCGGCGTCCAGCTTTCGCGCCAGGTGGTCGAAAAATCCTGCCAATGCTCGCGGGTTTTCGACAACCGGCCCTCGAGCACTTGCTCGCGCTTGGCAACGCGGCGTTTGAGCGCTTCGAACTTCATTCGCGGGCCCGTTCCGGCGGCGGTGTCGGCGCGGCTTCGTCGGTGTCGTCGCCATCGTCGCCGATGCCCAGCCGCGCCAGTTGCCGGCGAGTGGCGTGCAGGCCGGTGTAGTCGAAGAATTTGCCGACGCGCCAGGCCGCGACCGCCGCGATCGCGCCGGACAGCAACGCGCAGATCGCGATCGACACCAGCCAGGACACGCCGAACGCCTGCAGCAGCGCGATCGCCGCCGCCATCAGCAGCAACCAGGCCGACGCGCCGAATACGATCGCCACGCCGACCCAGGCCAGCGCGCGGCCGAAGGCGCTGCGCGCCAGCGCCAAGTCGGCGATGAACAATTGGCGCAGCGCGCGGCCGCTGTCGACCGCGGCGCGGAAACCGGCTTTGCCGGCAGCGCCGACGCGGCGCACGCTTTCGTCCAGATGCGGTGGCGGGTCTTCGTGACGGTTTTCGTCGTCGCGGGGCGATTCGTCTGCACCAGGTGTGGAGTTCGGATCGATCACTTGCTGACCCTAATGCCTAAATCGAGGCATCGATAGCCCCTCTCCCATCGGGGCGAGACGGCACGGCTTGCGCGCCACTGGCGCGCGTGTCGTCGAGCGCCCGCGCCGCTGGCGCGGGCAGGGGCGCGAAGCGAGGGGTTGGGGTGAGGGTTCGGTGTGCGACAGGCGCTGAAACCTTGCTGCGCGAGCGTGGACACGTCCACGCGATCGGTCGCCGCATCGCTTCGCCGGACCCTCATCCGCCCTTCGGGCACCTTCTCCCGAGAGGAGAAGGAAGTCGCGATCACTTGTCGCTCGAACGCGCGATCTTCGCGATCAGCCAACCGGCCGCGAAAGCGATGCCGAACGCGGTCAACGGGCGCTCGCGGATCAATTCGGAGGCGCTGTCCAGCACGTCGCGGCTCTTGTCCATCAGCACGTCCATCTGCTCGCGCGCCGCACCGCCCAGCTGCTCGGCGGCGGCGATGCCGGCCAGCGCGCTGTCGGCCAATTCCGATTTCACCTGTGCCTTGCCCAGGCGCAATTCGTCGCCGGCGACGCTGGAAGCGCTCTTGAGCGCATCGCCCGCATGCGACGCCGCCTGCTTGATATGGTCGCCGGCTTCGCCCAGGTTGCTCTTGATCGCGTCGCTCGCGGTGGGGGACATGCTCATGCTGCGCTCCTTCGGGTGGATGCCGGGGATGATGCGGGGCGGCCGGTGGCCGCCTTGTGAATCGGCCTGAACACAGGCCGATCATCGCATCACAAGCTGGCCCTGGGTGCGGCCGCGCACGATCCGCAGCACCAGTTCGTCCGGCGGACGGTCGAAGCTGGCGCGGAAGCTGGTCAGATCCGTGAATCGGCCGCTGCTGGCCTGCAGGATCACGTCGTTCTGGCGCAGCCCGCTTTGCGCGGCGCGGCTGCCTTTGGCCACCTCGGTGACCAGCACGCCGTTCCAGCCTTGTCGGCGCAGCGATTCGGGCAGTTCGGTGAAATTGGCGCCGGCCAGGCGCGGATCCAGGCTCTGCCCGTCGCGTCGGGTTTCGCTCAAACCGGTGGTCAGCTTCAGCGGCTTGCCGTCGCGGCTCACGTCCAGGGTCAGCTGGCTGCTCAGCGTCTGCAACCCTTGGAAATTGCGCCAGGATTCGCTGTCGTCGATGCGTTGGCCGTTCGCCGCCAGGATCACGTCGCCCACTTGCAGGCCGGCCTTGGCTGCGGCCGAATTCGGATACACGCGGGTCACCGCCGCGCCGCGCGCTTCGCTCAAGCCCAAGCCTTGGGCCAGACGGTCGGTGACGTCCTGCGTTTCCACGCCGACCGTGCCGCGCCGCACCTGGCCGTTGCTGGCCAACTGCTGCATCACGCTGCTGGCCAAGTTCGCCGGAATCGCGAAGCCCAGGCCGATGTTGCCGGCCATGCTGCCCTGCGGATTGAAACTGGCGGTGTTGATGCCGACCAGCTCGCCTTTCAGATTGACCAGCGCGCCGCCGGAATTGCCGGGATTGATCGACGCATCGGTCTGGATGAAGTTCTGGAAGCCGACGCCCGGCAGATTGCTGCGCCCGACCGCCGAAACGATGCCGGAAGTGACCGTCTGGCCGACGCCGAACGGGTTGCCCACCGCCACGACGAAATCGCCCACGCGCAGGTTGTTGCTGTCGGCCAGCGGCATCGCCTGCAGGTTCTGGGTCGGGATCTTCATCAGCGCCACGTCGGTGTCGGCGTCGGAACCGACGAATTCGGCCTTCAATGTGCGGCCGTCGGCCAAGGTCACCGACACGTCGTCGGCGCCTTCGATCACGTGATGGTTGGTCAGCACGTAACCGCGCTGCGCATCGACGATCACGCCCGAACCCAGCGACTCGCGCACCCGTTCCTGCGACAGCTCGGGGAACATGCGCCGGAACATCGGATCGTTGCCGAATGGGCTGACCCGCACCTTCTGCTTGCTGTGCACGCTGACCACCGACGGGGTGACCTTCTGCAGCATCGGCGCCAGCGACGGCAGCGGCTGGCCGTCCACCGCGGTGGGCAGGGCGGCCATGGCCGGGACACTGGCGATCGGCACGGACGGGGCCGGTTCGGCTTGGGCCGGCGCTTCCAGACCGTCGCGCAGCGCGGTCGCGGCGAAGCCGCCGAATGCGGCGGCGGCGGTCAGGGCGAGCAGGGTGGGTAGCGGTCGCATGGCTCGGTTTATCCCGCAACAAAGTGGCTGAACGTGAAATTCGGGGAACGGACGGGCTGATTCAAGCCCCGCAACGCATCTCCAGTGTGCCCAAAGACTCCGAAATCGGGTCTGAAGTTCTGCCGGCCCCTGCCCAGGTTCGTTCGCCCGGCTTGTAGGAGCGGCTTTAGCCGCGAGCTCTTTCCTCGAGTTGCAGCGTCGTGTCGGTGAAGAGCTCGCGGTTAAAGCCGCTCCTACAGTAAAGCTGTGCCTGGCCGGTCCGACCGCCGAATCCCGTACCCCGACCGCTCAGCAAAAACCTTGATCAAGATCATAAAAGCCGTTGACACCGGCCCCGGCCAGGGGTAGCTTGGCTCCCCGCGCCGCCACAACATCTAGGGGTACGTGGGGCGGGTCAGACCCAAGCAGTGGTGATTTTCTCACCAACGGCAGGGTCCAGGTCATCAGCCTCGGGGGGAGGGTGAATGATGCGGGCAAGCGGTCCCGGCAAGGCAAATCAAGGCTTTCGAGCGGGCGTGCAACCACGGCCGCAGCTTCGCCGTCGGCGGACCCCGGCTTAACGGGCCCCGGCGTAAACCATAAGAACAACGACAGGCCGGGTACCCGAACCGGGCCACGAAACAGGAGATGGAACAGGCATGAGCACAGTGCGTCTTGAGGCGGTCCAGCCCGGCAGCGACGACAGGGAGATCCCGATGCAGCCGGCTTCCCAGGACATCTGGGACAAGAAATACCGGCTCAAGACCAAGCAGGGCGTGGCGGTGGACGCCGACATCGACGGCACCTACCAGCGCGTCGCCCGCGCCCTGGCCGATGCCGAGCCCAGCGCCGAAAAGCGCAAGTACTGGGGCGAGCGTTTCCTGTGGGCGCTGCGCCGCGGGGCCATTCCCGCCGGCCGCATCACCAGCAACGCCGGCGCGCTGGAACACAAGCCGGCCACCTCCACGATCAACTGCACCGTGTCGGGCACCATCGAGGATTCGATGGACGGCATCCTGGAAAAAGTCCACGAAGCGGGCCTGACCCTGAAGGCCGGCTGCGGCATCGGCTATGAATTCAGCACGCTGCGCCCGCGCGGCGCCTACGTGTCGGGCGCCGGCGCGTACACGTCCGGCCCGATGTCCTTCATGGATATCTACGACAAGATGTGCTTCACCGTCTCCTCCGCCGGCGGCCGCCGCGGCGCGCAAATGGGCACCTTCGACGTCTCGCACCCCGACGTGCGCGACTTCATCCGCGCCAAGCGCGAAGACGGCCGCTTGCGCCAGTTCAACCTATCCCTGCTGATCACCGACGGCTTCATGGACGCGGTGAAGGACGACGGCGACTGGCCGCTGGTGTTCCCGGTGAACCACAAGGAAGCCGCCGACGTCGACGTGAACAACGCCGAACAAGTCGTCTGGCGCGAATGGCCCACCGCCGGCAACTACGTCACCCGCGACGACGGCTTGGTCGCCTGCCGCATCTACGGCCACCTGAAGGCGCGGCACCTGTGGGACATGATCATGGTCTCGACGTACGACTACGCCGAGCCGGGCTTCATCCTGATCGACAAGGTCAACGAGATGAACAACAACTGGTGGTGCGAGAACATCCGCGCCACCAACCCCTGCGGCGAACAGCCGCTGCCGCCCTACGGCGCCTGCCTGCTGGGCTCGGTCAACCTGACCAAGTTCGTGCGCAACGCCTTCACCGACCAGGCCGAGTTCGACTGGGAGGAATACAAGGAAGTGGTGCGCGTGTTCACCCGCATGCTGGACAACGTGGTCGAAGTGAACGGCCTGCCGCTGCAGCAGCAGCGCGACGAAATCCTGCGCAAGCGCCGCCACGGCATGGGCTTCCTGGGCCTGGGCAGCACCGTGACCATGCTGAAGATGAAGTACGGCTCCAAGGAATCGTGCGAATTCACCGAGCGCATCTCGCGCGAGATGGCCGTGGCCGGCTGGGAAATGGGCCTGGCCCTGAGCCAGGAAAAAGGCCCGGCCCCGATCATGGAAGAGCGCTTCGCCGTCACCGCCGCGATGCTGCGCCAGCGCCCGGAGATGGCCGCCGACGGCTGGAAGGTCGGCCAGGAAATCCCCGGCAAGGTGCTGCACGCCAAGTACTCGCGCTACATGCAGCAGGTGGCGAAGGTCGCGCCCGAACTGGTCGAACAACTGGCCGAATCCGGCGCCCGCTTCACCCACCACAGCTCGATCGCGCCCACCGGCACCATCAGCCTGTCCCTGGCCAACAACGCCAGCAACGGCATCGAGCCGTCCTTCGCCCACCACTACAGTCGCAACGTGATCCGCGAAGGCAAGAAGACCAAGGAGAAGGTGGACGTCTACAGCTACGAGCTGCTGGCCTACCGCGAACTGGTCAACGCCAAGGCGATGCCGTTCAGCGAAGAAGCCGAAGCCAAGCTGCCCGACTACTTCATCGCCGCCGACGACATCACCCCCAAGGAACACGTCGACGTCCAGGCCGCTGCCCAGAAGTGGGTGGACAGCTCCATCTCCAAGACCGCGAACGTCCCCACGGACTACCCGTACGAGGACTTCAAGGACATCTACCTTTACGCCCACGAAAAGGGCCTGAAGGGCTGCACCACCTTCCGCTTCAACCCCGCCGCCTTCCAGGGCGTGCTGGTGAAGGAAGCGGACCTGGAGAACACCACCTACCGCTTCGAACTGGAAGACGGCAGCGTGTTGGAAGTGAAGGGCAACGAGCAGATCGAATACGACGGCGAAATGCACACCGCCGCCAACCTGTTCGATGCCCTGAAAGAAGGCTACTACGGCAAGTTCTAACGCTCAGAGTCCCTCCCCCCTCCGCGGGGGAGGGACCGGCGCGCAGCGCCAGGGAGAGGGTCCGGCTTTTCCCGCACGCCGCAGCGCAGTTTCCCCGCTTGCACCGCCAACAGATCGCGCTACATTCCGCAAACGGGCACACCGCCCGTCATTAGAAAAGACGAGGAAACCCCGATGAGCAACGGAAACGGAGTCACCGCGACGATCTCCAGCGCCGCAGGCGCGGTCGCCGACAAAGCCTCCGAAGTGGGCACCGCCGTCGCCAAAAAGGCGAAGGGCGCGGTCGCTTCGGCGAAGAAAACCGCGAAGAAGGCCGGCAAGGCCGTAACCAAGCGCGTGGCCACCGCCAAGAAAGCGGTGAGCAAGCGCGTGACCAAGGCCAAGAAGTCGCTGGCCTCGGCCAGCGCCGCCGCCAAGGCCGAAGTCGCCGCGCTGAAGAAGAAGGGCACCGGCAAGAAGAAGGCCGCCAAGAAATCCACTAAAAAGGCCGCGACCAAGAAAGTCGCCAAGAAGAAGACCGTCCGCAAGGCCGCCCCGAAGAAGGCCGCCAAGCGTCCGGCGAAGAAAGCCGCCAAAAAGGCCGCCCCGCGCAAGACCGCGAAGACTGCTTCGCGCCGCCCGCCGCGCAAGGTAGCCGCCAAGAAGTCCGCTTAATGCTTAAGCCTCTCCCCCGCTCGCGGGGGAGAGGTCGCCCCGCAGGGGCGGGTGAGGGGGCGAGGCGCAAAGCGCCGAGCGCTCTAGATCTTAAAACCAGAAGTTTCGACCCCATATTCCAATAAGAAACACGCATCAGGAACACGCCTCATGGCCGTCAAGATCGAAAAGAAAATCAAGGGCTACGCCGTCGTCACTCCGGAAGACAAGGCGAAGGAAGCCGCCCAGGCCGCCGCCGTCCAGCGCGAAGACCTGGAAGCCGACTTGCCCAAGGCCGACGTGATCCAGATGCACGAGCGCATCGAGCGCCCCGAAGTGCTGATCGGCAGCACCTACAAGATCAAATCGCCGCTGGTGGAGCACGCCATGTACGTGACCATCAACGACATCGTGCTCAACGCCGGCACCGAGCACGAACTGCGCCGCCCGTTCGAGATCTTCGTCAACAGCAAGTCGATGGAACACTTCCAGTGGATCGTCGCCTTGACCCGCATCATGTCCGCCGTGTTCCGCAAGGGCGGCGACGTCACCTTCCTGGTCGACGAGATGAAGGCCGTGTTCGACCCGAAAGGCGGCTACTTCAAGGCCGGCGGCGTGTACATGCCCTCGCTGGTCGCCGAACTGGGCGCGATAGTGGAAGACCACCTGAAGTCCATCGGCATGATCCACGACCCGGAAATGAGCCCCGGCCAGCGCGCCCTGATCGCCGAGAAGCGCCGCGCCTACGAAGAACGCTCAAAAAAAAACAATGAAATAAGCGACACCCTGGGCGGCGCGATGATCGACGCCCCCGAACGCGAAAGCAACGAAGACATCGCAGTGACCGGCGAAGGCGCGTCCTTCCCGCCGTCGGCGACGCTTTGCCATAAGTGCAGTGCGAAGGCGCTGGTGATTATGGATGGGTGCGCGACTTGTCTTAACTGCGGCTATTCGAAATGTGGGTAATTAGTTGACTATGGTGGTCTGGACTAACGCCCGGATAGACCAGCTCGGTAATCGTCTTAGGTGTGGTGATCTTTCGGTTGAAACCCTAACCCAGCTGGATGCCTATAGGGCCTCCTTCTTCCCGGCGTACGAGGGGGTCGTCAATAAGCTGCAAGGCCAACTCGGCTGGACTCTGACGGGTCGCCCGGCTAAATCGACGACTGCATTGCTAGACAAACTTGCTCGACAAAAAGTTCGCCTAAGCCAGGTGCAAGATATTGCAGGTTGTCGGGTTGTTGTGGACGACTTCTTTCTTCAGGAAAGAGCATTGTTGGCAATGGACGTCTACCTCGATTCGCCTATCGTTTACGATCGCCGCGTTCGGTCAAGTCATGGCTATAGAGCTGTACATCTAGTCGCGGCAATAAATGGCAGAAAAGTAGAGATACAGCTTAGGACACAATTGCAACATCTATGGGCAGAGATATCAGAAAAAATATCAGACACAGTTGATCCGCAGATTAAGTACGGAGTGGGTAATCCTGTTGCGTTGAGATTCTTGAGCCGATTCTCCGACGCGATTCGCCGTGTTGAGCTTGAAGAAGAGGCGCGGCGAAAAGTTATGTTCGATTTACATGGCCGTGGATTGCTAAACACGCAGAATGGAAAGCGTAAGTTACGAGAGATAGAGAAGCGGTACTTTGAAAAAAGAAAGCACCTTTTGCAATTGCTGCAAGATGTTGAGCGAGACATGACCCGTCAGGTGGCCGCATGATCTTCTTGCTTGAATATGATCGGCAAGCTGGCCGTCTAGTCGATATTCAGGAGTTCGACGACGGTGCGCGTGATAGAGCCTCCAAGCTTCGGCTAGAACTGGAGCTAGATTTATTAAGACAAGGAATTAGTCACGAAGTTGTTCTCTTAGAGGCAGCCTCAATAGAGGATCTACGCGGGACGCATAGCCGTTATTTTCGTAATTTTGGAGATATGGCCAAGTCGGCTAAGGATCTTACAAAGGCATCCGATTCAAAGCCTCCCGAGCAAAATTAAGTGTGCGCTTGGGGAGGCATAGCCCTCACCACCCTGAATTTGATGCTGCGCCTCTCGTTGTAACGGGTTGAGGCGCTCTCTACAGCCTCTTTCCTCCCTCAGATATACCTTCAGGGCAGCTATTGCGGCACGCGCTCTATCAAAGCCACCACAGCCGTAGGGCTGATCGATGATTTGAGATAAATCTCAAATTTGACTTGGATCGCCGAGTTATGGCCACAGCCTGATACAGTAAATGAGAGGCCATCGCATCGGCCTTCGGGGGTAATCAGAATGATCGAATCAGCAACCATTTCTTCTAATGGCGGCTTACTCGCCTGTGAATTGAAAGCTACGGCGAACGCGCTACTGGAGGCCGCATGAATTCAAGAAATGGAATGACCGGTGCAGATGCTGCGGATAAACCTGCGAGAAATAAACGAGATTGGTTTGGCTATCTATTTACCACGGTTGTTGGGTTAGTAATAACAATCGGTGTCGCGTGGTATCAGTCTTATACAAGTAATAAAGAAACTGCAGCGGCAGAATTGGAGCGAGCAAAAGCAGTAACACAAAGTGCGGTAGCAATAGTTGAGGAGCACGCGCTTAATGGAAAGAAGCTTGAGACAGACCGCTTGGTTCGCTTGATAGATAAGCGCCGAAGAGATGAGGCAATTTCATTGCCTATTACAGTGTCAGATGTAGTGGAGCGCGCGGAGTTCAACATAGCAAGTAGTAGTCACCTCTCTATAGATAGAAAAGAGCAGATAAAGCCAATATTCGACGCATTCTATCTTGAACTTAAAGCGCGAACATTTAGACCATTCCCAGCTTCGGGAAAGAATGCCGATGTTCTGAATGAAATTGCCGGATACATACAAGGCGGGAAATCTAGAGAGGCGTTGTCTGCATTAAAACGACTTTCTGAATCTCACAATAGGGAGCTGCTTGAAGCGAAGAAAAAATCTAGCATAGACCTATTCGACGGCATCAATCGAATTTTTTCATCTCCGACGAACATTATTATCTTCTCGTTTGCGTTCCTCACATATATCTATCTCTCTTATCGCTTGGCGCAGCGTTGGCAGCTAAGGCGACGTCGTAATTACTACTAGCCAGCCCGCGCAGGGCCGTAGGCTGGGTTAGCTCCATCAACCCAGCATCGCCATCTACCAACCTCCGACGTCCAATTCAGAGATCTCTGATCCTTTCGGCCCCGCCTCCCCACCCATGATTCGCCGATGCGAACTTATGTACGGGCGAGATTTCCAGGCGGCACATACTTCTTCACGATCAACCTCGCGGAGCGGCGCGGCAACGCGCTGCTGACCGAGCAAATCGCATCGCTACGTGCCGCCTTCGCGCATACCGCCGAGGAACGTCCGTTCTCCATGCCGGCGATCGTGGTTCTGCCCGATCATCTGCATTGCTTGTGGCGGCTCCCGCCCGGCGACTGCGATTTCCCCACACGTTGGCGCTTGATCAAATCGCGGTTTTCTCGCGCCTTGCCGGACATCGAACGACGCTCGCGCAGCCGGTTGACCAAGAGGGAGCGCGGCATTTGGCAGCGGCGCTATTGGGAACACCTGATCCGCGACGATGAAGACTATCGGCGGCATGTGGATTACATCCACTACAACCCGGTGAAGCATGGTTACGTCGCCGAAGCCGGGCTGTGGCCGTACTCCTCATTTTCACGATGGGTGGCGAGAGGGGATTACCCGCAGGATTGGGGTTCGGCTGGTCAAAGGTAGATGGCGGAGCTGGGTTGATGGGGCCAACCCAGCCTACGGTCGTATGGCCGTAGATTATCCGCAGGATTGGGGTTCGGCTGAGACGGAATAGATGGCGGGGCTGGGTTGATGGGGCCAACCCAGCCTACGGTCCTTGACTCGTCAATGCATCTGTCCGCAAATACGCGAAATGGCGGATAACGAACTTTCGTTCGAGGAACTGGAGCGGCGCATCCGCGCGATGCCCGATGGGCCGTCGGCCGTTCTCAATACGCCGAGATGGGCGCTGCATTTCGCGGTTCTGGGTACTGCCGGCATCGTGATCGGACTGTTGCCATCGCTGCTGATCCAATTCATGGAACCGCGTATGTGGATGGCGTACATGGTGCAGGCGGGCGTCTGGATAGCCATCGTCGGATACGCGCCAGAGTTTTTCAGAGCCGTCTGGGTCATCGTCAACGGCTTCGTGCGCTGGAAGCGCGATCTGGTGCGCCAGCTGGATCACGATCTGGCGCAGGCGCGCGAATTGAACCGCTGGTTGGTGAGCCTGCCGAAAGAGACGCTCGAAGACCACGCGCGCTTCGCCAAACATGTCGAGATACGCCTGCATTCGAAGCTGGGCCTGCTGATGGGAAGCATGGACAAGCTGGGCATCATCCCGATCCTGGCGGCGCTCGGTATTCTGCTTCTGGAATACCGCGACCCGGGCAAGCTGACCCCGTGGGTGATCTATCTGGGCCTTTTCCTAGCGATCACCTATCTCATCGCATGGCTCGCCGCGCACATGCGTCTGCGAGTCCAGCTTTATGAAGCGCTATTGACCTCTGCTCTCGATAAGAAAGGCTAACCGGTCAGCCGCGTAGGGTGAAACCCGCGAAGCGGATTCCACCTTCGTCGACGCGGGTGGCGGAATCGCCTGCGGCGGTTCCGCCCTACGGACTACGTTCACTGGTCACGTATTTTTCGGGGGACGTGTCGATCCGTCGCCCCCTCGCACGTCGTAGGTATATAAACCCCACGAATGCAGCTCGTAGGTTGGGGTGAAACCCCAACATCGCCATCCATCGGCAACAGTCAAACATCCGATAGACAACTCATAACTCCAAGCCTAATCTCGCCACCTCGGGGAACGATCCAAGGAGCAGGGCCATGCGGCCGTTTTCCGTTTGTCTGTCGGGGTTGCTACTTATAAGTGTCGGACTGCTAGGCACGGCCCACGCCGAGTCCGAGACTCCATCGCTTCCCGCGTCCACGCACGCATTGAAAGGCGACGCGAACATCGCCGAACTTCGCCGCCTGCTGCAGCAGCCGGAAGGTTCCATCGATCTCGCGCAAGCCAAAGCCGCCATCGACCGCATGGTGGATCCCAAGGTCGACATCCGCAAAACGCTCGACCAGCTCGACCAGTGGGCGGACAAAGTGCGCGCCCGTTTTCCGCCGGGCGCGTCCAGCAAAGCCAAACTGGACCTGCTGATTTCCACCCTCTACCAACCCGGCCCGTGGAACGACGGCCAGCCCTTCGTTTACGACTTCAGCGACCCGCGCGGCCAAGACATTAGCGGCATGCTCCTCTCGAACTACTTAGCCAAACGGAAAGGGCAGTGCGCCATCATGCCGATTGCCTTCGTCCTGCTCGGCCAGAAACTGGGGCTACCCGTCACCATGTCCGTGGCGCCCTACCACCTGCTGGTGAAGTACGGTGACGAGGATATCGGCCAATGGACCAATGTCGAGGCCACCAGCGGCCGCATCTATCCCGACAGCGGCTACGAGCGCAGCCCGGTGCTGAACATACCGCCCGAAGGTATTGAGCAAGGCACCTTCCTCCGGCCGTTCACCCAAAGGGAATCGGTGGCCCTGTTCGCCACCACCACCCTGGCGCCTTACTACCGGGAAAAGCACCAGCCCGAGCGTTTGCTGCAAGTGGCCGACCTGATCCTAGAAGCCAATCCCAAGGATGCCGTCGCCATGACGCTGAAAGGCGACGCCTATTACCAGTTGATCGAGCAGCGCTACAAGCGGAAATATCCCTCGGTGTCGCAGATTCCCGTGGTCATGCGGGCCGATTACTTGTTCCTGAGCCATCAGAACCTGCTTTGGTATGCGACCGCCGAAGCGATTGGATGGCGAGAGTGGTCGCAGGAGCAATGGGTCAAATACCAAGAACACTTTATTAAACAAAAAGCGGCGGATCGGAAGGGAGGCATGCAATGAATATCTTCAAGGCACTGAGGAGCGCGGCGTTGGCGTTATTGCTGTTAGCGCCTGACTTGGCGAGTGCGGGAACGGATCCTGTCGCGCCGGATCCGAATACCGGTGCGAATTTCAATAGGTATGCGTATGCCAATAACAATCCCTACAAGTTCGTTGACCCCGACGGCCGTCAATCCCGGGATTTTGATTCGATATCCAGAGAGGCTGGAACCTATTTAAAAACGCCGCCGCCAAGTGATAAAGACTGGCTCGGTCCTGCCATCGGCGTTTCGCTTGCTGTTGTCGCGGCGCCGGCTGTTGCTTACGGCGCCGCAGAATTGGGTGTGGTTGCGTTTGCTCATCCGGCTACGGCAAATGCAGTTGCTAACGGCATCATGGAGGCGGGGGCAGGCGAAGCGCTTGGTGGCGCATCCTTAGCTGCAACAGCTGGTGCAGCTGCTAGCACGCTTAAGCCGGGACCATTTGCAGCCGAATCGATATCGGCACGTTCTGCGGCGCAAACGTTCAATAGCGGTGAGCGCGCAGCTGTCAACAAGATCGGCCAAACAACCGGCTGCCACACATGCGGCACGACAAACCCTGGCACTAAGAGCGGCAATTTTGTTCCGGATCATCAGCCGGTGTCATCGCTCAACGCCATCGGGGCGCCGCAAAAGCTGTATCCACAGTGCTTGACCTGCAGTAGGCAGCAAGGGCTTGAAGCCGCCAGAGAATTAAGGAGGAAAGAGCCATGAAGGAATCCATGACCTTCTCGCCTCCCAACTCTCTTATCCTTGTTATGGATCATGCAATCGGAGTATTGCCAGATCAGATAACCGCCGAACTTGTTGCGATTACTGACACATGCCTCGCTATCGGCACATTATCGGCCTCGGACGGAGAAACCACAGTTACCTTGACCGACGACTTGGATGGCCTAGAGGTAGGCAAAGTGGTCTTTGATGGCGCATTGTCCACGCCGAACCACGAGTTGTCAGTCAGCAACGTCCTAAACCAAAAGCTGCTCACCATGCCTGTGGCCACGCACTTGACCAAAGTCAAAGTTTTTGCGAACGATGTTTCCGAACCTGACCAGATCGTGATATTTGTGAAGGGCTCGTAGCTCGTAGGTTGGGGTGAATCCCAACATCGCCATCCGTCGGCAACGGTCAAACATCCGATGGACAGCTCGCAACTCCAAGCCTAATCTCGCCACCTCGGGGAACGATCCAAGGAGTAGGGCCATGCGGCCGTTTTCCGTTTGTCTGTCGGGGTTGCTACTTATAAGTGTCGGACTGCTAGGCACGGCCCACGCCGAGTCCGCAACTCCACCGCCTCCCGCGTCCACGCACGCATTGAAAGGCGACGCGAACATCGCCGAACTTCGCCGCCTGCTGCAGCAGCCGGAAGGTTCCATCGATCTCGCGCAAGCCAAAGCCGCCATCGACCGCATGGTCGATCCGAAGGTCGACATCCGCAAAACGCTCGACCAACTCGACCAATGGGCGGACAAAGTGCGCGCCCGTCTTCCGCCGGGCGCGTCCAACAAAGCCAAACTGGACCTGCTGATTTGCACCCTCTACCATCACGGCCCGTGGAACGACGGTCGGCCCTGAAGCTAAAGTGAACCTATCAAGCGCCGCGGTTGTGTGCGGGCATATTGCTGAATCGGAGCAGCCGGTGATTTGCCATGCGCAACGCGATCCACCTGAGGAGCCTGCAGATAGTGGTTGGCAGTTCTTCTGTGGAGCGGAAAGCGAGAACTGGGAAGAAGCGCGGATATGGAGCGTTAGCGAGGTTCTGCAAATAGCGCCAGAATTAGCAGAATTTATTGATTGTCCGCCTGGGACTGTGTTGATCCGCTCAGGGCCTGGAGGCGCATGGGTTGTAACTAAATGAAATAAGGCCCGCGCGAGCAGGCCTTGTTCGTCCTATGCCTAAGGCGCGATCGGTTCTTACCCAGGGTCACATTACGATTTAATCCCAATCTGGACGCCTCTATCTCGTGATGACCTGGGCCCTAGTGATGGATGCTAAACAGCAAGTAGAGAGTCTAACGAACGATCTTCTGGAGTTTGCGAAGAAGATGCTTGCGGAGCATGGGGAATTTCATCCGTTCGGTGGTTACTTAAAAAGCTCTGCGCAAATGGTGAACGTGGGAGTAAAGCCGAGTTCCAGCAACGAATCAGCGCAGAATAAAGTTGGCGTGCTAATTGGCGAGTTCAAGAGGCTAACCAATGAAGCCATCGCGTTTGGCATTGTTACTGATGTGAAATTGCCGCGAGACGATGGCAGCAAGGGCGATGCTGTTCAAATCTTTCTTGAGCACAAAAGTGGATATTGTGCAGATGTGTTCTTTCGGTATGAGTTGACGGCTAATCGGCACGTAGAAATTACGGATACTATTGCGCAGCGAGGCGACCCACTTTTTTTTGCGGCAATGCACTAGGGTCGTAGGCTGGGTTAGGGCCGTAGGCTGGGCTGGCCGCATCAACCCCGCATCGCCAAAGCCAGTAGCCAGCGTAACCTGGGTAAGCCCGCGCAGCGGATTCGCCTCCGTCGACGTCGGGCGGCGGAATCGCCTGCGGCGGCATCGGTTGCGCGAATATAGTCCCGTGATGTTCACGCTGGCCGGCAAGCACCCGGGTTCCCGAGAGCCTCGCGATCCCGGCAGTTACAACGATGGGCTATGCGGGGGTGCTGATGGGCCTGCGCTCATCGGCTTCATCGCCCAGCACGGATCGCTATCCACTGCATTCATGATCGCCCCGCCTCGCTTGCGCTAGTTGCGCTAGTGGGCGCCGTCATGCGCGTGCGATAGCGAGGCGCACCTGGGGCGTTCGATCCATGCGCCATAGCGCGCGGGTGCAGCCTGCGGCCTTCCCGGGCTACGGTCACTGGGGTCCGCCCTAGCTGTTCCGACAGGCGCAAAACCCTACGCTTCCGATGCGAAATCGTTCGCCGCGCCGCAGCTCGGATGCGGCGTTGCCCTATCGAAAGGAGTGGTTGCTGATGGCTGAGTCGACAGGTGGCGTAGGCGGGTCGGGCGGAACGAACGGCGCTGCGGGCGGCGCGGACGCTTCCCAGGACTCATCCGTCGAATCGAAGGTGGATAAAGCGCAAGACGAGGCCGAAGTAGCCGACTTCGCAGCGCAACAAGCCACGACGATGGAAACCAAGATCGCCAACACGCTCGCAGCGATCGATAGCCTGGTCGGCAGCATCGGCCAGACGGATCTTGCCCAGGCCTCCGCCGATGCGGCGAGCTTCGCCGAATCCGTCAACGTTTCCCTGGAATCCCAGGTCAGTGCCGCGGCGAAAGCGGCGGACCGCGCTGCCGATCTCGCCGCCGACATCGCCAGCGACCCGCGCTCCACGCCTTCGGACATCGCCGCGGGTTTCGCCGCAGAAAGGAAAGCGAGCGAAGCGGCGGGCCGGGCGGCGGAAGCGGCGGACAAGGCTCGCGAAGCGCTCGGCAACAGCGGTTACCGCGCCTAAAACCCGCAAGGCCACACGTACGCAACAGCGTTCCGCGGAAACGCCTGCGGCGGTTCCGCCCTACTTGCCATCGATACGCCTCGCAAGAGCCGTAGGGCGGAACCCGCGTAGCGGATTCCGCCACTATCCGACATCAACGAATTTATTAGTTGACAAGCACTCCCGGGCGGCTTAAGTTGGCTCAACTAACAAATTAGTTGAATCGAATGGCCAGGCCCCCTTCCGCCACCGTGACCGAAGCCGAACAGGCGCTGCTGGAAGTGCTGTGGGAAGCGGGCGAGGCTTCGGTGCGGGAAGTGACCGACCGTCTCTCGCGGCACAAGCCGGTGGCGTACACGACCGTCCTCACCATGCTCGGCGTGCTGCACAAGAAGAATTTGGTGAGCTACCGGCAGGAAGGCCGCGCTTTCATCTACCGGCCCGCCGTCACCAAGGACGAGGTCCGGAATCAGGCGCTCGGCAACCTCGTGGAGCAACTGTTCGACGGATCGCCGGAGATGCTGGCGCTGCATCTGCTGAAGAACCACGGCGTCGATCCGGAAAAGATCCGCGCGCTGCGACAGAAGATCGATGCCGCCAAAGGCAAGAAGGGGGCGTGATGTCCGAACCGGCCTTCCTCTTGCTGGGTTATGCGCTGGAGCATTTGCTGGCCAGCGGCATCATCGCCTTGCTCGTCTTGGCGCTTTGCAAAGCAAAAGCGATCCCGCACGGCATGAAAGCGGGAATCCTGCTCGCAGCCTTGATGCTCTGCGTGCTCGGGCCCGTGTTGTCGCAGTCCGGGAATCTCGGTGCGGGTGTCGGCAGCCCATCATGGCAAGCGAATGCGATGCCGATGCAGGCCTACGCCGCCGACCTCGGCCGCATCGATCCTGATGCCGCGAACCGCGCATCGTGGGCTCCCGGGCGCATCCGGCTTGCCGAACCGGCGGCCTGGTGCTTGATCGCGCTCTGGTTCTTCGGCGCGGCGTGGCAATTGGCCAGGCAAGCCAAGGGCTATGGAAGCCTTCGCCGGATCATCGCGGCGTCCACGCGCTCGCGCGCGCTGGAGCGCGCGTATCGTCCCTTCATCCGTTCGGACGTCGAGATACGCTTGTGCGCTTCCTTCGGGCCGGCCGTCGCGGGTGTGCTGCGCCCGAAGATCCTGATCCCGGAATCGTTGGCCGCCAGCCTTCCGGACGAAGCGATGCGCGCGGTGATCTTGCACGAAGCGTCACACATACGCAGAAAGGATACGGCTGCCCACGCGCTGCAGAAAATCGTGGAGGCCTTGTTCTGGTGGAATCCGATCCTGCGTTGGATGGGTACGACCCTCGACGTCTCGCGCGAGATCGCTTGCGACATCGAAGCGTCCCGCCTGTGCGAAACGCCCGCCGATTACGCAGATGCGCTGCTGACCGCGATCGAACACGTGGTGCCGACGCGAAGCGTTCGTCTCGCATCGGCGCTTGGCGTGGCCGATGCCGTGCGTACCTTGGACCAGAGGATCGACGGCGTTATCGAAACGCGTACGGCATCGGGCGCAACGGCCAAGCTCGCATCAGCCGCCGTGTTGCTGTCCATGGCCGCTGCCTGCGTGGCTGCGGAAGCGTTATCCCGCCCCCTGGCGCCGATTCCCGCCGTGCCGAAGGCCGCGGCCGTCGAAGCGCCGGCGGAGATCGCGAGGAAAGATCGGATCTCCGCAGGAAAAGCTGCGCAAGCGGCACCCCGTTCGGTGTCTGCTGTTGCGCAGTTTTCGACAATCGCTCCGGCCGGGCAAGCGGCATCGAAGCCGAAGGCTGGCGAACCGAGCGCGGCCAAGCGGCCGGAAGTCGACCAGGAGAAGCTTCGGCTCTCCATGGAAGAGCAGATCCAACGCATCGCTTCGGAGGCCGATGAGGCATTCCGGCGCGCCGCTTCGCAAGCGGATGAAACCTACCGGCGCAGCGCTGCGCAAGCCGAAGAGGAATATCTCGCGGTAACGGCCAGCGCGGATGACGCCTACCAGCGCCGGTTCGAGGAGCTTGAACGCGTTACGCCTGCCGCGGCTTTCGAAGCGGGCTTGGCGCAGATCAGTCGCGCACGCAGCCAGACGGTCTCGGCAGCCAGCGGAAAATACAGGGAGCGGATGGCGGGGGCGACCGGAACATACCAGCGGCAGATGGCCGGAGCGACCGGCACGCACGCGCTGCAGATGAGGGAAGCGAAACAGCGGTACGAATCGATGAGGGCCAGCCGCTTGGATTAACCGCGGCGGCGCTGCGGATGCGCTGTCGGATCGGGCTGGGCCGCTGCCCAGCCATCACGAAATTCAGGAGCGATCATGATGCGTCTATGCATGCGGCCGTTGGCCGCAGTGGGTTTGCTTTGCCTTGCGTTCGCCTCGGCCGGCGCCAATCCGGCCTCTCCCTCCGGCGCTGGCGAAACGGCGCAGGCGCCGTCGGATGCGCAGATCGTCGCGAAGGTGGACGAATACATGCGGGCTGCCGTCGAATTCGATCAGTTCACCGGTTCCATTCTCGTCGCGCGCAACGGCACGCCGATAATCAGCAAGGGTTACGGACGCGCGAACTACGAATGGGATGTGCCGAACACGTCCGACACCGTGTTCCAAATCGCGTCGCTGACCAAGCAGTTCACGGCTACGGCGATCATGCAGTTGCAAGAGCAGGGCAAACTGAAAGTCGGCGATCCGGTCTGCAACTATGTGGACGATTGTCCGCCGGCTTGGCGGCCGATCACGCTGCGCCATCTGCTGACGCACACCTCGGGCATCAAGAATTTCTCCAGCCTTCCTGGTTGGGACGAGGATCTCGGCCGCAGGACGTATCGGCGCGCCGAGCTTGTGGATCTGTTCCGCGATCTTCCTTTGGAATTCGCGCCCGGAGAAAAATACAAGTACAGCAATTCGGGCTACGTGCTGCTGGGCCTGGTCATCGAGCGCGCGTCGGGCAAATCTTATGGAAAATTCCTGCACGACGGGATCTTCGCGCCCCTGGGCATGGCGCGCACCGCGTTCGACGACAACAGGACGCTCATTTCCGGGCGGGCGGCGGGTTACTACTCCCGTGGCACGGATTTCGTCTTCTCGCCCTACAACCTCGATCCGACCACGCAATTCGCGGCGGCGGGCGTGACTACGACAACTCGAGACCTGTTGGTTTGGGACCAAGCGCTGTATACGGAAAAACTGCTGTCGCAAAAGTCGCTGGACGAGATGTTCACGCCGTTCAAGAACAACTACGGCTACGGCTGGCAGACCGGGGAGAAGCTGGGGCGGCGGAAGTTGGACCACAGCGGCAGCAACGACGGATTCTCGTCCTACATGATCCGTTTTCCCGACGACCGCGTGACGGTGATCGTGCTGAGCAACAGCGACCGCACGTCCGCCGGCAAGGCCGGAACGAACCTCGCCTCCATCGTGTTCGGAGCCCCCTACAAACTGCCCGAACCGCAGCTTCGCGACCTGCTGTGGCAGACGATCGTGGAGAAAGGAGCCGAAGCCGGGATCCGGCAGTATCGCGAACTGAAGCGAACTGAGCCGAAAAAGCACGATTTCGGCGACGAGACCCTGATCGATCTTGGCTACGATTTGCTCGACAGCAAACGGATCGCGGAAGCTGCGGCGATTTTTCGCTTCAATCTCGAAATGTTTCCGCGGTCGGCGTACAGCTACGACGGATTCGCCGACATCGCCATCGAGCAGGGCGACAAGAAAAAGGCGGCCGCCTATTTCGAGAAGTCGCTATCGATCGATCCGGACAACGACTATGCGTCGGAAGCGCTCGATCGGCTGCAGCGGGGCAATATGCGGCGCCGGTGAATCGCCAAAAACTGATCTGGACACTTCCTATGACCGTCACCCGACGAGAAATCAACGCTCACTTGCCGCTGCGAACGTCTCTGGCGAATTTTGCGTTCGTCCTGGGTCTGGGGCTGGTTTTTCAAACCGCCGGTCTCGCGTCAGAGGCGGATACGAATAGCGCCAAACTGTATGCCGCAGCGCAAGAACGTTGGGAGCGGAACCGGATAGGCGCGGTGAGCCTGGGGGTGGTGAGGAACGGGAAGCCCGAATCGAGCCGCCATATCGGCAGCGTCGATGAAGAAAGAAAGCGGCTACCGACGGACGCCACTTATTACCTCGCCGGCTCCGTTACGAAAGCCTTTACCGCATTGGCGATCATGCAATTGATCGAAGCCAAGAAGCTGCGCCTCACCGAAAGCGCCGCCAAATACGTTCCGGAAATAAACCGCATCAAGAACCGGGACGCCGACGAGCCGCCTATCACGATCGTCCAATCCTGACCCACACCTCGGGATTAGGCGACGCTGCGCGTCCGCTGGATGAAGCCGCCGTACTTCCGCGACAAGCCCGTACTTTTGCTATCCCCTCAATATAAGAACGCCCCATTGATCCGCTGCCTCCGCAGGCGTGTACTGGTCGCCGCACCCTGGCAATCGACGCGCGACCGCCATGTACCCCGAAGCAGACGCCGAGCAGATAGGTTTCTTCCGCGAGCACGGCTTCCTGGTGGTCAAGCAGGCGGTGCCGCAGCGGCATCTGGACGAACTGGAGAAGCACTGCGACGTATTGATCGCCCAAAAGCATGAACTGGCCAACGACTGGGCCTGGAGCAGCGACGAATCGCGCGAGAACCGCAGCTTCCGCATCGTGCAGTCGTCGCCCAGCAAGGTCTGGGCGGACATAGCCGATCAGCCTTATCGGTTATGGCTGGATCGCTTTTCCTCGCAGCTGATGGGCTTGGACATGGTCTTCTGGTACGACCAGTTCCTGGGAAAACCGCCCGGCCACGGCGCCGCCACCGAATGGCACCAGGACGAGGGTTATTGGGGCCGCAATCTGGCCGATCGCGGCATCACCGGCTGGATTCCCCTGCAGGACGTGGATGCCGTCAACGGCTGCATGCATTTCATCGACGGCGGCCATCGGCTCGGCATACTTCCGCACCGTTCGGTCGAAGGCGTGCAGAGCGATCTGCTGACTTGCGACGTGGACGAAACGCGCACCGCGATCTGTCCCATGCAACGGGGCGATGTCGCCTTCCATCATTCCAAGACCCCGCACATGAGCACGCCCAACCTGGGCGGCGCCTGGCGCAAGGCGGTCACCAACCACCTGCAGGAACGCGGCGCCGGAGGCGAGGGCGGACACTACCCGTGGCGGGTGAAGGTGAACCAGCGCACCGGCGAACGCAAAGCCGTGGGCGGCATGTAAGTTGGGGTGAAGCCCACCCACGGACGGACGCTGCCCGCACGGCAGGATCGCAGAACGGTGAAGATGGCAATGTTGGGGTTTCACCCCAACCTACATTAGGTGGACGCCGCCTCTCCGCTGCGTCGCTGGATGCGGTAGCGCGCAGGCGGCAGGTCGTACTCGCGCTTGAAGGCGCGGTTGAACGCGGCCTCGGACTCGTAACCGGCGTGCAATGCGACTTGCAGCACGGTGTCGTCGGTGGTCTCCAGCAACCGCGCGCCCAGCTGCATGCGGCAGCGCGAGACATAGGCGAGCGGCGCTTCGCCCAACAATCGCGCGAAACGCTCTGCGAATACGGTGCGCGAGAGGCCGGCCCGTTCGGCCAGCGAGGCCACGGTCCAGGCGCGCGCGGGTTCG
>DATFFH010000109.1:0-15005 GCA_035250245.1 Luteimonas sp. | reverse complement strand
CGCGCCGCCGCTGCTGCTCAAGGGCTGGCTGTAGGCGACGCCGACCACGCCGTTCGGCAGTGTGGACGGAGTAATCGCGATCGCCGGTGCGGTTACGACGATGCTGTACGCCTGGTCCGCGGTGAAACCGTTGTCGTCGGTGGCGCGGACCGTGGCCGTGAACGTGCCGGCCGCGGTCGGCGTACCCGAATACACACCCGCCGAACTGAACGACACACCGATCGGCAAGGCGCCGCTGACCAGCGAGAACGTGTACGGCGCTACGCCGCCGCTCGCGGTCAATGTGGCCGAGTAAGGCGTTCCCGCGGTGGCGCCGGGCAACGAGGGCGGACTGATGACGATGGTGGGGGCAACGACGACCAAGCTATA
Source organism: Luteimonas sp. (assembly GCA_035250245.1). Lineage (GTDB taxonomy): Bacteria > Pseudomonadota > Gammaproteobacteria > Xanthomonadales > Xanthomonadaceae > Luteimonas_C. The sequence goes on along the minus strand of DATFFH010000109.1, from coordinate 14,636 downwards.
GGCACGATCCGCCGTAAAGCCGTTGTCGTCGGTCGTGCGCACCGTGAAGTTGTAAGTACCCGCCACAACCGGCGTGCCCGAGAACACGCCCAACGAACTCATCGACATTCCGACCGGTAATGCGCCCGACAGCAGGGAATAGCTGTAGGGCGCTACGCCGCCGCTGGTGCTGAACGTCACCGAATACGGCGTTCCTGCGGTGGTGCCGGCCAGCGTCGGCGGATCGATGACGAGGGTGGGCGCCAAGACCGTCAAGCTGTAGGCGCGGTCTCCCGTGAAACTATTTCCATCGGTCGCACGGACGGTGAAATTGTAGGTGCCGGCCACCGTCGGCGTGCCCGAGAACACGCCCAGCGAACTCATCGACATACCCACCGGCAACGAGCCCGACACCAGCGAATAGCTGTAGGGCGAAACGCCGCCGCTGGCGGTGAACGTCACCGAATACGGCATCCCTGCGGTGGTATCGGCCAGCGTCGGCGGATCGATGGCGATCGTCGGGGCCAGGATCGTCAGCGCGTAGGCGTGATCGCCGGTCTGACCATTGCCGTCGGTCGCGCGCACCGTGAAATTGTAGACGCCCGCCACCGTGGGCGTGCCGGAGAAGACGCCCGCCGAACTCATCGACATGCCCACCGGCAAACTGCCCGATACGAGCGAGAACGTGTACGCGCCGACGCCGCCGCTGGCGGTGAACGTCTGCGAATACGCCGTACCGCCGGTGCCGTTCGGCAGCGACGGCGGATCGACGACGATGGTCGGCGCGGATACCTGCAGCACGTAGTTCTGGTCGATGGAGAACGGCGATCCGGTGCCGCCGCTGACGGTATCGGTCGCACGGATGGTTAGCGCGTAATTGCCCGGCACCGTCGGCGTGCCCGAGAGCACGCCGGCCGAGGAGAAACTGATGCCCACCGGCAACGCCCCAGCCTGCAACGAGAACGAATACGGACCGGTGCCGCCGCTCGCGGAGAAGTTTTGGCTGTACGCCGTACCGTAAGGCAGGCTCAGCGTGCCCGCCGCCGGCGTCATCGTCAGTGTCGGAGCTGCGATGTTATGAGCGAAGGTCTGATCTTTCGTGAACGGGCCATCGCCGGTGCTGCTGTCTATGCCCTCGACGTTGATGCCGAAGCTGCCTGCATTCTGCGGCGTACCGGAGATGGTGACGCTGGCTGCGGTCGATGCGGTGACGGAAACGCCAACGGGCAAGCCGGTCACCGCGTAACCGTGATAAGGCGCAGTGCCGCCGGCGAACGTGAACGTTTGACTGAAGGCCACGCCCACCTGCCCAGTCAGCGGCGCCGACGGCGTGATGCTGATCGTCGGCGGAGTGACGATGATCGTCACCGTCGCAGGCGCCGAGGTTCCGCCGGGACCGGTGGCGGTATAGGTGAAGCTATCCGGACCGGCATAGCCCGGCGTGGGCTGATAGGTGATCGACGTTCCCGACGCGATTGCAGTGCCGTGAGCCGGCGCGGTGCCGACCGCGACCGACGTGTGCGGACCGCCAGTGATGCTGAGCGTGATGGGATTGGCCCCGCTATTATGCGCCACCGTCGCCGACACTGCATTGGCGATGGGCGGCGCGTTGGTGACTATCAAAGTAACGGCCTGAAGCTCGGAATGAGCGCCTGGGCCTGTACTGCTATCGCTTAACTGCAGTGTGAAATTGTAGGTTCCTACCGTAGTGGGCGTGCCGCTGAGCACGTTGCCCGCCAAGGCCAGGCCGGGCGGCAATGGACCGCCGGGTATATGCAAGACGAGGCCGTACGGCCCAACGCCATTTGAAACGCTGAAGGTCACCGAATAGGGCGCGCCTACGCCTGCCGCCGGCGGCGGCAGGGGCGACAGGATCAGATCGGGATCGCCGATATCCACGCTGTAGGCGCGAGTGGCAATGGCCGAACTCGAGTCGGTAGCCGTCACCAGGAAGGTATTCACATCGCGTTGAGTCGGCGTGCCGGTCAACACGCCATCCGCGTTGAAGCTCATGCCCGGCGGAACCGCATCGATGCTCCAGACGATATCGTCCGCGCTGCCCGAGAAGCCGCTGGCCTCGAATTGGGCGCTGAATGGCTGGCCGACCACCATGCCGACCAAGTTGGTGGTGATGACGAACGTAGAAGCCGGCGCGATGGTGACGTTGACCACCACATCGTTGTCCAGACCGTCGTCGAAAATGAAGGAGTCACTGGTGGCCGTGTCCGCGCCGCCGAAATGGGTATAGGTCACCGACTGCGTGGCAGGATTGATCGATACCGTGCCATGCAGCGGCGGCGTCTCCACTGCGCCGATGCCGAAATTGTCCGGACCATCGCACGCGCTGGCATCGATGGTGTGGTTGCCACCGTGCGATACGTTGATATTGAAGGGCCCGCAATTGGGCGAAGGACCCGCAGCGAACGCCGCACCGGCCCACATCGAGGCCATCAGCAGCATCCACATCGCTGCCCACCGCCGCCAATACCCCGTACGCGCCCACGGCAACGACGTCCGCGCGCGCAGCGCTTCCTGCTGTTCCATTTCCCGCCCCCCGATCCAACGGCTCCGCAGGCTCGCTTCCGTGCGGTTCCGGCTCTGCTCTTACGGTCCGCTGACGCCGGACCGCCCCCTTGCTGCGTTCCGCCATTGCACCGCAACAGGCGGACCCGAAAATTGTACGGCGCTCACACTTTCGAAAAGACGTCCGTCCCGGCCCTTGTAAGGGAAACGGCCTTCAGCCACATTGCCGGCCATCTGATTCCGGGGGGGATGAGGATGTCCGAGGTCTATCTAGGTCAGATCCTTCTGACCGGCTTCAATTTCGCGCCCAAGGGCTTCGCGCTCTGTAACGGGCAAATCTTGTCCATTGCCCAGAACCAAGCCCTGTTCTCGCTGCTGGGAACCACGTACGGCGGCAATGGCACGACCAACTTCGCTCTACCCGACCTGCGCGGCCGCACGCCGGTGGCGTTCGGCAACTCGGTCGATCCTTCATGGAACCCTTCGCCATACGCGCTGGGCGAGATCGGCGGCGTGGAGAACGTGACCCTTCTCAGCCAGCAGCTGCCGCAACACAATCACGTCGCCAACGGCACCAACGATACCGGCGCGCAGCGCAACCCGCGCGGCAACCTGTACGGCACCAACAGCGCAGCGATCTATGCGGCCACGGGCGGCCCGTCGGTGGTGCTGGACCCGTCGACCATCGGCGCGACCGGCAATACGCAGCCCCATCCCAATATGCAGCCCTATCGGGTGATCAGCGCCTGCATCGCGCTGGTCGGCATCTTCCCGTCGCGCAACTGAGCGACACACCGGAGTCCATGCCATGACTGAGCCTTACGTCGGCGAAATCCGGCTGTTCGGTTTCCCGCGCCTGCCCAACGGCTGGCTGCCCTGCGACGGGAGCCTGCAGCCCATTTCCGTCTATGACGTGCTGTACAACCTGATCGGCACCACATACGGCGGCGACGGCATGAGTACTTTCGCGATGCCGGATCTGCGCGGCCAATTGCCGATGCATTGGGGCAACGGCCAGGGCCTCACCCCGCGCATCATCGGCGAAGCCTCAGGCACCGAAACGGTCACCTTGATTCAGGGGCAAATGCCTGCGCACGCGCATTCGGCCCTGGCCACGACTTCGCTGTCGACCGGGACAGCCTTAGGCAACAGCACCCAATTGCTTGGCGCGATCAGTGGCGACACCATGTATGCGACCGACATCACCGGCCTTACTCCCGTACCGGCCTCCGCGCAATCGATTTCGATGAATGGCGGCACCCAGCCCCACGAAAACACGATGCCGACACTGACGGTGCAGTTCTGCATCGCCTATGCCGGCATCTATCCTTCACAAGGCTGACCCGCCGAACTGGCAGGAGCGCATTCCATGACTGAACCCTTCATCGGCCAGATCCAGATGTACGGCTTCAACTTCGCGCCGCGCGGCTGGGCTTTCTGCAACGGCGTCACGATGGCCATCCAGCAGAATACCGCCCTATTCTCGCTGCTGGGCACGCAATACGGCGGCGACGGCCGAACCACGTTCCAGTTGCCGAATTTCGTTAATCGCGCAGCCTGCAATCAGGGCCAAGGCCCCGGGTTGACTCCGCGGACGGTAGGCGAGACGTTCGGCGACGCATCGGTGACTCTGACGTTGCAGGAAATGCCGGCGCACAACCACAGCTTGAACCTGTACGCCCAAAACGATACCGCCAAGCGCACGGGCACGCCGGCCAATGGCGTGGCGCTCGGAGTACCCAACCTCAGCTCGCCGTTCGCGGCCAATGCGCAGCCGACCGCGAAATTCGCGCCCATGGCGTGCGGCCCGGCCGGCAGCAGCCAGCCCCACGAGAACCGGCAGCCCTACTTGGCCGTGAACTTCTGCATCGCGCTGAGCGGCGTCTTCCCAAGTTTCGGATAAGCACATGGAAGTCAGGCAGATACGGAAGCTGCCGCGATTCCCCGCCGCACGCGACGATCATTTCCGCGCCCCGCCCGCGCTGGCCGAACGCGGCATCGGCCTGCGTCCCGCCGGAGACGCGGATTTGGATTACCTGGGCGAGTTGTACGCATCCACCCGCGCCGACGAGCTGGCCCACGCGCCATGGCCGCAAGCGGCCAAGCAGGTTTTCCTGCGCGATCAGTTTTCGCTGCAACATCGCCACTACCTCAGCTACTACGGCGATGCCGACTTTCTGGTCGTGGAGTCGGACGGCAAACCCATCGGCCGCTATTACCTGCAACGCTGCCGCCCCGACTACGTGATCGTCGACATCAGCCTCGCTGCGACCTCGCGCGGACACGGCGTGGCCAGCGCGTTGATCGAAGCGACGCAGGCGGACGCGCGCGAACACGGCTGCGGCGTCGCCCTGCACGTGAACCAGCAGAACCTAGCCGCGCGGCGCCTGTACGAACGCCATGGGTTCGTGCCCGCGGCGAGCGATGCGGCCACGCACCTGCGGATGAACTGGTCGCCCTAGCCGTTCAGTTGAAAACGGCCTGGTACAGGAAGCCCTCGCGCTCGCGCGCGATGGGGACCAGGAATATCCCCACTTCGCCCAGGCGCGGATGCCGCATCGGATACATCTGCTGCGGCAGTAGGAAAGACGACGTGTTGCGGAATAGCAGCGAGAACGGCGGCCGCATCGCTACGCCGGGCTGTGCCGGCAACGGTCGCGCCTCGACCAGGACGAACGGCACCTCGGCGTCCTGCAAAGACGCGGCGAAGGTGTCGTTCACCAGGCCGGAGAAATCCTCCAAAGTCAGCATGCGCATGTCGTCCTCCCCGATACGACCATGTTGGAAGCCGCGCGCATCGCTTGCAAGCCCTACTTCTTAGCGGCCGCTGCTTTTTCCCGCACCGCCTTCTCGCGCGCGGCCTTGTCGGCTTTGAACTGATCCATATAGGGCAGCGCGCGTAGCACCTTCGAATGCGGATCGATGGTGTATACGGCGCCGGCCGGCATATCGACGCGCCCGCTGCCGTTCTTCATCGACACCGCGCGTTCGCGGCCGTCGACGCGCACTTCCACCGGCATCGGGAACGGCTTGTCGCCCGGCGTCTTCCAGCGCAGCGACAAGCCCTTGGCGTCGCGCTCGGCGATCAGTTCCGGCAACGCCGCCTGATACAGATAGACATCGAAGAACCAGCGGTAGTCGCGGCCGGTGACTTTGTTGACGATGTCGATGTATTGCGGAGTGCTCAGATAGCGCGGCTTGAAGTTGCCGGGCGCCGGCTTGTCGGTGCCGTACACCGCCTGGCGGGTGACGGCGAAGAAATCGCGGTCGCCGATCAGGTTGCGCAGCGTGTGCAGGATCATCGACCCCTTGTAGTACAGATCGTGGCCGGGGCCGGTGGCTTCGTCGTAGACCTGGCTGCCGGTCTGCGAACGCCCGGACACCACCGGGAACTTGTTGATCAAGTCCGTGCGGTGCTTCATCAGATTGGCGTAGTACTCCATGTCGCCGCGCAGCCATTGCAGGTACAGCGGTTGCATGTACGTGCCGTAGCCCTCGTGCAGCCACATGTCGTCCCAATCGGCATTGGTCAGCTGGTTGCCGAACCATTCGTGGGCGAACTCGTGCTGCAGCAGCCAGTCGTAGCCGTATTCGCTTTTCTTATAGTCGTTGCCGTAGGCGTTGACGGTCTGGTGCTCCATGCCCAAGTGCGGCGTTTCGACCACGCCCATCTTCTCGTCGCCGAACGGATACGGGCCGATGTAGGACTCGAAGAAATCGAGCATTTCCGGGAATTCGGCGAACAGTCCGCGCGCCTTGGCGGCATTGCCCTTCAAGTACCAGAAGCGCAACGGGACGGTGTTGCCGTAACGGCTCTTGTAACTGCCTTCCAGCACTTCGTACGGACCGATGTTCAGCGCGATCGCATAAGTGTTGGGATCGCGCGCGCGCCAATGGTAGGTGCGCCAGCCGTCCTTCTCGTCCATGCCCATCGCCACGCCGTTGCCCGCGGCCACCAATGGCGCGGGCACGGTGATGTGCTGGACCACTTCCAACGGCTCGCCCTGCGGATGGTCGATGCAGGGCCAGAACAGATCGCAGCCTTCGCCTTGCACCGCCGAAGCGATCCACGGCTCGCCGGTGGGCGCCTTGGCCCAGACGAAACCGCCGTCCCAGGGCGCGCGGTCGGCCACGTGCGGCTTGCCGGCATACACGATGCGCAGCACGGCGCGTTCGCCGGCGGCCAGCGGCGCAGGCAAATCCACGGTCAAGCGGCCTTCGGGATTGCGGTACTGGTTCTTGGCCAGTTTGCGCTCGTCTACGCTGACCGCAGCAATCGCGTAATTGCGGTCCAGCTCCACCGACAATTTCGAAACCGGCGCGGTCGCGCGGAAGGTCAGCGCCGCATCGCCGCTCAGGCTGCGCTTGGCCGGATCGATCTTGAATTGCAGATCGGCTTTCTCGAACACCACCGCCAGTTGCTCGGGCGCGCGTGGCGCACCGGTGGCCAAGGTGAATTCGGTCAACTTCGGCTGTTTTTGCGCCTGCGCATGGACGCTCAGGCTGGCGGCGAGGAAAAGACTGGCGGCGAGCGCGATGCGGCTGGGCTTCATCGGTGATTCCTGGCAGTGGTCGCGAGTCCGGCCCGCTGGCCGGTGCGCCGGCCAAGATGTCATATCGCAGCGTTCGGGGCTACTGGCCTGAAGTCATGCGCGCCCGCCGCTACACTGCCCGCTTTCCGCAGGCAGGCGCTGGTTTTGGCTCGACGCATCGAGAATACGTTGGCGATCGTCGGCGGAGGTCCTGCCGGATTGATGGCGGCCGAGGTCGCGCGCGCAGCGGGGCTGGAAGTCGATCTGTACGAAGCCAAGGGCTCGGTCGGCCGTAAATTCCTGATCGCCGGCAAAGGCGGCCTGAATCTCACCCATTCCGAACCGATGCCGGGCTTCGTCGCGCGCTACCGCGAACGCGAAACCGAGGTCGCGGCATGGCTCCGCGATTTCGGACCGCAAGCGCTGCGCGACTGGGCCCACGGATTGGGCGTGGACACGTTCGTCGGCAGTTCCGGCCGCGTGTTCCCGCTCGACCTGAAAGCGGCGCCCTTGCTGCGCGGCTGGGTGCGGCGTTTGCGCGACCAAGGCGTGCGTTTCCATGTGCATCATCGCTGGCTGGGCTGGAGCGACGATGGCGCATTGCGCTTCGCCACGCCCGAGGGCGAAATCCGTTCGAGTGCGCACGCAACCGTGCTGGCGCTCGGCGGCGGCAGTTGGCCCGAGCTCGGCTCGGATGGCGCATGGCAGTCGGCGCTGCGCGAGCACGGCATCGACGTGGCACCGCTGCGGCCTTCGAACTGCGGCTTCGACATCGATTGGAGCGCGCATGTCGCGCAACGCCACGCCGGCGCGCCGTTGAAACCGGTCGTCGCCTATTGGCGCGATGCGCAGGGACAAGAACGCACGCTGCAGGGCGAATGCGTGCTCACCGGTACCGGCATCGAAGGCAGCTTGATCTACGCCATTTCGGCCGAGCTGCGCGAAGCGATCGATCGGGACGGCAGCGCGACGCTGCGGCTCGATCTTGCCCCGGGACGCACCCGCGAAGCCTTGCAGGATGCGCTCGGCAAGCCCAGCCGCCGCAGCTTCGGCGAACGCCTGCGCAGGCAGGCCGGGCTCGACGGCGCCAAAGCCGCTCTGGTGCGGGAGTCGCTGGGCGCCGAACGCATCGCCGATGCCGTATCCGTGGCCCACGCCATCAAGCGCTTGCCGCTGACCCTGCTCCGCCCGCGCCCGATCGAAGAAGCGATCAGCAGCGCTGGCGGCGTCAAACTGGAAGCCCTGGACGAAGCGTCGATGCTCGAAGCGATGCCCGGCATCTTCTGCGCCGGCGAGATGCTCGATTGGGAAGCGCCCACCGGCGGCTATCTGCTGACCGCCTGTTTCGCCAGCGGCTATCGCGCCGGTAGCGGCGCGGTGGAATGGCTGCGGAATGCGAACCGTGGCTTTACGTAGAGTCGAGCCTGCTCGACTGCTCTTGCTTCTGCGTCTGGCGATGTCCCGAAAAGCAGTCGAGCAGGCTCGACTCTACAAAAAAGCGGTCAGCGCTTGGTGTTGATCGCGCGGCGCAGATTCGCCCGCGCCTGCGCGTCGTAGCGCGCATGGAAGAAATCGCTGAGGAATATCCGCTCTTTTTCCAGCAAGGCCTTCAGGAACCGGCGCCGGTTGAGCTTGAACAGCCAGCCCGGCACATGCCGGTATTCGGCGGCGATGCCGCGGTCGTAGGCGTCGAACACGGCCGGCTCGGTGCCCAGAATGGCCATGTCGCAATCCAGAAACAGGGTCGCATCCCGATCCACCTGATCGGCGCGCAGCTGTCCGTGGCGCGCGGTCAAGTCGATCAGATGCGCCACTCGCGCCGCATCCACGCCGCATCCTGGCAACCAATGCGCGATGCGGTCCACCGCCAATTCGGCCGAACGGGTTTCGTTGTCTTTGCGACCGGCTTCGTAGATCGCATCGTGATACAGCACCGCCAGATACGGTTCGATCGGTCGATCCCAGCCTACGCCCTCGCCCGCTTCGGAGAAATGCTTCAGCACTTCCTGCACGTGTGCGTAGTTGTGGTAGGCGCGCGGCGGCGTGGCGTAGAAGCCTTCCAGTTCAGCGAAAGCTTCGGCGGGCAGTTCGATCGGCGCTGAAACTCTCATCGGCGTCCGCTTTGCTCTATGTAGGAGCGGCTTTAGCCGCGAGCTTTTCTATGAAATCTTGCGATGTCGCGATTCGAAAGGAAGAGCTCGCGGCTAAAGCCGCTCCTACAAAAAAGCGGCGGAGCTATTTCGCGGGCGATGAATAGCTGAACACCTTGCACAGCGTGACGCCCGGCGCCGACGCGGCGGGCAAGGCCTCGCCCTGCAGCGCCATCAGCTTGACCACATCGGTATCGCCTTCGCGCACCTTGCTCACCGCCAAATAGCCGGTCTTGCCGGCGCCGCAGAACGGATCGGCCGTGGATTTCTCCGGCAGCGTGCGTTCGACCACCCGGCGCAGTTCGACCGCCTGTTCCGGCACGATCAGCATCGAATCGGCATAGCGCGCTTCCGCGTTGTACTGGTCGTTGCCGCGGACGATAGCGGCGCGCTCGGTCACGAAGGCCGCGCCGTTCGCGCCACGGATCGCCATGTCCTCGATCGTCAGCTTGCCGGTGGCGGCCTCGGCGGTCGGATCGGCCGGTTTGAATTCGCCCAGGGCCACCGCCGGCGGCATGGGCGGGGCGGCGCGCTGCGTGGTCTGCGCGCTCGGATCGGAACTGGGGACCTCGGGCGGCGGCGGCGCGCTGGCGGTCGAAGCAGGCGCGGGAGCGGCCTGGTTCTCGGCGGCCGGCGGCGGTTGTGCGCGATCGCAGCCTGCGCCAGCCAAAACCAACAAAACGAAGGGAACGACGGTGAGACGAAGAGTGCGGTTTGGACGCAAAACGGTATTCCCTGAGCTGGCGTGCGACGCACGATCATAAAGATCGATTGTTCAACAATCGTTAGCCGGACCCGCCCCGTGGCGAATTATGGCTGCTGCGGAGGCAAAAAAGTACCCGCCCGGCTCAAGCCCGGCTCGCGCCGCGCTTCAGCCATGCGGCCGACAGCGCCAACCAACCGACGATCAGCGCGATCACCGCCTTCTGCGCAAGCCCGCGGGGCAACTCGCGCCAGAACGACAAGAGCCATACCGCGGCGAAACAGACCGCGGCCCAGCCGAAGGCGAGCGCGAAACGCGCGCGCCATGCCGGATCGCCCCGCAGCCGCCAGGCCTGCAGAAGCATCGCCGTGGTGACGAACAGGAACGCCGCCTGTGCGGAAGTGCCATGCACCCAGCCTTCCAGCGTCGGCGCACGCTGCAGCGAGTTGCTGTCGGCCACGGCGGTCGTGCACAGCCCGACGGCAGCGAGCACGAACATCAGCGCAGGCGCGCCGCTGCGCGCCTGCGGCGATAGCGCGCTGTAATACGCGTAGGCGATCATCACCAGCGCGCCGGCCAAGGCGAAGTACGCGGCCTGCAGCCAATAGCCGTACGCGCCCAGCAGGTAGAAACTCATCGGAGCCAGGCGCCAATCCAGGTCCGTGCGCAGAAATTGCACGGCGATGGCCACGGCGCAGAAGAAAGCCAGGCCGGCGATAGCGATGGTCGCGGCCGAACGGGTTTGCGCCATCGGGCGCGTCGATTTTTCTTCCATGGGCGAATGGTAGCGTGCGGTGCCGCCAATAAGCAGTCGAGCAAGCTCGACTCTACCGAGGCTTCGGCTAACCCGGGCTGCCGGATGTTTTCTCGACAAGCGGAATCGCAATTTTACCCGCCGCCAGATCGGCGTACAGCGCGACCGCCTTGCGCATCAATCCATCCGCGCTCCAGGCCTGCGCATCGACGGGCCCGGCGGCGGACAATTCCGCACGCCGCGCGGGCGAGCGCAGCAACTGGGCCACGCTGGCTGTGAATTCGCCGATGTCCTCGTGGCTGACCACCGCGCTGCGTGCATCGCGCAGCACGGTCGCGGTTCCCATTACCGCGGTCGAAACGATCGGCACGCCCAGCGCCATCGCTTCGATCAGCACCAAGCCCTGCGTTTCGGTGGGCGAAGCGAACACGAATATTTCGCCGGCGCGATAGCAATCCAGCAACGCGGTGCGGCGGTCGAGGTTGCCGAAGAAACGCACGTTGGACTGCAGGCCCAGCGAGGCGGCGAGCTTTTTCAGCCTTTCCGCATCCGGCCCTTCGCCGGCGATGATGAACAACAGGTCCGGAAACTCGTCGACCAACCTGCGCGCGACCTGCAGCAGGAAGCCGATGTTTTTCTCCAACGCCAACCGGCTCACCGTGACCAGGGTCGGCCGCGATCCGATGCCGTGCTCGCTGCGGAAGCGTTCGCCGTCGCCGCGGGCGAATTCTTCCAGGGCAAGGCCGGTCGGCAGCACGGTGGTCGGCGTATCCACGCCGTAGCGTTGCAGCACCTCCACCATCTGCTGGCTCGGCACGATCAGATGATCGACCTCGCCGCACAGCTTGCGCGATGTCCGGCGCGCGATCATGCGCGTCAGCGCGGGCGGCAACCAGGGCAGGTAATGCGCGACGTACTCTTCGAAATAGGTGTGGTAGGTCTCGACCGTAGGCCGGCCGCTGCGCTGCGCCAGGCGCACGCCGAACTTGTGGGCGCGGAACGGCGTATGGATGTGGATCGCGTCCCAGTGCCGCGCCGCCAGCTTCGGCAACAAGGCATCCAGGGCCGATTGCTTGATCAGGCGGTCTTCGGGATCGAAGAAGATCACCCGCGAAGGCAGCCGGATCACTTCGAAATCGCGGTCGTGGTCTTCCTGGCCGCTGTCGGGCCCGTAATCGGGAGCGACCAGCACGACCCGGTGCCCCATCGCCACCAGGGCCCGCGCATAAGTGCGGATCGACGACGACACGCCGTTGACCCGTGGGAAGTACACGTCCGACAGCATGAGGATGTCCATGGCCGGGCAGACTATGTCGGCACGATGACGGATTTATGTCGCCCGCCCGGTCCGGCTCAAAACTCGAGTTCCCAGTACTGGCCCAGGGAACCGTCCTCGAAGCTCTCATGCGGTTCTTCGCGGACCAGGCGGAAGCCGCAGGACTCGTAGATCCGCCGCGCGGCGTCGAGACGGTTGTTGGTCCATAGCACGATCCGGCGATAACCGGCCCGCCGCGCGAAGTCCAGGCATTCGCCCACCAGGCGCCGGCCCAGGCCCGCGCCGCGCGCCGCGGGCTCGACCAGCAGCAGCCGCAGCTGCGCGGTCTCGGCGTCCTTTTCCATGACGAAGATGCAGCCCAGGAAATCGCCGTCGCGTTCGGCGATCCAGCCGCGCTCGCGTTCCGGGCGCAGTCGCTGCACGTATTGCGACAGTACGCCGGCTACCAGGGCTTCGAAACGCAGCCCCCAGCCATACTCGCGCGAATAAAGCTCGCCATGCCGCTGCGCCACCAGGCCGATATCGCCTGCGCGCGGATCGCGCAGCACGATCGGGCCGGCGGTTGCGGTGTCGTCGCCGAGCGTGCGGCGCATTTGCAGCAGGTCCGACATCAACCGGCGCCGGATACCGCGGTCCAAGGGCGCGATCAGTTCCGCCGCCTGCGCCTGCGACTTCGCATCCAGCTTGGCGAAGGTGGTCTTGCCCTTGCGACTGAGAGCGAGAATGCGGCTGCGCCGATCCGCCGCCGAGGGTTCGGACTTCAACAGGCCCTGCTCGTCCAAGCGCGACAGCAAACGGCTCAGGTAGCCGCGGTCCATGTCCAGCGCCACCGCCAATTCCGACGGCGTGGCCTGCCCGCGCGCGCAAAGCTCGTACATCACCCGTACTTCGGCCAGCGAGAACGGGCTGTCGAGCAACCCTTCGTTCAGCACGCCCAGCTTGCGCGTGTAAAAACGGTTGAATTCGCGCAATGCGGCGACTTCGAGCTCGTCGACCTGGGACATTAGGCACTCCGGACTATGCGCGCAGGCTATATCTATATAGTTGACTTAGTCAACTATATAGATATCGGCTTTGTAGAGCGGGGCTCGCCCCGCTGCTTTTCGGGTTGGCCGGCAACGGCAGGAGCAGCGGGGCAAGCCCCGCTCTACCAAGCGCAAGCCGAAACGGGTCAGCGGGCGATGAGGATCGCCGGCAATGCGACCAAACCCAGCAGGAACAGGATCGCCAGCAAAGTCAGCAGCACTCGCAGCGGCTGTTGGCGCAGGATCGTGCCGAAGGTCTCCGCCCTGCCCTCGCGTCGGGCGGCCTCGTGTTCGGCGCGGGCGCGCTGTTGCCGTTGCGCTTGGTACTCGGCGAACAAACGCTTGGCGCGGGCGGCTTCGGATTCGTCGGCGATCCAGATGCCGCCGGAGGAAATACCCCAGCGGCTGGGCTTGGTTTCGTAGTAGGCGATCGCGTGTTCGTCGAGCAGCGCGCGCACCTCGTCCGCTTCGTCGTCGGGGACGTGGCGCAGGTTCATGAGCAGCTTGGACATCGGGCTTTTATGCTTTTTGTAGGAGCGGCTTCAGCCGCGAGCTTTTCGCATTATGCGGTGATAGCTGAAAAGCCGAACCCTCTCCCTGGCGCTTCGCGCCTGTCCCTCTCCCGTAAAAGGGAGAGGGACCAAAGCACTGCACTGCTCCTGGCGCACCAACTATGGTTTACCAAGCGATCCGCAGGCCCAGATTGCCTTCGAATATCTTGCGCTCTTCGTCGTCTCCGGCATCGACCGTGTAATCGATGGTGGCGAAGAAGCTTGCCTTGTCGTTGATCCTGGCGATCAGGCCGCCGCCGAACTCGAAGGCGTCGAACTTCTGTTCGCTTTCGATCCGGTCCGTACCGAACGCTATCCGGTCGCTGCCGCTAAACCCGTGCCAGAAATTGGCCTTCAGGTAGGGGCGCCAGCGCGCGCTTGCGTCGTTGCGGATCAAACGCAGTCCCACGCGCGCGGTGACCGCATCCTCGGCATCGAACGAGACGGTGGAGAACACGTCGCGTTTGTCGTCGAACGACAGCGTCTGCCAGATCAGCTGCGCCTGCGGTTCGAGCGACCAGTTTTCGCCCAGCTTGAACGGGTAGCCGCCCTCCAGCGAAACCGTGGTGCCGTCGCCGTCGATGTCGATACCCAGGCCGCGGCTGGACGTCGCATCGCCGTCGAAGCGGCTGCCGATCAGCACCGCATCCAGATAAGCCCCGTTCGCGGCGATATGCGTCCAATAAAGACCCAGATGGGTGTCGTCCAACTCGGTCTTGCCGACCGTGAGATTGTTCCAGCCCAGGGCGAAGCCGCGCACGTCGCCGTCCATGCGCGTGCGGCCGACGAACAGGCCGAAGTCGTCGCGGCGCCCGTCGTCGCCTTGGCGCGCGTACAGCGCGGCGCCGATCTGCACGCCCCACACACTGCCGTCGAAGGTGGGCGACGCGGTGCCCGACCAATCGCGTTCGATGTCCTGGCCCACGACGCGCGCCCAGGCCGTCGGCAGGCCGCCCTCGCCTTGCAGCAAGGGCTGCTCGCCCTGCCGTTCGTGGAAGGTACCCAGCGTGGCCAGGCCGAGTTCGTGCGCGGCAGGCGGCAGCACCGCGTAGGTCGGGGTTTCGATGCGGAACAGCGGGATGTTGTCGCCGGTCGCGGCTTCTGCGCCTGGCGTCGGCGGTGTCGAATTCGGACCGGGGATCG
>DATFFH010000108.1:0-40009 GCA_035250245.1 Luteimonas sp. | reverse complement strand
TAATCGCGGCCAGCATCAACCAGGTATCGAAGAACTCCGCGGAATCCGCGGACGTGGCGCAGCGCTCGGTGCAGATCGCGACCAAGGGCGCGGGCGTGGTGCGGCAGACGATTCAAGGCATGGACTCGATCCGCGACCAGATCCAGGAGACCTCGAAGCGAATCAAGCGCCTGGGCGAAAGCTCGCAGGAAATCGGCTCGATCGTGGAACTGATTAACGACATTTCCGAGCAAACGAACATCCTGGCGCTGAACGCGGCGATTCAGGCCGCATCGGCCGGCGAGGCGGGCCGCGGCTTCGCGGTGGTGGCGGACGAAGTGCAGCGACTGGCCGAACGCGCGTCCAACGCGACCAAGCGAATCGAAACGCTGGTGCAGACGATTCAGTCCGACACCAACGAGGCGGTCAGCTCGATGGAACAGACCACCGCCGAGGTGGTGAGCGGTGCGCGCCTGGCCGAAGACGCCGGTACCGCGCTGGGCGAGATCGAACGCGTGTCGAACGACTTGTCCAGCCTGATTCAAGGCATCTCGTCGGCCGCGCAGCAGCAGTCCAGCGCCGCGTCGAACATCACCGCGACGATGAACACGATCCAGTCGATCACCGCGCAGACTTCGCAAGGCGCCAACCAGACCGCCGAGTCGATCGGCAACCTGGCGCAACTGGCGGCGGATCTGCGCCGTTCGGTCGCCGACTTCAAGCTGCCGGCCTGAGCCGAGGAATCGTAGGGCGATGAAAGGCATGGATACCTGCGGCTTGTCGCGGCTGAGGCCGCTCCCACCGAAACCGGGAGCGGCGCAGTGACGGCATTGCGGGAAGCGATCGACTACACCACGCTGGGCTGGGTCAAACCCGAGCTCGACGAAACGCTGCGCCAGACGCAGGGCGAGATCGAAGGCTACGCTGAGGATCCCGCCGATCCCAGCCGGATGCGCTTCGCCGCCGGCTTCCTGCATCAGGTGCAGGGCACGCTGCGCATGGTGGAACTGTATGCGCCGGCGATGGTGGCCGAGGAAATGGAAGCGCTGGCCAAGGCGATCGCCGCGGGCCAAGTGGTCAATCGCGACGAAGCTTGCGCGAGCCTGATGCGCGGCGTGGTGCTGCTGCCCGATTATCTGGAACGCCTGCAGGGCGGTCACAAGGACATTCCGATCGTCCTGTTGCCGCTGCTGAACGAATTGCGCGGCGCGCGCGGCGAAAAGGGCTTGAGCGAAAGCGTGCTGTTCGCGCCCGACCTGGACCGCCCGCTGCCGATCACGCTGCCGCAGCCGATCGATGCGCCGGCGCGCCAGCGCGAAACCGACGCCCAACCTTTGCTGGCCGATCTGCGCGAAGCGCTGGCCGGCTGGACCGAAAACACGCCCGGCGACTACGCGACCTTGGCGCAATCGCTGCAGGGCCTGCTGGGCCTGGCCAGCGATCCGGCCGCGCGCCGCATGCTGTGGGTGGCCACCGAAACCGCGGCCGCGTTGCGCGACGGCGGCTTAGGCGGCGCGTATTCGCTGCGCGAAGCCTTCGGTAGCGTCGAACGCGAAGCGCGCCGCGAATTCGGCGACGCCGAAGGGCCGTCGCGTGGCGCCAATTCGCAATCCGAATCCACCCGTCAGCTGCTCTATCACGTGGCTCAGGCCACCGAACCGCATCCGGCTTTGGACGCGTTGCGCGCGACCTTCGGCCTGGTCGGCGAAGAACCCAGCGAATCCGAACTCGCGCACGCGCGCGGTAGCCTGAGTGGACGCAACCGCGCGCTGCTGGACACCGTCGCCGGCGCGATCAAGGAAGACTTGCTGCGGATCAAGGACGCGCTGGACCTGCATCTGCGCACCAGCCGCAGCGATGCCGGAGAGTTGCAGCCTCAAGTGGTGGCGTTGGACCGCGTCGCCGACACGCTCGGCATGCTCGGTTTGGGCGTCGCCCGCGACGTGGTGCTGCAGCAGCGCGACGCGTTGCGCGAATTGACGTCCGGCGAGCGTCCGGCCGACGAAGACGCGCTGCTCGACGTGGCCGGCGCGCTGCTTTACGTCGATGCCTCGCTCGACGACCAGGTCGCGCGCCTCGGCCAGCCCGGCGCCGGCGGCGACCAGCAGGAAGACCTGCTCGCCACCGAATCGCACAAAGTGCTGGAAGTGCTGGTGCGCGAGGCGATCGCCAATTTCGCCGACGCGCGCCAGGCCTTCGTCGCCTTCGTCGAAACCAATTGGGATCACGCTCAGTTGGGCGAGGTGCCGCGCCTGCTGACCGAAGTGTCCGGCGCGCTGCGCATGCTGGAACTGCCGGAGCCCGCGAACTATCTGGAAGGCGTCAAGCGCTACACCGAAGCCGAATTGGTTTCGCGCAAGCGCGTGCCCAACGGCCGTCAGCTCGACACCCTGGCCGATGCGCTGGCCAGCCTGGAGTATTACCTCGAAGCGCTGCGCGACCGTCGCCAGAATTCCGATGAAATCCTGGCGATCACTCGCCAGAGCCTGGAATCGCTGCGCTACTGGCCCTTGCCGCAGGCACAAATGCCGGTCGCGGAAGTGGTGCAGGAAGAAACCCTGCAGCAAATCGACGACATCGTCGCCGCCGAAGGCGCGCCTGCGGTCGCAGCGCCTCCCGCGCACGAATTGCAGGCCGTCGAAGCCGGCAGCGGGGGTTTCGATTTCAGCAACGACGAGATCGACGACGAGATCCGCGAAGTCTTCCTGGAAGAATTCGAAGAAGAGATCGCCAATCTCGGCCAATTGCTGCCGCAATGGCGCGAACAGCCCGACCAACTCGACCGTTTGCGTCCGATCCGTCGCGTGTTCCACACGCTCAAGGGCAGCGGCCGCCTGGTCGGTGCGCGCGTGCTGGGCGAATTCAGCTGGAAG
This sequence comes from Luteimonas sp., assembly GCA_035250245.1. Lineage (GTDB taxonomy): Bacteria > Pseudomonadota > Gammaproteobacteria > Xanthomonadales > Xanthomonadaceae > Luteimonas_C. The sequence continues at coordinate 37,157 of DATFFH010000108.1, read as the reverse complement.
GTCGAGAACATGCTCAACCGCGTGCTGGACGGCACGCGGCCGCCGACGCCGCCGGTGCTGGCGCTGGTCGACAGCGCCTACGCGACATTGCCGCAGCTGCACGCGGCGCTGAGCGGAGCTGCGCCTCTGGTCGCGGATCTGGGCGGTATCGAAACCGTCGCGGACCGTCTCGCCGCCGGCGAGGAAGCGACTTACGACGCATCGGCCTATGTGCCGCCGTCCGTAGCGGCGCCTGCGCCGGTCGCGGCTGAAACTGCGCCGGCTCCCGCGTCGGTCGAACAGCGCGCAGTGAAAGTGGATGCGGTGCTGCTCGAGATCCTGGCGGTCGAAGTCGATGGCCATCTGCAGACCGTCGATGCCTGGGTCGCGCGTTCGCAACCGGTTCCGCAGCCCGCGGACGATGCCTTGTTGCGCGCCATCCACACCATGAACGGCGCGTTCGCGATGACCGAAGTACCGGAAATCGTCGACGCCACTTTGCCGGCCGAGGCCTACGTCAAGCGTCTGCTTGCGGCGAACCGCACGCCGGAATCCGAGGGCGTCGCCGCTTTGGCAGAGTTGGCGGAACAGATCCGCGCCACCGTCGCCGGCCTGCAGTCGACGCCGTCGACGGTGCCGGTGCAGACCTTGCTGGCGGTGCGCCTGATCGATCTGCGCGACAGCCTGCCGGAACCGAGCGTGTCGATCTTCGGCCTGGAAGAAGAAATTCCGGCGGTCGACATGAGCGGCGAACCCACCGCGGAAGAAGCGGCCGCCGCCGCCGAAGCCGAGCGCCTGGAAACCGAGCGCGCCGAAGCCGAACGCGCGGAAGCGGCGCGGGTCGAAGCCGCGTTGCTCGAAGCCGAGCGCATCGAAGCCGAGCGTTTGGAAACCGAGCGCGTCGCTGCCGAACAAGCCGAAACGGCCCGCATCGAAGCCGAGCGCATCGCCGCCGAGCAGGCCGAAGCCGCGCGTCTTGAGGCCGAGCAAGCCGAAGCGGCTCGCGTCGAAGCGGAACGCACCGCTGCAGCTGAGCAGGCCGAAGTCGCCCGCCTCGAAGCCGAGCAAGCCGAAGCGACCCGCCTGGCGGCGGAGCGTTCGGCCGCAGAACAAGCCGAAGCGGCCCGCATCGCCGAGGAAGAAGCCGAGTACGCACGCCTCGAAGCCGAGTACGCCGAGGCCGACCGTATCGCTCGCGAACAAAAGCTCGAAGCCGAGCGATTGGAGGCCGAACGCGTCGAGGCTGCGCGTCTGGAAGCGGAGCGTGCCGAAGCCGAGCGTTTGGAAGCCGAGCGGGCCGAGGCGGCTCGCCTGGAAGCCGAACGTCTCGAAGCCGAACGTGCAGAAGCCGAACGCGTCGAAGCCGAACGCCTTGAAGCAGAACGCCTTGAAGCAGAACGTCTGGCAGCCGAACAGGCCGAAGCCGAACGTTTGGAAGCCGAACGTGCCGAAGCGGCGCGGCTGGAAGCCGAAGCGGCCGCGCAAGCCGCAGCCGCGGAAGCCGACATCGAAATCGAAGACGACAGCGCCGTGGCCACCCTGCTGGCCGGCGTCATGGCTTCGACCGAAGATCCGGACGAAGCGCTGGACCTCACCGATCTCGATCCCGAATTGATCGACATCTTCGTCGAGGAAGGCGGCGACATTCTCGATCACGCCGACGGCCTGCTCGCGAAATTGCGCGAGGCGCCCGAGGACCGCGAACCGCTGGTCGGCCTGCAGCGCGATCTGCATACGCTGAAAGGCGGCGCGCGCATGGCCGGCATCATGGCCGTGGGCGATCTGGGCCATGCGATGGAATCGTTGCTGGAAGCGGTGGCCGAACACCGTTCCGAGCTCGGCCGCGACGGCGTGCCGCTGTTGGAACGCGGTTTCGATCGCCTGCACGCCATGATCGGCCGCGTGGGCGCGCGTCGCGCCGTCGCGGTGCCGGCCGGATTGATCGAAGAGTTCGATGCGCGCGCCCGCGGCGAAACCGTCGCCGGTGCGGCGGAACGTCCTTCCGGCCTCAAGCCGGTGCAGGCGCCGGCCCCCGAGCTCAAGCCGCTGTCGGCGCCGATCGAAGCCGGGCAGGGCGAAGAGGAAGATATTTCCGTTCGCGCGCCGCAGGAGCAGGTGCGCATCCGCGCCGACCTGCTCGACAGGCTGGTGAACTACGCCGGCGAAGTGGCGATCTACCGCGCCCGTCTGGAGCAGCAACTCGGCAACTTCCGTACGGCGATGGGCGAAATGGAGCAGACCAACGCGCGTCTGCGCGATCAGCTGCGCCGCCTGGACATCGAAACCGAAGCCCAGATCATCGCCCGCTATCAGCGCGAGCACGAAACGGTCGACCAGACTTTCGATCCGTTGGAACTGGACCGTTTCTCGACCCTGCAGCAGCTTTCGCGCGCGCTCGGCGAATCCGCGGCCGACTTGAGCAGCTTGCAAGGCTCGATGGAGGATCTGACCCGCCAGTACGAAACCTTGCTGCTGCAACAGTCGCGCGTGAGCTCGGACCTGCAGGAAGGCCTGATGCGCACCCGCATGGTGCCGTTCGACGCGCTGGTGCCGCGCCTGCGCCGCGTGGTCCGCCAGGCCGCCAGCGATACCGGCAAGCAGGTGCAGCTGAAACTGGATGGCGCCCAGGGCGAACTCGACCGCAACGTGCTCGAGCGCATGACCGCGCCGCTGGAACACATGCTGCGCAACGCGGTCGCGCACGGCCTGGAAGCGCCGCAGCAGCGGCGCAAGGCCGGCAAGCCGGAAGAGGGCACGGTCCGCATCTCGATGCGCCGCGAAGGTTCGGAAGTGGTGCTGGAAGTCGCCGACGACGGCGCCGGCCTGAACCGCGGCGCGATCCGCAAGCGCGCCGAAGAACGCGGCCTGGTGCGCGCGGACGCGGTGCTGGCCGACGCCGACCTCGATTCGCTGATCCTGGAATCCGGCTTCTCCACCGCCGACACGGTCAGCCATCTGGCCGGCCGCGGCGTGGGCATGGACGTGGTCCACAGCGAAGTGCGCCAACTCGGCGGCGCGCTCGACATCGTCTCGCGGCCCAAGCAGGGCGTCACGTTCACCATGCGCCTGCCGCAGACCCTCGCGGTCACGCAGGCGGTGTTCGTGCGCATCGGCGAAACCAGCTTCGCAGTGCCGATCGCTTCGGTGCGCGGCGTCGGACGCATCGAGCGCGACCAATTGGGCAACGCCGATGCGGTCTACCGCTACGGCGGCGAGGATTACGCGCTGCACGACCTCGGCTCGCTGCTCGGCCACGCGCCGGCCAAGGCCGAAGGCCAGTTGCAGGTGCCGTTGCTGCTGATCCGCTCCGGCGATCTGCGCGCGGCGGTCAGCATCGACCAGGTGCTGGGCAACCGCGAAATCGTGGTGAAGCCGGTCGGTCCGCAGGTCGCATCGGTGCCGGGCATCTTCGGCGCCACGATCATGGGCGACGGCAGCGTGGTCGTGATCCTGGACATCGCTCCGCTGGTGCGCCGCCAAGCCGCGCTGCCGCGCGAACCCACCGCTGCGCAGCCGGCCGCCTCCGAACGTGGCGTGCCGCTGGTGATGGTGGTCGACGACTCGGTGACGATGCGCAAGGTGACCGGTCGCGTGCTGGAACGCCACAACTTCGAAGTCGTCACCGCGAAGGACGGCCTGGATGCGCTGGAGCGCATGGCCGAGCGCGTGCCCGACCTGATGCTGCTCGATATCGAAATGCCACGGATGGACGGCTACGAATTGGCCACGACGATGAAGCTCGACCCGCGCCTGCGCAACGTGCCGATCGCGATGATCACCTCGCGTACCGGCGAGAAGCACCGCCAGCGCGCGTTCGACATCGGCGTCGAACGCTACCTCGGCAAGCCGTATCAGGAGCAGGAGCTGATGCGCAACGTATTCGATTTGCTGGGCTTGACCCGTGACCACGCCTGATCCGAACGCATCGGGTTCGCCGCGCCGCACGGTCCTGCTCGCGCAGCCGGGCGCCGCCAGCGACCGCTTGCGCGAAGCCTTGCGTCAGGCCGGCGCCGAAGTGGTGTTGGTGGCCGATCCTTCCGGCGTGCAGGTCGATGCGGTGATCGAGGCCGAGCCCGACAGCGTACTGGTCGCGTTGGATCCGACCGTGGAACGCGAGCTCGAGCGTTTCGACGCGGTGCTGGGCGACCCGTCCATCACCGTGATCTTCGACGAAGCCGAATTGGCCGCGCGCCGCGAAGGCTGGGACGCGGCGCGCTGGTCGCGCCATCTGCAGGCCAAGCTGTACGGCCATGACGATGTGCTGCCGCCAGGCCAGAGCGAAGCCGACGACGAATACCATCCGCAGCCCGGATTGCCGCCCACGCCCCAACAGCACCACGCGCAGGCTTCGTTCGTCGAATACGCCGAAGAAGCGGATCTGGTCACCGACGTGCTGCCGATCGACGAAGTGGGTGCAGGCTTGGCTGAGGTGGACGAAGTCGACGCCGGCATGATCGAGATCGACGAGACCGAACTGGACGCCATCGATTTCGGCAGTTTCGACATCAACGACGAGCGGGTCGAACCCCGCTCGGCACCGCAGGAAACCGTGGCTGGCCTGGACGAATTCCTGTTCGCCAGCAGCAACGAACATGACGAGGCACCGCCAGCCGCAGCGCAGCCGCCGTCCGCGCCCGCGGCGCCGACTCGCCGCTTCAATCATCAGGATTGGAGCCTGGACGAAACCGAATCCGCGCCCTCCGCGCAGCGCGCGGCGCCCGCGTCGAACCATCTCGAGGATCTGGAGCGGCGCATCTCCGGCCTGTCGCTGGCCGATACGGACAGCTACGGGCACGGGCCTTTGCGCGGTGCGGTGCTGTTGCTCGCCGGATTGGGCGGCCCGGATGCGGTGCGGCAGATATTGAAGGGACTGCCGCAAGACTTTCCGCGTCCGGTGTTGATCCAGCAGCGCTTGGACGGCGGCCAGTACGACAAACTGGTCGGGCAGATGGCGCGCGCTTCGGCGATGCCGGTGCAACTGGCCACGGCGAACGCCGTCCCTGAGCCCGGCAACGTCTACATCATGCCGCCGAGCCTGGGTTTGGTTCGGAAAGGCGCCGACCTGGCGTTCGCCGCGTCCGCGAACCTGTTCGATGCGCTGCCCGGCAACGACACCGCGATCGTCGTCCTCAGCGGCGGCGATGCGGCCGCGGTCGATAGCGCGATGCGCTTGGCGGCCGCGGGCGCGCTGGTCGCCGGCCAATCGGCGGAAGGTTGTTTCGAACCGGCTGCCGCCAACGAGATCGTAGCCCGCGGCGGCGAAGCCGGTTTACCGGTGCGCCTGGCCGAGCGCCTCACGGAACGCTGGCCGGTCTGATCCCCGTTTTTTGTAGGAGCGGCTTCAGCCGCGAGCTCTCGATCTTGCGGCAGAGGAAAGAATCACATGGCCACCACCACCGACATCCGCGGCGTCTTGATCCAGGTAAGCGGCGCGCGCCTGTTGCTGCCGAACGCGACCATCGCCGAAGTGCTGTCGTACGCGCAGCCCGAACCGGTGGACGACGCGCCCGATTGGCTGTTGGGCCGCATCCGCTGGCGCGGCTGGCGCCTGCCGCTGATCGCGTTCGCGCGCATGGCCGGCTTGGCCGAAGAAACCGGGGCGCTGGGCAACAAGGTGCTGGTGCTCAAGGCGCTGGGCGGCAACCCCAAAATGCCGTATTTCGCGCTGCTGACCCAAGGCTTCCCGCGCCTGGTGACGGTGGCCGAAAGCGAACTGGTGGCCGACACCGGCGACGGCGCCGAACTGCCGTCCGGCGTGCAGGCGCGGGTGCTGCTGCGCGAGGATCCTGCGCTGTTGCCGGATCTGGCGGCGGTCGAAAGCCGGATCGGCGAAGCAATGCAGGCTGCTGCGGCCTAATCTCCCGGCAAGACCGCGATCCCGCTTTTTTGTAGGAGCGGCTTTAGCCGCGAGCTCTTTCCTGCAAAATCGCGACGAAGCCGCGATTCGATAGAAAAAGCTCGCGGCTAAAGCCGCTCCTACAAAAGCGACGGCGGTGTCGGCATCAAAGATCGCCGAAGCGCGCCTGCAGCGCGGTGATCGCCGCCAATCCTGCGGTCTCCGTGCGCAGCACGCGCGGCCCCAGGCGCAGTCCTTGGAAGCCGGCCGCGCGCAGGATGTCGCGATCGCGCGGCGACCAGCCGCCTTCCGGGCCGATCGCTATCGCGAAGCCTTCCGATCCCGGCGTCGGCAGCGACGACGAAGCGTGTTCGCCGTTCGGGTCCAGGATCAATTTCAGCGCATCCGGAGTCGTGGTGCCTGCCGCTGCGGCGAGCGAGGCGGGCGCCGAAAGCTCAGGTAGCCGTGCGCGGCCGGATTGCTCGCAGGCCGATACGATCACGCTGCGCCAATGCGCGACCCGCTTTTCGGCGCGCTGCGCGTCCAGCTTCACTTCGGTGCGTTCGGCCTGCACCGGCACGATGGCGGCTACGCCGAGTTCGGTGGCTTTCTGCAGGATCAGATCCATCTTCTCGCCGCGGGCGATGCCTTGCAGCAGGACGATGCGCAGCGGCGATTCGTTGCCGATTTCGCGGGCTGCGACGATTTCCGCTTCCACCCCACGCTTGTTCGCCGAAAGCAGGCGCGCGTCGTAGTCGCGGCCGTCGCCGTTGAACAGCACGCAAGCATCGCCTTCGGCCAGGCGCAGCACACGCACCAGATGCGCGGCGGCATCGTCGGGAAGGGCGATGCGGCGTGCGACGGCCAGCGGCAGATCGACGTAAGCGCGAGTCAAGCGCATGCGCCGCTCCGCGACGACGGGGCATGCGGTTCCCCCCTTTGAAAAAGGGGGGCAGGTGGGATTTGCTTTTGATTCTGTCGTTGCTCCGAAGGCAAAGTCAAAAGCAAATCCCCCGGTCCGCTGCGCGGCCCGCCCCCTTTTGCAAAGGGGGCAAAGGCAGGAGCGCGGCTGCGGATTGTCGGCATCATGCCGTCGCCTCGTCGATAGCCTCGCGCGTAACGCGCGCGAGCAAATCGAGCTGTTCGTCGTCGACGCAATAAGGCGGCATCCAATAGAGGATGTCGCCCAAGGGCCGCAACAGCACGCCGCGGCTCAGCGCGGCGCGATAGGCGCGCAGGCCGATCCGTTCGGCCGGATCGAACGGCGTGCGCTTGTCGCCGTTCCGGGCGAGTTCGAACGCGGCGATCATGCCCGCCTGACGCGCGTCGGCGACATGGGGATGGTCGCGCAGCGGCGCGGCCAAGGCCGCTATCTTCGCGGCGGTCGCGCGATTGCGCGCCAGCACGTCGTCGGTCTCGAAGATCCGCAACGAAGCCAAAGCCGCGGCGCAGGCCAGCGGATTGCCGGTATAGCTGTGCGAATGCAGGAACGCGCGTTCGCGCGAATCATCGAGGAAGCCGTCGTAGATTTCCTGCGTCGTCAGCACCGCCGCCAACGGCAGGAAACCGCCGGTCAGGCCCTTCGACAGGCACAGCAGGTCCGGCATGACGCCGCTCTGTTCGCTGGCGAACATCGTGCCAGTGCGGCCGAAGCCGACCGCGATCTCGTCGGCGATCAGGAACGCGCCGTGCACGTCGCACAATTCGCGGGCGCGGCGCAGGTAGGCGGGGTCGTGCATGCGCATGCCGCCCGCGCATTGCACGCGAGGTTCCAGGATCACCGCGCAGACTTCGCCGACATGGTCGTCGAGCAATCGCGCCAGCGCATCGGCCGCGTCTTCCGCATGGCCGGCCGCGCTCTGCCCGTCGCGCGCCAGATAGGCGTCGGGCGAGGGCGCGAACAAGGCTTCGGCCAGCAGCGGCGCGTACGTGCGCCGGTACAGCGGGATGTCGCCGACCGCGAGCGCGCCCAGGGTTTCGCCGTGGTAGCCGTTCTCCAAGGCGACGAATTTGGTGCGGCGCGTCTCGCCGCGATTGAGGTGCCAATGGAAGGCCATCTTCAGCGCCACTTCCACGCCGGCCGAGCCGTTGTCGGCGTAGAACACCTTGGCCAGCGGCGCGCGGGCGGTTTGGCGCGGCGCGATCGCCAGCAGCCGCTCGGCCAATTCCACCGCCGGCTCGTGCGAGCAGCCGGCCAGGATCACCTGCTCGAGCGTGCGCGCCTGGCGTGCGATGGCGTCGGCGATGCGCGGTTCGGCATGGCCGAACAGGTTGGTCCACCAGCTGCTGACCGCGTCCAGAGTGCGGCTGCCGTCCTGGCCGACCAGCCAAGCGCCGTCGCCGCTCGCTATCGGCAGCAGCGGCAACACGTCCGGATGCTCGCGCATCTGCGTGCACGGATGCCACAGCACGGCCAGGTCGCGCGCGCGCCAGCGCTCGGCGTCCGCTATCATCGAAGGGTCATGAGTTCCGTTCGCCATCCCCGCATTATCCCTTGCCCGGCCGCCGTCCGCTCCTCTTTCCGGAGTTTCGCCGCATGACGCGCCGGCTACCGACCATCCACGGCATCACCGAGCACGACGCCGGTCCTTATCGCATGGAGCGGCTGGATCTGGAGTTCGGCAACGGCGAGCGCCGCAGCTACGAGCGCCTGCATGGCCGCGGCCACGGCGCGGTGGCGGTGGTGCCGATGCTGGACGACGACACCGTGCTGTTGGTGCGCGAGTACGCCGCCGGCGTGCATCGCTACGAATTGGGGCTGGTCAAAGGCCGGATCGACGCGGGCGAGACCCCGGAACAGGCGGCCGACCGCGAATTGAAGGAAGAAGCCGGCTACGGCGCCCGCTCGCTGATCGTGCTGCGCTCGCTGACTTTGGCTCCGGTCTATATGAGCCATCAGACCGCACTGGTGGTCGCGCGCGATCTGTATCCGGAGCGCTTGCCCGGCGACGAGCCCGAAGAATTGGAAGTAGTACCGTGGAAATTGGACGACCTGCACGAACTGATCTTGCGCGAAGACTTCTCCGAAGGCCGCTCGATCGCCGCCTTGTTCATCGCCCGCGAATGGCTGAGGCGGGGCGATGCCGGTAACCGCTGAATTGCGCGAAGGCGTGATCGCGCTCGCGCGCGAGGCCGCCGCTGCCATCCTGCAGGTATACGAAGGCGCATTCGACGTCGAGCGCAAGGCCGATGCGAGCCCGCTGACCGCGGCGGACCTGGCTGCGCATCGCTGCATCGTCGCCGGCCTGGCGCGGCTGACGCCGGACATTCCGGTGCTGTCGGAAGAGGCCGCCGAAGAAACTCCGCTCGCCGAACGTAGAGCATGGCATCGGTTGTGGTTGGTCGATCCACTCGACGGCACCCGCGAATTCGTCAAGCGCAACGGCGAATTCACGGTGAATATCGCGTTGATCGAAGACGGCGCGCCGGTGTTCGGCGTGATCCAGGCGCCGGTCGGCGGCGCGCTGTGGCACGGCGAGGCTGGCCGCGGCGCATTCCGCCGCGACGGCGACGACGAACGCCCGATCCGCGTCCGCGCGCCGGCCGCGATGCCGCTGCGCGTGGCCGCCAGCCGTTCCCATCGCGACCCGCGTACCGAAGCGTTGATGGTACGGATCGGGGAAACCGAAACGGTCGCACGCGGTTCGTCGCTGAAATTCTGCCTGCTGGCCGAAGGCGGCATGGATGTGTATCCGCGCTTCGGCCCGACCAGCGAATGGGATACAGCGGCGGGCCAATGCATTCTGGAAGCCGCGGGCGGCGCGGTGATCGATCCGAAAGGCCGGCCGCTGCGCTACAACCAGCGCGATACGATCCTCAACGGCGACTTTTTGGCGCTGGGAGATCCGGAATTGCCGTGGCGGGATTGGCTTTAGCTTTTAAGCCGTCATTCCCGCGAAAGCGGGAATCCAGCGACTTTAGCTTCAACCCCTGCCGCTTGGGTGTAGGCCGGGGTACGGAAAGTGAGGTTGGGGCGAGGCACGCCGTGCAGTGAGTCTCTTCGTTTCCTTCATGAGAAGCGAAAGTCACTGGATTCCCGCCTTCGCGGGAATGACGGCTAAAGGCAAAGCAAAAACGGAGCGAAGGCGTGACCAACAACCAATCCGGCATCCAACGTCTGTTGGCGATCATGACCAAGCTGCGCGATCGCGAAACCGGCTGCCCCTGGGACGTCGAGCAGACCTTCGCCACCATCGCGCCGTACACCATCGAAGAGGCTTACGAAGTCGCAGACGCCATCGATCGCGGCGATCTGTCCGCATTGAAGGACGAACTCGGCGACCTGCTGCTGCAGGTCGTATTCCACGCACGCATGGCCGAAGAGCAGGGCGCTTTCGCCTTCGCCGACGTGGCCCACGCGATTTCCGAGAAGATGACCAGGCGCCATCCGCACGTATTCGGCGATGCCGCGGTCGAAGACGCCGCCGCGCAGACCGTCGCCTGGGAAGAGCACAAGCGGCGCGAGCGCGAATCCAATGGCGAGGCCGATCGCTCGGCCTTGGCCGGCATCGCCCGCGGTCTGCCGGAATGGCAGCGCGCGATCAAGCTGCAGAACCGCGCGGCCAAGATCGGTTTCGATTGGCCGGGGCCGGAGCCGGTGATCGAAAAGCTGCACGAAGAGATAGACGAGGTCCGTGCGGAATTCGCCGCGATCGCGGCGATGCCCGAAGATCCGCGGGCGCGAGATCGGCTGGAAGACGAAATCGGCGACCTGCTGTTCGTCTGCGCGAATCTGGCCCGGCACGCCAAGGTCGACGTCGGCAGTGCGCTGCGCCGCGCCAATCTGAAGTTCGAGCGCCGGTTCCGGGCCATGGAAGCGCTGGCCGAAGCCGATGGAGGCACGCTTGCGGGCCAGCCGCTCGAGGCGCAGGATCGTTATTGGGAGCGGGCCAAGGCCGCCGAAAAGCGCTGAGGCGGTTGTAGGTGCGAATTCATTCGCACGCTCTCCCTGCAAAAGCGTGCGAATGAATTCGCACCTACAGAAACAGGTTTGCTGGAGGAATATTGGAATGAACCGCTTCGCCAATTTCCGCGAGTTCTACCCGTTCTACCTGGGCGAGCATCAGAACAGGATCAGCCGCCGCCTGCATTTCATCGGCAGCTGCGGCGTGCTGGTGCTGGCCGCCATCGCCGTCCTGCGCGGCAATGCCTGGTGGCTGCTGGCGGCGCTGTTCTGCGGCTACGGTTTCGCCTGGGTCGGCCATTTCTTTTTCGAGAAGAACAAACCGGCGACGTTCAAGCACCCGTTCTATTCCTTCGCGGGCGATTGGGTGATGTTCAAGGACATCCTCACCGGCAAGATCAAGCTGTAGGGTGGGCCTTGGCCCACCGTTGCCATATCGCATCTACGACGATCGCCGCGGCGAAACGACGTTCGCTCTTCCGCCGGAGGGCCATCGCGATCGGACCGATGGCGATGGTGGGCCAAGGCCCACCCTACGTTTCCATGAAGATCAGCCAGGCGGCGACTGCGATTAGGGCGAATCCCGCCCAGTGGTTCCACTTCAAGGGCTGGCCCAGGTAGCCGGCGGAAAACGCGGCGAACACCAGCAGCGTAATCACTTCCTGCATGCCCTTGAGCTGCGGCGCCGAGTAGACCGCGCTGCCCCAGCGGTTGGCCGGCACCTGCAGGCAGTACTCGAAGAAGGCGATGCCCCAACTGGCCAGGATCGCCCAGAACAAGGGCGTGGTTTTGTATTTCAGATGCCCGTACCAGGCGAACGTCATGAAGATGTTCGAGCCCAGCAGAAGCAGGATCGGCATGAGTCTTTCGGGGGTCATGGCATGGCCTTTGGTCTTGTTCCGATGGATTAACAATGGCCTTCACATTGTCTCGACCCGACCATTGGCACCTTTCACAAAGCTGAAGGAACGGGGGTTGCATGAGGAATCCACAAGAGCCCGCAGGGCTGGTGCTGATCGTCGAAGACAACCGCAATATTTCGGAAATGGTCGGCGAATACTTGGAAGGCCGCGGTTTCGAGGTCGATTACGCGGCCGACGGTCTGGACGGTTACCGCCTGGCGACGGAAAACAACTACGACGTGATCGTCCTGGACTTGATGCTGCCGCGCCTGGACGGCATCGAAGTCTGCCGCCGTTTGCGCGAAGAAGCGCGCAAATCTACGCCGGTGCTGATGCTGACCGCGCGCGACACGCTCGACGAGAAGCTGACGGGGCTGGGCGCCGGCGCCGACGATTACCTGACCAAGCCTTTCGCGATCCAGGAACTGGAAGCGCGCCTGCGCGCCCTGATCCGCCGCGAGCGACGCCAGGTCGGCGCCGAAGTGCTGAAGGTCGCCGATCTGGTGCTGGACCCGGCCAGCCTCCGCGCCACGCGCGGCGGTACCGAACTGCAGCTCTCGCCGATCGGGCTGAAGCTGTTGACGATCCTGATGCGCGAATCGCCGCGCGTGGTCAGCCGCCAGGAAATCGAACGCGAGATATGGGGCAACGGATTGCCGGACTCCGACACGTTGCGCAGCCATCTGTACAACCTGCGCAAGACCATCGATAAGCCGTTCGATCGGCCGTTGCTGCACACTGTGCAAAGCGCCGGTTACCGGATCGCGGACATCGAACACCCGCCCGCCTGACCGGCCGCCGTCATGGCGCATGGGCTGCCGCGCAAGATCCGCATCGCCTTCATCCTGCAGGCGGTGATCGCCAGTCTGGTGATCATCGTCGGCGTGTTCGCGATAAATCTTTCGCTCAAGCAGCAGTTCCTCGAGCGCAGGCTGAAAGCGCAAGCGGATTTCTACTGGAACCATTGGGAGCGGGAACCGGGCCGCGCATTGCCGGTGGGTATGGTGCTGAGGGGTTTCGTCGTCCCAAAAGGCGCGGCCGTTCCCTTGCCCGCGGAGTTGGGCGGTTTGGAGGGCATGGGCGAAGGTTTCCACAAACCTTCGGCTGGCGGACGCATGATCTATATCGACGACCGCCCGGCCGGCCGGCTGTATCTGAGCTACGACGCGGCCTTCGTCGACGAACTGACGATCTGGCTGGCGGTGGTCCCGATCGCGTTCGCACTGCTGGCGATCTACGCGGTCAGTTGGCTCACTTATCGCGCCTCGCGCAGCCTGGTCGAACCGGTGTCGTGGCTGGCGCGCGAAGTGTCGCAATGGGATCCGCAGCGCCCCGATGCGGGCGTGCTGGCGCCCGAGCGCCTGCCGCGATCGGTCGAAGGCGAAGTGAAGCTGCTCGCCGACGCGCTGCATTCGTTGGCGGTGCGCATCGGCGCCTTCGTGACGCGCGAGCGCGCCTTCACCCGCGATGCGAGCCATGAGCTGCGCACGCCCCTGACGGTGATCCGGGTGGCGGCCGACCTGCTGATCGCCGACCCCGACCTGCCGCCGCGCACGCAGCGTTCGCTGCAGCGCATACAGGTCGCCGGGCGCGACATGGAAGCGGTGATCGACGCCTTCCTGGTGCTGGCGCGCGAGGCCGATGTCGCGCCGCAGAGCGAGGACTTCAACGTGCGCGACATCGTGTACGAAGAAGTGGTGAACGTGCGTCCGCTGCTGGCGGGAAAGCGGGTGCAGTTGGACGTGATCGAAGAATCCGCATTGCGGCTGCATGCGCCGCCGCGAGTGCTGGGCGTGATGATCGGCAACCTGCTCGGCAACGCCTGCCAGTTCACCGACGAGGGCAGGATCGAGGTGCGGATCGGCCTGGACAGGATCGTGGTCCGCGATACCGGCATCGGCATGAATCGCGAAGAACTGGACAAAGCCTTCGAGCCGTTCTATCGCGCGGACCAGGCCCACCCCGTCGGCAAAGGCATCGGCTTGTCGATCGTCAGGCGTCTGGGCGAGCGCTTCGGCTGGCCGGTGACGCTGGAGAGCGCGCCGGGCGAGGGCACCACAGCGACGATCGCATTCGCCTGACGGTACCGACAATCTTTGCAGGAACAGGCTTTTCTAGGAGCGGCTTTAGCCGCGAGCCCTTTCCGGCACATGGCTGCAAACTCAAGGAAAGAGCTCGCGGCTAAAGCCGCTCCTACGAAGAGCAAGGCCGGCGGAACGGGCCGATTACGTCTTCAATGCGACCTTTCTTCGCGCCCGGGCATCTAGGCCCGGACGGCACCGGAACTATCGGCTCCCGTTAAGCTCTACAGTCAACCTTTTCATGGCGGATGCGTTAGCGTCCGTCGAACCCCAGCGACCGGACCGCATGAGCGCCAACCGCAAAGCCCCTTCCAACCGCCTTTATCGCCGGATCGGCATCGCCGTGGCGGTGCTGGCGCTCGTCGCCGCGGCTGTCTGGTTCTGGAACCAGCGCAAGGCCGCTTCCACCGAGAGCGGCTACCGCACCAGCGAAGTGGAGCGCGGCGACATTCGCGTGGCGATCTCGGCCACGGGCACGCTCAGCGCCATTTCCACGGTCACCGTCGGCAGCCAGATTTCGGGCCAGGTGACCGACGTGCTGGTCGATTTCAACGACCGGGTCAAGAAGGACCAGGTGATCGCCAAGATCGATCCGTCCAGCTACGAAGCGCAGATCCAGCAGGGTTCGGCCGCGATCGCCAGCGCCCAGGCTTCGCTGCGGCAGATGCAGGCCACCTTGCGCAATGCCGAGCTCGACTATCAACGCAAGGCCGACTTGGGCAAGCAGAAACTGGTCGCGCAGAGCGACGTCGACCTGGCGCGCGCCGCGCGCGATCAGGCCCAGGCTCAGGTGAATTCGGCGCAGGCGCAGATCCGCCAGCAGACCGCATCGACGCAGACTACGCGCATCAATCTGGGCCGCACGGTGATCCGCTCGCCGGTGGACGGCGTGGTGCTGACGCGCACCATCGAACCGGGTCAGACCGTCGCGGCCAGCCTGCAGGCGCCCGAGTTGTTCAAGATCGCCGAAGACCTGGCCAAGATGAAAATCGAATTGGCGGTGGACGAAGCCGACATCGGCCAGGTCAAGGTCGGCCAAGCGGTCACTTTCACCGCCGACGCTTTCGCCGATCGCCAGTTCAAGGGCGTGGTCGATCAGGTGCGTTTGTCGGCGACCACCACCAACAACGTGGTGACGTATCCTGTCGTGGTCACCGTCGACAACAGCGACGGCACGCTGTTGCCCGGATTGACCGTCAACGCCGAGATCGAAGTCAGCCGGCGCAACGGCGTGCTGAAGGTGTCCAACGCCGCCATGCGCTACAAGCCCACCAGCGCGGAAGGCGCGGGTGCGCCGACGGGCGGGCCGCAGGTCGTGCAGATGCGCGGCGGCGGCATGAGCGATGATTTCGTCCGCGTCGCCGGCAGCCTCAAGCTCAATGCGGAACAGCAAGCCGCGTTCGACGCCGCAATCCAGGCGATGCGCGAACGCGCCGCCGCACGGATGGCGCCGCAGAACGGCAACGGCGGCGGCAACAGCCTGTTCGGCCGCGGCGGCGGAGGCGGCGGCATGCGCATCGTCATGGGCGGCGCGGGCGGCGATATCCAGGCGCAGATCCGCCAGCGCATGATCGAACGCACCACTCAGCAGTTCGCGCCGTTCCGCGCCACCTTGTCGCCGGAGCAACAGAAGCAGTGGGATGCGCAGATTGCGGCCCTGGTCGGCGCCAAGCGCGCGCCGCTGTACAAACTGGTCGCCGGCAAGCCGGAGATGGTCATGGTCCGGGTCGGCGCCAGCGACGGCACGAACACCGAAGTCTCGGGCAACATCAAGGAAGGCGACCTGGTGGTGAGCGGGGAACGCGCCGCAGCGGCTGCGAAGCCGGCATCGGGTGGTGGCGGTTGATGAGTGGGCCGGATGCCGTTGCGGTGATTCGCACTCACGCGCTGGGCAAGGTGTATTCGCCCGGTACCGAAGCCGAGGTCGTCGCGCTCAAGGGCGTCGACTTGAACATCGGGCGCGGCGATTTCGTCGCGATCATGGGGCCGTCGGGTTCGGGAAAGTCGACCCTGATGAACCTGATCGGCTGTCTGGACACGCCCAGCAGCGGCAAGTACGAATGCGACGGCGTCGACGTGTCCACGCTCGATGCCGAAGAACTCGCCGTGCTGCGCCGGGACAAGATCGGCTTCGTGTTCCAGGGTTTCAACCTGCTGCCGCGGATGAACGCGCTGGAGAACGTGGCGATGCCGCTGGGCTATGCGCAAGTGGCGCCTGCCGAACGCCGACGCCTGGCGCAGGAAGCTCTGGCCGCGGTCGGCTTGTCCGAACGCGCGGGGCATCGGCCCAGCGAATTGTCCGGCGGCCAGCAGCAACGCGTGGCGATCGCCCGCGCCTTGATCAACAAGCCACCGATCCTGCTCGCCGACGAACCCACCGGCGCTCTCGATTCCAAGACCGGCGAAGAGATCCTGGCGCTGTTCAAGCGTCTGCGCGACGAGGACCACACCGTGGTCCTGATCACCCACGACGCCGAAGTCGCCGCGCACGCCGACCGCATCTATCTGATGCACGACGGCGAGCTGCACGAACAGGGAGCGGCGGCATGAATTTTGCCGACATCCTGCGCACCGCCATTTTCGCCCTGCGGGGCAACTGGCTGCGCAGCGCGCTGACATCGCTGGGCGTGATCATCGGCATCGCCGCGGTGATCGTGATGGTGTCGGTCGGGCAGGGCACGCAGGCCGAAATCGACAAACTGGTTTCCGGGCTCGGTTCGCAGCGCCTGGACATCTCGCCCGGCGCCAACCGCGGCGCCGGCGGCGTGCGGATGAGCGCGAGCAGCTTCTTCACCCTCAGCGAGGGCGACGTCGATGCGATCCGCAACGAGATTCCGGAAGTGCAATACGTGGCCGGCGCGCTGCGCGGCGGCACCCAGGTGGTGTACGCGGAAAACAACTGGTCCAGCAACTGGCAGGGCGTGCAGCCGGATTTCTTCGACATCAACGCCTGGGTCCTGGCCAATGGCGAGATGTTCGACGCGCAGGACTACAGCAGCGCGGCCAAGGAAGTGATCCTGGGCGAAACCGTGCGCCGCGAGCTGTTCGGCGACGACAGCGGCATCGGCCAGACCGTGCGTCTGGGACGCGTGCCCTTCACCGTGATCGGCACCTTGGCGCCGAAAGGCCAGGGCGGTTTCGGCCAGGACCAGGACGACGTGGTGATGGTGCCGCTGGAAACCGGCCGGCGCCGGCTGATGGGCATGATGGGCTTGCCGCCCAGCGCCGTGATGCAGATATCGCTGACCGTCACCGACGCCAAGGACCTAGGCTATGCGCAGGGCGAGATCGAAGCCCTGCTGCGCCAGCGCCACAAGATCAAGCCCGGCGACGACGACGACTTCACCGTGCGCAACATCTCCGAGATCGTCGCGACCCGTACCGCCACCACGAACCTGATGTCGAAGATGCTCGGCGCGGTGGCGAGCATCTGCCTGATCATCGGCGGCATCGGCATCATGAACATCATGCTGGTGTCGGTGACCGAACGCATCCGCGAAATCGGGCTGCGCATGGCGGTCGGCGCCGGTCCCGGGGACGTGCGTCGGCAATTCCTGGCCGAGGCGATGCTGATTTCGCTGATCGGCGGCGTCATCGGCATAGCGGTCGGCATCGTCGGCGCGTTGCTGGTCAGCAAGTTCAGCGAATTGCCGGTCGCGCTGAACGAGAAGGTGATCGGCTTGGCGACCGCTTTTTCGATCGCTACCGGATTGTTCTTCGGCTATTACCCGGCGCGGAAAGCTTCGCAGCTGGATCCGATTGAGGCATTGCGCCAGCAGTAGCCCTTTGCTTGTGTAGAGCGGAGCTTGCTCCGCTGCTCCGCTGTTGCTTTTGTAGGAGCGGCTTTAGCCGCGAGCTTTTCCTTCGAATCGCGACATCGCAGGATTCGATAGAAAGAGCTCGCGGCTAAAGCCGCTCCTACAAAGAGCGGAAGCAGCGGAGCAAGCCCCGCTCTACAAGAGCGCAAAGCTAATCCAGGTACGGCGCGACGACCTTGCGCCACACGGCATAACCTTCGGCATTCATATGCAGCCGATCCGGCATGAACAGCTCGGCTCGAGGCTGTCCATTCGCATCGAGCATCGGTGTCGAAATATCGACGAACTCCACTCGCCGCCATTTTTTCGCTTCGGCGGCGATCAGCGCGTTCGCCTCGCGCTGCGTCGGCAATTGCGCGATACGCAACGGGCTCGGCTTGATCGACAAATAGACGATCGGCGTATCCGGAAGGTCCTTGCGCAGCCGCGCGATCAGCGCGACGAAATCCGAATGCACTTGCTGCGCGGTGCGTCCGGCGTCGATGTCGTTGTCGCCCGCGTACACCACGACCATGCGCGGCCGGTAGCGGATCGCCAGACGGTCGGCGTAATGCACCGCATCGCGCAATTGCGAGCCGCCGAAGCCGCGGTTCAGTAGGGGCCGGCCCGGAAAATCGGCGGCCAGCGAGGTCCACAGCCGGATCGAGGAACTGCCGGTGAAGACGATCGGATGCGCGGGCGGGGCATGCGCGGCGTCTTCCGCATCGAAGCGCGCCATGTCCTGCGTCCACTCCGGCGACGACGGCGGATCGACAGGGGGCGAAACGGGGGCTCTGGC
This sequence comes from Luteimonas sp., assembly GCA_035250245.1. Classification (GTDB taxonomy): domain Bacteria; phylum Pseudomonadota; class Gammaproteobacteria; order Xanthomonadales; family Xanthomonadaceae; genus Luteimonas_C. Next base: position 18,860 of record DATFFH010000108.1, on the reverse strand, counting down.
CGCCGGGGCGCTCGCGCAGCCGGCAGCCAGCGTTACGACAGCGATTGCAGACAGAAAAAGCAGGCGCGCGTCAGGCAGGCGCATAGGCGGTTTCCGGCCGGGGTTGGGGTCCAGTGAAACAGTCCGGTCATCGCATTGCAAACGGCCCGGCACAGGTTTCGGCCTGGGACCTTGTGGCAAAATCGAAGGGTTCGGCCACCGGCCTGCCCGAGATCCTGCATGCTCGACTCAACGCGGCTCGACCACGAGCCATCACCGCGCCATCGCAGCAGCGTTGTTCCGGCATTTTCCCTTCATTCCATCCGCGCCGCGGCGCGGACGGCAGCGGTTTGAGCGCATATGGCAGACGAATTCGGCCATATGCCGCGCGGCCCGGTCCGGGTGATGAAGGCCGCGGTGTGGTCCATGCAAGGGCTGCGTGCGGCATGGCTGCACGAATCCTCGTTCCGGCTGGAAGTCTACTTGTTCGCGGTGCTCGCGCCGATCGGCTGGTGGCTGGGCGAGACCGGGGTGGAACGCGCTTTGTTGATCGGATCGATGCTGCTGGTGCTGAGCATCGAGCTGCTGAATTCCGCGGTCGAAGCGGTGATCGAACGCTACGGCCCCGAACACCACGAACTCGCGGGCCGCGCCAAAGACATGGGCTCGGCCGCGGTTTTCGTTTTGATGCTCAACGTATTGCTGGTCTGGGGCGCGATCCTCGGCACGCGCTACCTCTTCTGACGTGAGACAAGAATGGATCTGAGTTTCCTGGCTTCTCCCGATGCGTGGCTGACCCTGGTGACCCTGAGCGCGCTGGAAATCGTGCTCGGCATCGACAACCTGGTGTTCATTTCGATCGCGGTCGGTCGCCTGCCGCCCGACAAACGCCCGATCGCGCGCAAGATCGGCATCGCGGTGGCCTGCATCACGCGCATCCTGCTGCTGGTCATGCTCGCCTTCCTGGCGCGCATGGAGCAGGACCTGTTCGTGCTGTTCGGCATGGGCGTCTCGATCCGCGATCTGGTGCTGATCCTGGGCGGCGTGTTCCTGGTGGTGAAAGGCACCTTGGAGATCCGCGACCTGATCAGCGGCGGCGAGGACGAGGATCCGCGCACCACCAAGGCTTCGCAGGTGTTCTGGGTGGTGATCGCCCAGATCGCGGTGATCGACATCGTGTTCTCGCTGGACTCGGTGATCACCGCGGTCGGCATCGCCCAGCACATTCCGATCATGGTGTTCGCGATCCTGCTGGCGGTGGCGATCATGCTGCTGGCGGCCAATCCGCTGGGCAAGTTCATCGACGCCAACCCGACCGTGAAGATGTTGGCGCTGGCCTTCATCCTGCTGATCGGCGCGGTGCTGATCCTGGACGGCTTCGGCATCCACGTGCCCAAGCCCTACATCTATTTCGCGATGGGCTTCTCGGTGATGGTGGAGTGGCTGAACCTGCTGATGCGGCGCAAGGCCGCTTCGCACCACGTTCCCGGCGCCGGCGAATGGTAGGGTGGGCCTTGGCCCACCGCGCCGGAATGGGCGGGTAGCTTCGTATTCGGAGCATGGCGGCGGTGGGCCAAGGCCCACCCTACGGGTTTAGGGTAAATTGGCTCCTGCCATCCCACAGGAGCCGTGCCATGCGAGCCCTTTCTCCTCTGCGTCTGATGCTGTTGGCGTTCCTGGCGGTACTGCTGTCCGGTTGCGGCTACAACCAGATCCAACAGAAGGACGAGGCGGTCAAGGCCGGTTGGTCCGAAGTGCTGAACCAGTACAAGCGCCGGGCCGACCTGATCCCCAACCTGGTCAGTACGGTGAAAGGCTACGCCGCTCACGAAGCGCAGGTGTTGACCGCGGTGACCGAGGCGCGCGCCAAAGTCAGCCAGATCAATGTCAACGCGGACGACGCCGAATCGCTGGCCAAGTTCCAGCAGGCGCAGGGCGAGCTGTCGAGCGCGCTGTCGCGGCTGATGGTGGTCACCGAGAATTATCCGAACCTGAAGGCCGACCAGTCCTTCCTCGGCCTGCAGACGCAATTGGAAGGCACCGAGAACCGGATCACCGTGGCCCGCGGCCGCTACATCCAGCTGGTGCAGGACTACAACACCTACATCCGCTCGTTCCCGCAGAACCTGGTCGCGATGGTCTTCGGCTACAAGCCCAAGCCCAACTTCACCGTCGAGAACGAAGCCCAGATCCAGAATGCGCCGACGGTGGATTTCAACCAGCCGCCCGCGCAGCAGCCCCAGCAACAGCCGCAGCCGGCCAACTGACGGCACGGAGATAACGGCGTGCTCCGGCGCATCCTGGCGCTGATCGTCCTGTGCTGCGTCTGCGCGTTCGCGCAGGCGCAGACGCTGGCGCCGATTCCCGCGCTCGACTCGCCGGTGATCGACACCACCGGCACGCTCGACGCCGCGCAGAAGCAGCAGCTGGAACAGCAGGCGCTCGCACTGCAGCAGCGCAAGGGCAGCCAGCTGCAGGTGCTGATGATCCCGAGCACGCAGCCGGAAACGATCGAGGAATACACGGTCCGCGCATTCGAGCAGTTCAAGCTCGGCCGCAAGGGCGTCGACGACGGCGTGCTGGTGGTCGTGGCCAAGGACGACCGGAAAGTGCGCATCGAACCCGGCTACGGGCTGGAAGGCGCGATTCCGGACATCACCGCCGGCCGCATCATCCAGGAATACCTGGCGCCGAAGTTCCGCGCCGGCGACTACGGCGGCGGCCTGATCGACGCCACCGGCGCGCTGGTTAAGCTGATCGACGGCGAGCCGCTGCCCGAACCGATCGCCGACCATCGCGGCGGCGGCGACGACCGTCTCGGCAACTGGCTGTTCGCTCTGTTCGCCGCCTTCATCGTCGCGAACATTGTGCGCGGCGTCTTCCGGCGTGCGCCGGCGGGCGTGCGTGGCCTGCTCGCCGGCGGCGCGGCGGGCGGAGCCGCATGGCTGATCTCGTCGCTGATCGGCATCGGCATCGCCGGCGGCGTGATCGGCCTGCTGTTCGGCCTGGCAAGCCTGCCGACCGGCCGCTTCGCCCGCGGCGGCGGCGATTGGGGCGGTTTCGGCGGTGGTGGCTTCGGTGGCGGCGGTTTCGGGGGAGGTGGTGGCTTCGGGGGCGGCGGAGGCGGCTGGTCGGGCGGCGGCGGCATGAGCGGAGGCGGCGGCGCCTCGGGGAGCTGGTGATGAGGCTGCTGCGCCATCTGTTCGCCCAGTCCGCGCATGGCCTGTATCCGCGCGACAGCCTGCAACGCGTTGCCGAGGTCGTGGGCGAGGGCGAGCGCCGGCATCGCGGTGAGGTCTGCTTCGCCGTGGAATCCGCACTGCCTATGCTGGACGTCCTGCGCGGCCGCGATGCGCGCGCCCGCGCGCTCGAAGTGTTCGCCCAGCTGCGGGTTTGGGACACCCAGGCCAACAATGGCGTGTTGGTGTACCTGCTGTTGGCCGACCACCGCATCGAAATCGTGGCCGACCGCGGCCTGGATGCCCTGGTCAGCGCGGAACAATGGCGCGGCATCTGCCTGCTGATGGAAGAGCGGCTGAAGGCGGGCGAGCCGGAAGCGGCGGCGCTGCGCGGGGTGGCGGCGGTGTCCGATTTGCTCATCGAGCATTTCCCGCGCGCGCCCGGCGACATGGATGAGAACGAGTTGCCGGATTTGCCGCGGATTCTGGATTGACGCGGACAGCTTGCGGCATGGCGTAAATCCCCCTGCGGTCCCCTTTTTTCAAAGGGGGAGTTCTCGGCCGGCGACAGGTCGCGGCGATCTGCTGTTCTCCCTCCTTTGAAAAAGGAGGGCCGGGGAGGATTTACGCCATCCCGCACGGGTCGGCAGCGGCTTTCTCGGGCACAATAAATAAAAGCCAGCCGAAATAAGCTTCCGCCCGATGACCTATCTGCACCAAATCGATCCGATCGCCTTCTCGCTGGGCCCGCTGCAGGTCCACTGGTACGGGATCATGTACCTGCTCGGCTTCGCTGCGGCCTGGTACCTGGGTCGCAGCCGGATCAAGGCCGGACGCCTGCCCGGCGTCGACGCCAACGCGTACGGCGATCTGATGTTCTACGCCATGCTCGGCGTCGTCCTCGGCGGCCGCATCGGTTATGTGCTGTTCTACGCCTTCGGCGATTTCCTCAGCAATCCGCTCATGCTGATCCGCGTCTGGGAAGGCGGCATGAGCTTCCACGGCGGCCTGCTCGGCGTGTTCGGCGCGGTCGCTTGGTGGGCGCGGCGGCACCGCCTGCACGTGTTCGACGTGGTCGATTTCATCGCGCCGCTGGTGCCGCCGGGTTTGGGTTTCGGTCGGTTGGGCAATTTCATCGGCGGCGAGCTGTGGGGCAAGTACACCCAGGCCGGCTGGGGCGTGATCTTCCCGCGCGCCGAAAACTATCTGGCGAAGATGGACGCCGCCACGCTGCAGTCGGAATACGCCCGCGGCGCGCTGGACCACTTCGCGCGCCATCCTTCGCAGCTGTACCAGGCCGCGCTGGAAGGCCTGGTGCTGTTCTGCGCGTTGTGGTTCTACTCGCGCAAGCCGCGCCCGCGCTATGCCGTCGCGGGCTTGTTCGCGCTGTTGTACGGCTTGTTCCGCTTCGTGGTGGAATTCGTACGCGTGCCGGATGCGCAATTGGGTTACCTGGCCTTCGGCTGGCTGACCATGGGCCAGGTGTTGAGCTTGCCGCTGATCCTGTTGGGTTTGTTTTGGCTGTGGCGTTCGCGCAGCGCGCCGACCCTGCAGTCGCAAGCCGCTCCGGCGGGCTAGTAGGGCCGAACGCATGCGCCAATATCTCGAACTGTTGCGTCACGTCCTCGAGCACGGCGCCGAGAAAGGCGATCGCACCGGCACCGGCACGCGCAGCGTGTTCGGCTGGCAGATGCGTTTCGACTTGAACGAAGGCTTCCCGCTGGTCACCACCAAGAAGCTGCATTTGCGCTCGATCGTGCACGAGCTGCTGTGGTTCCTGCGCGGCGAAACCAACATCGAATACCTGCGCGAGAACAAAGTTTCGATCTGGGACGAGTGGGCCGACGCGGATGGCGAACTCGGTCCGGTCTACGGCAAACAATGGCGTCGCTGGGCGGCGCCGGACGGCCGCGAAATCGACCAGATGCGCTGGCTGGTGGACGAGATCAAGCGCAATCCCGATTCGCGTCGCTTGATCGTCAGCGCCTGGAACGTCGCCGACCTGCCGGACATGGCCTTGATGCCCTGCCATACGATGTTCCAGTTCTATGTCGCGAACGGCAAGCTCAGCTGCCAGCTGTACCAGCGCAGCGGCGACATCTTCCTGGGCGTGCCGTTCAACATCGCCAGTTACGCGCTGCTCACCCACATGGTGGCGCAGGCGACGGGGTTGGGCGTGGGCGATTTCGTGCACACGCTGGGCGACGCGCATCTGTATTCCAATCATTTCGAACAGGCCCGCGAGCAGCTTTCGCGTTCGCCGCGGGCTTTGCCGAAACTGAAGCTCAACCCCGACGTAACCGACCTGTTCGCGTTCGCGTACGAGGACATCGCGATAGAGGGCTACGATCCCTTGCCCGCGATCAAGGCGCCGGTGGCGGTCTGACGTTCGTCACGCGCCGACGCGCTTTCGTCCCGCCGCGCTGGCGGTTGGCGCCGGAAGCCGCTCGAATGCCCGCAATATCAGGCACAGACGGAGCGGGCATGGGCAACAAGATCGCGCAATGGCACAACGCCGTGGAACGCCGGCTGGCGGGCAGCGGCGACTTCGGTTTGCTGGTGTTGCGCCTGGTGGTGGGCGGGCATCTGATGTTCATGACCCAGGACAACGTGTTCTCCTGGGCGCGGATGCTGGAATTCCGCGATTTCCTGGCCCAGTTCGGTTTCCCGTTCCCGCTGTTCTGCGCGGTGCTGTCGGTCGCCGGCCAGTTCGGCGGCGGCTTGGCGCTGGCCTTGGGCTTGTGCACGCGTTTCGCGGGCGCGATCGTCGCTTTCAATTTCGTCGTGGCGATCGTCATGGTCGATTCGAAGCAGCCTTATCCCGGTGCGTTCGCCGCGCTCGCGCTGGTCGCCGCCGGTGTATGTCTGATGTTCACGGGCGCCGGCCGTTATTCGGTCGACCGCGCTTGGCGCAAGGCCGCATGACCCGGTTGTCGTTGATCGCCGCGCTGGACCGCAATTTCGCCATCGGCAAGGGCAATGCGCTGCCATGGCATCTGCCCGACGACCTGAAGCGTTTCAAGAAACTCACCTTGGGCAGGCCGGTGCTGATGGGGCGCAAGACCGCCGAATCGCTGGGGCGCGCGCTACCGGGGCGGCAGAATCTGGTGTTGACCCGCTCCGGGGGCGTGCCTTTCGAGGGCATGCAGGCAGTGTCGTCCCTGGATGCTGCACTGCGCGCGGCTGATGCGGCCGGCGCCGAGGAAGTGTGCGTGATCGGCGGCGGCGAGATTTATGCGTTGGCGCTGCCTTCGGCCACGCATCTGCACCTGACCTACGTCGACACGGCGGTCGACGGCGCCGATGCCTTCTTCCCGCAGTTCGATATCGCGCAATGGCGCATCGCGGCGAGCGAAGCGCACTCCGCCGACGAGCGGCATGCGCATGCGTTCGTGTTCGCGGATTACTTGCGCGCCTGACCGGCGTTCGATAGAGGCGGATTCGCCGGCACGTCGCGCCCCGGCACCTGGACGACGCGCAGTTCTTCGCTGTCCAAGCGCAGCGCGGTCAGCTTGCCGCCCCAGACCGCGCCGGTGTCCAGGGCATGCACGCCATGGCCGATGAACAGCCCCAGCGTGGACCAATGCCCGCACACGATCTTCAGGTCGCGCTCGGCGCGACCGGGCACTTCGTACCACGGATACAGCCCCGGCAATTGGGTGCCGGGTGCGCCCTTCGCGTCGAAAGCGATGCGGCCGCGCGGCGTGCAATAACGCAGCCGGGTGAACACGTTGATGATCGCGCGATCGCGTTCGCTGCCGCTCAGTTTCGGCGACCAGGCCGGCTGGTCGCCGTACATGTTCTTCAGCAGCTTGCGGTAGCCGTCGCCGCGCAGCCGCTGCTCGACTTCGCGTGCGTGCTTCTCGGCCAGCGAAACCGTCCATTTCGGCGCCAGGCCCGCGTGGACCATCATCCAGCCGAGCGCGCGGTCGATATGCAATAGAGGTTGTGAGCGCAGCCAGTCGAGCAGCACGTCCCGGTCTTCGGCGAAGAGCACGCGTTGCAGGTCCGGATTGACCTTGCGCTGGTCCTCCGGCCGGCGCTCGGCGATCGCCAGCAGCGACAGATCGTGGTTGCCGAGCACCGTCACCGCGTTGGCGCGCAGCGAATGCACCAGGCGCAATGTTTCCAGCGACTCGCCGCCGCGGTTGACCAGGTCGCCGCAGAACCACAGCCGATCGGCAGCGGGATCGAAATTGATCCGGTCGAGCAGCCGCCGCGTCGGTTCGTAACAGCCCTGTAGGTCGCCGATTGCCCAGACCGCCATCGCGCCGTTCTCAGTGCAGTGTGCGCGGCATGGACAAAGTGAAGGCCGGGATCGGCGCGTCGAAGCGCGTGCCGTCGTCGGCCAGCATGTCGTAGCTGCCGTGCATCGTGCCCAGGCTGGTTTCGAGCACTGCGCCGGAGGTGTACTCGTAATCCTCGCCGGGCCGCAGCCAGGGTTGTTCGCCGACCACGCCTTCGCCTTGCACTTCCTCCACCTTGCCGTTGGCGTCGGTGATGATCCAGCGTCGGCCCAGCAGCCGCGCCGGCACGCGGCCGCGGTTGCGGATATGGATGGTGTAGGCGAATACGAAGCGGCCTTCTTCCGGCGCGGATTGGTCGTCCAGGTAGCGGGTCGCGACGTCGATGTCGAAGGCGTAATCGGCATTGTCCATGCCGACAGTGTAAGCGAGCGGCGTGAACGTTCGAGCTACGGCGAAGCCAGGTTGGCCAGGCGGACGAAACCGGCCACGTCGACTTGTTCGGCGCGCAGGCCGGATTCGAGGCCGGCGGCCGAGATGGTTTCCGTGTCGGCCACGCCCTGCAAGGCGTTGCGCAGCGTCTTGCGGCGCTGGCCGAAGGCGGCGCGCACGATCGCGGCGAAGCGGCCGCGATCGGCGATGCCGATCTCCGCTTCCGCGCGCGGCACCAGCCGCACCACCGCCGAATCCACCTTCGGCGGCGGCCGGAACGCGCCCGGCGGCACCTTGAACAAAGGCGTCACCCGGCAATAGGCCTGCAGCATCACGCTGAGCCGGCCGTAGACCTTGCTGCCGGGCGCGGCGGCCATGCGGTCGACCACTTCCTTCTGCAGCATGAAATGCATGTCGCGGATCGCCGCCGCGTGGTCCAGGGCATGGAACAGGATCGGGGACGACACGTTGTAGGGCAGGTTGCCGACCAGGCGGATCCGCTGGCCGGCGGCCAGCGCGGTCAGGTCGACGTTCAGTGCGTCGCTGGAGATCAGGGTCAGATCGCCGACCTCGCGCGCGGCGGCGGCCAGCGGCGCCAGCAGATCGCGGTCGAATTCGATCGCGGTCAGCGCGCCGTGCTTGGCCAGCAGCGGCAAGGTCAACGCGCCCTGGCCGGGGCCGATTTCGACGATGGCGTCGCCCGGCTGCGGATCGATCGCCAGAACGATCTTGTCGATCACCCCGCGCTCGTGCAGGAAATGCTGGCCGAAGGATTTCTTCGGCGGTTCGGTGAAGCCGCTCATGCGTCGCGCCTGCGTTGGGCGATGCGCGCGCAGGCCTCGACCGCGGCGAACAGGCTGGAAGGATCGGCGCGGCCGGTGCCGGCCAGATCGAGCGCGGTGCCGTGATCGACCGCGACGCGCGGATAAGGAAGGCCCAAGGTGAGGTTCACCGCGCGCTCGAAGCCGCTGTACTTCAGCACCGGCAGGCCTTGGTCGTGATACATCGCCAGCACCGCGTCGAAGCCGGCGAGTTTCGCGGGCAGGAAGGCGGTGTCGGCGGGCAGCGGGCCGATCAGCGACAGGCCTTCGGCGGCCAGTTCGGCCATCGCCGGCGCGATAGTGTCGATTTCCTCGCGGCCCAGGTGCCCGGCCTCGCCCGCATGCGGATTCAGCCCCAGCACCGCGATCCGCGGCGCGGCGACGCCGAAGTCGTTTTGCAATGCGGCGTGGACGATCCGCAGGGTCGTTTTCAAGCCTTCGCCGGAGATCGCGTCGGCGACCGCGCGCAGCGGCAGGTGTGTCGTGGCGAGGGCGACGCGGACGATGTCGTTGGCCAGCATCATCACCACTTCGCGGCCGGCGCGCGCGGCCAGCAGCTCGGTAGTGCCGGTGTAGGCGATGCCGCCGGCGTTGATCGTGGCTTTGTGCACGGGGCCGGTGACCAGGCCGTCGTACTCGCCGCGCAGGCAGCCGTCGGCGGCGGCGGTCAGCGCATCGATCACCGCCACCGCATTGGCGGGGTCGGGCGCGCCGAAACGGCTGCGCACGGCGTTGGGGAAGGGACGCAAGACGATGTCGCCGGGATTCCCGGCGTGCGCATCGACATCGCGCAGACGCAGCGGCAGCGACAGCGCATCGGCGGCTGCGCGCAACGTATCGGGATCGGCGAAGACTTCGAGCCGGCGATCGGCACGGGGCTCCTGCGCCAAACGCACGCAGAGCTCGGGGCCGACGCCGGCCGGCTCGCCCGCGACCAGGGCAAGCCGCGGATTCATGTCAGCGTTGGCTGGCGCTGCCCGGATCGACCTTGGGCTTGCGCTGCGCGCGCGGCACTTCGGCCGGCGCCGCTTCGGTCGGCAGCGGTTGCGTGGTCTGGCCGGCCGCAGCGCCGCTGCGGATGTCGACGTAAGCATCGCCGCGCATCTCGCGCAGGAAGCGGTTGTATTCGTCTTCCAGCTTGCGGCGGCCGATCGTCTCGCGCACTTGGGCGCGGCGGGTATCGTCGGTATTGGCGTCGGCCTGGCGCGAGGCGACGCGCTGGACCAGGTTCAAGCCGGCCGAGGTGCGGAACGGTTCCGAGACCTGACCGTCGCGCAGGCCGGCGACCATGCTGCCGAAGTCGGCGCCGTAGGTTTCCTGCGAGAACCAACCCAGGTCGCCGCCCTTGTCGCGGGTGCGCTCGTCGTCCGAACTTTCCTTGGCGACTTCGGCGAAATCGGCGCCACCGGCCACGCGGGCGCGCAAGGTGTCCAGCTTGGCCTTGGCCTGCGCTTCGGTGGTGTCGGCGTCGATGCGGATCAGGATGTTGCGCGCTTGGTATTGCGTCACCTGGCCGCCGCCCTGCGCGGCGTCGCGGGTTTCGACCAGCTTCACCAACTGGAAGCCGCTCGGGCCGCGGATCGGGCCGACGACTTGGCCTGGCTGCAGATTGCGGATCTGCTCGGCGAAGGCGGTCGGAATCTCGTCCTGGCTGCGCCAACCCAGGTCGCCGCCTTCCAGCGCGTTCGGGCTGTCCGAATAGCGTACGGCGGCGGCGGCGAAATCCATTTCCCCCTTGTCGATGAGGGCTTTGACGCCATCGATCTTCTTCTGGCCGACCGCGATCTGTTCAGCGGTCGCACCGTCGGGCAGGGCGACCAGGATGTGGGCAAGGTGGAATTGGGCGCCGGCGTTGGCCTGGGCAGCCATCGCCGCGCTCACTTCCGCTTCGCTCACGTTGATCCGGCCCTGCGCATAGCTCTGACGCAAGCGCTGGGTGACCATTTCGTCGCGCAGGGTGGAGCGGAAATCGTTGTAGCCGATGCCTTCCGACGTCAGCTGCTGGCGCAGCTGATCGACACTGATGCCGTTCTGGCTGGCGACGCCGTTGACCGCCTGGTCGACTTCCTCGTCGCTGACGCGGACGCCGACCTGCTCGGCGCGGGATACCTGCAAGCGCACCAGGATCAAGCGCTCCAGCACCTGCTTCTCCAGCACGTCGCGCGGCGGCAGCTGGTCCTGACGGTTGGCGTACTGGGCCAGCACGTTGCGCACGGCGCGATCCAGTTCGCTCTGCAGGATCACATCTTCGCCGACCACAGCGGCGATCTTGTCGATCGATGCGGCGGTCTGGGCTTGCGCTGAGGAGGCGGCGCCGGCGAACGCGACAGCGGCCAGCAAGGACAATAAAGTTTTATTCATGGCAGGGGATCCGGATCGGCTTTCTGGCCCGTGGTGGTGCTGGGCGGCACAAGATAGAGGTCGTCCCGGTAATAGCCCAGAATAGCACGGCGCAAAGTGCGCCTCGTATCCTGGCCCGCCGAGCCGAGGCCTTTCAGTTCGATTTCGAACAGCAGGCCGCTGTTCAAATCGCCTTCGCTGTTCTCGACGTAGCGCCGTGCCACCAGGCGGGCGGCCACGCAACAGCTTTCCCATTGCACGCCGGCGATGGTTTCCAGCGGCTTCTTGTCGAGGATGGAGTAGTAATAGCGGCCCACCAGGCTCCAGGTGTCGTCGATCGGGTACAGGAACGACAGATCCACTTGTTCGAGCAACGCCGAGCGGTTGAGCTCGCTCTTGGGCAATGTGGGGTTGAAAGCGGGATTGCGACGGTACCGGTAGGCGAAGTTGATCACGCCATCGTCTTTGAGCAGGTACTGCGCGCGCAGGCTGGCCATGTTCTCGCGGTGCAGCCGCGCATCCCATTCGTAGGAAGCGCCGATGTTCCAGTTGTCGCTGGGCGACCAGTCGGCGTCGGCCACCCACGCCGATTTGCCCTTCTGCAGGAGGGGCTCGCCCGGCAGACCCACGCGCGAATCTTCGAAGTAGCGGATCTGTCCCAAGTTGAGCGCCAGTTTCTCGCGTCCGTCCGAACCGCGGATGAACCGGCTGCTGATCGCGGTGGTGAGTTGGTTCGCGTCGGCCTGCCGGTCCGCGCCCGAGTAGCGGTTGTCGCGGAACAGCTGGCCCCAGCTGAAAGTCAGGCCGCCGGTGTCGAAAACCGGGTATTTGGACTGATCGCGGTAGGGCACGTTCAAGTAGAAGATCCGCGGTTCCAGCGTCTGCGTATAGTCTTCGCCGCGCCAACGGAAGGCGCGGTCGAAATACAGGCCACCGTCGACGGTCAGGATCGGCAGGCTGCGGGTGAGCCGGTTGTCGGTGCCGAGTTGTCCCGCGAGTCCGTCGTCGAGCCGGTAGCTGGTGTAGCGCCATGCGGCGGTCGGGCGCAGGAACCAGCTCGCGCCTTCCAGCGGCACGGAAACGAAGGGCTTCACATCGAAGCGCGAGCCGCCGGGGAATTCGAAACGCTGCGAATTGATCGTCGCATCGCCTTTCTGGAAGCGCACCGCTTCGGCGTCGACGCCGGCGGTGAACCAGTTGGAAAGCGGTTGTTCCCAGGTGAACGTCGCGGCCGGTTTGCTGGAATAGGGCAGGTTCGCTTTGGTCAGCGAGGGGTCGGCCACCTGGTAGTGGTTGGCGTAGATCGAACTGGTCCAGTAACGCCCGGTGCCGAACAGGCCCGTATAGCTGTAGGCGCTGGTGATCGACACGCCGTTGATGCTGTTGCTGAAGTCTTCGAAATAGCGCGGATCGCTGATCCAGACGATGCCGCTGCGTGCCTGCCAATGCCGGCTGATGCTCTGGTAGCCGTTGTACAGGAAGAAACCGCGATCGCGGTCGCGCAGATCGTCCTTGGGCATGTACATGCCGGCGATCGTGCCGGCGCCGCGCGGCACCAGATAGCGGAATTCGGCGCCCAGCGACTCGCCGCGGTTGGTCATGATCCGCGGCGTGAGGGTCAGGTCGTAATTCGGGGCCAGGTTGAAGTAGATCGGCTGCCGGTAATCGAAGCCGTTGCGATCCGAATTCGAGATCGACGGATACAACAGACCGGTTTTGCGGGTGTCGTCGATCGGGAACATGAACCAGGGCACGTACAGCACCGGGACCTTCCCGATCCGCAGGGTCGCGTTGCGGGCCACGCCCATGCCTTTGTCGGTGTCCACGTCGATCCGCGCCGCGCGCAATTCCCAGCGTTTGTCGCCGGGCGGGCAAGTGGTGTAGGTCGAATGGTTCATCCGGCCCTTGGCGCCGGCCAGCTCGATGCTGTCGGCGCCGCCGTTGCCGCGCCGTTCGACCAGCTGGTAGCGCACGTCCTCGATCTTGTGCTCGTCCTTGGCCTGGTTGCCCTCGGCGCGGTCGGCGACCACGCGCATGCCGCCGTCCTGGTAGCGGACGTTGCCTTCGGCGACGTAGGTTTCGCTGTCCTCGTTGTAGGTCAGCTTGTCGGTGCCCAGAAACTGGTCGCCGCGGGTCAGGGCGACGTTGCCCTGGTATTCGACCGACTGGTCCTTCACGCCGCCCAGGCGGTCGCCCTCGATGTCGGTCGGCTGCTCGCTACGGGGCATGGCCGTCTGGCCGGGCGCGAGCTTGGGCGGGGCGCCCGCGAAAGCGGGGATGGCGTCGTCCACCGGGCACAGCCCCCAATCGGGAACCTGGTCGGCCGCCTGCGCGGACAGCGATAGTGCGATGCCGAGCGGCAGCGGGAGCAGGCGGAAAGCAGGGCGCACGCGGCGGTCCGTGGCGGAAATCGGTCGTTAGCTTGCCGTATCGCCCGCGGAGGGGCAACGCGGTCCGGCCGAGGTTGTTCAGGTCGAAGTTGATCCCGCCCGGGCTGCGGCTTCGGCTTTTGTGGGAGCGGCTTTAGCCGCGAGCTTGGTCGCCCCCGAAAAGCTCGCGGCTAAAGCCGCTCCCACAAGAGCGGTTCTCCGACGAGAGAATGATGAAGGTTCAGGCGCCAGCCAGGGCGCGGACGTGCGCCACGCTGCAGTCGCGCAGCGCTTCCAAATCGTAGCCGCCCTCCAGCATGGACACGATCCGGCCCGCCGCATGACGCTGCGCCAGCGCGGCCAATTGCTGCGTGATCCAGGCGTAGTCGTCCTCGACCAGGCGCAATTGCGCCAGGGGGTCGCGCCAGTGCGCGTCGAACCCGGCCGAGACCAGGACCAGCTGCGGGGCGAAAGCGTCGAGCGCCGGCAGCAGCTTCTGGCGCCACGCATCGCGGAATGCGGAACCGTCCGCGCCGGCGGGCAAGGGCGCGTTGACGATATTGCCGGCGCCGCGTTCGTCGGCGCGGCCGGTGTCCGGATACAGCGGCCACTGGTGCGAGCTCAGGTACATCACCCGCGGGTCGGCTTCGAAGATGGCCTGGGTGCCGTTGCCGTGGTGCACGTCGAAATCGACGACGGCCACGCGCGTCAGCCCGTGCTTGTCCAGCGCATGCCGCGCCGCCACCGCGATCGAATTGAACAAGCAGAAACCCATCGCCGCATCGATAGTGGCGTGGTGGCCGGGCGGACGCACCGCGCAGAAGGCGTTGCGCGCTTCGCCTTTCATCACCGTATCGACCGCCGCCACGCCCGCGCCCGCCGCACGCAAGGCCGCTTCCGCGGAAGCCGGCGAAAGCACCGTGTCCGGATCCAGCATTACGCGTCCGTCGGGATGGGTTTCCAGCACCATCTCCAGCAAAGCGGGGTCGTGGACGTGCAGCAATTGGCCGCGGCTCGCGCGCGGCGCTTCGCGCCAATCCGCGTCGGCGAACGCGTTGCGCAGACCGTCTATCACCGCGCCCAGCCGTTCGGCGCGCTCGGGATGGCCCGGGCCCGTGTCGTGTGCGAAGCACGCGGCGTGAGTGAAGAACACAGGCGCGTTCGCAGCCATTTCAGCGTACCGGTACGCGCGGACGCCAAGCCATGTTCATGTAGACGTCGCCGCGGGCCAATTCCTCGAGCATGTGCGCCAACCTTTTGGCGCGGGTTACGTCGAGCTTGGCGGCCGCGATCCAGCCCAGGTAATCGTTGCGCTGATAGGCGGGCCGGTTTTCGTAGGCCGCGGTCAATTCGCGTTCCGCCAAGGCTTCGCGTACGGCGGCCGGCATCGGGTTCGGCGCTCGGGTCAGGCGTGCTGCGGCGGGCTTGGCGGCCATATCGGACTCAGCGCTTGCGGCGCTCGTGCTTCCACAATGTTTCGCCGTGGCCGCTCGCACGCGCCAGCACGCGCGCCAGCACGAACAACAGATCGGAAAGACGGTTGAGGTAACGTATCGCTTCGGGCCGCACCGAATCGTGGTGCGACAGCGTGACCGTCTCGCGCTCGGCGCGGCGCACTACGGTGCGGGCCAAATGGCAGCGCGCGGCCGCTTCGCCGCCGCCGGGCAGGATGAAGTCCTTCAACGGCGGCAGCGGTTCGTTGTAGCGGTCCAGATGCTGTTCCAAAGCCTCGATGTCGGCATCGAAGATCGCCGCGTGGCCGGGGATGCACAACTCGCCGCCCAGATCGAACAGCTGATGCTGCACCGTCGTCAGCAGATCGCGGATGGCTTCGTCGATATCGGCGGCGAGCAGCAGCCCGATCGCCGAATTCGCCTCGTCCACCGTGCCGTAGGCGCTCACGCGGGCCGAATCCTTGGCCACCCGCGTGCCGTCGCCCAGGCCGGTGCTGCCGTCGTCGCCGGTGCGGGTGTAGATCTTGCTGAGGCGGTTGCCCATCAGCGGCGCGCGGAATCCCGCGCTTCGCCGCGGCCGGCCTTGACGACCTGCTCGGACACGACCTGCGCGATCGCCGCCACCGCCACGAACATCGCCGTACTGCGCAGATAAGGCAGGAACCAGTCGCTGTAGTTCTTCCACCAGCCGGCGAACGTCGGTTCGGCGACGCTGCTGCTCAACCAGTAGAAGCTGCCCTGCGCCAGCAGATGGCAGGCGGCGGTCGCCGCCAGCACGCTCAGCGCCAGCTTGCCCAGCGCCTTCCAGCTCGCGCCTTCGTAGCCGCGGCGCAGCCACAGGCCGCCCAGCCACATCGCCAGATGCGCGGGGATCAGGAACCAGTAGCCGGGCGAGACGCAGTAATGGCTCCAGAAATCGATGCCCTGGCTGGTGATGACGTACCAGTCGATACCCACCGCCAGCGCCATCAGCAGCGGGAACGCCCAGCGCGCCCAGCCGCGCAGGTAGAAGCCGCCGATGAAGAACACGGCCCAAGACGCATCGGGCACCGGCGTGAAATGCGAGAACACGTGGCTCCGGGTCGCCGCCATCAGCAGCACCAGCAGCGAAAGGACGATGGCGCGTTGCGCATTGCTGTTCATGGGCGCGTCGGTATTCATATCGGGGCGGACTCCGGGCACGGCGTGCAGGTCAGGCGCCCATTCTAGCGAACCGGACCCGCTGCGGCCTTATCATGGCGAGATGAAGGCGAAACACGACGTGATCATCGTCGGCGGCGGCCTGGTCGGCGCCAGCCTGGCGATCGCGCTGGACCGGCTGGGGCTGGACACGGCGCTGGTGGAGGCCACGCCTGTCGGCGTGATGCCGGCGGTGTTCGATGAGCGCAACCTCAGTTTCGCGGCGGCCACGGTCCGCGCGCTGAGCGCGTTGGGCGTGATGCAGAAGCTGGCCGCGCCGACCGGGCCGATCCGCCGGATCCAGGTCAGCCGCCGCGGCGATTTCGGACGGGTCCGTCTGCAAGCCGCCGACTACGGCCGCGACGAATTCGGGCAGGTGGTGGTGGCCAGCGATTTCGGCAAGGCGCTGGAAAGCCGGCTCGACGAGCTTCGCCGTTTCACCCGTTACCGGCCTGCGCGTTTCCTGGGCATCGAAGCCGAAACCGAAAGCGGGCGCGGCATCCGGATCGCCGAAGGCGACACCGAGCGGACCGTCGAGGCGAAACTGCTTGTCGCTGCCGACGGCACGCGCAGCGGGCTGCGCGCTGCGCTCGGCATCGGCCACGAAGAACGCGATTACGCGCAGACCCTGTTTGTGGCGCGCCTGCGCGCCGAACGCGCGCCCGACGGCACCGCCTACGAACGTTTCGGCGACGACGGCCCAACCGCGCTGCTGCCGCGCGGCGACGGCCATTTCGGCGTGGTCCACGCGGTCGCGCGCGAGCAAGCCGATGCGGTTGCGGCGCTGGACGATGCGGCCTGGCTGGAACGCTTGCAAGACGCGCTGGGCTGGCGCACCGGCAAGTTGCTGGCGATCGGACCGCGCAGCGTGTATCCGGCGATCGGCGTGGTCGCGGACAAAACCACCGCGGCGCGCGCGGTGCTGGTCGGTAATGCGGCGCAGACTTTGCATCCGATCGGCGCGCAAGGCTTCAACCTGGGTTTGCGCGATGCGCTGACTTTGGCCGAGCTGATCGAAGCGCGGATCGCGCGCGACGGCGCCGCCGATCCGGGCGCCGCCGATCTGTTGAATGCCTACGCTGCGCGCCGCCGTGAAGACCGCGAACGCACGCTCGCTTTCTCCGACGGCTTGGCGCGGTTGACCGCCAATCCCGCGCCGTGGCTGCGGCCGCTGCGCAGCCTCGGTTTGCTGGCCTTGGACAAGGTGCCTTCCGCGCAAGGGTTCCTGGTCGGCGGCGCGATGGGTTTCCGCGGCGACGTGCCGGAGCTGTGCCGATGAGCGCGCGTCGCGGACGCTTGGATGCCGCCGTTGTCGGCGGCGGCGTAGTCGGCGCCGCTTGCGCGCTGGCCTTGGCCGATCTTGGCCTGGAAGTCGCATTGATCGAAGCGCAAGCGCCGCCGCCCTGGCAGGCGGAGCGCCCCGATCTGCGCGTCTATGCATTCGCGCCGGACAACGCCGCTTTGTTGCGGCGGCTGAGCGTATGGCCGCAAGTGGTCGCCGCGCGTGCGCAGCCGTACCGGCGCATGCGCGTGTGGGATGCGGCCGGCGGCAGCGAATTGGCTTTCGACGCAGACGCGTTCGGGCGCGCTGAGCTTGGCTGGATCGTCGAGCACGGTTTATTGGTGGACAAATTATGGGCGGCGCTGTCCGCGGCCGGCGTGCGCGTGTCCTGCCCGGCGAAGGTGGAGGCGCTGGAGCAGTTGGACGACGGCGTGCGATTGCGCTTGGACGACGGCACCCGCGTCGAAGCGAACCTGGCGATCGCCGCCGATGGCGCCGAATCCAGCGTGCGCGCTTTGGCGGGTCTCGAGGTGGATACGCACGGCTATGCGCAGCGCGGCGTGGTCGCTTACGTGCGCACCGAGCGTCCGCACGAAAGCACGGCGTGGCAGAGATTCTTGCCGACCGGGCCGCTAGCGTTTCTGCCTTGCGCGGACGGGTCGAGTTCCATCGTTTGGACTTTGCCGGAGGCCGAAGCGGCGCGGATCGTGGCGCTCGACGATGACAGCTTCGGGGCCGAACTGACGTCGGCATTCGGCGCAAGACTCGGCAAGACGGTTCCGCTCGGCAAACGCGTCGCGTTTCCGCTGCGCCGTCAGCTCGCGCGCGACTACGCGGTCGGCCGCATCGCGGTGATCGGCGATGCGGCGCACGTGGTGCATCCGTTGGCGGGGCAGGGCGTGAACCTGGGACTGCGCGACGTTTCGGCCTTGTGCGAGGTGTTCGCAAAGGCGAAGACGCGTCGCGCGGATTTCCTTTCGCCCCAACGCCTGACGCGCTGGGCCCGCGAGCGCAAGAGCGAGAACGCAGCCGCGGCCTACGCTTTCGACGGGATCAATCGCGTGTTTTCGAACGACGGTGTCGCGGCGACGTTGTTGCGCGGGCCTCTGTTGGGCATCGCCGACCGTGTGCCGATGGTTTCGCACGGTTTATGGCGGCGGGCGGCGGGATTGTCGGCGTAGGGTGGGCCTTGGCCCACCATCGCCATCTCCCATCCGCGACAAGCAACGAACGAAGCGTTTCAGCTAGCGGCGACCCTATTCGACGGTTATGGTCGAGACCGTCGACAGGGCGCTGGTGGGCCAAGGCCCACCCTACATCCAGCCTTTCAATTCGTTCTTGCTCAGCCGGCCGTTGTTGTCGACGTCGACTGCGCGAAATTCCTGAGTCAATGTCGCGTTCGAGCGGGCCTCGGCGCGACTGAGGTTGCCGTCGCCGTTCTTGTCCATCGCGGCGAAGTCGATCTTGTATTCGCCGACAACCGAATCGGGCGGCAACGAATTCACCGTGACTGGCGCCTGCGGCGGTGGCATGTCCTGGGCCGGTGGCGGAGGTGGCGGAGCGGCCGCGGCGTCCTGCGCG
>DATFFH010000107.1:0-8951 GCA_035250245.1 Luteimonas sp. | reverse complement strand
GGGGGCCGCGCGCGGCTTGAGCAGGCGGCCAGCCTGCCGCTGCGCCGCGCACGGCCCCCTGGCGACCGGACGCAGCAACGTGGCCTATCCCAATAGCGCTAACAGGCCCTAGACTGGCGCGATCCCAAGCGATGGAAACCGCGATGCTCCAAGCCCGCCCGCTCGTCCTGGCCCTGACCGCCGCCCTCGCCGCCACCCTCGCCGTCCACGACGCCGACGCGGCCAAGAAAAAGAAGGCGGCCCCCGCCAAGAAAGCGCCCGCGGCTACGGCCTGCACGGATTTCTACAGCTTCAGCAACGCCGACTGGCTGAAGAGCCACACCGTCGTCGCCGGCGAAGGCTCGGTCAGCGCCCTGGGCGAGATGCGCGAGCGCAGCCTGCAACAGCAACGCGATCTGCTGGATGCGGCCATGCGCACGCCGCAGGGCAACGTGCAGAAGCTGCTCGGCGATTTCTGGGCCAGCGGCCTGGACGAGGCCGCGGTGGAAGCCGACGGCGGCAAGTCGATCGCGCCTCTGCTGGGCCGCATCGACGCGATCAAGAAAGCCAAGGACATTCCGCCGTCGATCGCCGCCCTGCACCAGGTCGGCATCCCGGTCGTGTTCAATTTCGGCCCGGACATCGACCTGGCCAAGCTCGACCGCCACATCGGCTATTTCAGCCAGGGCGGCCTGGGCCTGCCCGATCCCGCCTTCTACACTCGCGGCGACGCCGACACCAAGGCGCTGATGGTGCGCTACACCGATTACGTCAAGCGCATCCTCACTCTGACCGGCACGCCGCAGGCGCAGTTGGAAGCGGATGCGAAATCGGTGATCGACCTGGAAACGCGCATCGCGCAGGCCTCCAAGCCGCTCACCTCGTTCCGCGATCCGCGCACGAACTACGCGCCGATGGCCGCCTCCGCGCTGGCCAAGCAGTACAAGCGGCTGCAGATGGCCGACTTCCTGAAGGTGCAGGGCGTTTCGAACGACACCGTATCGCTGGCCAATCCGCAATTGTTCGCGCAGATCGACAACCTGGTCGGCTCGCTACCGCCGGCGCAGTGGAAGGCTTATCTGCGCTTCCAGGTCGGCAATGCGATGGCGCCCTACCTGTCCAAGCCCTTCCGCGACGCCGAGTTCGATTTCCGCGGCCGCCTGCTGCGCGGCGAAACCGCACCGGAGCCGCGCTGGAAGGACGTGCTGGACGCGATCAACACCGCCGCCGGCCCGATGCTCGGCCGCGAATACGCGGCGCGCTACCTGCCCGCCGCCACCGACTCGCGCGCCGAAGCGATCGCCAAGCAGGTGCGCGAAGCGCTGGCCGCCGACGTCGAGCGCAGCGCGTGGATGAGCGCCGAAGCCAAGGCCGAAGCCAAGAAGAAGCTCAACGACCTGAAGATCGAAGTCGGCACGCCGAACCGCGACCTGGATTACAGCGTACAGCCGATGGGCCGCGGCAGCTTCGGCGGCAACATGCTGATCGCTTCCACCTGGCGCAATCGCGAAGAGATGAAGCGGATCGGCCAGAACAACGCCGACCGCCGTTGGGACGTGCTGCCGCAGCAGCCGGCGCTGGCTTACGACATCGCCCAGAACCGCTTGATCGTCACCGCGGCGATGCTGCAGGCGCCGGTGCTCGACATGAGCAAGGACGCAGCCACGCAATTCGGCACGTTCGGCGCGCTGGTCGGCCACGAACTCAGCCACGCGGTCGACATCAAGGGCCGTCTGGTCGATGCCGGCGGCGGACTGAAGAGCTGGTGGACGCCGGCCGACGACGCCGCTTGGCAAGACAAGGCCAACAAGCTGGCCGCGCAGTACGACGGCTACGCCTATCCGGGCCTGAGCGGCGTCAAAGTCAACGGCCGCCAGACCGCCGAAGAGAACATGGCGGATCTGGCGGGCGTCGAAATCGCCTATCAGGCTTTCGCCAGCGACGCTGCGGCCGCCACCGAAGCGGGCAAGCAGGCCTTCTTCAAAGCCTGGGCCGGCTTGTGGGTACAGGAGAACAGCGCCGAAGCCGCCAAGGTCTTGTCCGCCAGCGATGTGCATGCGCCGGGCAAATGGCGCGCGAACGGCCCGCTGATCAACCAGCCGGCATTCGGCGAAGCGTACAAGTGCAAGGCGGCGACGAATATGCAGAAGGCAGCTGCGGAGCAGTTGTCGATCTGGCGCTGATCATAGACCCAGCGGCTCACCCGCTTTTGTAGAGTCGAGCCTTGCTCGACTGCTCTTCTTGCCGGGCCGACCGCTTTGTAGAGTCGAGCCTTGCTCGACTGCTCTTCTTGCCGGGCCGACCGTTTTTGTAGAGTCGAGCCCTGCTCGACAGCTCTTCTTGCTGGGTCGACGTCGCTGAAAAGCAGTCGAGCAAGGCTCGACTCTACAAAAGCCGCGGCCGCGCTCGCTCTTTGTGAGAGCGGCTTCAGCCGCGAGCTCTTCTTCCAGGCCGAGTATCCAGAGCCGCGCTCAGCGCACGATCGTCGGCCGCCGCGGCCCGCCCTTGCCGAACGGCGGCTGCCCGCGCCAATAACGGATCAGCAGCCAACCGAACAGCATGCCGCCCAGATGCGCGAAATGCGCCACACCCGGCTGCAAGCCGGTGAAGCCCATCAGCAGCTCGATCACGCCGTACACGATCACCAGCGTGCGCGCCTTCATCGGAATTGGCGGGATCAGCAGCATGACGCGCTGGTTCGGAAACAGCATGCCGTAAGCGAGCAGCAGACCGAATACGCCGCCGGAGGCGCCCAACGTCGGATACGCCCCGCCGCCTTGCGCCACGGTCCAAGACGACACAAGCAACTGGCACAAGCCCGCGCCGGCCACGCAAACCAGGTAGTACGCCAAGAAACGCCGATTGCCCCAGGTGTATTCCAGCGGCGCGCCGAACATCAGCAGCGCCAGCATGTTGAACGCCAGATGGGTGAAGCTGCCATGCAAGAAGCCGTAGGACAGCAGTTGCCACGGCAGGAAACTTTGCTCGGGCGCGTACGCGTCGAAACCGACATCCCCGATCGGCCACAGCATGAAAGCGGCGAACGTTTCATTGCCCAGCATGTACTGCAGAGCGAAGGCGAGGCCGTTGATGATCAACAGCGCCTGGGTGATCGGCGGGAGTCGGGAGAACATGGCGGCTCCAATCGGGGGCGCGGCTATCATAGCCGCATGTCCGCCCTGCCCGAGATCGATGCCGACGGCGCGGCCATCGCCGAGGCGGTGGCCGAACATGGCGCCTGCCGAATCAGCGGCTTTTTCGCGCCCGAGGGCTTGCGGGCGCTGCGAGCCGACCTGTCGCGCCTGCAGGCATCGGGCGCGCTGCAAGCAGCCGCAGTCGGCCGAGACCTCGCACGCAGCCTGCGGCCGGACATCCGCGGCGATGCGACGCTGTGGCTGAACGATCCCCGCTGCGGCGACGCCGCGCGCGAATTCCTGGCCGCGCTGGACCGATTGCGCGGCGAATTCAACCGCATCCTGTTCGCCGGATTGCGCGAGGTCGAAGCGCACTATGCCGCCTACCCGTCCGGCAGCGGTTACGCGCGCCATCGCGACCGTTTCCGCGACGACGACGCGCGCGTGCTGTCGTGGGTGACCTATCTGAACGAAGATTGGCACGCGGAAGACGGCGGCGCATTGCGCTTGCACATGGAGAACGGCGTGACCGATGTCGCGCCGCGGACCGGAACTTCGGTCTGTTTCCGAAGCGAACTGGAGCACGAAGTGCTGCCGGCGACGCGCGAACGCTTCAGCATCGCCGCGTGGTTTAGGCGCTAGCCTGCTTTGTCCCTCTCCCATTTCGGGAGAGGGACAGGCCGAAGGCCAGGGAGAGGGTTCGGCTTTTGGCGAGTTCTCTCAAACAGCGGATACGCGCTTACTTGACTATCCGCCAAAAGCCGGACCCTCTCCCTGGCGCTTCGCGCCTATCCCTCTCCCGTAAAAAGGGAGAGGGATAAAGACAATGCTTACTCCGGCGGCAGGCCCCAAATCTGCTCGTCGATCGTCGCCGCGGCTTTGAGCCCTTTCACTTTGCCTTTCTCCACCCACACGCCTTCTGCACGCAGCCGGCGCGTTTGTTCGGCATGGCCTTTGGAGCCATCGGGAAACGCAATCCGTCCGTCCGAACGCAGTACGCGGTGCCACGGCAGCTTCGGATCCGCGTTTTCGCTCAACAACCGCGCCACCAGTCGCGCCCGTCCCGGTAAGCCGGCGCGCCGCGCCACTTCGCCGTAACCGGCCACTTGACCGCGCGGAATCGCGCGGATGGCGGCCAAAATGCGCTTGGCGGAAGACAGGTCGGCCATAGGGGATTAGCATAGCGGCAACTTCCCCGCGCTTTTCCGGTCCCGATGCAGAATTTCGAACAGATCCGCAGCCACCTGGCTTCTTCCGGCTTCCGCCTGACCATGCAGGAGCCTTACGTGGTCTGCGTAGAGCTGTCGCTGGACGGCGGCCGCCGGCATCAGTCGATCTTCCTGTCCGAAATCCACGACGACGACGAGCGTACCTATCTGCGCGTGGCCACCACCATCGCACCGATCACCGGCGTCGACGCACGCCGCGCGCTGGCCTTCAACTGGGAAAGCCGGGTCGGCTATCTGGCCATCGGCGATCTGGACGGCGTGCCTTATCTGCAGCTGTGCGAGAACCGTCCGTACGACGCCTTGTCGCCGGCCGAAGTCGACCGGCTGGTGCTGGAGATCGGCGGCATGGGCGACCGCATCGAGCACGCGCTGTCCGCCGGCGGCGATCTGCTGTAGCCCGGGTGGAGCGAAGCGATACCCGGGGCCAAGTCGCGAGGCATCCCGGGTATCGCTTCGCTCCCACCCGAGCTACGGACTTGCTTTTCGTAGGTGCGAATTCATTCGCACGCTTTTGCCGCGAGAGCGTGCGAATGAATTCGCACCTACGAAACCCAAGGCGAATGCAGCGGAGCAAGCTCCGCTCTACAAAGCCTCAGGCCCAGCCCAGGGCTTCGAGCAACCTGAGCAACCCATAGGCTATGCCGCCCGCCGCGGGAATCGTCAGGATCCACGCCCACACGATCCGTTCGATGACTCCGAACTTCAGCGCGCGCGGATTCTTGGCGAAGCCCACGCCCATGATCGCGGTGGAGATGCTGTGCGTGGTCGACACCGGCATGCCGAAATGCGCCGCCAGGGTGAGGATGGTCGCCGAACTGGTCTCCGCCGCAAAACCGTGGATGGGATGCAGCTTCACCATCTTGTGGCCGAGGGTCTTGATGATCTTCCAGCCGCCCGCCGCGGTGCCGAGCGCCATCACCACCGCACAAGTCAGCACGATCCACGTGGCGATGTCCTGCTCGCCGGCCGCGCCCGGATGCATGAACGCCAGCCATGAGGGCAATTCGTTCAACGCGCCGCTCGCTTCGGCGCCGAACAGCGCCAAAGCGATGATGCCCATCGTTTTCTGCGCGTCGTTATGGCCGTGCGCGTAGCCCATATAGGCCGCGGACACCAATTGCGCCTTGCCGAAGAAAGCGTTCACCCAGCGCGGCCGCGCCAATCGCGCGAGCAAACCTCCGGCGCGCGACATCGCCGCGATGATCGCCCACAGCAGCAGCATCACCAACACGCCGAGCACGAACCCGGCGATCGGCGAAGACACCATCGGCAGCAGCACTTTCCACAACAGGCCCTTGTTCTTGGCCCAGTCGCCGACCGGTTGCGACCAGATCAGCGCCGCCCAGTTGTTGTGCGCGGCCGCCAGCGCCGCGCCGCACAGGCCGCCGATCAGCGCATGCGAAGACGACGACGGCAAACCTTTCCACCACGTGATCAGATTCCAGATGATGCCGCCGCCCAACGCGCACAGGATCACCTGCGAGGTGACGTTGACCACTTCGGTGTCGATCAATCCCGACGCGATGGTCTTGGCCACCGCGGTGCCGGTCAACGCGCCGACCAGGTTGGTGATCGCGGCCAGCATCACCGCCTGCCCCGGCGACAGCACTTTGGTCGCGACCACGGTCGCAATGGAGTTGGCGGTGTCGTGGAAGCCGTTGATGAACTCGAACACGAGCGCGGCCAGGATCACCACCAGCACGAGGGTCAGCATCGCGCGCGGCCCTTAGCTGTTCTTCAGCACGATTTGGTAGGCGACCACGCCGGCTTCGCGGCAACGGTCGATCGCCTTCTCCAATATCTCGAAGAACTCCTTCAGCAGGAACATCTGCAGGTTGTCGAGCTTGCCGGAATAGATGTCGCGGTACAGCTCCAGCATCAGCCGGTCCGCCTCGTTCTCGATCGCGCGCAGCTTTTCGTTGAGCGCGGTCATGCGGTCGATGTTCATCTTGCGCAGCTCGGCCACCATTTCCACCACCACGCCGGCGGCCTGTTCCAGCATCGCCGCGCGCGGCGCGAAATCGATGCCTTCCAAGTGGCGCGTGGCCAGCGAGTAGCGGTCGGCGAATTTCTCCACCTGCTTGGGGATCTTGTACAAGGCCGAACCCAGCGCTTCGATGTCCTCGCGCTCGAACGGGGTCATGAAGCTGTCGACCAAGGCCTGGCCGATCTTGTCCGAGGCCGTCCGCTCGCGCTGGCGGGCCAGCTTGAAAGCATCCAGGGCCGGCTGCCGGTCGGTCGACTTCATCATCGCGTGCAGGGCCCGGGTGCTGTCGTAGGCGGCCTGGGCGGCTTCGTCGAACAGGGTGAAGAACTGCTTGCCGGAGCCGAAGATCGTCTGCAGGGAGAACATCGCGTGGGCCTTCCCGATGGCTAAAGGTCGGATCGAAGGCGCAATTATGACGGGATCGTGACGGTTCCGGCATTACCGTCACCCCTGAACCTGTCCCGGACCCCGCGTCCGGCCCTGTTATCATGCCTGGGCGCCCTGGCGCAGCCTATGGACGACGACCGAACGCCCTCGCCCCTGCCCGCCGCCGACCCTGTCGCGGCCCACCCCCATTCCGGCACCCTGTCCGCCCCGACGCTGAGCGAAGCCCCCGCGTGCTCCAGCTAATACTGATCGTCGCGTTCCTGATCGCGCTGAACGCCTTCTTCGCCCTGTCGGAGATGGCGCTGATGACCTCGCGCAAGCTGCGCTTGAAGCAAATGGCCGAGGATCCCCAGCACCCCAGCCGCGGAGCACAGAAAGCCTTGGCCCTGGCGGAGCATCCGGACAACCTGTTGTCCACGATCCAAATCGGCATCAGTCTGATCACCATCCTGACCGGCGTGCTGGGCGGCGACGCGTTGGGCGAGATCATCGCCGAGTGGCTGGGCGGTTCGCTTCCGTTCGCAGGCAAATACGCCCAACCGATCGGCATTACCACCTCGGTAGTCTTGATCACCACTTGCTCGGTGATTTTCGGCGAGTTGATACCCAAGCGCCTGGCATTGACCAACTCGGAAGGCATCGCCAGCGTAGTCGCGATCCCTCTCGACATGCTGGCGACTGCGGCCAAACCCGTGGTGTTCGCGCTGGGTTCGATCAACCGCGCCGTGTTGCGCCTGCTCGGCATCAAGGACGACGCCCGCAACGCCATCACCGAAGAGGAAATCCGCCTGCTGGTGAGCGAAAGCCACGAGCAGGGCGTGATCGACGCGCACGAACGCAACATGATGAACCGCGTGTTGCGCCTGGGCGACCGCACCGCCGAAAGCCTGATGACGCCGCGCATGCGCATCGCCTGGCTCGACGCCGCCGCGCCGTTCGCGGAAAACCTGGAAGCGATGCGCGAGACGCCGTTCTCGCGTTATCCGGTCTACCGCGGCAACGACCAGGACGTGCTGGGCGTGCTGGAAGTGAAATCCCTGCTCGACCGCCTGGACGAAACCGCGCCCGAACTGTTCCGCGAACTGCGCCCGTCGCTGTTCGTGTCCGAATCCACCCACGCGATGAAGCTGCTGGAGATTTTCCGCGAAGAGCAGCAATCGCTGGCGCTGGTGGTGGACGAATACGGCGACATCCAGGGCCTGGTCACCGTCACCGACGTGATGGGCGCGGTGCTGGGCCGCCTGGAATCGGCCGAAACCGACGACGAGGAAGCGCTGGTCGTGCGCCGCGAAGACGGTTCCTACCTGGTCGATGGCGCGCTGTCGATCGAGGAATTGCGCGAACTGATGGGCGTCAGCGAATTCCCGGACGAAGAAGAGCACGACTACCACACCGCCGCCGGCATGACGATCGCGCGCTTCGGCCGCATCCCGCACGCGGGCGAGCATTTCGACTGGGACGGCTGGCGGATCGAAGTGGTCGATCTGGACGGCCCGCGCGTGGACAAGCTGCTGCTGACGCGGCGCGCCGAACCGGAACGCGAAGACGATGACGACTGAGCGCGCGCACAAGCAGAAGAAGCCGCGCGAACCGGGCACGCGTGCGCTGCTCGACGCGCTGGCGGTGGGCGATCCCGAGGAAGTGCTGACCCTGCGCCACGTGCTCGCCGACCTGGGCCGCAGCACGTTCGGCATGCTGCTGATGGTCGCCACGCTGCCGGCGTTCATTCCCATCCCCGGTCTGGCCGGCGCGCTGAGTGGACCGCTGGTGATGCTGGTCGGCGCGCAGTTGCTGTTCCTGCTGCGCAAGCCCTGGCTGCCCGGCTTCCTTGCCGACCGCGGCCCGCACCGCAAACTGCTGGTGAGTTTCAACCAGCGCATCTCGCCCTGGCTGGCGCGGCTGGAGCGGCTGGTCAAACCGCGGTTGCCCGCGGTGCTGGATCATCCGCTGGCGAACTTCTTCACCGGCTTGCTGCTGGTGCTGCTGGGCCTGTTGCTGTCGCTGCCGATTCCTTTCACCAACTATCTATTCGGCGCGCTGATGTTCATGTTCGCCTTCGCCCTGCTCGAGCGGGACGGAGCGCTGATGCTGTTGGCGTGGGCGGCGGGCATCGTCGCCATCGGTTTCTTCGGAATACTCTCCGGCAATCTGGTTGCCATGGCGACGCGCTGGTTCGACGGCTTGTTCTGACGGCTTCCGCCTAACTTTATTTTTTGTGGGAGCGGCTTCAGCCGC
>DATFFH010000106.1:0-6186 GCA_035250245.1 Luteimonas sp. | reverse complement strand
CGGGAATGACGGCTTAAAAGCAAGAGCCGCTTCAACCCATCCTGTAATTCGGCGGTTCCTTGGTGATCTGCACATCGTGCACGTGACTCTCGCGCTGTCCTGCGCCGGTAACCTTCACGAAAGACGGCTTCTTGCGCATCTCTTCGATCGTCGCGCAGCCCACATAACCCATCGTCGCGCGCAAACCGCCGGCGAGTTGATGCACCACGCCGCTCAGCGGCCCGCGATACGGCACGCGGCCTTCGATGCCCTCCGGCACCAACTTATCGGCATCGGAAGCGTCCTGGAAATACCGATCCTTGCTGCCCTTCTCCATCGCGCCCAGCGAACCCATGCCGCGGTAGCTCTTGTAGCTGCGGCCCTGGAACAGTTCGGTTTCGCCCGGCGATTCCTCGGTGCCTGCGAACAGGCCGCCGACCATCACCGTGGACGCACCGGCCACGATGGCCTTGCCGATATCGCCCGAATAACGGATGCCGCCGTCGGCGATCAGCGGGATGCGATCTTGCAGCGCTTCGGCCACCATCGACACCGCGGTCACCTGCGGCACGCCGACGCCGGCGACGATGCGCGTGGTGCAAATGGAACCCGGGCCGACGCCGACCTTCACCGCGTCCGCGCCCGCGTCTTCCAGCGCCTTGGCCGCGTCGCCGGTGACGATATTGCCGCCGATGATTTGCAGCTGCGGGAAGTGCTTCTTCGCCCAGGCGACGCGCTCGATAACGCCCTGCGAGTGGCCGTGCGCGGTATCGACGATGATCACGTCCACGCCGGCCGCGGCCAGCGCTTCGATGCGCTGCTCGGTGTCGCCGCCGACGCCGACCGCGGCGCCCACCACCAGGCGTTCGCTGCTGTCGTAAGCCGCGCTGGGATTGTCGCGCTTCTTCTGGATGTCCTTGACCGTGATCAGGCCGCGCAGCTCGAAGCCGTCGTTGATCACCAGCACCTTCTCGATGCGGTGCTTGTGCAGCAATTGCAGCACTTCTTCGTCGCTGGCGCCTTCGCGCACGGTGATCAGGCGATCCTTCTTGGTCATGATGTGGCGGACCGGATCGTCGAGCTTGGTTTCGAAGCGCATGTCGCGGCCGGTGACGATGCCGACCAGCTGGCCGCCGTCGACCACGGGCACGCCGGAGATGTTGCGGGCGCGGGTCAGTTTCAGCACTTCGCCGATGGTCGTTTCCGGACCGACGGTGAAGGGTTCCTTGATCACGCCGGCTTCGAACTTCTTGACCTTGGCGACCTCGGCCGCTTGTTGTTCGAAGGAGAGATTCTTGTGGACGATGCCGATGCCGCCCAATTGCGCCATGGCGATCGCCAGCCGGGCTTCGGTGACGGTGTCCATGGCCGCGGACACGATGGGGAGATTCAGGCGCAGCTCGCGGGTGAGACGTGTCGCGAGCGAGACGTCCTTGGGCAGGACGGTGGAATGCGCGGGGACGAGGGAGACGTCGTCGTAGGTGAGCGCTTCAGCCTGGATGCGCAGCATGGGCGGTCCGGAGGGGAGAAGCGCGCCATTGTACCGCGTTTTAGTCCTTCTCCCATCGGGGTGAGGACGCGTTGCTTGCGAGCCACTGGCTCGCGCGCGGCCGAACGCCCTTGCGCTATGCGCAAGGGCTGGGCGCGAAGCGAGGTGGCGCGAAGCGCCGGATGAGGGTGCGGCGAAGCGACACTGAATTCCGGTCGCGGCATGGATCGTTAGCCGACGATTCGCACCGCAAAATTCAACACCATCGCTTCGCCGAACCCTCACCCCAACCCCTCTCCCGGGGGAGAGGGGCTTTCAAATCTCGGCCGCTTCCGCCGCCTCGAGCGTGTTCTGCATCAGCGTGGCCACCGTCATCGGCCCCACCCCGCCCGGCACGGGCGTGATCCAGCTGGCTCGCTCGGCGGCCGGGGCGAAGCCGACGTCGCCGACCAGGCGGCCGTCTTCCAGCCGATTGATACCGACATCGATCACCACAGCCCCCGGCTTGACCCATTCGCCCGGAACCAAGCTGGGCTTGCCGACCGCCACAACCAGGATGTCGGCCTCACCGATATGCCGGCGCAGCACGTCCGGCGGGGTGAATTTGTGGCAACTGGTGACCGTGCAGCCTGCGATCAGGAGTTCCAGCGCCATGGGCCGGCCGACGTGGTTGCTGACCCCGACGATGGTGGCCGACTGGCCCCGCACGGGCCGGTCGGTCCAGGCCAGCAAGGTGGTGATGCCGCGCGGCGTGCAGGGCCGTAGGCCGAACTGGCGCAGGGCCAGGTGGCCGACGTTTTCGGGGTGGAAACCGTCCACGTCCTTGCGCGGATCGATCCGGTGGATGAGCCGGGTCGCGTCGGGAATCCCTGGCAACGGCAGCTGGACCAGGATGCCGTGGACGGCCGGATCGGCGTTCAGGCGGTCGATCAAATCCAGCAATTCGGCTTCCGTGGTCCCGGCCGGCAGGTCGAAATCGAAGGCGCGGATGCCGACGATGCCCGCCGCACGCCGCTTGTTGCGCACGTAGGATTGGGAGGCCGGATCGCTGCCCACCAGCACCACTGCCAGCCCCGGAGGCGCCTTGCCAGCGGCGATGCGCGCGTCGACCTGACGCTTGAGGTCGGCCAGCAGTTCGTCGGCGATACGTTTGCCGTCCAGGATCTTTGCGGGCATGCGGTGCGAGCGGTCGCTGCGATAGAGTCGAAGGCCGCTATTGTCCCCGTTCCGTCATCCCAGCGGAAGCCGCTGTCGATCTTGTAGAGTCGAGCCTGCTCGACTGCTTTTTGCGGAGCGGATCGGAGGCAATAAAGAAGAGCAGGCGAGCAGGCTCGACTCTACGAAAAGCAGGACTGCGCCATGACCGACCACGAAACCACCCTTCTGGAAGCCGCCGCTTTCCGCCGCCTGATCCAGCACCTGATGCAGGACCGCCCGGACGTGCAGAACATCGACCTGATGATCCTGGCCGGCTTCTGCCGCAACTGCCTCTCCGACTGGTACCGCGAAGCCGCCGAGGCGCGCGGCATCGCAATGAGCAAGGACGAGGCCCGCGAAGCGATCTACGGCATGCCGTTCGCGGAATGGAAGGCGCGTCACCAGCGTGATGCGACGCCGGAGCAATTGGCCGCGTTCGATGCGGCGCAACGGGCGCATCCCAAGGTTTGATCGCCATGAAGGTCGTCGGATCTTTGCTCGTCCTGGCGTTTCTGGCCTACGCAGCGATCTGCGCCCTGCTCTATTTCAACCAGCGCGGCATGATTTATTACCCGCAATTCACTCGGGTCGACGCGGCGCAGACCGATTTCGAGATGCAACGCGAAGGGATCGTGCTGCGCGGTTGGCTGCTCAACCCCGGCAAAGCGAAGGCCATCGTCTATTTCGGCGGCAACGGCGAGAGCATCCAGAACAACCGCGACGATTTCCTGCGCTGGTTTCCGGACCATACCGTGTATCTGGTGGCGTACCGCGGATACGGCGCCAGCGACGGCGAGCCGAGCGAACCGGCCTTGTTCGCCGACGCATTGGCCGTTTTCGATCGGGCCCAGTCCGAGCATCCCGAAAAGCCGGTCGCGGTGATCGGCCGCAGTCTCGGCAGCGGTGTCGCCGCTCATGTCGCGTCGAAACGGCCGATCGATCGTCTGGTTCTGATCACGCCTTTCGACACCTTAGCCGATGTGGGCCAAATGCATTACCGCTGGTTGCCGGTACGTTGGTTGGCGACGGATCGCTACGATTCGGTCGCGAATCTGGCCGATTACCAAGGTCCTCTGCTGGTAATCCGGGCCGGCCGCGACGAAGTGATTCCCGCTGCCAACACCGAGCGCCTAATCACCTCGCTGCGCAAGCCTCCGCAGGTGATCGTGCTGCCCAGCGCGGGTCACAACGACCTCGGCGAGGATCCCGTCTACGGAAAAGCGCTGACTGACTTTCTGCGTTGAGCAGCCACTAAACCGGTCCGTCCTTGTCGCGGTTCAGAACGAACGAGGTCATCACGTCGGTCACGCCGCGCACTTGCGCCACGCGGTCGCGGATCCGGTTGATCTGCGCGATATCGTCGCCGGCGATCTCCACCAGCAAATCGATGTCGCCGCTCAACGAACGGCAGCGGAACACTTCCGGCATCGCCACGATCGCATTCACCGCCGACGGCAGCGGCGTCTGCGACAAACGCACCATCAACACCGCGCTCGGACCCTCCGGCTTGGCGACCTCTATGGTGTAGCGGCGAATCACGCCCGCCTTCTCCAGGCGCTCGATCCGTTCGCGCACGCTGCTGCGCGCGAGGCCCACTTCGGCGGCGAGCGTCTTCAGCGGACGGCTCGCGTCCTGCTGCAGTAATCCGATCAGGCGGCGATCCACATCGTCCATGGCGGCATCCGGAAAAATGACGGCGCGAACCGTCGGAATGGCGGCGTCGGCGCGCGGCGCCGCGTGCCAGCATAGGAACACGTTCTCGTTTCGGGCAAGCCCATGCAGCGTCGCGAATTCTGCCGATCGTCCGCACTGGCCTTGCTGGCGACGAGCCTGCCCGCCAGCGCATCTAATCCGCCGATGAAGACCCGCCCGATCAATCCCACCGGCTACAACTACGCCGAAGCCTGCGAAGTCTCCGGATTCAGCCGCCTGCTGTTCGTCAGCGGCCAGGTGCCGGCCGACGCCAACGACAAGGTGCCCACCGATTATCGCGATCAGTACCGGCTGGCCTGGTCCAACGTCGAGCGCCAATTGAAAGCGGCCGGCATGACGTTCGACAACTTGGTCAAGTTCACCATTTATCTTTCCGACCGCAGCCTGATCGCGAAAAGTGCCGGCTTGCGCAAGGAAATCCTGGGCGATCGCGAACCGGCTATGACCATCATCGTCGCCGGCATCTACGACGAGGCCTGGCTGCTGGAAATCGAAGCCATCGCCGCCGCCTGATTTTGTAGAGTCGAACCTTGCTCGACTGCTTTTCCATCACCCGCCCGCACAAAACGCCGCGTAATCGATATACCCCGGAAACGGCTTCCCCGGCGCGCAAACCGGACACCCCGGATCGGGCCGCAAACGCGTCTCGCGAAAACGCATCGACAACGCATCGAAGTGCAACAAGCGCCCGGTCAAAGGCTCTCCGATGCCGAGAATCAGCTTCACGGTTTCGGTGGCCTGCAACAAGCCGATCACGCCCGGCAACACGCCCAGCACGCCGGCTTCGGCGCAATTCGGCGCAGCTTCCGGCGGTGGCGGCTCCGGGAACAGGCAGCGGTAGCACGGCGCCTGGCCACGATGCCGTCCGGCATCGAATACGCTCGCCTGCCCTTCGAAACGATGCACCGCGCCATACACCAGCGGCTTGCCGAGCTTCACGCAAGCATCGTTGAGCAGATAGCGCGCCGGAAAGTTGTCGGCGCCGTCGACCACCACGTCCACGCCTTCGAGCAGGCGCTCGACGTTTTCGCTGGTGATCTTTTCGGCCGCCGTCTCGATCGCGGTGCGCGGATTCAGCGCAGTCAGCGCTGCGGCGGCCGATTCGACCTTGGCCGTGCCGATGCGCGCTTCGGTGTGCAGGATCTGGCGTTGCAAGTTGCTGCGGTCGACCACGTCGTCGTCGGCGAGACGGATCGTGCCTACACCAGCCGCGGTTAGGTAGTACGCGGCCGGCGAACCGAGCCCGCCGGCGCCGACCAGCAGCACGCGCGCGGCTTCCAGTTTCTTCTGGCCTTCGAGACCGACTTCCGGCAGGCGCAGATGGCGCGAATAGCGTTCGTGGAAATCCGGATCGATATCGTCCGCCGGCTTCGACAGCGGCAAGCCTTCGGCGATCCAGCGCGTCGTGCCGCCGGCGATCGACGTCACGTTCGTATAACCCTGAGCTTGCAGCGTCTCCGCGGCACGCATCGAACGTGCGCCGCTTTGGCAGATCAGCAGGATTTCGGCGCCGGAATCGGGCAGATGCCGATCGGGTTCGGCCTCCAGATCGGCTTTGGCGATGCCGTGCGCCGATGCGGCCATGCCCAGGGCGCGTTCGTGCGCTTCGCGGACGTCGATCAGGATCGCGCCGCGGGATTGCCGTTCGCGAGCCTCGCGCGGGCTGATTTCAGGGATGCTCATGTGGGGATTATCGCGCCAAAGCTCATTGAAAACGGTAGAGGACGCGAATTCTGCGTTCTGTCGCTCGCGGGTATTGGTTTTTTGTTTGCAGAACGGGGGTCGCTCCGCTCTTGTGGAGCGGCTTC
>DATFFH010000105.1:0-7050 GCA_035250245.1 Luteimonas sp. | reverse complement strand
CGACGCCGCCTGCAAGCTGGCACCGCCGCGCGCGTCGCCGGCAGCGAGCATGCCGCGCCAGGAACCGGGCCGTCGTCCCGCGCGCGCCTTACCTTACGTCTTGCACGTGCACGGCCGCACACAGGCGGACACGAACGAATTCGTGTTGGATTTCGTCAATGCCGGCGCCGCCGGTGCCGGTTTCAACGTGTACTCGGGCCGGCGCGGCGAAGGCCCGTGGTTCTACACCGTCGAATCCGGCAAACGCCTGTCGGACGAATGGGCCATCGCCAGTAACGGCGGCTACGACTTGCGTGCGTTCGGACCCAACGGTTTCCTGCGCGAATTCAAGGGTGATCCGCGCCGCGCCGGCCGCGGCGGCGCACGTCCTGAAGCGGAAGCGGACTACGATGCCGTCGGCGGGCGTTTGATCCTGCGCCTGCGCAACGATGGCGAAGCCGCGTGCCTGCTGACGGTCGCGGTGAACCGCTATGGCAATGCACCGGCACGCGAGCACATTCTGGCGCCCGGCGCGCGCATCGAAGACGCGTGGCCGATCGCGGCCAGCGATCATTGGTACGACGTCAGCGTCACCTCTGATTCGGATCGCGCCTATCTGCGCCGTTTCGCCGGTCACGTCGAAACCGGCGCATCCAGCTACAGCGATCCTGCGATCGGCGCCTGAGCGATCAACGCCCCGCGCCGGCCAGCAGCGCCGCCAGCGCCGACTTCAGCACGCGGCGCACCGCGGCCGGCTTGCGGCCTTGCGCGGTGAGCATGGCGTAGGTGGCGTAGCTGGTCAGCGCGAACAGCAGATCGCCGATTTCCTCGGCGTCGGCGGCGCGCAATTCTCCGGCCTCGACCAAGCGCTGCAGCAAGCCGCCGACCAGCTTCCGCCGGCGCGCGTTGCGTTCGGCCAGCGCGACCGCGAATTCGGAATCGCCCGCGGCCGCGGCATGCAGCGCGCCCAAGGCTTGGTTGTGCGCCCAGAATTCGCAGAACACGTCCACCACCCGGTCCAGCGCCGCGCGCGGATCGGGCATCGCCATCGCCGCGGCCAAGCGATGCAGGCCGCCTTCGCGGGCGATGTCGTCGAACACCGCTTCCAGCAATCCGCGGCGCGAGCCGAACTGGTTGTAGACCGTCAAGCGGGTGACGCCCGCCGCTTTCGCCACCGCTTCCAGCGACACCTTGCCGGGATCGGCGGCCTTGCGCAGCAGGCCCGCGGCGGCGGCGATCACGTTGGCGCGGGTTTCGGCCGCGGCGGCGTCGCGGGCGGGGCTGGCGTAGTTGCGTTCGGGCATTGCAATCCGGATAAATTAAGTATACAAGTTGTATATTCAATTCCGCAACGGGAGCGTCCGATGCAGACCGTCCTGATCATAGCCTTGTCCTTGCACGTGCTCGCCGCGGTGTTCTGGGCCGGCGGCACTTTCGTGATGGCGCGCGGCGCAGGCGACGGCCCACGCTTGGCCAAGCCGATGGCGGGCGCCGCGCTGGTCACCCTGCTCAGCGGCGGCTATTTGTGGCGCGCGCTGCACGGCGCCGCGTTCGGCAAGCCGGAAACGGTGCTCGCGGTCGGCATCGCCTGCGCCTTGCTGGCGTTCGCGCTGCAGGCCGGCGGCGGCGCGGTCACCCGCGGCCAGATCAAGCGCGGCGTCTTGACGGCGGATTCGGCGCGGGCGCGGATGATCGCGATCCAGCGCATCGCTGCGCCGCTGTTGGCGATCGCGATCGTCACGATGGTGTCTGCGCGCTTCGCCTGAGTCGCTTTAGCCCCTCTCCGTGCGGGAGAGGGGTTGGGGTGAGGGTTCGGCGAAGCGAAGAAATTCCAGATCGCGATGGAATGCATCGGCTGACGTCCGGCGCCGCAATCCGACTGGGCGTCATTCCATCGAACCCTCATCCGCCCTTCGGGCACCTTCTTCCGAGGAAGAAGGAAGCCTGGTTAGGCGCCTTCAAAACCAAGCTGCCGCCAAGCCTCGAACACCACCACGGCGACTGCGTTCGACAAGTTCAAGCTGCGGTTGCCCGGGCGCATCGGCAGGCGCAAACGTTGCGCGGGCGGAATCGATGCGAGTACTTCGTCGGGCAAGCCGCGCGTCTCAGGCCCGAACAGGAACGCGTCGCCGGAAGCGAACCGCGGTTCGTCGTAGCGCACGCTGTTGCGCGTGCTCAGCGCGAACAAACGTTGCGGCGCGATCGCGTCCAAGGCCGCATCGAGCGAATCGTGCACGCGCAACGTGGCGTATTCGTGATAATCCAATCCGGCACGCTTGAGCTGCTTGTCTTCCAGCTCGAAGCCGAGCGGCGCGATCAGGTGCAATCGCGCGCCGGTGTTCGCACAGAGGCGGATGACGTTGCCGGTGTTGGGCGGGATCTCGGGCTGGTACAGGACGACGTCGAACATCCGCGCATTATGCGCGGCGTTCGCGTTCAGCCGGCGATCGCGCTGGACGCCGGCGCCTGCACGCAAGCCTCGGCGCGCAGCGGATCCGGCTCAGGCTGCGGCGCGAAGCGCACCGAGAAGAAACCGGCGGTGAGCAGGCACAGCATCGGCAAGGCGAGCAGGCCGCGGCGCAATTGGTGACGGAACGACATGGGACACCTCCTTCGGTACCCCTATCAACGCAAGCGGCGTGCCAGCGGTTGGCCTTCGATCGGCGCGGTCAACGTGCGGACGCGTGTCCGTTGCGTCCGTCCGCGCGGACGGCGGACGCCTTGCTTTTCGTAGGAGCGGCTTTAGCCGCGAGCTCTTTCCTTCAAATCGCGATATCGCGGCGATTTAATGGGAAAAGCTCGCGGCTAAAGCCGCTCCTACGAAAAGCTAAGGGGCTACCAAGGCAGCTGCTCGCCCCGCCAATCGAAATAGCCGCCGCTTTGCGCTGGCTTCAAACCATCGATCACGCGCAACAGGCCCTGTACCGATTCGGCCACGGGCAGGGTCGCCTGATCGCCACCCATGTCGGTCTGCGCCCAGCCCGGATGCAAAGCGGCCACGGCGAGCTTGCGCTCGGCCAGCGCCTTCGCAAGCAGCGCGGTCGCCATGTTCAGCGCGGCCTTGCTGATGTTGTAGCTGGGCGTGCCGAACCGGCCCAGGCCGGCGATCGAACCCAATTCGGACGTGATGTTCGCCACCTTGGCGCCGTCGGCCAGCTTTTCGGCCAGGGCCTGGGTCAGCAGGAACGGGCCCATGGCGTTGGTGCGGAAGCTGTCTTCCAGGTTCGCCGCGGTCACCCGGCCGAAGCGTTCGCCCGAATGCAGCACGCCGGCGTTGTTGACCAGCAGGTCCAGGCGGTAGGCGCCGTCGTCTTCGCCCAGCAGATCCAACTCGCGGGCGAGTTCGGCATGGGACTTGGGGTCGGTCACGTCCAGCGGCAGCACCCGCAGCCGGCCGGGGTTCAAGCCGGCCAATTGGTTCAGCGCTGTGGCCTTGCCGGGATGGCGGCAAGCGGCGGCGACGCGGTCGCCGCGGGCCAGCAATTGGCGGACGAATTCCAGGCCCAGGCCGCGATTGGCGCCGGTGACCAGGCTATGGCGGACAGGCATGGACGAACCCCGCAGTCATGACCGACGGCTAGTGTAGGCAGGCCGGCGTCCCGGTAGCATGACGGACCTCGTCCGCCCGCATCTGTCCTGGAGTGTTCGCATGCTTTCGATACGCCTGCCCCGTGCCGTCCTGTACACGACTCTGCTCGCCGCCCTGGTCGGCGGTTGCGACAAGGCACCGGCGCCGGGCGGCGATCAGGCGCAAACCAGTGCGGCCACGCCCGCGGCCGCCAAGGCCGAAGTCGACATCGCGTACGAAGAGTTCACCCTGCCCAACGGCCTGCGCGTGGTCGTCCACACCGACCGCAAGGCGCCGGTGGTGGCGGTGAACCTGTGGTACCACGTCGGCAGCAAGGACGAACCGGCCGGACGCAGCGGCTTCGCGCACTTGTTCGAGCATCTGATGTTCAACGGCTCGGAAAACCACAAGGGCGAATTCTTCGAACCGTTCGAACTGGTCGGCGCGACCAACATGAACGGCACCACGTGGCTGGACCGCACCAACTATTTCGAGAACGTGCCGACCACCGCGTTGGACATGGCGCTGTGGATGGAATCCGACCGCATGGGCCATCTGCTCGGCGCGATCGACCAGAAGACGCTGGACGAACAGCGCGGCGTCGTGCAGAACGAAAAGCGCCAGGGCGAGAACCAGCCCTACGGTCAGGCCGACGACGAGATCTACAAGGCCCTGTATCCGAAGAGCCATCCCTACCACCACAGCACCATCGGTTCGATGGCCGACTTGAACGCGGCCTCGCTGGACGACGTGAAGCAGTGGTTCCGCACCTGGTACGGCCCGAACAACGCGGTGTTGGTGCTGGCCGGCGATATCGACGTCGCCACCGCGAAGGAAAAAGTCGCCAAGTATTTCGGCGACATTCCGGCCACGCCGACCATGAAGCGACAGCCGGTCCCCGAAGGCGCGCACGCCGAAGCCACGCGCGCGACCATGACCGACAAGGTGCCGCAGGCGCGCATCTACCGCGCCTTCAGCGTGGCCAAGTACGGCGATGCCGACCTGGACCGCCTGCAGCTGTTCGCGCAGGTGTTGGGCGGCAGCAAGAGCTCGCGCTTGAACAAGCGCCTGGTGTTTCAGGACAAGCTGGCCGATGAAGTCGAAGCCTTCGTATGGCCGTTCGAGCTGTCCGGCACGTTCTACATCCAGGCCGACGTGAAGGACGGCGTGGATCCGGCCAAGGTGGAAGCGGCGATCGACGAAGAACTGAAGAAGCTGCTGGCCGAAGGCCCGACCGACGTCGAACTGAAGCAGGCGCAGACCGTGTTCAAGGCCGCCTTCGTGCGTGGCATCGAACGCATCGGCGGTTTCGGCGGCAAAGCAGACGCGCTGGCCGAATGCGCCGTGTACACGGGCAATCCGGGCTGCTTCCGCGACAGCCTGAAGGCGATCGCCGACGCCAAGACGGCTGACGTGAAGGCCAGCGGCGAGAAATTCCTCAGCCGCGGCGGCCACACCTTGGTGGTGCTCCCGGGCGCGCGCACCGAGATTCCGGAAGACGTGGCAGTCACGCCCGAGCCGATGACGCTGCCGCCGGTCGATCCCAAGTTCACCGTCACCCAGAGCGACGTCGACCGCAGCAAGGGCGTGCCGCAGACCGTGCAGTTCCCGGAACTGAAATTCCCCGAACAGCAGCGCGCCACGCTGAAGAACGGTACCAAGCTGATCCTGGCCGAGCGCCACGACGTGCCGGTGGTGCAGATGACTTATCTGTTCAACGGCGGCTACAGCGCCGACCAGGGCCGCAAGCTCGGCACCTCGAGCTTCTCGATGGGGATGATGGACGAAGGCGCGGGCGACCTGGATGCGCTGGCTTTCGGCGACCGGCGTGAATCGCTGGGCGCCAACCTCGGCGCCGGCGCCTCGCTCGACGGCGGTTCGGCCATGCTGTCGGCGCTGAAGGAGAACCTGGATCCGTCGCTGTCGCTGTTCGCCGACATGATCCGCAAGCCGCGCTTCGACCAGAAGGAAATCGACCGCGTCCGCGCCACCTGGATCGCCGGCATCAAGCAGGAGAAAGCCCAGCCGCAGGGCGCCGCGCTGCGTGTGCTGCCGCCGCTGCTGTACGGCGAAGGCCATCCTTACGGCATTCCGTTCAGCGGCAGCGGTACCGAGGCTTCGATCGCTTCGCTGAGCCGCGACGAGATGGTCGCTTTCCATCGCGACTGGGTTCGCCCCGAGAACGCGACCCTGGTCGTGGTGGGCGACACCACGCTGGCGGAGATCGTGCCGCTGCTGGACAAGTATTTCGGCGATTGGAAGGGCGGCGACGGCGCTGCGCCCAAGACCGCCTCGCTCGCGCAAGTGGAACGCCCGGCCAAGCCGCGCGTCTACCTGATCGACCAGCCCGGCGCGGTGCAGGCGAACATCTTCGCCGGCGAAGTGGTGCCGTCCAGCGCCGATGCGGGCGCGATCAAGTTCGACATCGCCAACTCGGTGCTCGGCGGCGAATTCTCTTCGCGCTTGAACATGAACCTGCGCGAGGACAAGCACTGGGCCTACGGCGCCTACAGCTTCACGCCGAATGCGCTGGGCCAGCGGCCGTGGCTGGCGTTCGCGCCGGTGCAGATCGACCGCACCGCCGATTCGCTGAAGGAACTGCAGCGCGAGATCACCGAATACGCCAGCGGCCAGGTCGGGCCCAAGCCCGAGGAAGTGGCCAAGATCCAGGCCACCGAAATCCGCGGCTTGCCGGGTTCGTACGAAACCGCCGCGGCGGTGATGAACACCATCGCCGCCAATGTGCGCTACGGACGTCCCGACGACTACGTGTTCAAGCGCAAGGCCGAGATCGAAGGCCTGACCCCGGACCAAGTGAAGGCGGCCGCGGCGACGATCGACCCGGCCAAGCTGACCTGGGTCGTGGTCGGCGACCTGTCCAAGATCGAAAAGCCGGTGCGGGCGCTGAACCTGGGCGACATTTCGATCGTCGACGCCGACGGCAAGCCGGCGGGCAAGAAGTAAGTCGCGAACACTTCCCGCTCTTCCCAACCCTCCCGCCCGGCGGGGAGGGTTGCGAATAAGGTAGGGTGGGCCTTGCCCACCGATGCCATCTCGAAGGGGGCGACGGACAATCGTCGAAATCAGGCGTTTCTTTTTTCGATGACTGCCCGTCGCAGCGGATAAATGGCGATGGTGGGCCAAGGCCCACCCTACGGCACTTCATACGGACGATTCATCCGGATCGCGGCACAATCGGCGCGACCATCCTCGGAGCCGTGCCATGCGTCTTGCGATCCTGTCACTCGGTTTGATCGCCGTTACCGGCTGCACCTGGGTCCACATGGCCCCGGGCGCGCAGGCGGTGCGCGTGGTCGAAGGCCCGCCGGCCGGTTGCGAGAAGCGCGGCGAAGTGGCGGTCTCGGTTCGCGACAGCGTGGCTTTCTACCAGCGCAACGAACTCAAGGTCCGCGACGAATTGGAGACGTTGGCCCGCAACGAGGCCCCGGGCCTGGGCGCCGATACGGTCAATCCGCTGGCCCCGCCGAACAACGGCGAGCAGC
>DATFFH010000104.1:0-4969 GCA_035250245.1 Luteimonas sp. | reverse complement strand
GGCGTGGCCGCGGTCGGCGCGGCGGTGGCCGGGTCGGCGGCGGATGCAGAGCCGGCCAGGGCGGCCAGGGCCAGCCCGGCGCTAGCCAGCAGGACGACGAGACCACGTTCCATGGCGACCTCCGACGAGGGCCCGGCGCGGTCCGGGCCTGCGGCGCCTAGCCTACTCCAGCCGCCCGGTCCGGGCGCGGGCGTGGCGGTTAGACTGTGCGGCCTGACCGGCCCTTGCCGGCGATCCGACATTCCATGCACGGTCTCAATCCCCCCCAACGCGCCGCCGTTCTGAACACCGAAGGGCCGCTGCTCGTGCTCGCCGGCGCCGGCAGCGGCAAGACCCGCGTCATCGTCGAGAAGATCGCCCACCTGATCGCGTCCGGCCGCATGCCGGCCAAGCGCATCGCCGCGATCACCTTCACCAACAAGTCCGCCAAGGAAATGCGCGAGCGCGTGGCCAAGCGGATCCGCGGCGACGGCGCCGACGGCCTGACCATCTGCACCTTCCACGCGCTGGGGCTGAAATTCCTCCAGTTCGAACACGCCAAGCTCGGCCTGCGTCGCGGCTTCAGCGTGTTCGACAGCGACGACAGCAACGCCCAGATCAAGGACCTGCTGCCGGCCGGCAGCAAGCCCGACGTGATCGACGAGATGCGCAACCTGATCTCGCGCGCCAAGAACTCCGGCCTGTCGCCCGCCGAAGCGATGCGCGAGTCGCGCAGCGCGCGCGAGATCGAGGCGGCGACGGTGTACGAGATGTACCAGGCGCGCTTGACCACCTTCAACGCGGTCGACTTCGACGACCTGATCCGCTTGCCGGTGCAGTTGCTCGAAGCCGACCACGAGGTGCAGTTGGCCTGGCGCGAACGCATCGGCTACCTGCTGGTCGACGAGTGCCAGGACACCAACGACGCCCAGTACCGCTTGCTCAAGGCCCTGGCCGGCCCGCGCGGCCTGTTCACCTGCGTGGGCGACGACGACCAGTCGATCTACGCCTGGCGCGGCGCCAACCCCGACAACCTGCTGGAACTGGGCAAGGACTATCCGAGCCTGGAGATCATCAAGCTCGAACAGAACTACCGCTGCAGCAACCGCGTGTTGCGCGCGGCCAACGCGTTGATCGCCAACAACCCGCACGAACATCCCAAGACCCTGTGGAGCGACCAGGCCGACGGCGAGCGCATCCGCGTCTGGGAATGCCGCGACAGCGCCCACGAGGCCGAGAAGGTCGCCGCCGAAATCCAGTACCTGGCGCAGAAGAACCAGGCGATGTGGGCCGATTTCTGCATCCTGTTCCGCGGCAATCACCAAAGC
This sequence comes from Luteimonas sp., assembly GCA_035250245.1. Classification (GTDB taxonomy): domain Bacteria; phylum Pseudomonadota; class Gammaproteobacteria; order Xanthomonadales; family Xanthomonadaceae; genus Luteimonas_C. The sequence goes on along the minus strand of DATFFH010000104.1, from coordinate 3,662 downwards.
CGCGCGCTGGAGAAGGCGCTGCAATTGTTGCGGGTGCCCTATCACCTGAGCGGCGGCACCGCGTTCCTGGAGCGCGGCGAGGTCAAGGACGCGCTGTCCTGGCTGCGCCTGATCGCCAACCCCGACGACGACGCGGCTTTTCTGCGCGCGGTGACCTCGCCCAAGCGCGAAGTCGGCGCGACCACTCTGGCCAAGTTGGCCGAGATGGCCCAGCACGCGCAGTTGCCGATGTCGCGCATGGCCGAATCGATCAACGCGATCAAGCAGCTCAGCCCGCGCGCCGGCACCGCGCTCGACGGCTTCGTGCAGATCGTGCGTTTCCTGCGCGACGAAGCGCAGCGCATCAGCCCCGGTGAACTGGTCGGCGTGCTGGCCGAACGCAGCGGCCTGCTGGCTTCGATCCGCGCCCAGTGCAAGGACGAGGCCTCGTACCAGCGGCGCAAGGAAAACCTCGGCGAACTGTCGGGCTGGTTCGACGGCGGCAAGGGCGCGGGCCCGGGCGAGCTGGCCGCGCAGCTGGCCTTGCTGTCGCATGCCGACAAGGGCGAGGCCGGCAACCAGGTGCGGCTGATGAGCCTGCACGCGGCCAAGGGCCTGGAATTCCGTTACGTGTTCATCGTCGGCGTCGAAGACGGCAACCTGCCGCACGACGCCAGCCTCGACGAAGGCCGTCTCGACGAAGAGCGGCGCCTGATGTACGTGGGCATCACCCGCGCCAAGGAAGCGCTGTACCTGTCGCATGCGCGCGAAACCCAGCGCTGGGGCGAACGCATCCGCCTCAAGCCGAGCCGCTTCATCGACGAACTGCCCGCGGCCGAGCTGCAGCGCGACGGCGCCGACCCGGTCGCGGATGCGGCGCGCAAGCACGAGCGCGCGAACGCAGGCTTTGCGGCGATCAAGGCGTTGCTGGAGAACGGCTGAGCGGGATTTCGGGTTGGGCGGGCTCTGCAGCAGACAAGAGCAAATCCCCCCTGCCCCCTTTTCCAAAGGGGGGGAATAGTTCGGCTGGGATTGGATGTGGCGCAGGCAGTTGCCACAACGCCAGCGCCAACACCAAGCCGATGTAACGCCGGAACTACAGAAGGCGCAGAACTTTGCCCCCTTTGACAAAGGGGGCAAGCGCCGGCGTCGCGCCAACGCAGCCGTGTTGGCCGCTGCGCCGGGGGATTTGCTCTTGCGCGCAACACCCCGGCCGCCTGCGCAAACCGCAAACCGTCGCCGCGCCCCCTCGAGCCGAATCGGCTAGTCTTGCCGCACTCGTCCACGAACGCGCAACGACATGGCCCTGTTGATCAACGCCTACTCCACGCTCGCCGCGCCGCCGGCGCCGGATTTCCTCAAGGCGCCGCCCGCCTATCGCGACCGCAGCGACGCCGAACTAGTGCCGCATCTGCAGGGCTTCGTCGGTTACGTGCTCGGCACGGTCGCAGAGGGCATGGACGCGCGCACCTTTGCGGTGATCCGCCACCTGCAGCGGGTCCAGAGCCACTACAGCTTCGAGGTCGAGGACGGCGCGTTCGAAGCCTTGGCCTCGTGGGCGCAGGCCGCGAATGCGGTCTGCTTCCTGCCCGACGGCTCGGTGCGCGACCCGGACGGGCAAGTGCTGGTCAGCCAGGGCGAGCCGGCGGTCGATGCCGATTCGGCCTTGCCGTATCCGGCGGACGCGCGCGAGCGCAAGGCGCGCAGCGAAGCCGAACTGCAGGCGCTCGGTGCGAACGTACCGGCGCATCTGCCGCCGGTGCTCGGCGCCGGCGAAGTGCGTCTGCGCACGCCCGAAGAAACCATGCGGCGCATGCTGGCGCTGACCGCGGTCGCGGTGCGCGCCGAATCGCTGGGCAGCGACCCGCTGTCGACCCAGGAGATCGCACTCAAGCTCGGCCCGGGCATCGCCGCGCTGACGCCGGCCGAACGCGCCTTCATCGATGCGGAAAAACCCGACGAGGAAACCTGGGCCAACCACGGCTGGCGCTACGAAAGCGCGGCGCTGCTGCAATGGGCGCTAGGCCTGACCGAGACGCTGCCGCCGCCGACCGCGATCTGCGACGCCGGCGAGATCGCCCTGACCGCGATCGAACATGCCGACGAAACCCACATCGCCGCGGCGCGACTGCGTCCGGTGGCGGAATTGCTCGACGCCCTCGATGCGGTCTATCGCCGTCATTGGCTGGTCCGCCAGGCTCGTCTCGACGAAAAATCGCCGCCGGCGGATCTGCATCCCAGCATCGTCTACGAGCGCCATTACGCGCTCAATTGGCTGTTGCGGTTCGACGAACAAGAGTGGGACGAGGTCGGCACGCCTACTTGAAGCGAGAAGTGAGTTAAGAGGAGTGAGTAACGAGTGGGAGTGCTGACGTCTCGCTGCTGCTTGCGGACTTCTAGTTCCTGGTTACTAATTCCTAACCTCTCTCAGACTCGGGCCAGCACCGGAATGCCTTCCCTCATCGTCCGCAACGTCACCCCCGCCGATCACACGGCCGTACTCGCGCTCAACCTCGAATCCGAGGCCTTGATGAGCCCGCTGGATGCGCAGCGGCTCGCCGAGTTGGACCGGCAGTCGGTGTATCACCGGGTGGTCTGCGACGGCGACAGCGTGGTCGCGTTCCTGCTTGCGTTTCGCGAGGGCGCCGACTACGACAGCCCGAACTACCTGTGGTTCTCCGAGCGTTATCCGACTTTCCTGTACGTCGACCGCATCGCCGTCGCCGCCAGCCACCGCGGACGCAAGCTCGGCGGCCTGCTCTACGACGATCTGTTCGCGTTCGCCCGCGAACGCGGCTTCGCCCAGGTCGTCTGCGAGTTCTACATCGTGCCGTTCAACGAAGCCTCCAGCCGGTTCCATGCGCGCTACGGTTTCGGCGAAGTCGGCACGCAATGGGTGGCCGGCAACAGCAAGCAAGTTTCGTTGCAGGTCGCGCCGGTGCCGGCGTAAAGGCGCGGCATCGCTCATCCCGGCAGTGAATCCCCGACCGCAATTCCGACACCGAACGAATCCTGGAGAGTACCCATGCGCCTGGCCCTGTCGATCTCGCTGTTACTCGCCTTCGCCGCGCACGGCGCCATCGCCGGCGAAGCGCGCAAGCCCGAGTTCCTGCGCTCGCCCGATCCGGCCGCGGCCAAGCTGCCGTTCTCCGAAGCCGTGCGCAGCGGCGACCTGTTGTTCCTGTCGGGCCAGATTGGCACCGTGCCCGGCGGCGACAACGCGCTGGCCAAGGGCGGCATCGCCGCCGAAGCCGAGCAGACCCTGCGCAACATCCGCCAGGTGCTCGAACGCCACGGCGCTTCGATGAGCGACGTCGTCAAATGCACGGTGTTCCTGGCCGACATCGCCGAATGGCCGGCCTTCAACGAGGTATATCGCAAGCATTTCAGCGCGCCGTTCCCGGCCCGCAGCGCCTTGGCCGCGTCGGGGCTCGCCCTGGGCGCGAAGGTGGAAGTCGAATGCATCGCCCAGGCGCCGCCGCGCGAGCGCCGCTGATCGGCCGGACGCTTGCTTGCGGGCCGCTGGCGCAAGCCTGCGTTGCGCCCTGAGGCGTCGCGGCCGGGCCGGCAATCGACAGGGTTTTGCCGCGGGGCCTACACTCCCCGCCTTCCCACGACCGAGCGCCCGCGCATGCAGACCCGCGCCTTGCCCCTGACCGTCCTCGCCTGTGCGCTCGCCCTGA
>DATFFH010000103.1:0-45400 GCA_035250245.1 Luteimonas sp. | reverse complement strand
CCCATCTTGCCGCTGCTGCGGTTGCCGACGTAGCGCACCGGGTCCAGGTCTTCGTAAGTGGGACCGGCGCTGACCACGATCCGGCGCCCTTTCAGATCGCCCGCGCCGCTCTGCGCTTGGATCAGCGCGGCGACGATGTCGTCCGGCTCGCTCAGCCGGCCCGGGCCGGATTCGCCTTCGGCGAGCGGACCGTCGGCCGGACCGATCACCTGCACGCCGCGTTCGCGCAGCAGCGCGATGTTGGCTTGCGTGGCCGGATGCAGCCACATGCGATGGTTCATCGCCGGCGCCAAGGTCAGCGGCGCGGTCGTGGCCAGGCACAAGGTAGTGACCAGATCGCCGGCGAAACCGTGCGCGAGCTTGGCCAGCGCGTCGGCCGTGGCCGGCGCGACGATCACCCGGTCGGCCCAGCGCGCCAATTCGATATGGCCCATCGCCGCTTCGGCGGCCGGATCCCACAGCGAGGTGCGCACCGGCTGGCCCGACACGGCCTGGAAGCTGGCGGTGCCGACGAAATGCTGGGCGTGTTCGGTCATCGCCACGCGCACCTCGGCGCCGGCGTCGCGCAGCCGGCGCACCAGCTCGACCGCCTTGTAGGCGGCGATGCCGCCGCAGACGCACAACAGCAAACGTTGTCCTGACAACGATCCCACGCGCGGAAGATTCCTACGGCGAAACGGACCGCTAGCTTACCCGATGGCCCGGCGAGGCCCGATTCGGCGGCTCAACGAAGGCCGTTAACTTGGCCGCACGCACCGTGCCGCCGCCCGGTTTGTGCGCTGCGTCCCAGGAATCGCCCGCTCCATGCACATCCGCGAATGGCCCGCCGCCGAACGACCCCGCGAGAAGCTATTGGCACACGGCGCCCAGGCCCTGTCCGACGCGGAACTGCTGGCGATCTTCCTCGGCTCCGGACTGCGCGGACGCGATGCGGTGGGTACCGCCCGAGAACTCCTCGGCGCGCATGGCCCGTTGCGCGCTTTATTGGATCGGCCGGCCGAAGCTTTGGCACGCCTGCCCGGGCTGGGGCCGGCGCGCGCCTGCGCACTGGCCGCGGCGCTGGAGCTGGGCAACCGCCATTTGGCCGGCGCCTTGGAACGCGGCGATGCGCTCGGCGATCCCGCCGCGGCCGGGCGTTATTTCGCCCAACGCCTGCGCCACCAGCGCCAGGAGGTATTCGCTGCACTGTTTCTGGACACCCGGCATCGCGCGATCGCCTTCGAGGAATTGTTCCGCGGCACCTTGGATGGCGCCGAAGTGCATCCGCGCGAAGTCGTGCGCCGCGCGCTGGCGCACAACGCCGCGGCGCTGATCGTCGGGCACAACCACCCCAGCGGGCATCCGGAACCCAGCGCTGCGGATCGCGCGTTGACTGCTTGTTTGAAACAGGCCTTGGGATTGATCGACGTGCGCTTGCTCGATCACTTCGTCATCGCCGACGGGCCGCCGGTGTCGCTGGCGGCGCGCGGGTGGGTGTGAAGGCGCTTTTTGCCTTCCCTTCTCCCTGCGGGAGAAGGTGGCGCGAAGCGCCAGATGAGGGTACGGCGGAGTGAAATTTGGATAGTCGCTAGTGGAATCGTGAGCCGACGGCTTTTGCCATCATTTCGAGCATCTTCGCTTCGCCGAACCCTCACTCCAGCCCCTCTCCCGATGGGAGAGGGGCTTTAGAACACCTTATTTCCTGATTTCCTGCTTATGCGCCTTCAACGCATCGGCCAAACCGGGGACGCCGTCGGCGCCTTCGGACACGACGATGCTGGAGCCTTCGAAGTCCTTGCCGACCGGCTCGGCGCGGCCGCCCAGGCATTGGCTGAGGAAGCCCTCGGCGACGGCGTTGAAAGCCTTGCTGTTCTCCGGTCGCGCAAAGCCATGGCCCTCGTCGGGGAACAGCACATAGGTGACCGGAATGTTCTTGGCTTTCATCGCCTTGACGATCTGGTCGCTCTCGGCCTGCTTCACCCGCGGATCGTTGGCGCCTTGGCCGATCAACAACGGCTTGCTGATCGCATCCACCTTGCTTAGCGGCGAACGTTCGGCCAGCAGTTTCTTGCCGTCCTCGGTGCGCGGATCGCCGACGCGCTTGGCGAACTGTTCGAAGAACGAGGCCCAATACGGCGGGATCGTGCTCAACAGCGTGTTGAGGTTGGACGGGCCGACGATATCCACGCCGCACTTGAACGCATCCGGCGTGAAGGTCAGTCCCACCAGCGTCGCATAGCCGCCGTAACTGCCGCCCATGATCGCGACCTGATCCTTGGTGGTGACGCCCTGCTTCACCGCCCAATCGACCGCGTCGATCAGGTCGTCGTGCATCTTGCCGGCCCATTCGCGGTCGGCCGCATTGATGAAGGTCTTGCCGAAACCCGCCGAGCCGCGGTAGTTCACCGACAGCACCGCATAGCCGCGGTTGGCCAGCCACTGCGGATAACCGGCATAGCCGTACTGATCGCGCGACCACGGCCCGCCGTGCACCAGCAACACCAGCGGCACCGGCTTGTCGGCCTTGCCGTCGGCGTTCGCGTCGGCGGCCTTGGGCAGAGTGAGATAACTGACCAAAGTCAGGCCGTCGCGGGCCTTGATCTCCTGCGGCCACATCGGCACCAGCGGCTTGCCGTCCAGCGCCGGACGCACCGAGAACAGCTTCACCGGTTCGCCACCGCGCGGATAACGATAGAACACGGTCGGCGCTTCGGCCGCGGAGTAGCCGACGATCCAGGTCTTGTCGTCCAAGGTGCGCGCATACACCGCGACTTCGCCCGGACCCAACGCTTGCAGCTTTTTCAGGTCGGCACCGATCGCCGGGTCCACCGGCTTCCATTCTTCCTTCAGATAGTCGACCGCCACCGCCTGCACCACGCCGGTCTGCGGATCTTTCATCATTCCGCCGACATCGGCGCGCGCATCCTCGACTACGACCTTCTTCTCGCCGCTGGCCGTGTCCACCGCGAACAGCGCCGCGGTGTTTCGGCCACGCGAATCCACGTAATACAAAGTCTTGCCGTCGGTGGTGTAGCTGTCCGGCAGTGTGGTCAGCGAATCCTCGAACGGGATATCGTCGATCTTCTTCCAGCCGCCCTTGCCGTCCGGCGCCAACATGTCCTGGCCGCCGTCGGGGCGCTGCTTGAAGGCCATCCGCACCTGATAATCCGCGTCGGCCATGTAGCCCGCGAAAGATTGCGTGTTCTTTTCCACCAGCGTGCGCTGGCCGCTGGCCAGGTCGACCCGGTACAAATCGTGCCATTGCGCATCGCGGTCGTTCATACCGACCAAGATCGATTCCGGATGCAGATGACTGACGCTGCTGACCTGGGCGCGCGTCTTCGGGAACGGAGTCAAGTCGCGCTTCTCGCCGGTGGCGACATCGACGCTGTAGAGATGGAAATCCTCGTCGCCGCCGGTATCGCGCAAATACAGCAGCGTCCCGGGCCGGTAGCTCCAGAAGTATTGGCGGATGCCGCGCGCCTTGTCGTCGGTGACCGCCTTGGCCTGGGCCGGATCTTCGGCCGGCGCGACCCAGAGGTTGATCACGCCGTCCACCGGCGCGATCCAGCTCAGGTATTTGCCATCGGGGCTGATCTGCACGTTCGCGCGTTCGGGATTGCCGAACAAGGCCTCGCGCGGGATCAGTTCAACCGGAGCCGACGGCGCTTGCGCCGCGTTCTGGTCTGCGCCGGAGTCCGGCGTTTTCGAGCTGTCGCAGGCCGACAGGGCCAGCGCCAGGGCGGCGGTGAGCGCAAGACGTTGCATGGACTTTCTCCCGATGTCGTGAGGAACCTGGCCGGCACTTCGGACCGGGGCGCGATCCTGTTGTGGATGCAGCGCGGCGAGCCGGGGTTGCAGGGTACGGGATCGGCGGCCGGAGCCATGGCGCAATGCGGCAAAACGTCGCGTTACTTCCCGCCGATCAGCCGCTCGCCGACGCCGGCAAACCGCAGCCCGACTTGCGCCACGCGATCCTCGCGCAGGCTGCGCACCACCAGCACGGCGCGACCCAGGGTGACGCTGTCGCCGACCTGCGCTTGCTCGTCGAAACGCTCGTCGAACAACTGCGCCGCGGTGCTCTTGGCGAAGCGCGGCGGAATCGCCAGGCCATAGAAACTGGCCAGTTCGCCCAGCGGCACGTCGCCGGGCAGGATGAAGCTGCCGAAGGTTTCGGCTTCGGCCTGGCGCGCGTCGGCGGGTTCGGCGAACAGCCAATCCATCTTCGGCGCGCGCCCGCTCGGCGCCAGGAAATAAGCGTAATCGCCGGACTGCGGTTCGCCCGCTTCTTCCGGCAACAGCAGGCGGCCCTCGCGCGCCACCATCGCCAGGCGCACGCGGCCGGGCAAGGCCGCGCCGTGCAGGATCGCGCTGCCGGACGCGATGCGATAACCGACCAAGTCGTAATCCAACTGCCCAGGCAGATCCAGTTGGATGCGACGCGTGTTCGGATCCGGGCGCGGCACCGCCACGCCGAACGCATGCGCCGCGCGCGCTAGGGTCCAGCCCTGCACGATCAGCGAGGCCAGCACCACCACGAAAGCGACGTTGAAATACAGCGACGCGTTCGGCAGCCCCGCCAACAGCGGGATCGATGCCAGGAAGATGCCGACAGCGCCGCGCAAACCCACCCAGGAGATGAATCCGATTTCGGCCCAGCGATAGCGGAACGGCAGCAAGCACGCCGCCACCGCCAGCGGCCGCGCCGCGAACATCAGGAACGCGGCCACGCCCAGCGCCGGCCACAGCACGCCGAGCAATTTGTTCGGCGCGGCCAGCAGGCCGAGCAACAGGAACATCGCCAATTGCGCGAACCAGGTGGCGGCATCCTGCACCGACATCACCGCCTGCCGCGCACGCAGCGGCCGGTTCGCCAGCACGATGCCAGCCAGATACACCGCCAGATAACCGCTGCCGCCGATCAGATTGGTCAACGCGAACAAACCCACCGCGCCGGCCAGCGCCAGCCACGGATGCAGGCCCGACGGCAGGTCGTAGCGGTTGAGTACAGCCACCAGCACGCGGCCGCCGAAATAGCCCACCGCCAGTCCGGCGGCCATCGCCCAGACCATGCTCAGCGCGATCGTCCACACACCGCCGTCGTGGTGGCCGCCGATCCACAAGGTCAGCCCGATGGTCAAAAACACCGCGACCGGATCGTTCGCCCCGGATTCGACTTCCAAAGTGGCGCCGGTGCGCCGCTCAAGATGCAGACCGCCGGCACGGATCAGGAAGAACACCGCGGCCGCGTCGGTCGAAGCCAGGATCGTGCCCAGCAGCATCGCCTCCAACGGCGGCAAGCCGAGCAATTTCGATGCCGCCAGTGCGGTCAATGCCGCGGTCGCGACCACGCCGACGGTGGCCAGCAGCAAGGCCGGCTTCACGCTGCCCTGCACGTGCGCCGCGCGCGTGCGCAGGCCGCCGTCGAACAGGATGATCGCCAGCGCCAGCGAACCGACCAGGAAAGTGAAGCGCGTGTCCGAATAGCGGATGCCGCCCGGCCCGTCGACCCCCAGCAGCAAGCCCAGCAACAGGAACACCAGCAGCAGCGGCGCGCCGAAACGGCGCGCGAGCAGCGACGAAGCGATCCCGGCCAGGATCAGCAACGCGCCGCCGAGCAACCGCAGATCGATGGCGTGCAGGCTTTCCAGGGACAAGCCCTCCGCAGCGGGGTGAAGCCATCCTAACAAGACGGAAAACCATGCATCGCAAGCTTTCCGCGGGCCAGGATTCGCGGGTAGGCGATACTGTCGATCATGAATCCGGACCTTTCTCCAGCGTTGCGCGACGAACTCGAAGCCGGCTTGGCGGCCTTGTCGTTGGACGCCAAACACGCCGAGCCTTTGCTGGCCTACCTATCCCTGCTCGACCGCTGGAACCGCACCTATAACCTCACCGCGATCCGCGATCCGCGCGAGATGGTGGCCAAGCACCTGCTCGACTCGCTGGCGATGCAGCCCCACGTGCGCGAAGTCGCCGCGTTGGCCGACCTGGGCACCGGCCCCGGCCTGCCCGGCATTCCTTTGGCGATCGCGCTGCCCACGCTGCAGGTGACCCTGGTCGAATCCAACGGCAAGAAAGCGCGCTTCCTGCGCGAAGCGGTGCGCTCGCTGAAGCTGGGCAATGCGCGCGTGGCCGAATCGCGCGCCGAGGCGGTCGACGAACCCGGCGCGTACCAGGCGATCACCGCGCGGGCGCTGGCCACGTTGCCGGAGATCCTGGCGGTGGGCGGGCATTTGCTGGCGCCGGGCGGACGGCTGCTGGCGATGAAGGGCGCGCGTCCGGACGAGGAGATCGCGGCCTTACCCGCGGGATGGCGCCTGGAGGCCATTCATCCTTTGGCCGTGCCGGGTTTGGCGGCGGAACGGCATTTGGTCGTGGTCGCTCGCGACCCGTAGCCCGGGTGGAGCGAAGCGATACCCGGGGCTCTCCCCGTGGCCGGACCCGCGTATCGCTTCGTTCCACCCGGGCTACAAAGCCGATCTTCTGAAGCGCGCGGGAGCGGTATCGCGGGCGAAGCGCCCTACGGCGCGGCATAATCCCCGGTCCGGCCCGCGTTCGCGGGCACCCCAGCGCACCGAGGCAAACGGACCCATGGCCCGCATCATCGCCATCGCCAACCAGAAGGGCGGCGTCGGCAAGACCACCACCGCCGTCAACCTGGCCGCCGCCTTGGCCCGCACGCCCAAGCGCGTGCTGCTGGTCGACCTGGATGCGCAGGGCAACGCCACCATGGGCAGCGGCATCGACAAGCGCGAGCTGTCGGCTTCCAGCTGCGACGTGCTGCTCGAGGAGATGCACGCCAGCGATGCGATCGTGCGCACGCCCGAGGAATTCGACCTGCTGCCCGGCAATACCGATCTGACCGCGGCGGAAATCGAACTGATGGACGAAGAGGGCCGCGAGCAGCGGCTCAAGCGCGCGCTGGATCCGCTGCGCGAGAAATACGACTTCATCATCGTAGATTGCCCGCCGGCGCTGTCGCTGCTCACTTTGAACGCGCTGACCGCCGCGGATTCGGTGCTGGTGCCGATGCAGTGCGAGTACTACGCATTGGAAGGCCTGACCGCGCTGCTGCAAACCATCGACGCGCTCAAGGCCAAGCTCAATCCGAGCCTGGAAATCGAGGGTGTGCTGCGCACCATGTTCGACGTGCGCAACAACCTGGCCAACGCGGTTTCGGCGGAATTGACCCAACACTTCGGCGACAAGGTGTTCCGCACCATCGTGCCGCGCAACGTGCGCCTGGCCGAGGCGCCCAGCCACGGCCAGAGCATCGTCGGCTACGACCGGGCCTCGCGCGGTTCCATCGCCTATCTCGGACTGGCCGGCGAAGTGCTTCGCCGCCAGCACGAGCGCAACAAGCACAACACGGAGAAAGCGGCATGAACGCCAGCAAGCCCCAACCGGCCAAGAAGCGCGGCCTCGGCCGCGGATTGGAAGCCCTGCTCGGCTCGAAGGCGGCCGCCGAAGCGCCGGTATTGGAGGCCACGCCGTCCGACACGTTGCGCACGCTGCCGGTGGACGCGCTGTCGCCCGGCAAATACCAGCCGCGCCGCAATATGGACGCGGACAAGCTGACCGAACTGGCCGAATCGATCCGCGCCCAGGGCGTGATCCAGCCGATCGTGGTGCGCGACCTGGGTGGCAAACGCTACGAGATCATCGCCGGCGAGCGCCGCTGGCGCGCTTCGCAGCAAGCCGGGCTGACCGAAATCCCGGTGGTGGTGCGCGAGGTCGACGACCGCACCGTGGTGGCGATGGCGCTGATCGAAAACATCCAGCGTGAAGACCTCAATCCGCTCGAGGAAGCGCAGGCGCTGCATCGCTTGATCGAAGAATTCGATCTGACCCACGCCCAGGCTGCCGAAGCGGTAGGCCGTTCGCGCGCCGCGGTGTCGAATCTGTTGCGCCTGCTCGAACTTCCGCCGGCGATCCGCGTGCTGCTGGAATCGCGGCGCCTGGAAATGGGCCATGCGCGCGCGTTGCTGACGCTGTCACCGGAATTGGCCAGCCGGCTCGCTTCCGATGCGGCCGAACACGGCTGGTCGGTGCGCGAAGTCGAACATCGCGCCCAGCAATACGCCGCCGGCTCGGTGCCGCAGACCGCCGGCAAGAAGAAGTCCGGCGCCAAGCCGCGCGCCAGCGCCGACATCGCTTCGCTGGAGAACGAGCTGTCCGAAAGCCTGGGCACCAAGGTCAGCATTGCCCACGGCCGCGCGGGCAAGGGCCGGCTGGTGATCCATTACACCGATCTGGACACGCTGGACGGCGTGCTGGAGCGTTTGCGCGGCAAGGCGCCCTGACGCTTTGTAGAGCGGGGCTTGCCCCGCTGCTCCGGCTCCGGCTTCGGCTTTTAATGGCCTTTGACCTCTGTGGGAGCGGCTTCAGCCGCGAGCTTTTGTCTTCAGATCGCCGCAATCGGCCGAAAGAGCTCGCGGCTGAAGCCGCTCCCACAAAGGCAAGAGCAGCGGGGCAAGCCCCGCTCTACAAAGCGGAGCAATGAACGATTCGCTCAGGTTCGGACTGGCAAAATCCAAGTCACTGGATTCCCGCTTTCGCGGGAATGACGGCTAAAAGGCAAGAGCGGAAATCCATGACCATTCTCGTCACCGGCGCAGCCGGATTCATCGGCGCCTATGTCTGCCGCGAGCTGCGCAAACGCGGCGAAGCTTTCGTCGGCATCGACAATTTCAACGATTACTACGATCCGCAGCTCAAGCGCGACCGCATCGCCGCGCTGTGCCCGGACGCCGACATCCGCGCACTGGACCTGACCGATCGCGACGGGCTGGCGGGCCTGTTCGACGAAACAAAGCCGGACCGCGTGATCCACCTCGCCGCGCAGGCCGGCGTGCGCTATTCGCTGCAGAATCCGCACGCTTACGTGGACAGCAACCTGGTCGGTTTCGTCAATCTGCTGGAACTGTGCCGGCATCGCGGCGTCGCGCATCTGGCTTACGCCAGTTCCTCGTCGGTGTACGGCGATTCGGCCAAGCCGCCGTTCTCCGAAGACCAGCGCATCGACCAGCCGCGCTCGCTGTACGCCGCCACCAAGGCCGCGAACGAACTGATGGCCCACACCTACGCACACCTGTACGGCCTGCGCGCGACCGGGCTGCGCTTCTTCACCGTGTACGGTCCCTGGGGCCGGCCGGACATGGCGCCGCTGCTGTTCTCGCGCGCGATCCTGGCCGGGCGGCCGATCGACGTGTTCAACCAGGGCAAGATGCGCCGCGATTTCACCTTCATCGACGACATCGTCGCCGGCGTGCTCGGCGCTTTGGACCATCCGCCGCAGGACGATCCGCCGCATCGCGTGTTCAATCTGGGCAACCACACACCGGTGGAACTGGAGCGCTTCATCGCGGTAATCGAGGAAGCCGCCGGCAAGGAAGCCGAGAAGGTCTACAAGCCGATGCAGCCGGGCGACATGGTCGAAACCATGGCGGACACCTCACGCGCCCAAGCCGCGTTCGGCTTCGAGCCGGTCACGGCCATCGAAGCCGGACTGCCGCAGGTCGTGGCCTGGTGCCGGGACTACTTCGGCGATAATGCCTAGAGCTTGCTTTTCCTTCTCCCGCCGGGAGAAGGTGCCCGAAGGGCGGATGAGGGTTCGGCGGAGCGATGTCGTTTCAGCTCGCGTCGCTTCGCCGAACCCTCACCCCAACCCCTCTCCCGATGGGAGAGGGGCTTAACAGCGACGAGTCCGACCGATGGCCGAAACTTCCAACCCTGCGCTTTCCGTCGTCGTCCCGGTCTTCAACGAACAGGACAACGTCGCCCCGCTCATCGGCGAAATCGTCGCCGCGCTGCGCGGCAAGGCCGATTTCGAAATCGTCTATGTCGACGACCACTCGCGCGATGCCACGCCGGAAGTGCTCAAACGACTGAAAACCGAAGTGCCCGAATTGCGCGTGCTGCGCCACGTGAACCAGAGCGGCCAGAGCACGGCCGTGCGCACCGGGGTCAAGGCCGCGCGCGGCGTCTGGATCGCGACACTGGACGGCGACGGCCAGAACGATCCGGCCGACATCCCCAAACTGCTCGCCGCGCGCGATGCGGCGGCGCCTGAAACCAAACTGTTCGCCGGCTGGCGCGTCAACCGCCAGGATTCGGGCAGCAAGCGCTGGGCTTCGAAATGGGCCAACGCGATCCGCGCGCGGATGCTGCGCGACGACACGCCCGACACCGGTTGCGGCATCAAGCTGTTCGAACGCGAGGCCTTCCTGGACCTGCCCTACTTCGACCACATGCACCGCTACCTGCCGGCGCTGATGCAGCGCGCCGGCTGGAAGACGGTCAGCGTGCCGGTCAACCATCGCCATCGCGCCAGCGGCGTGTCCAAGTACAACAATCTCAACCGCGCCCTGGTCGGCATCAGCGACCTGCGCGGCGTGAGCTGGCTGATCCGGCGCAGCAAGCGCACGGCGGTCGAAGAACTTTCCTGACGATTGCGCGGGTAACGCCATGACTCCCGATTTCATGAACAGCCCGATCGCCTGGCTCGCCTGGACCGGCCTGCACATGTCGCCGTGGAAGCTGATCGGCCTGACCGGCGCGCTGATGTTCGGCGGCCGCTGGGTGGTCCAGTTCGTGGCCTCGCGCCGGCACCGCAAACCGGTGATCCCGCGCCTGTTCTGGTACATGAGCCTGGTCGGCAGCGTGATGACGCTGAGCTACTTCGTGTTCTCGCAGAAGCAGGACTCGGTGGGGGTTATCCAGAACCTGTTCCCGGCGTTTACGGCGGCCTATAGCCTGTATCTGGACATCCGGCATCGGGGCTGGAGGCGGGACAAGGCTTCGCACTGATCCGTCCATCGCGGCGGCACCTGCATTGCCTTCTCCCTTTACGGGAGAGGGACAGGCGCGCAGCGCCAGGGAGAGGGCTCGGCTCTTAGCACTGGCCTTCCCGCCCCGGGAACCCTCTGTGGATAAGTTGCCCGCCCCTGCCTTTCCCGGCATAATGCCCGGCTCGCTGCGTCCGGTCGGCCGATAAGGCCTCCGACCGGGCGGTCCGGAGACGCGATTCCGGGCCGCCGCCGGCAGCGGAAATCCGACCCGAATCGCGTGCGGCGCAAGCCGCAGGGGCCGAAGTCTCCCTGGCTAAGGGCGACAAAAAATATCTCGAGGTGCGTTATGTCCCGCGTATGCCAAGTCACCGGCAAGGGCGTGCAGACCGGCAACAACGTCTCGCACGCCAACAACAAGACCCGTCGCCGCTTCCTGCCCAACCTGCACGAGCGCCGTTTCTGGGTGGCCAGCGAAAACCGCTGGGTCAAGCTGAAAGTCTCCGCGCAGGCCCTGCGCACCATCGACAAGAACGGGATCGATTCCGTTCTGGCCCAACTCCGCGCCCGCGGCGAAAAGGTCTGAGGAGGACACCATGGCAAGCAAGCGCGACAAGATCCGTCTGATCTCCTCGGCCAACACCGGCCACTTCTACACCACCGACAAGAACAAGAAGAACACGCCGAACAAGATGGAGGTCAAGAAGTACGACCCCGTCGTCCGGAAGCACGTGATCTACAAGGAAGGCAAGATCAAATAAGGTCTGCCGACCGTTCGCAAGAAACCCGCCGCCAGGCGGGTTTTTTGTTGCCGGAGTCCCTTGTAGAGTCGAGCCTGCTCGACTGTTCTTTCCTCACGATCTCGATGTATGGGGAGAAAAGCAGTCGAGCAGGCTCGACTCTACAAACGTGCGGAGAAGCCCATGCCGAAACGGTCCGCCCTCGCCCTGTTCCTACTCGCCGCGTTCCACTCGGCGTCGGCGCAACAGGCGTCCGCCCCCGCCGAACCGTCCGCCGCGCAGCGCATGTCCCAGCCCGGCCCGGAACAGAAGCAGCTCGCCCGCCAACTCGGCACATGGGACGTCGTCGCCACGCTGTGGCCGGCGCCCGGCGCGGATCCCCTCGTCACCCGCGGCCTGATCGCCGAGCGGCGCATGGTCGGTCCGATCCTGCAGGAGACGATGAAACCGGCGCCGGGCAGCGGCGTTGCGGATTTCGAGCGACTGGACTATCTGGATTTCGACCGCGTCGAAGGCCGCTGGAAGTACGTTTCGATGGATACGCGCTTTCCGGTCAGCATCATGCCGGCGAGGAGTTTCGGCGCGGCGTCCGAAGGCACGATCCTGGTTCAATTCGAACCGCAAGCTTTCGTGGGCTTCGGCAAGGACGTCGAAGGCCGCTTCATGGTGTCCGACATGGCGATCCGGCAACCCGACGAAGATCATGTCGTCAAGGAACAGCGCGTGATCATGGCCGACGGCACCGGCCGGCGCTGGCGTTTCGTTCGCTACGAGTACACCCGCAGGCGCTGAGGCGCCCGCACCCGCCCGACCGCCGTACACTCGGCTCAACGCCGCAATCGGGCCGCCGATGCTCCCAGGCTGGATGCTCCTGCTGGTCTCCCTGGCCTACGCCGCCCTGCTGTTCACGGTGGCGTGGTGGGGCGACCGACGGCCGCTGTACCCGCAGCGGCCTTGGCTGCGGCCGGTGGTCTACAGCCTGGCGCTGGCGGTGTATTGCTCCTCGTGGACGTTCTACGGCGCGGTCGGCAGCGCGGCGCGCACCGGCATCGGCTATCTGCCGATCTACCTGGGACCGCTGCTATTGCTGATCTTCGGCTGGCGCATCCTCGAACGACTGGCGCTGATCGCGCAAACCCAGAACACGGTGTCGATCGCCGACTTCATCGCCGCGCGCTACGGACGCGCGCAACGCTTGGCGGCCTTGGTGACGCTGATCGCGCTGACCGCAGCGGTGCCTTATCTGGCGCTGCAGTACAAGGCAGTGGCGATCAGCCTGAGCGTACTGAGCGGACAAACGCCGACCACCACACTGGGCGATCCGGCCTTGTATGTCGCGGCACTGATGGCTTTGTTCGCGATCCTGTACGGCACGCGCCAAGTGGATGCGACCGAGCACCACCACGGCATGATGCTGGCGATCGCATTGGAGTCGCTGGTCAAGCTGCTGGCGCTGGTGCTGGTGGGCGTGTTTGCGATCGGCTGGCTCAAGCGCAACGATCTGCATGTGATCGAAGCCACGCACGCGCTGGTGAGCAACGCGCCGCCGGTCGGTTTCGTCGGCCAGACCTTGCTCGCCTTCGCCGCGATCTTCTGCCTGCCGCGCCAGTTCCATGTGGCGATCGTCGAATGCGGCGATGTCGGCGACATCCGTCGCGCACGCTGGCTGTTCGGCGCTTATCTGGTGGTCATTTCGCTGATGGTGCTGCCGATCGCCAGCGCCGGCCTGGAACTGTTCGGCCGCCAGAACGCGGCCGCGGCCGACAGCTTCGTGCTGGCGTTGCCGCTAGCCGAATCGCGCGAGGCGCTGGCGCTGTTCGCCTACATCGGCGGCTTCTCTGCCGCGACCGGCATGGTGATCGTGGCCAGCGTGGCGCTGGCGACGATGGTCAGCAACGATCTGATCATGCCGCCGCTGCTGCGCCGCGGCTGGGCCGAGCGCCACGGCGGCGACGTGGCCGGCACGGTGCTGTGGATCCGGCGCGTGGCCATCGTCTGCTTCGCGGCGCTGGCTTACGGCTATTACCGCGCAAGCGGCAGCGACACCACGCTGGCGTCGTACGGCTTGATGGCCTTCGCCGCCGTGGCGCAATTCGCGCCGGCGCTGATCGGCGGACTGTATTGGCGCGGGGCTAGCCGTCAGGGCGTCGAGATCGGCATGGCGCTGGGTTTCGCGATGTGGATCTACACTCTGCTGTTGCCGACGCTGACCGACGCCGGCTGGTTGTCCGATGCGTGGCTCACGCAGGGACTGCTGGGCATTTCCTGGCTGCGTCCGCGCCAGTTGTTCGGCTTGTCCGGCTGGGATCCGCTCACCCACGGCACGTTCTGGTCCTTGCTGGTCAACATCGGCGCGTTGCTGCTGGTGTCCGCGCGCTGGCGGCCCGGATTCGACGAGCGCCTGCGTGCGATTCCGTTCCTGGAACCGTATGCGCAGAAGCAAACTCTGGCCGAAGGCGGCTGGCGCGGCAACGTGCATATCGCCGACCTGCTGGCGCTGGCCGGACGCGTGCTCGGCGAGCGCACCGCACGCCGCGCCTTCGCCGAACAAGCGCAATTGATCGGCGTCGAACTGAATCCGAATGCGGCCGCCGACCGCGGCTGGGTGCAATTCACCGAACGCCTGCTGGCCGCGGCGATCGGCGCCGCTTCGGCGCGCCTGGTGCTGACCAGCGCGCTGACCGGCACCGGCATGGACGTGGCCGAAGTGGTGTCGGTGCTGGACGAAGCGGGACAGGAACTGCGATTCAACCGACAGGTGCTGGCGACCACGCTGGACAACATCGACCAGGGCGTCAGCGTGGTCGACCGCGAGATGAAGCTGGTGGCCTGGAACCGCCGCTACCAGCAGATGTTCGGCTATCCCGACGGCATGCTCTACGTCGGCCGGCCGGTGGCCGAACTGATCCGCTTCAACGCCGAACGCGGCGAGCTGGGCGAGGGCGACATCGAAGCGCAAGTGGACAAGCGCATCGCCTACATGCGCGCCGGTTCGCCCTACGTTTTCGAGCGCGTGCGCAGCAGCGGCCAGGTCACCGAGATGCGCGGCCAGCCGCTGCCCGGCGGTGGCTACGTGACCAGCTACAGCGACGTGACCGAATACAAGCGCGTCGAAGGCGCGCTGCGCGAGATCAACGAGACCCTGGAGCAGCGCGTCGCCGAACGCACCCGCGAAGCCGAAGCTGCGCAGCAGTCGCGCACCCGTTTCCTGGCCGCGCTGAGCCACGACGTGCTGCAACCGTTGAACGCGGCGCGGCTGTTCACTTCGGCCTTGCGCGACAGCACCCAGCCGGCCGAGCAGCGGCATTTGGCCGAACGCGTCGACACTTCGCTGCGCGCCGCCGAGGAATTGCTCGACGGCCTGCTCGACATCTCGCGCCTGGACGCCGGCGCGCTGCAGCCGGCGCTGAGCGATTTCGACGCGGGCGATCTGCTGCAGCAATTGGTCGAACAATACTCGCCCGTCGCCGCCGGACGCGGCATCGACTTGCGGCTGCACGCCAGTTCGCGGCCGGTGCGCAGCGATCGGCGTCTGCTGCGCCGGGTGCTGCAGAATTTCCTCGCCAACGCCTTGCGCTATACGCGTGAGGGCCGGATCGTGCTCGCGGCGCGGCCACGCGGCGACAGCGTCGAGCTGCAAGTCTGGGATACCGGCCCCGGCATTCCCGAGCACCATCTGCGTCAGATCTTCGACGAATTCCGCCGTTTCGAGCAGCCCACCGACTGGGGCGAGCGCGGGCTCGGTTTGGGCCTGTCGATCTGCCAACGCATCTCGCACGTACTCGGGCATCCGCTGGGCGTGCGCTCGCGGGTGGGACGCGGCAGCGTGTTCGCGATCCGCGTGCCGCGCGCCGAACGCGCGAGCGCGACCGCGCGCGCGCCGCGGGTGGGTCTGCCCGATTCGCTGGCCGGCCTGCGCGTGCTGTGCCTGGACAACGATCACGAGATCCTGGCCGGCATGCGCGCCCTGCTCGGACGTTGGGAAATCGAGGTGATCGCCGCGACCACGGTCGACGAAGCCCTGGACCTGCTGCGCCGGCAGCCCGACGTGCTGCTGGTCGACTATCACCTGCACGACCGCCTCGACGGCCTGGACGCACTGGACGCGCTGTGCGAGCGCGCCGGTCGTGCGATCCCGGGTGCCCTGCTCACCGCCGACGGCAGCGACGTGCTGAAGCAGACCGCACGGGCGCGCGGTTATCGCGTGCTGACCAAGCCGGTGCGGCCCGCATCGCTGCGCGCGTACCTGGCCGCGCAGCAGCAAGCCATGCGCGGCGCGCCCGAAACCGGCGCAGTTTGAGCTTTGCTTTGCTTTGCTTGTGTAGAGCGGGGCTTGCCCCGCTGCTTCGGCTTCGCTTTTCGTAGGTGCGGCTTTAGCCGCACGCCCTTTCCATCGATTCACCAAGACCCGACCTAAAAGCGTGCGGCTAAAGCCGCACCTACGAAAGGCCAGAACGGTGGAGCTAACTCGCTACGAAAGCGCGTCGAGTTACGCGTCTTCTTCCGGCGGCGGCACGACCGACGCCGGATCCAAAGCCAACCTTCCCGCGATCAGCACCGCCTGGGTGCGGTTCGACGCGCCCAGCTTGCGCAGGATCGCGGTCATATGCGCTTTCACCGTCGCTTCCGACACGCCCAGTTCGTAGGCGATCTGCTTGTTCAACAGGCCGGTACCCAGCATCTGCAGCACCCGGAACTGCTGCGGCGTCAGATCGCGCAGGCGCTGCGCCGCGGCGTGCTCGTCATCGCCCACCGCCGGCGCGGACTGGGCAGCTTCCGGCGCCCAACGCTCGCCGTCCAGGACTTGGGTGAGCGCATCGCCGAGCGTGGCCGCATCGGCCGACTTGGGAATGAAGCCGACCGCGCCGTGATCCAATGCGCGCCGCATCACCGCCGGATCTTCCTGCGCCGACACCACTACCACCGGCAACTGCGGATGCTGCGCGCGCAGATGCACCAGCACGCTGAAGCCGTGTGCGCCGGGCATGTTCAGGTCGAGCAGCAGCAAGTCCGCGTCCGGTTCGGCTTCGGTCAAGGCGTACAAGGCTTGCGCGCTGTCGGCTTCGCGCAATTCGTAGTCCGGCAGCGTGCGCGAGACTACGCCGCGCAGCGCTTCGCGGAACAAGGGGTGGTCGTCAGCGATCAACAGGGTTGGCATAAATCCCTCTGCCCCCCGTTTTCAAAGGGGGAAACAGTAGAGCACCAGCCGAAACAAAAGCAGAAGCAGAAGCAGAAATCCTACCCAGATCCGGGCTGTTCCCCCCTTTGAAAAAGGGGGGTAGGGGGGATTTGCTCTTGCTATGCGCTACTACGCTCCCTACCTCAAGAAATACGCCCGCAGGCTGCGGAGCGACATGACCGATGCCGAGCACCGGTTCTGGTATTGCGTGCGTCGCAAGCGCTTTCGTACGGTCCAGTTCTACCGGCAGAAACCGATTGGCCAATACATCGTCGATTTCTACGCACCTGCCGCACAACTGGTTGTCGAGGTCGATGGCGGCCAGCACTTCACGGTCGAAGGCAGGGTGCGCGACGCGCAACGCGACGCCGCCCTCGCACGAATGGGCTTGCGTATCTTGCGCTTCGATGACCGCATGGTTTTGATGGAGACCGACGCCGTGCTCGATGAGGTTTGGAATGCGATTTGTGCGGTAGTCGGAGAGGGCGCGTAAATCCCCCCTACCCCCCTTTTTCAAAGGGGGGAACAGCGGCTGGCGTACTGAGCTCGCCGCAGACGCAGTGCTCTTGACGTTCCCCCCTTTGAAAAAGGGGGGCAGGGGGGATTTGCTTTTGACTTTGCCCGTCACGCGTCCCGCCGATGCTTCACCAGCGACTCCACCACCGACGGATCGGCCAGCGTGCTGGTATCGCCCAACTGGTCCGGCGCGTTCTCGGCGATTTTGCGCAATATCCGGCGCATGATCTTGCCCGAACGCGTCTTCGGCAGACCCGGCGCCCATTGCAGGTGGTCGGGCGTGGCGACCGGTCCGATTTCCTTGCGCACCCAGGCCACCAGTTCCTTGCGCAAATCGTCGCTGTCCTGTTCGCCGGCGACCAGGGTGACGTAGGCGTAGATGCCCTGCCCTTTGATGTCGTGCGGAAAACCGACCACCGCGGCCTCGGCGACTTTCGGATGCGCGACCAATGCGCTTTCCACCTCGGCGGTGCCGATGCGGTGGCCGCTGACGTTGATCACGTCGTCGACGCGGCCGGTGATCCAGTAGTAGCCGTCGGCGTCGCGGCGGCAGCCGTCGCCGGTGAAGTACATTCCGGGATACGTCTTGAAATAGGTATCGATGAAACGCTGGTGGTCGCCGTACACGCTGCGCATCTGGCCAGGCCAGGAGTCGAGCAGCACCAGGTTGCCTTCGGTGGCGCCTTCGAGGATCTTGCCGTTGGCGTCGACGATCGCCGGCCGGATGCCGAAGAACGGCTTGGTCGCCGAGCCGGGTTTGGCGTCGATCGCGCCGGGCAGCGGTGTGATCAGGATGCCGCCGGTTTCGGTCTGCCACCAGGTATCGATGATCGGACAGCGGCCTTCGCCGACCACCTCAAAGTACCAGCGCCAGGCTTCTGGATTGATCGGCTCGCCCACCGTACCGAGCAAGCGCAAGGATTTGCGCGAAGTCGATTTCACCGGCGCGTCGCCTTCGCGCATCAGCGCGCGGATCGCGGTCGGCGCGGTGTAGAACAACGTGACCTGGTGCTTGTCGATCACCTGCCAGAAGCGCGAGAAATCCGGATAGTTGGGCACGCCCTCGAACATCAGCGCGGTCGCGCCGTTGGCCAACGGACCGTAGACGATGTAGCTGTGGCCGGTGACCCAGCCGACGTCGGCGGTGCACCAATAGATGTCGTCTTCGCGCAGGTCGAACGCGGTCTCGTGGGTGTAGCTGACGTATGCGAGATAGCCGCCGGTGGTGTGCATCACCCCTTTCGGTTTGCCGGTCGAACCGGAGGTGTAGAGGATGAACAGCGGATCCTCCGCGTTCATCCGCTCGGGCTCGCACTGTTCCGGCTGATCGTCGACTACGGCGTCGTACCAGCGGTCGCGCGGCATCTGCATGTCGACCGCGCCGCCGGTGTGGCGCACCACCAGCACGGTTTCGACGGTGTTGGTGCCGGGCAGCTTGAGCGCGGCGTCGACATTGCCTTTCAACGGAATCTTCTTGCCGCCACGCACGCCTTCGTCGGCGGTGATGATCAGTTTGGACTGGCAGTCGGACACGCGGTCGGCGATGGAATTGGGCGAGAAGCCGCCGAACACCACCGAATGGATCGCGCCGATGCGGGCGCAGGCGAGCATCGCCACCGCGGCCTCGGGAATCATCGGCAGATAGATGGTGATCCGATCGCCCTTCTTCACACCGAGATTGCGCAGCGCATTGGCCAGCTTGCAGACGCGCTGGTGCAGTTCGCGGTAGCTCACCGCGCGCGACGGCTGATTCGGATCGTCCGGCTCGAACAGCAATGCGGTCTTGTCGCCGCGCTCGGCCAGCTGCCGGTCCAGGCAATTGACGCTGGCGTTGAGCTCGCCGTCCTCATACCAGCGGATGTGGAAGTCGTCGAGCCGGTAGCTGACGTCCTTGATCCTGGTCGGCGCGCGCATCCAATCCAGGCGGCCGGCGACCTTGCCCCAGAACGCGGCCGGGTCTTCGACCGATTCCCGATACAGGCGTTCGTACTGCTCCCGGTCGACGCGGGCCTTGGCCGCGAATTCGGGCGGGACGGGATAGACGGCGGGCGCGTCGGTCATGGCGTTACCTGCGAATGCTGCGATGAGGGGAGTCTGACGCATCCATTGTTAAACCGACCTAGACCTTCGTCTATATCGCCGCCGCCTTCGACCAATGGCGAATAGGCGGCGCCCACCCCCGCGCGCACGCTGCCCCGAGCCGTGCCTGGCGCGGTCGATCGCACCCACGACATCACCCAGCAACGGGAGAGGGGAATGACAACATCCATCGTATCGCTGGCGCGGCGTCCGCTGGCCGCCGCCGTCCTGGTCGCCTTGCTGGCGCCGGGCGCGGCACTGGCCGCCACCGCCAAGGAAAAAGAGTTGGAAGCGCGCATCGCCCAGCTGGAACAGCAGGTGCAGGCGCTGCTGTCGGCGCAACAGCAGCAGCAGACCCAGATCGTGCAGACGCAATCGGCGGTGACCGAAGTGCAGGCCGCGCAGAAAGCGGCGCCGGCCGTGCCGGCGGGCAAGCAGCCGATCCAGTCCACCACCATCCTGACCGCGGCCAATCCCGGCACGGCGTTCTCGTACGGCGGCTTCATCAAGATGGATGCGATGGCCACCGACACCAGCGACGGCAAGATCGCCGACGGCTCCACCGGCCGCCTGTTCTATCTGCCCGCCGCGATCCCGGTCGGCCCGAACAACGCGCGCAGCGGCGATCCCTACACCGATTTCCACGCCCAGTTCTCTCGCTTCTGGCTCAGCGCCGACCACACCACCGACAACGGCGACAAGTTCAAGGCTTATATCGAAGCCGACTTCTTCGGCGGCGGCAACAACGCCCTGGTCGGCAACGAAACCGCGACCAACACCTACGCCGTCTCGCTGCGCCAGGCCTACATCAGCTGGAACAACTGGCTGGCCGGCCAAACCTGGTCGAACTTCCAGGACGTGGCCGCACTGCCCGACGCGGTGGATTTCGTCGGCGTCACCGACGGCACCATTTTCGTGCGCCAGGCGCAGATCCGCTACACCAATGGGCCCTGGTCGTTCTCGCTGGAAAATCCGCAGACCACGGTCACGCCATTCCTCAACAACGGCGCGCGCTTCAACACCGGCGACAACATCGCGCCGGACTTGACCGCGCGTTGGCTGACCAAGGGCGATTGGGGCCACTTCACCGTCGCCGCATTGTTCCGCCAGTTCAAGTACGAAAACATCGTCACCGGCCAGGACGAAAGCGACAGCGGCGCCGCGCTCAGCGTGTCGGGCAAGTTCAACATCGGCAAGAACGACGACATCCGTTATGCGGTGAATGGCGGCAAGGGCATCGGCCGCTATCTGGCCTTCGGCCTGGGCAGCGACACGGTGCAGGCGGCGGATGGTTCGCTGGAAGCGCTGGACGGCTATGGCGGCTTCGTCGCCTGGCGCCACGCCTTCAGCCCGAAGGTGCGCACCAACCTGATGTACTCCACGGCGATGTTCGACAACGACAAAGCCCTGACCGGCTTCGGCGTCACCGAGCGCACCCAGTCCTGGCACGCGAACGTGATCTATTCGCCGTTCCCGAAGCTGGATATCGGCGCCGAACTGAGTTGGGGCCAGCGCGATCTCGAAGACGATCGCGAAGGCGACCTGAAGCGCATCCACACCCACGTCAAGTTCAGCTTCTAACCTAAGGGGATCGGACCATGTCCAGCACCACCGCTTCAGCCGCGCCGCCGTCGGGCGCGCTGACCCAGGGCCACAAGAAAGTCATCTTCGCCTCGAGTCTGGGTACCGTGTTCGAGTGGTACGACTTCTATCTGTACGGTTCGCTCGCGGCGATCATCGCTAAGCAGTTCTTCAGCGGCGTCAACGAAACCACCGGCTTCATCTTCGCCCTGCTCGCCTTCGCCGCCGGTTTCTTCGTGCGGCCGTTCGGCGCAGCGTTCTTCGGCAGCCTGGGCGACCGCATCGGCCGCAAATACACCTTCCTGGTCACGATCGTGATCATGGGCCTGTCGACCTTCCTGGTCGGCATCCTGCCCAGCTACGCGAGCATCGGCGTCGCGGCGCCGGTGATCCTGATCGGCTTGAGACTGCTGCAAGGTCTTGCCTTAGGCGGCGAATACGGAGGCGCGGCCACCTACGTCGCCGAGCATGCGCCGCACGGCAAGCGCGGCCTGTACACCAGCTTCATCCAGACGACCGCCACGCTGGGCCTGTTCCTGTCGCTGTTGGTGATCCTGGGCTGCCGGCTGTATCTGGGCACCGAAGCGTTCGAAGCCTGGGGCTGGCGCATTCCGTTCCTGGTGTCGATCGTGCTGCTGGGCGTGTCGGTGTGGATTCGCCTGCAATTGAGCGAATCGCCGTTGTTCCAGCAGATGAAGGCGGAGGGCAAAACCGCGAAGACGCCGTTCCGCGACAGCCTGTTCTCGCGCAACGGCAAACTGATGCTGTTGGCCCTGCTGGGCGCGACCGCCGGCCAGGCGGTGGTGTGGTACGGCGGCCAGTTCTATTCGCTGTTCTTCATGACCCAGACGCTGAAGGTGGACGGCACCACAGCCAACTTGCTGGTCGCGGGCGCGTTGGCGCTGGCCACGCCGTTCTTCATTTTCTTCGGTTGGCTATCGGACCGGATCGGACGCAAGAAGATCATCCTGGGCGGTTGCCTGATCGCGGCGCTGACCTATTTCCCGATCTTCAAGGCCCTGACCCATTACGCGAATCCGGCGGTCGAAGAAGCGCGCGCGAACGCGCCGGCGTTGGTGATCGCCGATCCGGCCACCTGCAGTTTCCAGTTCGACCCGATCGGCAAGAAGGTGTTCACCAATTCCTGCGACATCGCCGCTGCGGCCCTCGCCAAAGCGGGCATTCCGTACGAAGTGAAGGCGGCTTCGGCCGGCTCCCTCGCCAAGATCAGCGTGGGCGGTACCGATGTCGCCGCGTACGAGGCGGCGGGTTTGTCGAAGGACGACGCCAAAGCGCGCGCCGACGATTTCGGCAAGTCGCTGAAGGCTGCTCTGACTTCGGCCGGTTATCCCGAAAAAGCCGATCCGGCGCGGATCAACAAGCCGATGGTCCTGTTGCTGCTGTGGTTGCTGGTGCTGTACGTGACCATGGTCTACGGCCCGATCGCGGCATGGCTGGTGGAGTTGTTCCCGACCCGGATCCGCTACACCTCCATGTCGCTGCCCTATCACATCGGCAACGGCTGGTTCGGCGGCTTCCTGCCGACGATCTCCTTCGGCCTGGTCGCCGCGACCGGCAACATGTATTACGGCCTGTGGTATCCGGTGGCGATCGCGCTGATGACGGTGGTGATCGGCACCTTGTTCCTGCGCGAGACCAAGGACGTCGACATCACCCAGTAACCCCCGCGCCGTGCGGCAAAGGCAACGCCGGCCAGGAGGCCGGCGTTGTTTTTCGGGGCGCGTCAGTGCGCGTGCCCGCCCGAAGCTTGCGTGCCGGGATCGAGCATCGATCGGACTCCGAACGGCACGGCCACTTCGCCGGCGCGTTCGAAGCGCAGCCGCACTTCGATCGTTTCGCCTTCTGCGAAGCGGTGTTTCGGCGATATCAGCATCAAGTGGTAACCGCCCGGCTTCAGCTCGACGGCCGAGCCGCCGGGAATCGCCAGGCCTTGCCGCAACTGGCGCATGCGCATGACGCCGCCGTCGTCTTGCACTTCATGCACCTCCACGCGCTCGGCCTGGGCGCTGCTCGCCGACAACAAACGGTCCGGCGCGCCGCCGGCGTTGCGTATCGTCGCGAAACCTCCGGCGGCGGGCGCGCCGGGGGGAATCGCGCGGATCCAGGGTTGCGCGATGCGCAAATCGCCGGCGGCGATATCGGTTTGCCGCGCGCAAGCGCCAAGCAATGTCAGCAGAACGCAGCCGAACAGCCAGGATGCATTTTTCTTATTCATGGGGTTTGTCCTAGATAGGGATGGGATCACGGCTTCGGGCCGCGGCCTCTTTTCGAACTCAAAACGCAACGCTCATCTCGCGTTAGCGGCGCGCAGCCACGCTTTTTCTGCCAGCCAAAGCAGCGACACCGACAAGGCCAACAACGGAAGCGCGACGAACAACGCCGCGCCGAACGCTTTCAGCCATGCAGGCCACGGCGCACGCGCCGCCGGCGGCACGCCCAGCGCGCGTTCGGGTTTGCGCCGCCACCACGTCATGAAGCCGGTGACCGACATCCAAACCAACGCGCCGGCGAAGGCCGTGTTCAGCCATGGGCCGGCGGAACCGAAAAAACGCGCCTCATGGATGTCCACGCCGGTCGCCACGGTTTTGGCCAATAGCGGGAAATCCCGCCAATCCGCGTAGCCGAGCGTGGCGCCGTCGGCGCGATCGAGCAGTAAATAGCGACGCTCGGAGGCCTTGTTGCGCCGCGTGCGCACGGCGACGGCGGAGCCGGGCGGCCCATCGACCAGACTGAGCGTCAGATCGCCGTCCAAGCTTCTCGTTCGCGCTTCGTCGAGCAGCTGTTGCAACGACGCGGCCGCGCCGCCGCTTCCCGCGAACACCGGCGCGAAGCCCGCGGCCGTTGGTCCAGATTGGCGCAGCGCCTGCTGCAGCGGTTGCAAGACACGGCCGCCCCAGAAACTCGTCCACGGCAATGCGGTGAGCAGGAACAATACGGTGATCAACGAAAACCACACCGCGACGCAGGCATGCAGATCGCGCCATCGAAGCCGGCCGCCGGCCCGCCATCGCGGCACCAGCACCTGGCCGATGCTGCGCCCGTCGCGCGGCCACCAGAGATAAACGCCGGTCAGCACCATGACGATGGTCCAGCACGCGCCCAATTCGAGCAGCCAACTGCCGGGGTCGCCCAAGGGCCAGCCGCCGTGCAGTTTGCGCGTCCATCCCGGCGTCCAATCGACGCCGCGCAACTCGCCCAGCCGGCGCGCGCTGTACGGGTCGACGAAAATCACTCTCGGTACGGCGCCGTCTTCGAAAGCGAACATCGTGCTGCGGGCAGGATCGGCGGGCAGCGCGATGTCGGTCAGACGCCTGCCGCCCGCCACGGCGCGCGCGGCCGCGGCCTGTTCGTCCAGGCTGGTTTTGCTTTCGCCGACCGGCACGAAGCGCAATTGCGGATGGCGCGCGTCGACGTAAGCCTCCGACCACACGTACAGCGTGCCGGTCAGCGACTGCCACAGCACGAACGGCACCACCAGAAAAGCGGCCAGGAAATGCCAACGCCATACCCGCCGGCGCAATTCGCCGCTGGCGTTCGCCGCGTTCATCGCAGCCTCCATTCCAAGCCGGCGAAGAACGAACGTCCGTCGCCGGGCAGGAAGTTCGCCGCATCGCGGCCGCGTGCGTCGGCGACGACGTTGGTGCTGGCGATCCATTTGCGGTCGCCCAGATTGCGTGCGTCGGCGAACCACGACCAGCCCGAAGCGAACTTGCCGCCGATGCGCAGGCCGTAGATCGTGTAACCCGGCGCACGGAAACTGTTGGCGTGGTCGATGAAATAGTCCTGCGGAGCGCTCTCCAGGTTCGGCGCGACATAGAAACGCTCATCCGGCGACCAGCGCAGCGTCGCGCGCAACTGTTGCGGCGGCACGCCGGCCAAGTCCTTGTCGCCGTAGACCGGATCGCCGTCGAATCGGAAATCGTTCCACAGATAGTTCGCCGACAAGGTCCAGGCGGACGCCATGCGCCAGCCGAAGTTCAACTCCAGCCCTTGGTGCAAAGTGCGATCCGCGTTGATCGTGCCGAGCGGATTGCCGGCGCCATCGGTGAGCGCCAGCAATTCGCCGTCGATGCGGGCGCGGTAGACGGCGGCGTCCAGCGACAGCGCATCGCGATCGATGCGCATGCCGAGCTCGGCGGTGGTCGCACGCTGCTCGTCGACCTGGGTCACGCCGGGTCCGCCGGTCAATTCGCCGAAGCTCGGCGGTTCCAGGCTGCGGCTGAGGTTGCCGAAGAACTGCAGGGTATCGTCGACGATGTAGCGCGCGCCGAGTTTCGGGCTGAAACCGGAATAGTCGACGTCGAAACTCTCGTCGCGGCCGCCAGTGACGAACAGATCGCGAGAACGGCGCGACGATTTCAGGCCTTGCGCGCCCAGCACGATCGTCCAGCGCTCGCTCAACCAGGTCTGGTTTTCGACATAGGCCTTGGCATTGGTCGCGCGCTGATCGAAACGGTTCGTCCGCGCGCCGGCTTTGCCGGCGGCGTTGACGAAGCGGTCGTCTTGCGTGTCGCCTTGCGCGAACGCGATGCCGGCGATCAGCACATTGCGGCGTCCGCCCAGCGTGCCTTCGCTGCGCCAGCGCAGATCGACGCCGGCATCCTGCGTATCCTGCCGCAGCACCTGGAAGATCGGATGGTTCAGGAATTTGTCGGCGTAATACGCTGACAGCGTCAGCGAGCGCCCCTCGGCCGGCGCCCATGCCAGCTTGCCGGCCACGCGGTCCAGGCGGAAATCGCGGCGCTGGTCGAGCGCGAGATTGCCGGCGTTCGCCGCACGCGGATCGCTTTCGGCCTGCGCCAAGGTCAAATTGCCCGGCAATTCCGAATTCGTATCGACATGGGTCAGGTAAACCCGCCCTTCCAGCGATTCGCCGAAGCGATAACCGGCATTGCCGAACAGGCGGTAGTTCTCTTGCCGGGCGTGATCGCGAAAGCCGTCCTGTTTCGAACCGGTCAGGCTGAGATAGGCATCGCTTCGATCGCCATGCCCGGCGAACGCGGCCTGTCCGCGCCGATAGCCGAAGCTGCCGCCTTCGATGCGAAGCGTCGCCGATGGCGCGTCGTAACCGGTGGGCGATACGAAATCGATCGCGCCGCCCAAGGTCGCTGCGCCGTATTCGAGCGCGTTCGCGCCGCGATAGACCGCGACGTAGCGCGCGGCCAGCGGCTCGACCGCTTGGAAATCGAAACCGCCGTCGGCCAGGTTGAGCGGGCTGCCGTCCTGCAGCAATTCGATGCCGCGCCCATGGAAGGTGCGCTGCAAACCCGAACCGCGGATCGACAGCCGCGCTTCTTCGGCGCCGAAGCGCGGTTGGATGAAGACGCCGGGCGCGTAACCGAGCGCATCGGCCAAGGTCGCATTGCGTCGATCGCGATACGACTCGGCATCGATCAAAGCCGTCGCGCCGGCGCGCTGCGCGAGGCGTCGCTTGGCCTGCGCCATATCGTCGACCGCGATGGACCGCGTCTTTTCGCCGCGGACTTGAATGCGGTCCAGGTTGGTGGGATCGGAAGATTGCGCGGCGGCCACGAACGGCACGGCGACAAGTGCCGCGGCCACGGCCGCAGCCAGGCGCGACGCATGCGGCGTCGCGCAGAAGAAAGTCTGCATGGAAACTCCAAAGCACAAGGCGCGCGGCTCGGCCGCGCGGGATCAGGAAGCCGTCTTGTGTTTCAGAGCGCCAGGGGCGGGCCGCGCGAACCGAGCCCGCAGGGATGGAAACTCCGCAGTCGCGGCGTCGACCACGCATGCGAGCGCGATGCCGCGGACAAGCACGGCCAAGCCAAAGCCAGCCACAACGCGAACACCGCGACCGCCGTCAGCAGCGGACAGTAGGCGCAGTCTTCGCCGTGCAGCGGTTTGTGCGGCTGCGGCGCGGGATCGCTGGCCGGTACCTCGACGTACTTCAATCCCGTCATGGTGCACAGCGCGGCCCACACCGACGATCCTTCTCCCGCGGCCGACGGCGACGCCAACCGGCCCAGCGTGGGCAGGCAGGCGAGCAACAGCATGGCGACGAGCGCCAGGCGGGCCATGCGGCGTTGGAAGGGGGCGGAGCGGATCACGGGGATAGTTTAGTCGATCGCGACGCGCGCCAATGCGACTACGGCGAAGACCGCCTATCCGAAAGCAATCCCGAATAAACATCCAAATCCGCTTTCGAATAGCAACAGAACAAGATTTCTTCGAAGGCGAAACCGTCCGCCGATTCGCCCACCGCATCAACGGCCACCCGCGCCGCCGCTTCGACCGGATAACCGTAGACGCCGGTGCTGATGCAAGGGAACGCGATGCTCCGTAAACCGCTTGCCGCCGCGACCTGCAACGAGCGCCGATAGCACGACGCCAACAACGCCGCTTCGCCATGTCCACCGCCGCGCCATACCGGACCGACCGTGTGGATGACGAAGCGCGCCGGCAAACGGAACCGGGCGTGATCTTGGCATCGCCCGTCTTGCAGCCATGCAACAACCGGCAAGCGTGGACCAATTCCGGCCCGGCCGCACGATGGATCGCCCCGTCCACGCCGCCGCCACCCAGCAACGACGAGTTGGCGGCGTTCACGATCGCGTCCACGTTCAGCGTGGTGATGTCGGCCTGCAATGCGCGGACGCTCGGCGGCATGCGCCTATCCTAAGCCCGGTCGCAAAATGGTGACTTCCGACCTATGCCGCCGCCCGGGTCCGGGTCTAAGGTGGGCGGCGCCCAACTTCGAGGTGATCCCATGCGCTCCTTCCGCTGGCTGCTGCTCGCCGCCGCCGTTTCCGCCGCTGTCGCCTGCCAGCGCGCGCCCGAACAACAAAACGCCGCCACGCCGCCGGCGGCCGATGCCGCACCAGCCGCCGCGCCGACGTCCGGCGTCGATCTGGCCGGCATCGACAAATCGGTCCAGCCCGGCGACGACTTCGACGAATACGCCAACGGCGCCTGGAAGAAGGCGACCGAGATCCCCGCCGACCGCGCCAGCCTGAGCACCGGCTTCTACGTTTTCGAGAAAGCCGAGAAGCGCAACGCCGAATTGATCCAGGGCCTGGAAAAAGCCAATCCGGCCGCCGGCAGCAACGAGCGCAAGATCGCCGATTACTACGCCGCGTTCATGGACGAAGCAGGCATCGAAAAACGCGGCCTGGCGCCGCTGCAGCCGGAGCTGGACAAGGTCGCCGCGGTTACCGACGTCGCGACGCTGTCGCGCTATCTCGGCGCCGATATGCGCGCGGATACCGATTCGCTCAATTCGACCAACTTCTACACCGAGAACCTGTTCGGCCTGTTCGTCGTACAGGGACTGGAAGATCCATCGAAAAACTACGGCTATCTGATGCAGGGCGGCCTGGGCATGCCCGACCGCGAGTACTACCTGGCCGGCGACAAGGACATGGCCGCCAATCGCGCCGCCTATCAGAAATACATCGCCGACATCCTCAAGCTGGCCGGCGACGCCGACGCGGAGAAGAAAGCCAAGACCATCTTCGACCTGGAAATGAAGATCGCCAAGGCGCATGCCAGCGTGGTCGACAGCCAGGACATCCACAAGGCCAACAATCCGTGGCCGACGGCCGATTACGCGAAGAATGCGCCGGGCATCGACTGGAGCGCGTTCTTCGACGCTGCCAAGCTGTCCGGCCAGCAGACGATCTTCGCCTGGCAGCCGGACGCGATCAAAAAACTGTCCGCATTGGTCGCCAGTGAACCGCTGCAGACGTGGAAGGACTATCTGCGCTTCCACGCGATCAACCACAGCGCCGGCTTGTTGCCGAAAGCCTACGCGGACCTCTCTTTCGGCTTCTACGGCACTCAGCTCAACGGCACGACCAAGCAGCGCGACCGCTGGAAGCGTGCGATCGGCGCCACCAACGGCGCGCTGGGCGATGCGATCGGCCAGTTGTACATCCAGCAGTACTTCCCCGCTTCGTCCAAGGCCAAGGTCGAGGACATGGTGAAGAACATCCTGGCCACGTTCCGCGAGGGCGTGGACAAACTGGAATGGATGACGCCTGAAACCAAGAAGACGGCCAAGGCGAAAGCGGAAACGATGCTGATCGGTGTGGGCTATCCGGACAGCTGGCGCGATTATTCGTCGCTGGACGTCAAGCGCGACGATCCGCTGGGTAACGCGCTGCGCGCGGAAGAAGCCGAGTACCGCCATCAGACCGCCAAGCTGGGCAAGGCGCCGGACCGCAAGGAATGGTGGATGACGCCGCAGACGGTGAACGCGGTGCAGTTGCCGCTGCAGAACGCGATGAACTTCCCGGCCGCGATCCTGGAAGCGCCGTTCTTCGATCCGAACGCGGACGCCGCCGCCAACTACGGTTCGATCGGCGCGGTGATCGGCCACGAAGTGAGCCATGGCTTCGACAACCTCGGTTCGGAATTCGACGCCGAAGGCCGCTTGCGCAATTGGTGGACCAAAGAAGATTCCGCCCACTTCAAGGCCGCCACCGACAAGCTGGTCGCGCAGTACGACGCCTACGAGGCCCTGCCGGGCCTGCGTTTGAACGGCAAGCAGACGCTGGGCGAGAACATCGCCGACGTCGCCGGCCTGCAGGCGGCCTACATCGCCTACCACAAGTCGCTCGGCGGCAAGGAAGCGCCGGTGATCGACGGCCTGACCGGCGACCAGCGCTTCTTCCTGTCCTTCGCCCAAGCCTGGCGCGCCAAGCAGCGCGACGCCGCGTTGCGCGCGCAAGTGATCGGCGACGGACACGCGCCGGCGCGTTACCGCGCGCTGACCGTGCGCAATATCGATGCGTGGTACGGCGCGTTCTCGCCCAAGCCGGGTGAGAAGCTTTATCTGGATGCGAAGGATCGGGTCAAGATCTGGTGATGAGCCAAGAAAAAGCGGCCTCCGGGCCGCTTTTTCGTAGGGTGGGCCTTGGCCCACCGATGCCATGCCGCGGTCGCGACGAACATGCGGCGAAGCTCGCCGCTCCGTTCGTTGTTCGTCGAAATCGGGCGAAATGGCGATGGTGGGCCAAGGCCCACCCTACGCTAGGTTGGAGCCCTTCAGACGCTCCATCGCCGAAGCGTGGAGTAAGGCCAGTCCCCGGCGTCTGTTACATGGCCGTGTTTGACGGCATTGAAGTGAATGTAGTCGACATGGAGGCGAAGATCTTCTTCGTCTCGGATGACATGCTCCCAGAACCGGCGTTGCCAGATGCCGCGCTCGCGCCTGGATCGGCGCGACGCGGAACACGGCTCGCCGACATCGATGCTCCGCGAGAAATGCGACTTGATGCAGGACCACCTTGCCGAATAGTCGGCATCGCCCTCCGGAAGCGACCATAAGCTATGGAGATGCTCCGGGAGGACGATCATCGCTTCGATCACGAACGGCCTGACGCTACGAACTGAGCTAAACGCGCGGCGCAGATCCGCGATGCGATCAATCAAGAGTGTCGATTGCCGATCCTGCAGCGCCACCGTGAAGAAGTAACAGCCTCCGGGAGAGCGTTGGCGTCGGTAATTGGGCATGTAGAGGAGCATCGCAACACTCCCTACCCTGCACTATCGGGAAAAGCCGCTACGTAGGGTGGGCCTTGGCCCACCGGTGCCATGCCGCAGTCGCGACGAACATGCGGCGAAGCTCGTCGCGCCGTTCGTTGTTCGTCGAAGCCGGCAGATGGCGATGGTGGGCCAAGGCCCACCCTACGCACGATTGGCTTCAGGGCGAGGCGTCGAGCATGCGCTTGGCTTGCTCGGAGAAATCGCGCTCCATGCGTGCGTCGAAATCGTGCTCGATGCCGGAATAGGGTGTCAGGGTGACGTCGTAGCCCTTCTTCCGCAATTGCGCGACGGCGCCGCGGGTCGGCGCCATCGGTACGGTCTTGTCCGCATCGCCGTGCATCGCGCGGATCGGCGGGCAGGCGGACTTGCAAGCGCTTTTCGCAGGCATCCAAGTGGGCAGGAACCGCGCCGCTACCGGAAACGACGCGGCGATCGAGTCCGGATGGCGCACCGCCAGCAGGAAGCTCACGTCGCCGCCGTAGGAAATGCCCATCGCGATGGGCTTGCCGCGGGTCGGGAAGCGATTGCGCGCATCGTCGACGAAAGCGGCTAGCTTCTTCTCCGTGGCGAAGACGGCGGCGTCTTGTTCGGCCTGGCCGAGTTCGGCGTAGTTCGTCGGGAACCAGGAATAACCGTCGCGGCGCGGATACTCGCCTTGCGGCAACACGATCCGCACCGGGAAGTCGATGCCGTCGAAGTACTCGAGCATCGCTTCCGGCTTCGCGCTGGAGTAATGCAAGCCGACGATCATCGGTAGCGTCGCATCGGCGCTGGCGCCCGCGGTTTCGAAGACGAGGTAGCGCATGCCTTCCGCCGATCCCTGGCGCGGTTCCGCGGCATCGGCGGCGAAAGCGCAAAAAAGCAACAATGGGATGAATCGTAGTGCCGAACGCATGTCCATGCTTGTCTGTTTCGGTGGCGTTGCAAAGAAGATAACCGATCCGACGAACGGACGTACGGGCGCCATCCCTTTCCGCTAGTGTCGCGCGACCAAGCTTCGCGACGGCAAGACACGCCAAGGAGAGGATGCATGCGCACGCAAGAAGCCGGCTTCATCGTGAGACACTCAAAAACCTTCCGGGGACGGGCGACGCTGTTCGCGACCGCGCTCCTCGGCCTCGGATTCGCTTCCCTCGCCTCGGGCGACGATCAATTCGCCGGCCGCCAATGCGAATGGACCCAATGGGGACGCAGTTCGGCGCACGACAGCCAGTCCTGCGCGAAAGGACAGTGGGCCGAGACGATCCTGGCCGAGAAAATCCTGGACCCCTTCATCCAGAACGACACCCCGTACGGTTCCCTCGACCACGTGCAGGTGCCGCTGTCGGACGGCGAAGGCCGCGTTTTCATCATGGCGAAAACCGGCGTTTCCGGGCAGCCGCAAACCTACGTTTGGAGCGAGAAAGGCTATCGCTGGCAGCACGACAGACTCGTCGAGCAATGGAGCTACGCCAGCGATTGGAAACCCGCTCCGTTGAAGACGAACGGAACCAGCGGACTGTGGCAGCCGGCGCTGTCGAAGCGCTTCCTTTACCTGCCGGGCGCGGGCGGCACGCTGCTCAAGCTGGACAAGCAGCACGGCGGGCTCGTGCAGAGGATCAATCCTTTCGGCGGCGCGATAGACCCGCAGCGTTATGTCGTCGGCGGGGTCACCGCGGACCAGGACGGCAACATCGTCTACAACGTCCTGCGCCTAGATGCGTCCGCGCCGCGGACAGCCGACGTGCACGAGGCTTGGCTAGTGCGCGTCGACAAGCATGGCCAAATCCGCAAGGCGGATTACACGCAGCTCATTCCCAATGCGCCGGCGCCGAGCGCGTTGTGCTATCTCACCTACACGCAGATGCAGCCGCAACCGCCACGGCCCTGGCCACCGGCGCCGCAACCCGACGGCAGCCCGACGCTCCCGCCGCAGACGCCCTGCCTCTCGCAGCGGCCCCCGCTCGACGCCACGCCGGCGATAGCCGCGGACGGCACCATCTATGCGGTCACCCGCGCCCATGCCGCCGAACACTACGGTTATCTGGTCGCGTTGACGCCAGGCTTGCAGCTCAAATGGGCCAGCTCGCTGCGCGGCCATCTGAACGACGGGTGCGGCGTGCTCGCCACCGTCTGCCGTCCCGGCGCGACGCACGGCGTGGATCCGTTGACCAACATGCCGCCGGCCGGCGTGGTGAACGACAGTTCGTCCAGTTCACCGGTCGCTCTGCCGGACGGCAGCGTCGTCTTCGGGGCCTACACGGTCTACAACGCAGGCCGCGGCCATCTGATGAAGTTCGACCGTGAGGGCCAGTACCAGGCGTCCTACGACTTCGGCTGGGACATCACGCCCGGCGTCTATCGGCACGGACGCACCTACTCGCTCGTGATCAAGGACCAGTACTACGCCGACGACGAGTACGCCATCACCCAGCTCAGCCCGACGCTCGAGGAAGAGTGGGAATACACGAACACCAATACCCAGGAATGCGAACGGCTGCCCGACGGCACCATCGAATGCGAAGACATCGGCTTCCACTTCGAATGGTGCGTCGCGACGCCTGGCATCGATCGCGACGGCAACGTCTATGCGGTCAGCGCCGACGGCAATCTTTACGTGATCGGCCAGGGCGGCATCCTGCAACAACGCTTCTTCCTGGAACGCACGGCGTACGCGGCTTATACGCCCACCGCGATCGACCACCGCGGACGCATCTATCCCATCAACAACGGCAAGCTGTTCATCGTCGGACGCGATCGATGAGGGGCGTCGAGGCGTAGGGTGGGCCTTGGCCCACCGACGCCCTGCCTCGCTTACGACGAACGATCAGCGAATAGATAGCCAGAATCCGCTTCGCCCGTTGTTCGTCGATGCGTAAAGACGGCGATGGTGGGCCAAGGCCCACCCTACTGCGGGGGCGCGGACAGTTCCTTCGCGCTCAAATAACCGTCGCGGTTCGTGTCCTGGCGTTTGAACCGTTCGGCCAGGCGCTCGCGGTGTTCGGTGCGGATGATCGGTTTGCCGCGTCCGCCCGGCTGTTCCATCGCGGACAACGTGCCGTCGCCGTTCTTGTCCATGCCATCGAAGGCGTAGCTGAGCCAATCCTGGTATTCGAGCAGGGAGACGCGGCCGTCGCGGTCGGCGTCCATGCGCGAGAGGTAGTCGGTGGTGGCGTTGACCTGCGCGGAGGCCGCCAGCGGCGCCATCGCCGCAAACAAGAAGCCCGGCCAAACGCAGCCGGGCTTCTTGCGACGAGAACGGGAAATCACGGTAGGGTCAGGCGCGCACCGACTGCAGCGAATAGCCCTTCAGCCGCGCCGAGAAATCCTGCAGCGCGCGGATGCCGCTGGCCTCGGCCTCGCGGCACCAGGCCTGCAGGTTGTGCAGCGATTCGGCCGCGTTCTGGCTGCGCGCCTCCAACAATGCGGACAGGCGCGCGCGATGCTCGACCAAAGTGCGGATGCGCGGACGCTGCGAGACCCAGGTCTGCAACTGCTCGCGCGCTTCCGGCTTCAGCCAGCGGCCGTCGTCGACCAGGCCCTTGCGCAGTTGGCGCGGCAGCAGCGCGCGCAGCTTGGCGCCGGCGGCGGAGGCTTCTTCGCGCAACGCCGGCGCGATCACGTTGCGCTGGTAGTCGGTCATCGCCTGGAAGCGGTGCGCCAGCAGCGCCTTCATCGTGTCGGCGTCGGGCACGTGCATGTTCGGACGCACGTCCAGCGCCGGGGCCACGCGCAGCACCTTGGCCAGGCCGAGCTTTTCGAAGCCCTTGATCGCGATCCAGCCGATGTCCACTTCCCACTTGCGCAGCGCGAAGCGCGCCGAGCTCGGGAAGGCATGGTGGTTGTTGTGCAGTTCCTCGCCGCCGATCCACACGCCCCAGGGCGTCAGATTGGTGGCGGTGTCGGTGGTCTCGAAATTGCGGTAGCCCCACCAGTGGCCCAGGCCGTTGACCACGCCCGCGGCCCAGAACGGGATCCAGGCCATCTGGATCGCCCAGATCGCGACGCCCGCGAAGCCGAACAGTGCGAAACTGATGAACAGCAACAGGGTCGGGCCCATCGTCGCGTGCGGCGTGTACAGATGACGCTCGATCCAGTCGTTCGGCGCGCCCTTGCCGTACTGCTCGATGTCCTCGCGCTGGGTGCGAGCCTCGCGGTACAGCTCCACGCCGCGCCAGAACACGGTCTTGATGCCCTTGTACATCGGGCTGTGCGGATCGTCCTCGGTCTCGCACTTGGCGTGGTGCTTGCGGTGGATGGCCACCCATTCCTTGGTGATCATGGACGTGGTGAGCCAGGTCCAGAACCGGAAGAAGTGCTGCAGCACCGGATGGAAGTCGACGCCGCGGTGGGCCTGGCTGCGGTGCAGGTACAGCGTGACCGAGAAGATGGTCAGCTGGGTGGCGATCAGGAAATAGATCGCCAGGCCAATCCAGCCGAACTGGAGCAGGCCGCCGGCCAGGAAGTCGAGGAACGAAGCGGGCATCGCGGAGGACTCGAAAAGTGACCCGGCCATCATGCGGTCAAGCCGGGGTGAATTCCATCCCTGCGCCGCCGTATGTTCATTCAGATTAAGGACTTATGCGACGCAAGGCTCTCTTTTGCGGGCTAGCGATCCGGGCGCTTGACGGCTTTGCGACACTAACGCCATGCCCGAGCTGCCCGAAGTCGAAACTACCCGCCGCGGTTTGGCGCCGCACGTCGAAAAACGGCGGGTGAAGTCGGTCCTGCTGCGCCGGCCTGACCTGCGCTGGCCGATTCCGCCCGAGATATCCCGGGACTTGCCGGGCCAGCGCATCGACGCCGTCCGCCGCCGCGCCAAATACCTGCTGCTGGACACCGCAGCCGGCAGCGCGCTGCTGCATCTGGGCATGTCCGGCAGCCTGCGCGTGCTGCCGGCCAAGACCCGGCCGGTGGAGCACGACCACGTCGACATCGCCCTGGATTCGGGCCGCGTGCTGCGCTTCAACGATCCGCGCCGGTTCGGCAGCTTGCTTTGGCAAGCACCGGGCGAAACCCACGAACTGCTGCGCGGCCTGGGGCCGGAGCCGTTGTCGGACGATTTCGATGGGGACTACCTGTTCGAACGCAGCCGCGGCCGCAGCGCGCCGGTGAAGACCTTCCTGATGGACCAGCGGGTCGTGGTGGGCGTGGGCAACATCTAT
The DNA here is from genome assembly GCA_035250245.1 of Luteimonas sp. GTDB lineage: Bacteria > Pseudomonadota > Gammaproteobacteria > Xanthomonadales > Xanthomonadaceae > Luteimonas_C. Next base: position 9,864 of record DATFFH010000103.1, on the reverse strand, counting down.
GCCGCCGAGGCCTTGTTCGCGGCCGGCATCTCCCCCCTGCGCGCCGCCGGCCGGGTCGCGCGCGAGCGTTACGGCATGCTGGCCGAGGAAGTGAAAAGGATCCTGGCCTACGCGATCGTCCGCGGCGGGACCACGTTGCGCGATTTCCTGAATCCGGATGGAGCGCCCGGCTATTTCGAACAGGAATTGTCGGCTTACGGCCGCGGCGGCGAGCCCTGCCCGCGCTGCGGGCGGCCGCTGAAGGAAGCCTCGATCGGCCAGCGCACCACGGTCTGGTGCGGGCACTGCCAACGCTGAATCGTTGGGCCGTGCGGACGCTCGGTTGCCCCGACCCGTTCAGGAAAGACTATATTTAGGCTCCGACGCACGCCCCCGAGTCGCGATGGCCAGCAGCACCACCGAAATCACGCTCTTGCTGGACGCCGCGCGTGACGGGGATCGCGGCGCCCTGGATCGCGTGCTCTCCACGCTCTATCAAGAGCTGCATGCGATGGCGCGGCGCCAGCTCGCCGGCCAGCACGGGCACACGCTCGATGCGACCGCGCTGGTGCACGAGGCCTATCTGAAGCTGATCGGCCGGCGCGAGGCGCAATTCGGCGACCGTGCGCATTTCTTCGCCTACGCCGCCTCGGCGATGCGCAGCGTGGTGGTCGACTACGCGCGCCAGCGCCTGGCGCAGAAGCGCGGCGGCGACCTGCACCGGGTCACCGACCTGCCCGAGGACGTCGAAGGCGGCTTGCGCCTGGACGAAGAGATGCTGGGCCTGGACACCGCGCTGACCCGTTTGTCCGCTGTGGATGAGAAGTTGGCGCAGGTGGTGGAACTGCGCTATTTCGCCGGGCTGTCGGAACTGGAGATCGCCGCGTTGCTGAAACGTTCCGAACGCAGCATCCGCCGCGATTGGCAGAAGGCGCGGCTGTTCCTGCTGGCCGCGTTGAAGAACGAGTAATCCGGCGAAGGCGTGGGTTCATGCGCGCCGCCTCGCTTTTGCTTTGTAGAGCGGAGCTTGCTCCGCTGCTCTTGTTTCCGGAGACGCGGATGACATCGCAAGAGCAAAACCCTTCCTTTGTGGGAGCGGCTTCAGTCGCGAGCTCCTTGCTTCAGATCGCTGCGACTTGCTGGAAAACGCTCGCGGCTGAAGCCGCTCCCACAAAAGCCGCTCCTGCGGAAAGCGGGAGGCGCTGAGTCATGGACCCGGAACGCTGGCAACGCCTCTCGCCGCTGCTCGACGCGCTGTTCGAGCTGGAAGAAAGCGAACGCGAGCGACATCTGGCCGAACTGCGCGAAACCGATCCGGCCCTGGCCGCCGAATTGGAGGAACTGATCGCGCTGGAGCACGGCAGCGAGAGTTTCCTGTCCGAGCCGGTGGTATCGCTGGCGCCGAGCGCGCGCAGCGGCGCGATGGTCGGCCCGTATCGCTTGGACCTGCTGCTCGGCGAAGGCGGCATGGGCCAGGTCTGGTTGGCCGCCCGCGCCGACGGCCTGTACCAGCGCCGCGTCGCGCTGAAACTGCTGCGGCCGGGCCTGGCCGATCCCAACCTGCGGCTGCGCTTCACCCGCGAGCGCCAAATCCTGGCGCGGCTGGAGCATCCGCACATCGCGCGCCTGCTCGACGCCGGCATCAGCAACGACAGCCAGCCCTACCTGGCGCTGGAATACGTCGAAGGCGAGCCGATCACCGACTACTGCCGCAACCGTTCTGTGCCGCTGGAAACGCGCCTGATGCTGTTCCATCAGGTGTGCGAAGCGGTGAGCCACGCGCACGCCAACCTGATCGTGCACCGCGACCTGAAACCGTCGAACATCCTGGTCACGCCCGGCGGCGAGGTGCGGTTGCTGGACTTCGGCATCGCCAAACTGCTGGACACCGACAAGACCATAGAACGCACCCGCACCGGCGTGCGCGCCTTCACCCTGCACTACGCCGCGCCGGAGCAGGTGCGCGGCGAACCGGTCACGACCATGACCGACGTGTATTCGCTGGGCGTGGTGCTGTACGAACTGCTGGCCGACACCAAACCCTACCGGCTCAAGCGCCAGACCGACGCCGAATGGGAAGAGGCCATCGTCGCGCACGATCCGCAGCGTCCCTCGCAAGCGCTGCTGCGCGCCACGTCCGAAGCGGCCACCCAGCACGACGCGGCGGGCTTGCGCCGCCGCGCGCGCGCCTTGATCGGCGACTTGGACAACATCACGCTCAAGGCCCTGGCCAAGCGCCCGGAACAACGCTACGCCTCGGTCGAAGCGCTGTCGCTGGATCTGCAGCGGCACCAGGCCGGCCGGCCCGTGCAGGCGCGCGCGCAAAGCCTGGGCTATCGGGTCCGCAAATACGTCCATCGCCATCGCTGGGCCTTGGCGACCGGCACGCTGGTGGCGACGGTGCTGATCGGCGCGCTGGGCATCGTCGCCTGGCAGGCGCGCGAAGCGGTGCGCGAAGCGGCGCGCGCGCAGGCGATGCAGGATTTCGTGATCGACCTGTTCGAGAACGCCGGCATCGCCGCCGACGGCAGGCCGCTGAGCGTGGAAGACCTGCTGAAGGCGGGCGAAGAAGGCGGCCGCGGGATGTCCTCGCGCCAGCCGGGCGCGCGCGCCGAGGTGCTGGGCGTGATCGCCCGCATCCACATCACCCGCGGCAACTATCGCGCGGCGCTGGACGTGCTGGGCCAGCAGGCGACGATGATCGCGGCGATGTCCGACCCGCCGTCCAGCCTGCGCCTGCAGGCCGCGACCCAGACCGGCCGGGCGCAGCGCCTGCTCGGCGAATCGCGGCAATGCATCGATACGATGCAGCCGTTGATGGACCGCGCGCGCCGCGAGCAGGTGCAATTGGCCTCGCAAGTCGCCGAGTACTACTCGCAGCTGGGACGGTGCCGGCGCGCGATCGGCGAATCGCGCACCGCGCGCGCGCTGTTCGAGAAATCGATGGCGCTGCGCCGCGATCCGCTCGGCGACCAGATCGGCGCAGTCGAGAACATGACCGACCTGGCCGCGCTGCATTCGGACGTGGGCGAATCGCAACAGGCCTTGCAGGGCTTCCGCGACGCGTTGGCGCAACTGCGCGCGGCCGAAGGCGACAAGCATCCGCTGGCGGTCGACATTTTGCGCAGCATCGGCGTGGTCCAGCGCGAACAGGGCGACACCGACGGCGCCGGCAAGACCTTGCGCGAGGCGATCGCGCTGAGCATGCAGCAGCTGGGGCCGCGCCATCCTTCCACGCTGTCGGCGCGGCGCCAGCTGGCCGGCGTATACCTGGACCAGGGCCGCCTGCTCGCCGCGGAGGAAGAATTCCGCGAAGTGCAGAAGGCGCTGATCGCCCGCGTCGGCCGCGACCATATCGATGTCGCCGGCACCTGGAGTTCGATCGGCGTGGTCGCCTGGGAACGCGGCGACATCCCGGCCGCGTTGTCGGCGCTGCAGGAAGCGATCCGCATCTGGCGCCTGCCCGGCGGCGCCGGGCTGCTGCCGGGCGGCCTGTTCAACTACGGCATGGTGCTGCACGACGCCGGCCGCGACGCCGAAGCCTTGCAGGCGCTGGAGGAATCGCGGCGGTTGCGCGTGGCCCAATACGGGCCGCAGCATTCGCAGGTCGCCGACACCGACCGCCTGATCGGCGAAACCCTGGCCGCGCAAGGGCGCGATGTGGAAGCGCGGCTGCGTTTGAACCAGGCGGTGAACATCCTGCGCAGCGGCGACGGCGCGCACTCCCTGCGCACGCTACGCGCGGAATTGTCGCTGGCGCGGCTGCTGGCGCGCGGCGACGAGCGGCCCGCCGCCGTGCTCGAATTCGACCGGATCGGCCGGCTGCAACAACCCGGCACCGAATACCGCAAATTGCGCTGGCGCACCCGCGCCTACGCGGCCGAAGCGACCTGCCGCGACGATCCGGCGACCGGCGCCGGCCAGCTGGATGCGTTGGCCGCGGAACTGCAAGCCGCCCTGCCCGACGGCGGCGCCTTGCCGCGCGAAGTCGGCCGGCTGCGCGAGGCCTGCAGCGGAACTACAGCGGCAGCGGCGGCTGCAACGGCACCAGGCCTTCGACCGCGCTCTCGCCGCGCATCACCCGCTTGAACTCGGCGCGCGAGACCGACACGTAGCGTTCGTTGCCGCCGATCTCCACCTGCGGGCCGGCCAGCAGCGCGCGGCCTTGCTCGTCCACGCGCACGGTCATCGTCGCTTTCTTGCCGGTATGGCAGATGGTCTTGATCTCGGTCAGTTCATCGGCCCAGGCCAACAGGTACTGGCTGCCTTCGAACAGTTCGCCGCGGAAATCGGTGCGCAGGCCGTAGCACAGCACCGGGATGCGCAGTTCGTCCACCACTTCGCTCAGTTGCCACACCTGCGCCTTGGTCAGGAACTGCGCTTCGTCCACCAGCACGCAATCCAGTTTTCCGTGCGCGGCGATGTCGGCGCGGATCAGCGCTTCCAGATCGTCGCCGCGCTGGAAGGCCGTGCCGTCGGCCTGCAGGCCGATCCGCGAAGCGACCTTGCCGCTGCCGGCGCGATGGTCCAGCGCCGGCGTCAGGATCGACACCCTCATCCCGCGCTCGCGATAGTTGTGCGCACTCTGCAGCAGCGTGGTGGTCTTGCCGGCGTTCATCGCCGAATAATAGAAATAGAGCTTGGCCATCCGCGTAGGGTGGGCCTTGGCCCACCGCGGCGCAACCGGCTGTTCCTCCCCCTTTGAAAAAGGGGGATCGAGGGGGATTTGCTTTTGCTCTTGCTTCAAAAAGGCAAGAGCAAAAGCAAATCCCCCATCGCCCTGCGGGCGATTCGCCCCCTTTTCAAAGGGGGCAACAGCACTGCGCCTCCGGTAGAATGCGCATCCGCTTCACGGGTTCCCCATGCACGGCCTCAACCCCCAACAAAACGCCGCGGTCGCGCACTGCGACGGTCCGCTGCTGGTGCTGGCCGGCGCCGGCAGCGGCAAGACGCGGGTGATCGTCGAGAAGATCGCGCAGCTGATCTCCTCCGGCCGCTATCCGGCCAAGCGCATCGCCGCGATCACCTTCACCAACAAGGCCGCGAAGGAGATGCGCGAGCGCGTCGGCAAGCGGATCAAGGGCGACGCGGCCGAAGGCCTGACCATCTGCACTTTCCACGCGCTGGGCTTGAAGCTGCTGCAGATCGAACACGCCAAGGCGGGGCTGAAACGCGGCTTCTCGATCTTCGACGCCGACGACACCGCTGCGCAGCTGAAGGACCTGCTGCCGGGCGCCAAGCCCGACGCGGTGCAGGCGGCGCAATCGCTGATTTCGCGCGCCAAGAACGCCGGCCTGTCGCCCGAACAAGCGCAGGAAGCCGCGCAGTCGCCGCGCGAGCGCGAAGCCGCGGCGCTGTACGCCAAATACCAGCAGCGCCTGACGACCTTCAACGCTGTCGATTTCGACGATCTGATCCGGCTGCCGGTGCAATTGCTGGAAAACGACGAAGACATGGCCTTGGCCTGGCGCGAACGGATCGGCTATCTGCTGGTCGACGAATGCCAGGACACCAACGACGCGCAGTACCGGTTGCTGAAAGCTTTGGCCGGCACCAAGGGCAACTTCACCTGCGTGGGCGACGACGACCAGAGCATCTATGCCTGGCGCGGCGCCAATCCGGAAAACCTGTCGCAGCTGGCGCAGGACTATCCGGCGCTGAAAGTCGTGAAGCTTGAGCAGAACTACCGTTGCAGCAACCGCGTGCTGCGCGCGGCCAACGCGCTGATCGCGAACAATCCGCACGAGCATCCGAAGAAGCTTTGGAGCGCGCAGGCCGACGGCGACCGCATCCGCGTCTGGGAATGCCGCGACAGCGCACACGAAGCCGAGCGCGTCGCCGGCGAGATCCATTTCCTGAACACCTCGCGCAAGGCCGCGTGGAGCGATTTCTGCATTTTGTTCCGCGGCAACCACCAGTCGCGCACGCTGGAGAAAGCGCTGCAGCTGCTGCGCGTGCCCTATCACCTGAGCGGCGGCACCGCCTTCCTCGATCGCGGCGAAGTGAAGGACGCGATGTCCTGGCTGCGCCTGATCGCCAATCCGGACGACGACGCGGCCTTCCTGCGCGCGGTGCAATCGCCCAAGCGCGAAGTCGGCGCGACCACGCTGGCCAAGCTGGCCGAGATGGCGCAGCACGCGCATCTGCCGCTGTCGCGCGCGGCCGAGTCGGTCGGATTGTTGAAACAATTGCCGGCGCGTTCGGCCAATGCGCTCAGCGGCTTCGCCGACATCGTGCGCGGCTTGCGCGGCGATGCCGAGCGCTTGCCGCCGTCGGACCTGGTGCGCCAGCTCAACGAACGCTCCGGCCTGCTCGCCGCACTGCGCGCGCAGTGCAAGACCGAGCAGTTGTTCGCGATCCGCCGCGGCAATCTGGACGAGCTGGCCGAATGGTTCGAAGGCCCCGCGATGGGCCGCGGCCGCGGCGCCGGCCCCGGCGAACTGGCTGCGCAACTGGCGCTGCTCACCCACGCCGACAAAGGCGAAGCCGGCAACCAGGTGCGCCTGATGAGCATGCACGCGGCCAAAGGCCTGGAATTCCGCTACGTGTTCGTGGTCGGCGTCGAAGACGGCACGCTGCCGCACGAAGCGAGCCTGGAAGAAGGACGGCTCGACGAAGAGCGCCGCCTGCTGTACGTGGCGATCACCCGCGCCAAAGAGCAGCTGTGGCTGTCGCATTCGCGCGAAGCGCAGAAATGGGGCAACCGCGTGCGGCTCACGCCCAGCCGCTTCCTGGACGAATTGCCCGCCGAGGAATTGCAGCGCGACGGCGCCGACCCGGCAGCCGACGCCGAGCGCAGGCAAGAGCGCGCCGCAGCGGGCTTTGCCGCGATCAAGGCGATGTTGGAAGCGTAACGCCCCGCCGCTTCACCGACATCTGTAGGGTGGGCCTTGGCCCACCATTGCCATCTCGCCGCCGCGACGAACAATGAGCGAAACGATGCGCGTTTCGCCCGACATTCGTCGAGCGCATTGTCCTGCCGTAGGGTGGGCCTTGGCCCACCATTGCCATCTTCCCGCTGCGACGAACAATGAGCGAAACGACGCACGCGTCGCCCGATATTTCGTCGAGCGCATTGTCTTGCCTCGGCGAGGCCTGCCCTCTGCGCAGTTGGGTTTTCTTCGATAGTTGTTCGTCGTTATCGAATATGGCGATGGTGGGCCAAGGCCCACCCTACGGTATGCTCCTGCGATGAACCCTGCGATCATCCGCGATGCGACATCGGCCGATCATGCCGCGATCCTGGCGCTCAACCTGGAATCCGAAGCGCTGGTCAGCCCGATGGACGCCGCCCGCCTGCGCACGCTGGATGCGCAAGCCGCCTACCATCGCGTCGCCGACATTGGCGGCGAGGTCGCCGCCTTCCTGCTCGCATTCCGCGAAGGCGCGGACTACGACAGTCCGAACTACCGCTGGTTCGCCGAACGCTATCCGCGTTTCTTGTATGTGGACCGCATCATCGTCTCGTCCGCCTGGCAAGGGCGCAAACTCGGCAACGCGCTGTACGAAGATCTGTTCTTCTTCGCGCGCGAAGACAAAGTCCCGCTGGTGACTTGCGAGTTCTACACGGTGCCGTTCAACGAAGGCTCCAGCCGCTTCCACGCCAAGTTCGGCTTCCGCGAAGTCGGCCGGCAATGGGTCGCCGACGGCAAGAAAGAAGTGTCCCTGCAGATCGCGGCGCCATGACGCTTTCATCCCTCTCCCCTTTACGGGGTGAAGGGGCATCGCTTGCGAAGCATCGCTTCGCATGCCCCTGAACGCCCTCGCGCAAGCGAGGGCCGGGGCGCGGAGCGGGGAAAGACGCGCAGCGCCAGGGAGAGGGTTCGGCTTTTGACCCGAAATAGGCAGAAGAACAAAGCACTCGCTCCGCTCGTTCCCTCTCCTGCCCTTCGGGCATCTTTCCCCGCAAGGGGGGAGGAAAAAGCAGCGACACGTGCGCGTTGCCTGGCTTCGCTACACTCGCGCCCTCGCCGACCTGCGGAGCGCCCATGCGTCCGACCTTGCTGACCCTTTCGCTGCTGACCCTGGCGCTGGCCGCCTGCAAACCCGCTTCCTTCACCGCACCCGAAGGCAGCGCGGACGCAGCCGCGAAGCCGTCGACCGAAGCCAAGCCCGCAACCACGGCATCGCAAGCCGGCGCCGACGACAACCTCAACGCCGTGCTCTGGGTGCAAACCTCGGCCGAATACCGCGCCGCCTGCGAAACCGTCTACCGCGCCGCAGCCGACAAGCTCGACCTCGCGCTGAAGGAAAAGAACTGGGACGCGTTGGTTCCCGACGAACGCGACAACGCCGGCCAGACCGCGGGCCTGAAACCGGCGGTGATCATGGACGTGGACGAGACCGTGCTCGACAACTCGCCCTACCAGGCGCGGCTGGTGAAGAACGGCGGCGAATACGACGAAGTCGGCTGGGACCGCTGGGTGGCCGAGAAGAAGGCGAAGGCGCTGCCGGGCGTGGTCGACTTCGCCAAGGCCGCCACTGCCAAGGGCGTCACCGTCCTGTACTTGTCCAACCGCGCCGTGCATCTGAAGGAAGCAACCATCGCCAACCTGAAGGCAGTCGGCATGCCCGTGGCCAACGACGACGTGTTCCTGGGCCTGGGCACCTTCGTGAAGGACTGCGAACAGAACGGCAGCGAGAAGAACTGCCGGCGCCGGCTGGCCGGGCGCGAGTATCGGGTGCTGATGCAGTTCGGCGACCAGCTCGGCGACTTCGCTCAGATCGTCGCCAATACCCCGGCCGACCGGGCCAAATTGGCCGATGAATACGGCGACTGGTTCGGCGAGCGCTGGTGGATGCTGCCCAATCCCACCTACGGCAGCTGGGAACCGGCCTTGTTCAACAACGCCTGGGACCAGCCGCGGGAAGCCCGACGTCAAACCAAGCGCGCCGCCCTGGTTCTTGATAATTGATATAAATCAATATCTTACATTATTTTTGTTAAGGTATTGCATTAACATTGGGCCTGGGTTAGCCTGCGCCCGCCACAACAAAGTCCTCCGGCTCAGGCCGGATTTCAGGAGACCTTCGGGTCTCCTTTCTTTTTTGCGACATCCGTCCGGCCACCTAGGGTCGCAACTAGGTATCGGGATCGCCCCGATCGGTTTAGCGTGCCCGCTAGCGTGAGCGTATTGCGCCCGCGCGACGGGGGATTGCCGGATCCGGAGGAATCGCGTCATGAGTATCGATCTCCCTACCCCCATCGCGCACAAGCTGCTCAACGGCTTGCTGGGCGGCAACGGCCCCGGGCACGGCAACGGTCCGGGCCACGGCGTCGGCAACGGCCCGGACGGCGGCGATCCCGACAACCGCGCCGACCAGGCCCGCCAGAACGCGCTGCAGAACGAGCGCAACGCCGAGGCCAGCAATGATCAAGGCCGCTGGCAATCCGAAGGCACGAACTACGACGGCGTGAAGCACGGCCACGGCCCTCACCACGACGGCGGCGAAGCGCCGCGCGGGCCGGGCAACAACAACGGCATAGGCAACGGTTCCCTGCCCAATCCGGGTTCATTGCCCAATCCCGGTTCGCTGAATCCGGGCGACGTGCTGTCCAACGCTTTGGGCAAGGCCGATGCCGCCGTGCAGAACCTGTTGGGCCAGGATGGCCAGGGTGCGCTCGGCAAGCTCGGCGATCTGACTTCGAACGTGCTCAATCCGGCGGGCCATTTGCCGCCGGGCCAGCTGGCCAAGGCATTGGACGCGGTGCCCTTGGCCAATAGCGCCAACGCCGCCGCGGCTTTGTTGAACCAGGCCGCGCAAGCGCTCAACGCACAGGGCGCGCAGGCTCTGGCCGCGCGCAATGCGCTGCACGACGCCGCCAGCGCCCCGCTGGCGCCGCCGCGCGAGGCGCCCGCGGCGTTGCAGACCGCGAACTCGAAT
>DATFFH010000102.1:0-13478 GCA_035250245.1 Luteimonas sp. | reverse complement strand
CGGCCGGTCGGCCGCGGTTTCGCGTTCGGCGCTGACGCGCCTAAAACTGGAAATAGATGAAGGCATTGCCCGTGCCCTGTTCGATGATCACCGAGAACGCCAGCAAGCCCCAGACTGCAGCGATCAACGGCGCCGGCGCTTTGGCCAAAACGGTTTCGAGCGTGGTGTCGCGCATTCGCCAATGCACCGCGACCATGCCGCCGACGATCGTGGCCACCGCGGCCAGATGCGCCGCTGGCAGGATCGGCGCCGCGCCCGCGGCGAAGCCGAACATGCCACGCAGGATCGTCCACGCTTTCGCGAAGCCGTCCGCGCGGAAGAACACCCAGGTGATGTTGATCAGCGCGTAGGTGAGCAGGCCGAGGGCGAGAACGGCCAGCGGCCCAGGCTGCCCATGCGCGAAACGCGAACGCAGCATGCGTTCGGCCGACAAGTACAAGCCATGCAGGCCGCCCCAGACCACGAAAGTCCAACTGGCGCCGTGCCACAACCCGCCGAGCAGCATCGTTCCCATCAGCGCGAAATAAGTGCGCGCCGGACCATGTCGGTTGCCGCCCAGCGGTATGTACAAATAGTCGCGCAACCACGAGGACAGGGTGATGTGCCAGCGCCGCCAGAAATCGGAGAAGCCGACCGCCGCGTACGGAAAGCGGAAGTTGTCCGGCATCGCGAAGCCCAGGCACAGCGCCGCGCCGATCGCGGTGGTCGAATAGCCTGCGAAGTCGCAGAAGATCTGGCCGCTGAAAGCGAGCGTGCCGAACCAGGCGTCGAGCGCGCCGACCGGCGCTTTCGCGTCGTACACCAATTCCGCGGGCGGGGCGAGGAAACCGTCGGCCAGCACCACCTTCTGGAACAGTCCCAGCGTCATGAGCGCCAAGCCGAAGCACAGCTGCCGCGAATCTGCGCGGCGCGGTTGCGCGAACTGCGGCACCAATTCGGTCGGGCGCATGATCGGGCCGGCGACCAGGTGCGGGAAGAAGGTCACGAACAGCGCGTAGTCCAAAAAATTGTTGGCCGGCCGCGCGCGGCGCAGATAGATGTCCAGGGTGTAGGACAAGGTGGCGAAGGTGTAGAACGAAATGCCGACCGGCAGCACGATGTCGAATGCCGGCGGCTTGTAATCGACGCCGAAGCCCGCGACCAGGACGACGAAATTCTGCAGCATGAATTCGCCGTACTTGAAGTAGGCGAGCATGCCCAGGTTGACCACCACCGACACCAGCATCCAGGCGCGCCGCGCCAGCGGCTTTTCCGCCTTCACCAAGGCCTGCGCGGCGTACCAATCGACCACGGTGGAAATCCACAGCAGCAGGATGAAGGGCGGGTTCCAGGCTGCGTAGAACAGGTAGCTGGCGATCAGCAGGTTGACCTTCTTCGTCGTCCAGCCGAACGGCATCGCGTGCAGCGCGAGCACGAGGGCGAAGAACACGGCGAAGGTGAGGGAGTTGAAGACCATGGCGGCCCCCGGACCGACCGCCGCGCGATCGAATACCTCAGGGAACGCCAGCCGGGAGGCAAGCCGGACACGCAAGCGCGCGAAAACACCGGATCGGGCCTATGCGCGTCGCCAGATTTCGTTTCGGTGACGGTGGCGAGTGCGGACGGTCGCAACCAGGCATTCCCGTGACGAAACGTGCGGACCTCGCGAGTTTTTTGCCGGTTCGCTTCAGCCACGCGGTCGTCATCGCTTTGCAAGTCAGCGCCTACGAGATCGTCATCCCAGCGCAACCAGCACCCGCGGCACCGTCATCCCAGCGCAAGCTGGGATCCATTCTCGCTGTTGCCCCTGCTTTGGCTCTCAAGCCGTCATTCCCGCGAAGGCGGGAATCCAGTGACTTTGCTTTCGCTCATTCTTTTGTTTTTTTGCTCGTCATCCCGGCGCAAGCCGGGACCCAGGGCATTCGACATCGGGGCCGGTTGCGACGCGGCTCTCTGCATGGACAAAAGCTTCCGGGCTTTCGCCCGGGTCACTTTCTTTGCTGGCACAAAGAAAGTAACCAAAGAAAGTGCCTCGAAGTCAACAGCGGTGCGTGGGGTCGCACTTCATGATCCGTCGGCTGCTCCTGGTTGGACAGCACGCCGATTGCAGGTCTCGGCCCGTAGTTCGATGGTAGATAGTTGTCGCGACGTCGCTTCGTTGTGTGGTCGCTGGCGGTCCTGATGTGCAAGTTATGCCGCATCTGAAAACAAAAATTCGCTATTTCTGAGCTATGCCGTGCAATACCGATCCGCAACCTCCAAAGCCTCGTCCACGATCGCCAAGCCTTCGCGCAAGTCTTGCTCGCCGATGGTCAGCGGCGGCACGATGTGCATGCGGTTGCCGGCCACGAACGGCCATAAGCCGCGCTGTTTGCAGGCGGCGGCGAACTCGGCCATCGGCGCATTGGCCGGGCCGGAGGCGTTGAACGGCACCAGCGGTTCGCGCGTGGTGCGGTCGCGGACCAGTTCGATCGCCCAGAATGCGCCGAGGCCGCGCGCGTCGCCGACGCTGGGATGCCGTTCCTGCAGCGCGCGCAACGCCGGCGCGATGATGTCTTCGCCCAACCGTTTCGCGCGATCGATCAGCCCTTCTTCACGGTAGATGCCGATGCACGCCACCGCAGCCGCGCAGGCCAAGGGATGGCCGGAATAGGTCAATCCGCCGGGATAGGCGCGGGTCGCGAAGCTGACGGCGACGGCATCGCTCATGATCACGCCGCCCAGCGGCACGTAGCCGGAATTGACGCCTTTGGCGAACGTGATCAGATCCGGCACCACCTGCCATCGATCGATCGCGAACCATTCGCCGCAACGGCCGAAGCCAGCCATCACCTCGTCGGCGATCAGCAGAATGCCGTGCGTGTCGCACAAGCTGCGCACGCCCTGCAGATAACCGTCCGGCGGCACCAGGATGCCGTTGGCGCCGACCACGGTTTCCAGCAGGATCGCTGCGACGCCTTGCGCGCCTTCGGCCATGATCGTGTCGGCCAGATGCGCCAGCGCGCGTTCGCATTCTTCGTTCGCATCATTGGAATGGAATGCCGAACGATACGGATACGGCCCCCAGAACCGTGCGATGCCCGGCATGCCCGGTTCGGAAGCCCAGCGGCGCGGATCGCCGGTGGCGGCGATCGCGCCGGCGGTGGCGCCGTGATAGCTGCGATAGGCGGTGAGGATCTTGTGCCGGCCGGTGTGCAGGCGCGCCAGGCGGATCGCGTTCTCCACCGCTTCCGCGCCGCCGCTGGTGAAGAACACCCGATTGAGATCGCCGGGCGCGACTTCGGCGATCAACCTTGCCGCTTCGCTGGTCGCTTCGTTGGCGTGATAGGGCGCGATGGTGCACAGCTTGTCGGCCTGCGCCTTGATCGCCGCGATCAGTTTGGGGTGTTGATGGCCGACGTTGACGTTGACCAGCTGGCTGGAGAAATCCAGCCATCGCCGTCCGTCTTCGTCCGTGAAATGCGCGCCTTCGGCGTCTACGACCACGGTCGGCCGCAAATCGGCATGCGCCGACCACGAATGCAGCACGTGCCGTGCGTCGTCGCGGCGGGCCGGCGACGGTTCTTGAACGCCGCCTTCGGCATGCGGCGCGGGGCCGCTGCGGATGCTCGCTACGCTGACGTCACGCACGGTCCGCTCCGCTTAGGGGATGAAAGTCTGTTCCGGATCGTCGAAGGACTTGAATTCCAACGCGTTGCCCGACGGGTCGAACAGGAACATGGTCACGTGCTGTCCCGGCTTGCCCTTCAAGCGCAGATGCGGTTCTTCGTGGAAGTCGATGCCGGCGCCTTTCAGGCGCTTAGCCAGCGTTTCCCAGGATTCGCGGTCCAGATTCATGCCGAAGTGCGGCACCGGCACCGCTTCGCCGTCGAAACGCCCGCTCTGCAAGGGCGCGCCATCGCCGCCGATGTGCGCGACCAAGTGATGGCCGAAGAAATCGAAGTCCTGGTAGCTGACGTCGCTGCGCCCCTGCGGACAGCCCATCACGTCGCCGTAGAAACGGCGCGCCTCGTCCAGATCGCGGACCGGGAAGGCGAGATGGAACTGGGCGATCTTGTTCGCGACGGCGTTCACGACACGGCTCTCGGTTTCGGCGCATAAGCGTCGAATATGTTCTGCCAGAACTGGTTCCAGGCGGTGATGCTGCGTTCGTAGCCTTCGGCGAGCTCCGGCAGCACGCTCGGATCTTTCCGCAGATATTCGTCGATGGCGGCGCGGGTCAGTTCGCCGTGGACGATGTCCGCTTCGCCGGTGTGGATGGTCCAGAATTCCCAGTCGATCCGGTCGGCGTGTTCGCGCATGTACGGATGCTCGCGCATGTGCTCGAACATCACCGCCAGATAGGTCTGGCATAGGCATTCGCCGCCCATGCCGCGCAAGCCGACGCCGAAAGCCGGTCCGCGTTCGCGCAGTTCGTCGGTCAAGCCGCCCAGCACGTCGCGGTTCGCCGGCAGGCGGTGCTCCAGCGCCTCGGGCGCCACGCCGATGCTGATCAGGAAACGGTCGTAGATCTCCGGATGCGCCTTGTTCGCGTCGCCTTCGCCGAGCTCTTCGGCCAGGATCTCGCTGAGCAGACTGCGCAAACCGCCGAACGGCAGCTTGGCCAGCAGCAAGGCGAGGTCGCTGATGTAGTCGATGGTGAAGAAGCGGTATTGCGTGCAGAAGCGCCGCAAGGCTTCGATCGGCATCTGCGGCAGCGCCGTCATCTTCTGCGCCGCCAACGCTTCGGTCGCTTCCTTGGCGCCGTCGGCGAAGCGCCAGAACGAAGTCCGGTCCCAAGCATCCGGACGCATGGCGATGGGGGAGAAGGAGGGAATTGCGGGCGCGCTTTGTGTTTTTAGTAGTGACATCGCATCCAGTTCGGTACGGGCCGCGAAGAAGCGTAGCGTCGACATGCGGCGATGAAATGACGAAGCACGCACACCGTAACGTTCGATGCGCGGCAACGGAAACTCTAATGCGCGATCGCGCGGAACAAGTTCACATCGTGTTCACCGCTGCGACACGAATTTCGACCATGCTCGTGCAGCAACGATCGCTCTGAGCCGCATTCAGCATGCTTGTCTCGCTGATTCGCGCATTCATGAACATTACCGACCGCGGCGATGCGCAACATGCGCGTGGCCGCGATGAACCGAATAGGAACGCCCGATCGATGAATGTCCCGCGCATCGCCGACGCACGCCCCGTGAACCTGCTTTGGACCGGAGGTTGGGATTCGACGTTCAGGCTGTTGCAGTTGTTGTTGCAGGACCGGATGGAAGTCGCGCCGATCTACCTGCAGGACGGCACCCGGTCGTCGACGCAGACCGAACTGAGCACCATGGCGCGCATCGGCGAGCGCCTGGGTAAAGAGCACCCGCATACGCGCGACCTGCTGCGCCCGGTGCGCATCGCCGATGCTGCCGAGGCCGAAGAAGATGCCGATATCGAGCGCGCCTTGCGCGAAGTGCGCAGGCGGGTCTACATCGGCAGCCAATACGGCTGGCTGGCCTCGTTCTGCAAGCGCAACGACATCCACGATGTGGAGTTGTGCGTGCACGTCGACGACAAGGTGCAGGCGCTATTGGGCGATTGCATGGTGGAGGAGGAGCACCCGGCCGGTTATCGCACCTTGCGCCTGGATCCGCGGCGCGAGGGCACGGCCGAGTTCGAACTGTTCCAGTATTTCAGCTTTCCGGTGTTCCGCATCGACAAGCTCGGCATGGCGCGGCAGGCCGAAGCGGCGGGCTGGAGCGAATACATGGACATGACCTGGTTCTGCCATTCGCCGGTGGGCGGCAAGCCTTGCGGCGTCTGCGGGCCCTGCGTGTACACCATCGAAGAAGGGCTGGCGCGGCGCATCCCGCCGTCGCGGCGCGCCATCTCGTTCTTCTATCGGCATCTCGCCTTGCCATTGAAGGAACCGTTGCGGCGGATGCGCGCTGAGCGTTCCGCTTCGCGCCATGCATCGGACGCCAGCCGTTCCTGATCAGCTGCAGGCGGTCATCCCTGCCGTGCCATGGCATGTCCGAGCGTAGTGGATGCTCCGCCGGCGATGGCGCGGAAATCCCCGGAAATGCGCGCCTCGTCGGCGACCCGGTTCCAGAAGTCGCGGGCGATCCCGGCCGCGGTGCGCCAGTCCTCGCGCGACTCAGGCGTGGGCAAGGTCACCGCGTATCCACGCGGCACCACTTCGCCGCTCGCCGCGGGGCGGAAATGCATGGGCAGCATGTCGTAGGCGGGGGCGAGCGTCAGTGGACGCGCATCGTCCAGGATCAATCCCGCGTTGCCCAGATGCATGTCGCTATTGGCGATCAGGGCTCCGAACCAGCCGAGTATCCGCAATCGTCGCGCGTTGCCGGCATCGATCCAGCCATCCCGTTGCAGCTGCGGCGCGAAGCGCCACCAATCGATGCGGCCGTGGCCGTAATACGCGGAATCGAGCGCCGCCAGGGAAACGAATCCGCGGCGTCCTAGAACCGGGGTGCGATCGAAGCGCGCCGATTGCAGGAATGTGCGGCCATCGGCTTCGATGATCTCGCCCTGGGAGGCGTCTTGATCGTGCGCTGCGAGCGCGTCGCCGGCGATGCGCTCGCAGCGCAACAGATCGGACCACCGTTGTCCGGCCGGCGTATCGCTACGCTCGCTGAACTTGACGATCTCGGAACGGTAGCCTTTGCCTTCCCGCAGCCGGACTACGAATTTCGGCTGCTCGCCTCCTGCCGATGAGCCGATGTCCTCGCCGCGCAATGCGGCATCGGCGCGGCGGGGATATTCGGTTTCGCGATCGGCGGTCGATATCGCATCGACGGGATGAAGCGCGTCCTGCATCGCGCGCTGCAATGCGGCCTCGCCCAAGACCAGATCGCCGGGCGGGTCGTCGCCATGGCGCAATAGTGCGAGGATCACGTCGTCGGCTTGCCAACGCGCCAGATCCTCGGGCGCGCCGATGTCGGCGGCTACCCGCCGCGCGAAGGCGCGCCCAAGGAAACCTTGAGGACGCTGATCGTCGAGAAACCACGGCAGCCCCGAGAACAAGCCCTCCGCGAACTCGCCATGAAACAGGGCGGGCATCGGTGCGGAAGGTTCGAAATAGAAACCGTCCCCGTGCAGCGCATGCAGTTCGCCAAGCCGATGCGCCTGCCCCGTTGGGTCGATCCGGTATAGCGGCCAATGCCGGCCGGCGCGGGCGATTTCGCGCCCCAGCGCATAGCGGGATGCGCGCGCCCGGCCTATGCGGACGACACGATCGCCCATATCCGCGATCGCGCGCGATACCGTCGGTTGGCTGATCCCCAATGCGTTGCCGAGCTGAGAGGCTGTCTGCGCCCCTTCGGCTCGCAACAGGTTTTGGATTTGAGTGAGTCGAGAATCGTCCATAAGGACGATTGAATAGATTTATGAATAGATAGTCAAGGCAAGAATGCGGCTATACTCACTTTAGGCTCGAATTAGGGCCATTGAGGCCCGTCATACACACCTATTGTGAATAGATAAGTGAATAGATTATAGATTGACGGGATTCAAGCCGCCTGCACGATCCGCAATGGATTGCGCCACTCCGCAAGCAGCGCCGCTTCACGCTCCTTGGCCTTGTGCAGGTGCGCTTCCTTGACGTGCCCGTAGCCGCGGATCTGCTCGGGAATGCTCGCGATCTCGGCCGCCAGCGCCACGTTGCCCGAATCCAGTTCGCCCAGCAGGCCGCCGATCGTCTTCTCGTACTCCGCGATCAGGCGCCGCTCGCCGCGGCGCTCGTCGGTGTAGCCGAAGATGTCCAGCGCCGTGCCGCGCAGGCCGCGGAACTTGGCGATCAGCTTGAAGGCGGTGAACACCCAGGGGCCGAATTCCTTCTTCTGCAGCCGGCCCTGCGCGTCCTTCTTGGCCAGCAGCGGCGGCGCCAGATGGAAGTGCAGCTTGTAGTCGCCGTCGAACTGCTGCTCCAGCTTGCGCTTGAAATCGCCGCTGGTGTATAGGCGGGCCACTTCGTATTCGTCCTTGTAGGCCATCAGCTTGAAGAAGTAGCGGGCCGCGGCTTCGGACAAGTCGGTCGAACCCGGCGCCTTGGCCTGCTCGGCGGCGCGCACTTTCGCCACGAAATCGGCGTAGCGCTTGGCATAGCTCGCGTTTTGATAGTCGGTGAGGAACGTGGTGCGGCGCGCGATCACTTCGTCCAACGAGCGCGACAGGCGCGCATCGTCCAGCGGCAGGAAGGCGACGTTGTCGCCGTGCGCAGGCACATGGCGCAGCTCGTCTTCGCGGCGCGTGGCGTTCAAGGCGTCGTTCAAGCCCGACTCGCGGCCTTCGGACGGGCGCGGCGGCAGCACCGGTAGTTCGCGCGGCTTGGATTCGGCCGCGGTCGGTGCGTTGCGAACGACGCCGGCGGCTTCGGCCACCGCGTCGATGTCGATCACCGCCAGCCGGCCCCAGGCGAACGCGGTCTTGTTCATTTCGACCGCGGCGCCGTTAAGTTCGATCGCGCGCGCGATCGATTCGAACGACAGCGGCACCAGGCCCTTCTGCCAGGCGTAGCCGAGGATGAACAGGTTGGCGGCGATCGCATCGCCCATCAGCGCGGTCGCCAGTTGCGTGGCATCCACCTGCAACGGCGCGGCGCCGAGCGCGTGCTGGACCGCGGCGACGATATCCGCGGCCGGGAACTGCATGTCCGGACGGGTGGTGAAGGTGCCGGGCATCGCTTCGTAAGTGTTCAGAACGACCTGAGTTCGGCCGCTGCGGATCTTCGACAGCGCCCAGTAGTCGTTGACCACGACCATGTCGCAGCCCAACACCAAGTCGGCTTCGCCCGCGGCGATGCGCACGGCGTGGATGTCGTCCGGCGTCTTCGCGATGCGGATGTGCGTGGTGACCGCGCCGCCCTTCTGCGCCAGGCCGGTCTGGTCGAGCACGGTCGAGCCGCGGCCTTCCAGATGCCCGGCCATGCCGAGCAATGCGCCGATGGTGACCACGCCAGTGCCGCCGACGCCGGTGATCAGGATGTTCCAGGGCTGCGACAGGTCGGATGCGAAAACCGGCATCGGGATATTGGCCAGACGTTCGGCCGCCGACACTTTCTTGCCCTTACGCGGCGCGCCGCCATGCACCGTGACGAAGCTGGGGCAGAAGCCTTCGACGCAGCTGTAGTCCTTGTTGCAATTGCTCTGGTCGATCTCGCGCTTGCGGCCGAACTCGGTGTCTTTCGGCAACACGGAGACGCAGAAGCTCTTCTGGCCGCAATCGCCGCAGCCTTCGCAGACCAGGGTGTTGACGAACACGCGCTTCTGCGGATCGGGCATCTTGCCGCGCTTGCGGCGGCGACGCTTCTCGGTGGCGCAGGTCTGGTCGTAGATCAGCACGCTGACGCCTTTGACTTCGCGCAGGCGCTTCTGCGCCGCGTCGAGTTCGCGCCGATCCAAGAATTCCACGCCTGACGGGAAGATCGAAGGGTCGGACCACTTCTGGATGTCGTCGCTCAACACGACGATGGTCTGCACGCCTTCGCTGCGCACCTGATGCGCGATCTGCGGCACCGACAGCGTGCCGTCCACCGGCTGGCCGCCGGTCATCGCGACCGCGTCGTTGTACAGGATCTTGTAGGTGATGTTGACGCCGGCAGACACCGACTGCCGGATCGCCAGCGAACCGCTGTGGAAATAAGTGCCGTCGCCCAGGTTCTGGAACACGTGCGGCGTGTCGGTGAAGCCGGCCTGGCCGCACCAGGTGACGCCTTCGCCGCCCATCTGGGTGAAGGTGTCGGTGTCGCGGTCCATCCACGTCACCATGTAGTGGCAGCCGATGCCGGCCAGGCCGCGCGAGCCTTCCGGCACCTTGGTCGACGTGTTGTGCGGACAGCCGCTGCAGTAGTGCGGCACGCGCGGGAAATTGGCGCGCGGCAGGGCCAGTTCGCTTTCCTTGTCCTCCATCCAGCGCAGCACGTCGCGCATGTGCGCGCTGTCGTGGAAGCGCTGGATGCGTCGGGCGATGACGCCGGCGATGCGGGCCGGCGTGAGTTCGTTGGTGGAAGGCAGGATCCATTCGCCGCTTTCGTCGTATTTGCCGACGATCGACGGGCGCTGGCCTTCGAAGTTGTAGAACAGCTCCTTCATCTGGCTTTCGATGAAGCTGTGCTTTTCCTCGACGACGAGGATGTCCTGCAGCCCGCGCGCGAACGCGCGGATGCCGACCGGCTCCAGCGGCCAGGTCATGCCGACCTTGTACACGCGGATGCCCAGATCGGCGCAGGCGCGCGCGTCCAGGCCCAGGTATTCCAGCGCCTGCAGCACGTCCAGATAGCTCTTGCCGGTAGTGACGATGCCCAACCGCGCGTTCGGCGAATCGACCACGGTGCGGTCGATCAGGTTTGCGCGCGCGAACGCCTGCGCCGCTTTCACCGCATAACGGTGCAGACGCATTTCCTGGTCCAGCGGCGGATCGGGCCAGCGGATGTTCAAACCGCCGAGCGGCATTTCGAAATCGTCCGGCGTGACGATCTGCAGAGCGAACGGATTCACTTCCACCGACGCGGAGGATTCCACGGTTTCGGCGATCGTCTTGAAGCCGACCCAGCGGCCGGTGTAGCGAGACATGGCCCAGCCGATCAGGCCCATGTCCAGGATGTCTTGCACGCCGGCCGGATTGAGGATCGGCATCATTGCGCTGGTGAATTCGCCTTCGCTGCCGTGCGGAAGCGTGGAGCTGCGGCAAGCATGGTCGTCGGCGGCCAAAGCCAGCACGCCGCCGTGCTTGGACGTGCCGGCGGCGTTGCCGTGCTTGAACACGTCGCCGCAACGGTCCACGCCGGGACCCTTGCCGTACCACATCGCGTACACGCCATCGACGGTCGCGCCGGGGAACAGGTTGGTCTGCTGCGCGCCCCAGACCATGGTCGCGCCCAGGTCTTCGTTCAAACCGGGCTGGAATTTCACTCCCGCGTTCTGCAGATGCTTGCGCGCGCGCCAGAGTTCCAAATCGAAACCGCCCAACGGCGAGCCGCGGTAACCGGAAATGAAACCGCCGGTGTTCAAACCGGCGGCCTGGTCGCGCAATCGCTGCATCAGCGGCAGCCGCACCAGTGCCTGCACGCCGGACAGGTAGATCCGGCCCTGGGTACGGGTGAATTTGTCTTCCAGGGTGTAATCCAGGTCCAACGCGCTCTTGGTCAGCTCGGTGTTGGCGGATTCGGGCGAGGACAGTTCGGCGGTGCTGGTCATGGCGTGCGTGGCTGCGGCGCGGAAAGGCGCCGGGGCTGCGGAATGGGGGCCGCAATTCTACCGTAGGGTGGGCCTTGGCCCACCGCAGCGCATCTTCAGGCCCGGCATTTTTCGCCCGATAGGGGCCGATATCCGCGGCATGGCGATGGTGGGCCAAGGCCCACCCTACACGGGTGTAGAGTGGCGGCCTCGGGGGAGTCCAGGACCGGACGCGCGGAGGCCAGGCATGCCGAACATGCAGGCGAACCGGAGAGAAGAGGGCGCATGGGCGCGCCGGCACAACCACGCCCTGGTGGCGCTGGCCCGGCAGGTCTGGCACCAGGACTGCTCGCTCGCCAGCGCCTACGCGATCATTTGCGAGACCGCCGCGGAAACGCTGGAAGTCGAACGCGTCAACATCTGGCGCTGCGACGGCCCCGACGCCCTGCGCTGCGTGCACAGCTACGAACGCAGCGCGCGCCGCCACAATCCGCCCGGCTTCGAGGAGACGATTCGCCCGCTCGGCGAATACGCCGCACTGCTCGGCGAAGTCCGGGTGATCGATGCGACGGACGTGCGCGCTACCGCCTTGTCCGCATCGGGTACTTCGCTCGGCGATTATCTGCTGCGCCACGACGTCCGCTCCCTGTTGGACGCGCCGATGCGCAGCGAAGGCGAGTTGATCGGCGTGGTCTGCCACGAACAGATCGGCGCGGCGCGGGTGTGGACACCGGAAGACGAGGCCTTCGCCGGCAGCATCGGCGACTACGCGGCGATGGCCTACGAGACCCATCGCCGGCGCGAAGCCGAAGGCCGTTTGCGCTATCTGGAACTGCACGACCCGCATACCGACCTGCCCAACCGCGATCATTTGCTGGAAGTGGCGCATTCGGCGCTACGCCCCTTGCATGGCGACACCATCGGCGTGGCGGCGATCCACCTGCAAGTGGACACGCTGCTGCACGACGATCCTGAAGCGACCGACGCGCTGCTGATCGCCGCCGCCGAACGTTTGCGCGAAGAATTCTGCGAAATCGCCACCCTGGCGCGGGTACGCAGCGACGCCTTCGCCTTGCTGCCGCACCGCCATCTGCACGAAACCGAAGCGCTGAATCTGGCCGAGCGCTGCATCGAGCTGGTGCATGAAGCCGCGCGCGCGGCCGGCGTGCCGGACATCCAGGCCGCCGCCGGCATCGCGTTCTCGCGCGACCTGGTGGCGCCGTCGGCCGATGCGCTTCTGCGCAATGCCGAGCTGGCCAGCCAACGCGCACGGCAAGGCAGTGCGGATCGTTGCGAAGTGTTCGACGCCGAACACCACCGCGGCCTGATGAACCGCCTGCGTACCGAGCGCGCGCTGCGCGATGCGGTGGCGCAAGGCCGGCTGGAAGTGCATTACCAGCCCGAAATCGATTTGCGCGATGGCCGCTGGCGCGCCGCCGAGGCCTTGCTGCGTTGGCGCGACGAGCAGGGCCGGCTGCATTCGGCCGCGGAATTCATCGAAGTGGCCGAAGCCTCGGGCCAGATCGTGCCGCTCGGACGCTGGGTGCTGGGCGAAGCTTGCCGCGCTGCGCGCGCCTGGCCCGCGCGCGACGGCGCCGCGCCGCTGCTGCGGGTCAATGTGTCGGCGCGGCAGTTCGAACAGCCGGGCCTGGTGGCCGACGTCACGCAAGCGCTGATGTCCTCCGGTTTGCCGGCGGAGCGCTTGTGCCTTGAATTGACCGAAACCGCATTGCTGCGCGACGAACTCGCCGCCGCGCACACCTTGTCGCGCCTGCGCGGCTTGGGCGTGGGTGTAGCGCTGGACGATTTCGGCAGCGGCTATTCGTCGTTGCTGTACCTCAAACATCTGCCGATCGACGCCCTGAAACTGGACCAGGCCTTCGTCGCCGGATTGCCGACCGACCGTTACGACTTGGCGATCGTGCAGGCGATCTCGACCCTGGCGCGGCAGGTGGGTATCGAAGTGGTGGCAGAGGGCGTGGAGACCATGCAACAGGCCGATGCGTTGCGCGAGTGCGGTATCGCGCGTGCGCAAGGGCATCTGTTCGCCCCCGCATTATCGTTGGAAGCCTTGCTGTCCCATTTCGAGCGGCAAGGCGAGCGAGCGGACGCCGGCAGGGTGCATGAATAGCGGTTTGAAGACAGAATGACGGAGGCCTGTCCGAACAGCGATTCATGAACACTCGCGCCGAACGCTGGCACCGCGTCTCCGAATTGTTCGACCGAGTGGCCGACCTGCCGGCGCAGGAACGGGAGCGTGTGCTGGCGTCCGAGTGCGGGGAGGATGCGCCGCTGCGCGCGGAAGTCGAACGCCTGCTGGCGGCCGACGAG
>DATFFH010000101.1:0-21062 GCA_035250245.1 Luteimonas sp. | reverse complement strand
CTGCGCCGAGCGGCGCGACGAGTTATCAACTCGAAGAAAGCGCGAATGGCGGAAGTTGGACGTTGGTGCAGAATGCGGCGGCAGTCAGCAAGGCCTACACAGGCAAGGCCGACGGCGCCTATAGCTATCGCGTGAAAGCCTGCAACGCCGCCGGCTGCAGCGCGTACTCAGCCGCCGGCAGCATAACGGTGCTGACCCCGCCCACCGCCGTGCCTACGGTGACCGCGCCGGCCAGCAACTACACCGGCAGCTACACGGTCAACTGGACCACGGTGCCCAAGGCGACGAGCTATACCTTGCATGTCAAGGTCAACGGCGCCGTCAACGGCACGAATATCTACAGCGGTGCGGGAAGTGCGTACAACATCAGCGGGCAAGGCGAGGGCAGCTATGCCTACTATGTGCTGGCTTGCAATGGCGCCGGCTGCGCGAATTGGAGTGCGCCGGCCACGACCCAGGTCACTCTGGTCCCGGCGATGCCGGCCAGCCTGACGGGGTATACCGAACCCGATCCGGACTTGCTGGGCTCGCGCTATTTCTACGTCAACTGGAGTGCCGTGCCTGGCGCTACCTATTACGAGTTGACCAAGGGCGGTATCGGCGGCGGAGTGCAAAACGTCACCGGTACCTTCTATACGACTTCCGGGAAAGGCACGCGTACCTATAGCGTGCGCGCCTGCAACCCGGCGGGGTGTTCGGCTTCGAAAGGCCCCTTGACCCTGTGAGGAGAGACGACATGACGATCGCTACTCAGTTCGTCCGCCGTCTCCGCATGGGGTTCGCGGCGTTCGCCCTCATGCTAAGCCTGGGCGTCGCCCAGGCGCAGACGGTCATCTACTACCACACCGATGCGCTCGGTTCGCCAATCGCTACCACCGACGCGACCGGCACGGTCATCGAACGCACCGAATACGAGCCGTATGGTCAGGTGGTCAATGGTCCGGTCGAGGACGGGCCGGGCTATACCGGCCATGTCAGCGATGCTCAGACCGGGCTGAGTTATATGCAGCAGCGGTATTACGACCCCCAGATCGGGCGGTTTCTAAGCGTGGATGCCGTTACTGCCTACGACGGCGATATGCGGCATTTCACGCGATACGCGTATGCCTACAACAATCCGTACAAATTCACGGATCCCGACGGAAGATGCCCTCAATGTTTGTGGGGCGCGCCCATCGGATTTGCAGTAAATGTCACGGTCCAAATGCTTATGGCAAAAGGAACGATGAGCGAAAGGTTTTCTCAAATCAGTTGGAAGCAGGTCGGTGTTGCCACGGCGGCGGGAGCTCTCAGCGGAGGGGTGAGCACTATTGCAAGCACTGCCGCGACGACCGGCGGGACTATCTTCGCAAATGTAGTCGGGAATGCGGCAGTCGGCGCGGTAGCTACGCAGGCGAGTGCGAAAGTAGAGGGTCGGACGGCTTCCGCATCCGAGGTCCTAAAAGGTGCTGCTTTAAGTGGAGGCACCGCGGGTGCAGGCGCTGCAATCTCTGCGGCGCCGGGGGTGCTTGCAAGAAGCGCGAGTGCCGGGATGACGCAAACCGAGAGAACTGCGACGGCAAATCTGCTGCAGGGAATAAAGGAAACAACACCTAATTTTAAGCATTCTAACCCCGCTCAGACGGCGGCCAATGTGACAGGTTCGGCCGTCAGTACGTCCGGCGATTTCGCCCCCTTGCTGGACGATAAGAAAAAATAGTAATGAAGCAAAAATCGGTCTCCAAAAGCCTTTTTATCTATTACGCGCAGGCTGCGGCGTTCGCTGTCGTCAGTTATGGATTGCTGCGGCTGATATACGGGCGAGTCCAAATATCTTTTTTAGAGTGGGCCTTGGTCATATTTGTGGCGTTCACGGTTGGTTATGCGCCGACATTAATTCGACTGTTAAGAGAAAGAAAAGATAGCTGAGCAAATAACAAGCACGTCGAAGCACGATTTTTTCCGTGGCGCACAACAAAAAGATTCGTGCGGCAGGTCGATTAGGGGGCTTCGTGGAGAGAGATATGACAATCGCCGCCAGATTCATTCCTCTGCACATATGGTCCGCGGCGTTCGGCCTCATGCTGAGCTTGAGCGCTGCTCAGGCGCAGACGGTCATCTATTACCACACCGATGCGCTCGGTTCGCCGGTGGCCACCACTGACGCGACCGGCGCGGTCATTGAACGCACTGAATACGAGCCTTACGGTCAGGTCCTGGGCGAACCGGTCAAGGATGGGCCCGGCTATACAGGTCATGTCAGCGATGCGCAGACCGGGCTGAGTTATATGCAGCAGCGGTATTACGATCCGATGATTGGCAGGTTTCTAAGTGTCGATCCAGTAACCGCAAGCTCAAGCACCGGGTCGAACTTCAATCGCTACTGGTATGCCAATAACAATCCATACCGTTTTACTGATCCCGATGGCCGGCGGTGCAAAACGGCGGATAAGAAGGCCGAATGTACATACGACGAATTCAAAGATGAGAAGGGGAATGACACATCTAGGGCGGAAGCCCTAGCTAGCGGAAGCAAATTGGCGAAGTTTTTCAACGTCGACAGAGGGAGTCGCATACTTCGTGCGGAAGCCGGGATGACAGCTAAATACGTCGCCGCCAAGGCCCTTGCAGCCAAAGGCGGGCAAGTCTTGATAAAAGGAAACCAACAACTGGGCATTCCTGATCAAACTGTCACTGGGGCTGCTATCGTCGCTCGTATGGAATCGATGATTGCCATTGCAACACCTCAAGAAAAAGGTTCCACGGTTGCTTTTGTGCCTCCTGGGAAAGACGGAGCGCCTTCTGATGGGCCAATTACGTTTTACAGAGATGGTGCCAGTGCACGAAATGTTGGCCGGACTTTTGGGCACGAGATTCTTCATACGATATATTCGGGAGCCGATTTGCCGAATCATGGTTGGGCGAATCCAGCCTTCAATCTTCAACACCAAACGCCTTTTAACGATGCTTCAGATGAAATCAAATAGATATCGTCTTTCCAGCGTTTTTTTTAGACATGCTGGATATGCCGCCGTTGCCGGCATGGCTTTCGCACTTGCGGGCTGCGCTTCAGCGCCGACGGCAGTGAAAATGGAGCCGAAGTCGGTTGCCAAGCAACTGGGATTGCAGGGCTGTAGGGTGTCAGTTCCACTAAGCCAGGCTGAAGTCATCTCGGATGCGAAGAGAACTGGCAACCCAAATCCTGAGGCGTATAGGGAGTGGACTGAAATAACTGCGAATATTCAGCCCGGAGACCAGCTGCGCCTGGTCAATTGTTTAGAGAGCAGATCTAAGGATGTTGGAAATCCCTACTATTATGCTTTAGTGCGAAATGACGCAATTATCCTTAAGTTCCATGTCGGGTTTTTCGATTAGCCCACCGTGATTCCATAACGGCCGGTAAGTCCGATCAGAAGGTAAAGGCCCGCATCGCGGGCCTTATTGTGTGTGGTGGCGGGAATTGCGAGTGGCTAGTGCTTAGTAAGCGGGTTTCCCACTCCGTAGGCTATCTGGTTATGTTAAATAACCGGTAGAATCAGTTAGTTTATTAACGATCCGGTTACGTATTTGTAGAGGTCGCATGCGTCATATTGCCGAAGCCCGCATTGCAATTATCGGCCTAGGCTACGTCGGCTTGCCGCTTGCGGTCGAATTCGGCCGCCTGCGTGGCGTGGTCGGTTTCGACATCGACCCATGCCGCGTAGCCGAACTACGCGAGGGTCGCGACCGTACCTTGGAGACCGGTGCGGCGGAATTGCGTGCCGCAGAGCGTGTCGCTTACACCGATCGGACAGGCGATCTGCGGGATTGCGATGTTTTCATCGTCACCGTGCCTACTCCTATCGACGCAGAGCAGCGTCCGGACCTGCGCCCGTTGCAAAAAGCCAGCGAAATGCTTGCGGTCGTGCTCAAGCGCGGCGACATCGTCATCTACGAATCCACCGTCTACCCCGGTACCACCGAAGAAGTTTGCGTGCCCATCCTCGAGCAAGGCTCGGGCCTGAAGTTCAACGAAGATTTCTTCTGCGGCTACAGCCCGGAGCGGATCAATCCCGGAGACCGCAAGCGGCCGTTGACGTCGATCGTCAAGGTCACCTCGGGGTCGACGCCGGAGGTCGCGGAATTCGTCGATCAGTTGTATGCCAGCATCATCACCGCCGGCACCTACCGCGCGCCGTCCATTCGCGTAGCCGAAGCCGCGAAGGTGATCGAGAACGTGCAGCGCGACGTCAACATCGCGCTGATCAACGAGCTGGCGCTGATCTTCGACAAGCTCGGCATCGACACGATGGACGTGCTGGAGGCCGCCGGCACCAAGTGGAATTTCCTGCCGTTCCGGCCCGGCTTGGTCGGTGGGCACTGCATCGGTGTGGATCCGTACTACCTGATGCACAAGTCCGAATCGGTGGGCTACCACCCGGATCTGATCGAAACGGCGCGCTCGGTCAACAATAAAGTCGAGCGGCATGTGGCCGACCGCATCCTGACCCTGCTGCGCGACCGCGGCGTGCAGCCGGAACGGGCGAGGGCGCTGGTGCTGGGCTTGAGCTTCAAGGAAAACACGCCCGACCTGCGCAACAGCCGGGTGGCGAACGTGATCGCCGCGTTGCGCGAAGCGGGCGTCGCCGTCGATGTGTGGGATCCGTGGGTGGATGCCGGCGAAGCTGAGCATGAGTTCGGGTTGCGCCCGATCGAGGCGCCTGCGGCCGGCGTTTACGACGCGGTCGTGTTGGGCGTGGCCCATCGCCAGTTCGCGGGGATGTCCGTCGCCGAAATCCGCGCGCTGGGCAAACCGGGCGCCGCGGTGTACGACGTCAAGTCGGTCTGGCCGCGCGAGGCGGTAGACGATAGGCTGTAGCCATGCGTTACGCCGCCTATTTCGCCAGCCTGCTGCTTTTCGCCGTGTCGCTGGTCCTGGCGGCGCTGTACCGCGACTGGCTTTGGGGCGTGGCGATCTTCGGCCTGTTGTCCACGATCGGCACCTGGGACCTGCTGCAGAAGCGCAGCACCTTGTGCCGCAACTATCCGCTTTTGGCCCATTTCCGCTACGGGCTGGAGTCCATCGGCCCGGAAATCCGCCAGTACTTCATCGAAAGCGATCTGCAGGAATCGCCGTTCTCGCGCGAGCAGCGCGCGCTCGTGTACCAGCGCGCGAAGCAGGCGCTGGACGTGGTCCCGTTCGGCACCGAGCGCGACGTTTACAGCGTCGATTACGAATGGATCAACCATTCGATGGTGCCGAGCAAGATGGCCTCGCACGATTTCCGTATCCGTATCGGCGAAAACGCGGCGCAGCCCTACGACGCCAGCGTGTTCAACATCTCGGCGATGAGCTTCGGCTCGCTGTCGGCCAATGCGATCCGCGCATTGAATGCCGGCGCCAAGCGCGGCGGGTTCTATCACGACACCGGCGAAGGCTCTATTTCGCCTTACCACCGCGAGAACGGCGGCGACCTGGTCTGGGAAATCGGATCGGGCTATTTCGGTTGCCGTGACGAGCATGGCCGCTTCGACGAACAACGCTTCGTCGCCAACGCGCACGATCCGCAAGTGAAGATGATCGAGATCAAGCTTTCGCAAGGCGCCAAGCCCGGCCACGGCGGCGTATTGCCGGCAGCCAAGGTCAGCGCCGAGATCGCGGCCACGCGCGGCGTGCCCGAGGGCGTGGAGTGCGTTTCGCCGGCCCAGCACAGCGCGTTTTCCACGCCGGTGGAACTTCTGCAATTCGTCGCACGATTGCGCGAACTCTCCGGCGGCAAGCCGACCGGCTTCAAGCTTGCAATCGGCCATCCCTGGGAATGGTTCGGCATCGCCAAGGCCATGGCCGAGACCGGCGTGCTGCCGGATTTCATCGTCGTCGACGGCGCCGAGGGCGGCACCGGCGCGGCGCCGGCGGAATTCATCGAGCACGTCGGCGTGCCGATGCGCGAAGCGCTGGTGCTGGTGCACAACACCCTGGTCGGTCTGGATTTGCGCGACAAGATCCGGATCGGAGCGGCCGGCAAGATCACCGGCGCTTTCGAAATCGCACGGATCCTGGCGCTGGGCGCAGATTGGTGCAACGCCGCGCGCGGCTACATGTTCGCGCTTGGCTGCATCCAGTCGCAGAGCTGCCACACCGATCGCTGCCCGACCGGCATCGCCACGCAGGATGCCAAGCGCTGGAAACGTCTGGACGTGCCCGACAAGTCCACGCGGGTGTTCAACTATCACCAGAACACGCTGAAAGCCTTGCGCGATCTGCTGTGCGCCGCCGGACTGGAACATCCTTCGCAACTGGGGCCCGAGCACATCCTGCGCCGCGTCTCGGCCGTGGAGATCCAGTCGCTGGGCACGCTGTACAACTTCCTGCGGCCGGGCGAGCTGATCGCCGGCATTCCCGATCACGCGGTTTTCAAGCATTTCTGGGCGGTGGCGAGCAGCGACAGCTTCGCGGCGCCGGAAAAGGTCAGCGCCATGCGGATCGGTAAGGCGGTCTGAACGCTTCAGCCTGCGGCGTAGACGCAGCCTTCACGAGGCGCCGTTCAGCCTTCGGCCTCCGCCAGGGGGCGTTCCATGTCCGCGTTGCATATCGCAAAAGCCGAGTCCGCCGTTTCCGTTCCGATGACCGACGACGAGCAGCAGCAGTTCCGCTTGCTCGTGCAAAGCATCACCGATTACGCGATCTACATGCTGGATCCGAACGGGATCGTCCGCAATTGGAACCCGGGCGGCCAGTTGATCAAGGGCTATACCCGCGAGGAAATCGTCGGCCAGCATTTTTCCCGCTTCTACACCGAAGAGGATCGCTTGGCGGGCGAGCCCGAGTACGGCCTGCGCATGGCGCGCGAAAATGGCCGTTACGAGAAGGAAGGCTGGCGGCTGCGCAAGGACGGTTCGCGCTTCCGGGCCTTCATCGTGCTCGATCCGATCTGGCAGGACGGACAACTGATCGGCTACGCCAAGATCACCCGCGACGTCACCGACCGTTTCGAAGCGCAAAAGCGGCTGGAACAGGCGCAGCGCGCGCTGGCGCAATCGCAGAAGATCGAGGCTATCGGCAAGTTGACCTTCGGCCTGGCGCACGATTTCAACAATCTGTTGACCGTGATCGTCAACAGCCTGGACCTGATCAAGGCGCATCAGGGCGACGCGGCCCGGGTGACGAAACTGGCCGACGGCGCCCTGCGCGCGGCCGACCGCGGCGCGTTGCTGACCCGCCAGTTGTTGGCGTTCGCGCGCGGGCAGAATCTTGCGCCTGAAATGCACGACATCAACGAATTGCTGCACCGTTCGGAAGCCCTGTACCGGCGCGCTTGCGACAGTTCGATCGGCTTGTCTTTCGATTTCGCCGGTGATCTGCCGCAGGCGCTGGTCGATGCGACGCAGTTCGAAGCTGCGGTGCTGAATTTGGTCGTCAATAGCCGCGATGCGATGCCCGATGGCGGCAGCATCGTCATCGCCACCCGCCTGCACCGCGCCGTCCCGCCGGACCGGCCGGAGGCGGAGCCTGCCGATTACGTCTGCGTCAGCGTGACGGACGACGGTGCGGGCATGAGCGAAGCGGTGCAGGAGCGCGCCAGCGAGCCGTTCTTCACTACCAAGGAAGTGGGCAAGGGCAGTGGGCTGGGCTTGAGCCAGGTCTATGGTTTCGCTGCGCAGTCCGGCGGTTTCGCGGAATTGAGCAGCCAGGAAGGAGCGGGCACCCGCGTCTCCATCTGCTTGCCGACGGGGAATGCGGCATGAGCGGCCGGTCGGTGTTGTTCGTCGACGACGAGGAGTTGTTGCGCGACGTGGTGGTGGAGGCGCTGCAGGACAGCGGTTACGAGGTGCTTGTCGCAACCGACGGACCCGGTGCACTGGAGATTTTGCGCGGCCCGGCACGGATCGATGCGATCTTCAGCGACGTCAGCATGCCCAACGGCATGTCGGGCGTGGAACTCGCGGAACAAGCAGTGCGGATCAGGCCGGGGATCGGCGTGATCCTAGCGTCCGGCTTCGCCAAGGGGCAGTTGCCGGAAATACCTAGGAGCGTTAGCTTCCTGCCCAAGCCCTACCGCATCGGTCAGTTGCTGGAGCGGTTGGAACAGACCATCGCGGCGCCGGCCAGGCAGCAAGGCTGATTTTCGGCGCCGCCATTCAAGGCGAGCGCGCATGAAAACTTTGTTTCTATTCTTGGCGGTCGCTCTGACCGCCGGCAGCGCGGCCGCGAGTCCGACGGCCTCCGACGAGGCGATGATCGTCACGCCGTACCAGTCGGCGAAATTCGTGCCTTCCAATCCGGCCGCGCCCAACGGCACGCAGGTCGCGGTGCTGCGCGGCGATCCGGCGACCGGGCCGTCGACGATGTTGATGAAGATGAAATTCAACCAGGGCCTCAACGTGATGCACGTGCATTCGTCGGACTATCAACTGGTGGTAGTCAGCGGGAAGATGAAGCATTGGAGCAAGGCGCAATCGGAAGACAAGGCCGAAATCATGGGGCCGGGTGGGTATTGGTTCCAGCCGGGCGGTCGGGCGCATACCGATGTGTGCCTGAGCGAGGAGTGCTTGATGTATATCGTTTGGACAGGGAAGCGGGATGGGTGGGTCGCGAAGGATGGGGATATCTAATCCGGCGGTAGAAACACGAATTCGGCAGGCGGGCGGAGAGCGCAGGTTGGGGTGAAACCCATGGACATTCAGGCCGCGCAATGCATGTTCGGTAAATGGCGATGTTGGGGTTTCACCCCAACCTACAGCTTATGAGCCGCTCCAGCGCGGTGCCGGCGTCGAATCGGTGCTGATGGCCTCCGCAGTAACCCGCCAGCGGCCGTCGCGTTTCTGCCAAGTCACCAGGTGCTTGCCCACCGACCGCACGGTCTTGCCGTCGGCGGCCTGCGCCGAGGCGGCGAAGGTTCCCAGTTCGTAGGCCATGTCGCCCGCGGACGAAACGACGATCTTGGTCGGAGCGAAGGTCGCGTTGTATCCCGGCGTATTGATGCGCGCCTGGAACCAGTCGCGGATGGCTTGCTTGCCGACGATGATGGGCTGATTGGGTACGAGAAAAGCGGCATCGTCCGCGTAGTTCTCCATGACCGCGTCGAGATTCTTGGCTTGCAGATCGCTCGACCAGGCGGCGTCGATCCTGCGGATCTCCTTTTCATCGGAGGCGGTATCCGCCTTATCGGCGGCCGCGGCATTCATCGTCGGTATCGCCAGGCATGACAGAGCGAGGGCGGCGAACAGGGTGCGCTTGATGTTCAAGGCGTAGTTTCCTTCGTTGGTTTTTAACCAATCGATCAGATTGATCGGCAAAAAAGCTAACGCCTTGGCACGGCAGGTTGGAGTCTAACGCTTGGCCGAGCGTTCCGCGGCTCGTTTTTCCTTGAAGGATCCGTCTTTGCGCCTGGCGTTTTGGATCCGTTCGGCAAAGCTTTTTCGTTCCAGGGCCGACAATGCTTTGCGCAAGGCTTCCTCCAGCGGAAAGCCGATGTCGTCGTTCAGGCCGGCCGCCGCCGTCGCGGTGATGGCCCATTGCCTTTCCAAGCCGGGCAGATGGGACGTCGCGTATTTCGTCAAACGGACGACCCGTTCCCTGCCGTCCGCCCCGGCTTCCAGTTCGACCCATTTCTTCGCCGCCATGGCGCTAACCGTCTGGCTGATCGCCGAGTGGCTGACCCCGCTGCCTTCGGCGATGTCCTTGATGCGCATAGGGCCATGCTTCGCCAGCGCGCGCATCACGGGCGTGTATCGAGGCTTGTAGTCCAAACCTGCCGCCGCATACGCGTCGGCTACGGCCGGATCCAGAGCGTCCAGCAGGGACCTAAGCAGCGTGCCCAATGTCGCGTGTTGCATCGTCATGCCGGCGAATATATATTAGTGCTTATATATATACAAGACCGCAAGGAAAGGAACCGTCATGGGCGCAGAAATAGTGTTGGCGGCGATGCTGCTGGCCGGATGTCCGCAGCAAGCCGAAGTGCTGGAAAGCACGGCATCGGCTATCGAGAAGAATTACTACCCCGAGGCGGAGGCCAAGCTGATCGCCCGAAGCGTGCGCGAGTGGGCCGAGCGCAACCGCTACATCGACGCGTGCGGCGATTGGAACGCGTTCGCCGAACGTCTGCACAAAGACCTGGACGCCTACAACGGCCACTTCTTCCTGGAGCGCGTCGACAAGGAAGCGAAAAAGAAACCCGAAGCCGATTGGCTCATGGCCTGGCGTGCGGAAGCCGTCCCGAGCAATGCGGGCGTGCGGGAAGTGCGCGTTTTCGAAGGCAACGTGGGCTATATCCGCTTGTCGACCTTTTATTCCTGGGACATGGCCAAGGACAAGCTGCGCAATGCGCTGGCGTTGGTGCGCGATACGGAAAGCCTGATACTCGATTTGCGCCAGAACGGCGGCGGCGATGCCGAGACCGCAGGACGCCTGGTCCGCGCTTTTCTCGCCGACGATACGAAAGCGGTGCAGCGGATCGCGGGCCGCGATGGTACCAAGGACGAGCCGCTTCCTGAACGAGATACCCCGGCCTATCGCGGCAAGCTGGCGGTGCTGGTCGACCGCAGATCGGCATCGGCTTCGGAATTCGTCGCTTACTCGCTGCAAGCGGCCCGACGGGCCACGGTGATCGGCTCGCGCAGCGCCGGAGCGGCGAGCCTGCTCGACGAACCGCAACCGCTGGTGCATGGATTCGAGATCTCCGTTCCCAACGCCAGCCCGGTCAATGTCGTCACGGGCAAGAATTGGGAGGGCGGCGGGGTCGTTCCGGACATCAAAGGCGGCGATGACCCGGTATACCTCGCTCGCCGCTTGCTGGATGGGAAGTCGTCGGAATAACTGCGCACAACCAGGCCGGTTCGCTGGTTCGGCCCAACAAAAAAAGCCGCTCGTGCGAGCGGCTTTCGTTGTTCTGGTGGGCGGTGCAGGGTTCGAACCTGCGACCCTTGCCGTGTGAAGGCAATGCTCTACCGCTGAGCTAACCGCCCGGGGCCGCGTAGTTTACAGGCCGGGCCTGGCGCCGGACAAGCCTGATGGCGGTCTGGGCTCTGTAGAGCGGGGCTTGCCCCGCTGCTTTCGGCGGTTCTGGAGTGGCATATTGAGGCCAAGCCAAGAGCAAGAGCAGCGGGACAAGCCCCGCTCTACAAAGACAGGGCTACTCCAACTGCTCTTTGGCGTACGCCGCATCCAGCGCTTCCATCGCATCCTGCGGCTTCAGCTTGGCGGCCTTTTCGTAGGCGGCCGCGGCCGCGTCTTCCTTCTTGTCGCCGTACAGCAGCATCAGCACGTTGCCGTGTTCGATGTGGGCGATGGGCGAGTCCGGGGTCAGCTTGAGCGCGGTCTTGATGTGCGACTCGGCCTCGACCGCCTTCGCCCCGTAAGTCAGGCCGCCGATCATCGCGCCGATCTTGCCGATGATCTCCGCGTGGTACAGCGCCAGCGCCGTATGCGCCTCCGCGTGCTTGGGCGCCAGCTCCAGCGCCGTGTCCAGCGACTCGCGCACCTTGCCCGCGATGCCTTGCTTCAGCGCCTTGGCGATGCTCAAGCCCTGGCTGTAGCGGCCCAGCGCGAACGCGTGACGGTAATGGCTGTTGGCATCGTCCGGCAGCGCCTTGATCGCCGCCTCGGCCAATTTGGCGGCCTGCTCGAAACGCTTGAGCTTTTCGTCTTCGTCGTCGACCAGATAAGTCGCGTGGATGCCGATCGCCTTCACCGCGACCGACGCGCCTAGCGGACCCAACGCCGAACCCGCATCGAAGGCCGCCTTGAAATCGCCGCGATGGAAAGCGCGCCACGCGTCCTGCAATTCCGCGGCCAAAGCATCGGCCTTCGCCGCCTTGGCCGCTTTGCCGGCCGCATCGATCAAGGCCTGCGCGCGCTTGGCGTCCGGAAAGGGTTCGGTGTCGCCCGCATGCAGCTTCGGCCAGGCTTTTTTCAAAGCATCGCCCGCGTAGGCGTAGGCTTTGGCATCGTGCGGGAAAGCGGCCCATCCGGATTTGGCGGCCATGCTCGGTCCTTCATGATTGGCGTGGCCGCAAGCATCACGCGATGAACGGCGGCTGGCAAGGGTAGTGTGATTGCTCGACGCGGCCGGTCCAGGCTAAGCGGGTCGAAGCCGGCATCGCGCCGGCGATCCGGAGCCTGAAGATGGTGGCCAAGAAGCAACCCCGTAACGTCAAGGAAACCACGCTGCGCCATGTGTGGCTGGCCGCGCTCGGCGCGGCGGTCGTGGCGCGCCGCGAAGTCCGCACCGCCGGCGAGATCGCGGTGGAAGAAGCCGGCAAACTGCGCGCCCGCACCGTCCGTTTCGCGGCCGATGCCGCAGCCGTCGCCCGCGGCGGCGTGCTGACCGTGGCCGAGCGGATCGAGCCGAAACTGCAGAGCGTGGGCGGCGAGATCGAATCGCGCCTGGCGCCGGTGCTGGAAAAGTTGGGCTTGGCGCCGAAGACGCGTCGCCCGGTGCGCAAGGCGCGGCGGCCCGCTGCGAAGTCCAGGCGTGCTGCCCGTCCCGCAACGAAGCGGGCGCGTGGCGTGCGGCGCTGATCCACTCCTCCCGGCTTACCCGACGCCCCGCCATGCGGGGCGTTGTTTTTTCGGATTTGCGGTGTTCACGGGTTTTTACGTCTTACACAGGCCGACGTTCGGCGCCACCTAGGAGAACACCGATGAAAGCCTCAGTTTGGGGAAGCTTGGCCGCTTGCGGCGTGTTGGCGATCAGCGCAGGCCATGCGATGGCGGAGCGTCCCGGCAGCCCGGAAAATACGGATCGAGTGCCGGCAATGGAGCGGGGCGGCGAGTTCGAGCCGCGGTCCTGCTATACCACGGGGCATTACATGACTTGCCCCATTTACAGCTGTTTTACCGACCACCAGACCCAGGTGAGCGAGTGCAAGATCGTCGGCTGGAAAACGCATGCTATCCCGCTGATCCCATAACCGGATCTGTGAAGTCGCTCCGCAATCAATGCCTATCACCGGGCCGACGGATAGGCCGCGTCGTCGGCGCGCATGGCTACCGTGTCGATGATGACGATCTTCTGCCAGATCTTCGCCGACAGCCCGCCGGTGAGCGTCTGGATGTCGTTGACCGAATTCAGCACCTGCGAATCGTCCAGGTGCTGCAGGTATAGCGCAGCCAGCTTGCTGGTGATCGACAATAGTTCCGAGCAGTAATCCAGATAGCGGGCCAGCTCGAAGCGGGTCATCGTGCGCTGCGGGGAGGAGGGCGTGGCCATCGCCGGCGACAGCAGGCGCTCCGGGTCTTTGGTCAGCTGGTGCATGTCGATCACGTGCGCCACGCTGCGTAAGCGGTGCAGCGAGCGCAGCGCCGCGCGCCGCTTGATCCGTCGTTCCAGGGTCAGCAGGAAATAGATCGCGATGCCGATGAAGACGATGTCGTTGACCGCGGATTCCACGGCCTGCAACAGCTCGAACAAGCGAATATGCGGATCGATGCCGCCGATGGACCCGGCCAGGCCGATGACCGCGGCCAGCACCACTAGCGCCATCAAGCCCACGCCGATGCGCACCGGCCAGTTCGGTTTCTGCAGCTTTTCCAGGTCGGCCGTCGATTCGTGCGCCAATTGCAGCAGCTCTGCTCCGACCTTGCTCAGGCCAGAATCCGGGAAACGCTCGGAAATTCGTGCGCTCAAGCGTTCGCAAGTGCTCAGGATGGCTTGCGGTTCTAGCGCGCGATACACGGCGCCTACTCCTGATAAGCCTGGGTCAAGCGATTCAAATGCACCCGCTCGGCATCGCGCAGGAACGGCGCCAGCAACATCATCACCTGGACGATGCCGGCGCGGATCGCGGCCTGTTCGTCCTTTTCGCCGCGTACCGAAGCGTAGTTCAGCCAGAACGTGGCGATCACCAGGATATTGGTCGCGGCGGCGTCCAATTCTGCGGCCGAGGCGCGCATCACGCCGGCTTGGCTCAGTCCGCGCATCACCTGGTGGGCGCTGTCGTCGGCACGCTTCAGGATTCTGGCGAAGCGGATCCGCAGGCGCCGGTTGCGGCTGAGGATGTCGACCAGGTCGCGATACAGGAAGCGGTAGTCCCAGATGCATTCGAACACCAAGTGCAGTTGCAGCCAGATGTCCTCGAGTTCGGGCAGGCGTCCGGACGGCGGCGTCAGCGCCGCATCGACGCGCTGTTCGTAGCTGCCGAACAACTGCTCGATGATGTCGTCCTTGTTGCGGAAGTGGTAGTACAGGTTGCCCGGGCTGATCTCCAGCTCGTCGGCGATGTGATTGGTGGTGACGTTGGGCTCGCCCTGCGCGTTGAACATCGCGAGCGAGCAGTCGAGGATGCGTTGGCGGGTTTCGCGGGCCATTCGCTTATTGCTCCTTCCCCTTCAAGGGGGTGAGGACGGATTGCTTGCGAGCCATCGGCTCGCATCCGTCCGAACGCCGAAGCGCTGTGCGCGAAGGCCGGACAGGCTGGGATGGGGATGGGTTTGACTTTTTCGAGTCGTGTCGGAAACTCATCCCCACCCCAGCCCTCCCCTTGAAGGGAGGGAGCTTACGTCGTCAGCTTCTTGACGAGATCGACGTACTTCTTCATCGCGTCGTCTTGCGAAGTGCCTTTCAGCTTGGCCCAGGCCTCGTACTTGGCGGTGCCGACGAAATCGAAGAAGCCGGGCTTGTCGCCTTGGACGTCGCCTTCCGAGCCTTGTTTGTACAAGGCGTACAGGCGCAGCAGGGTGTCGTTGTCGGGGCGGTCGGGCAGGGCCTGGACGTCTTTGGTGGCTTGTTCGAAACGCTTTTGAAGATCGGACATGGTCAACCCCTCCCGGCGATGGGGGCATGACAGCACGCACCGGCAGGGTGGTCAATACGCCCGGGAATTGTCGGCGGCTCCGGGCTCTGGCAACGTAGGCTCCGACGGCCGCGCTGCGGTCTTGGTTCGATCGGGAGAGGTCATGAGCTATTTCGTCACCGGCGCCACCGGATTCCTGGGCCGTTACCTGGTCGGCAACCTGCTCAAGCGCAAAGGTCCGATTCACGTGCTGGTGCGCAAGGATTCGCAGAAAAAGCTCGAGACCGTCGCCAAGAAGATGGGCTGGGACATGAAGCGGATCGTCGTGGTCCACGGCGACATGACCGCGCCCAAGTGCGGACTCACCGCGGCGCAGGTCAAGGGCCTGAACGGCAAGGTGAAACATTTCTTCCATCTGGCCGCCATCTACGATCTGGAGGCGAATGCGGAAAGCCAGCGCGCCGCGAACGTGGACGGCACGCAGCACGCGCTGGACCTGGCCGCGGCCATCGGCGCCGGCTGCTTCCATCACACCAGTTCAATCGCCGCCGCCGGCCTGTATCCCGGCATTTTCCGCGAAGACATGTTCGATGAGGCCGAGGGCCTGGACGATCCTTATCTGCGCACCAAGCACGAATCCGAAGGCCTGGTCCGCGAAGAAAAGCGGATCAAATGGCGGATCTACCGGCCGGGCATGGTGGTCGGCCATTCGCAGACCGGCGAGATGGACAAGATCGACGGCCCTTACTACTTCTTCACCTTCATCAAGAAGCTGCGCGAGATGCTGCCGCAATGGATGCCGACGCTGGGCATCGAAGGCGGGCGGATCAATATCGTGCCGGTGGATTTCGTGGTCGACGCGATGGACCACATCGCGCACAAGCCCAAGCTGGACGGCCACACTTTCCACTTGACCGATCCGGAGCCGATGCGCGTCGGCGAAGTGCTCAACGCCTTCGCCCGCGCCGGCCATGCGCCGGAAATGACCATGCGCATCGATGCGCGCATGTTCGCGTTCGTGCCGCCGAGCATTCGCGGCGCGGTCGGCAATTTGCCGCCGGTGCGGCGCTTCATCGGTATGCTGCTCAAGGATTTCCGCATTCCGAAGCAGACCCTGAAATTCATCACCTATCCGACCCGTTTCGACAACCGCGAAACCGAACGCGCGCTGCGCGGCAGCGGCATCGCGGTGCCGCGCCTGGACACTTATGCCTGGCGGCTGTGGGATTACTGGGAACGGCACCTGGATCCGGACCTATTCGTCGACCGCACGCTGAAGGGCAAGGTGCGCAACAAGGTGGTGGTGATCACCGGCGGTTCGTCGGGCATCGGCCTGTCGACCGCGCAGCGTGTGGCCGAGGCGGGCGCGGTGACGGTGATCGTCGCGCGCGGCCAGGAAGAATTGTTCAAGGCCCGCGATGAGATGAAGGCCAAGGGCGGCAAGGTCTTCGCCTACACCGCGGATCTGGCGGATATGGCCAGCTGCGACAAGCTGGTCGAAAAGATATTGAAGGAACACGGCCACGTCGACATCTTGATCAACAACGCCGGCCGTTCGATCCGGCGTTCGATCGAACTGAGCTACGACCGCTTCCACGATTTCGAGCGGACCATGCAGCTGAACTATTTCGGCAGCCTGCGCCTGATCATGGGCTTCATGCCGACCATGACCCATCGCCGCAAGGGCCACATCATCAACATCAGCTCGATCGGCGTGCTGGCCAATTCGCCGCGTTTTTCTGCTTACGTCGCATCGAAAGCGGCTTTGGACGCGTTCAGCCGCTGCGCGCAGGGCGAGCTGTCGGGCAAGGGCATTTCGTTCACCACGATCAACATGCCGCTGGTGAAGACGCCGATGATCGCGCCGACGAAGATGTACGACAGCGTGCCGACGCTGAGTCCGGACGAGGCGGCCGACCTGCTGGTGCGGGCGATCATCGAGAAGCCGAGCCGGATCGCCACGCGTCTGGGCATCTTCGCCGCGCTGCTGAACGCGGTCGCGCCCAAGGCCTACGAAGTGGTGATGAATACAGCGTTCGAACTTTTCCCGGATTCGGCCGCGGCCAAGGGCGACAAGAAGGCGCTGAAGGGCGAGGCCGAGCCCAGCGGCGAGCAGATCGCGTTCGCCGCGCTGATGCGCGGCGTGCATTGGTGATGATCGCAGCAGATGCTTTGTAGAGCGGGGCTGCCCCGCTGTTTGGCCGTTCGTAGGAGCGGCTTTAGCCGCGAGCTTTTACTTCGAAATCCCGCAATGCCGCGATTTGATGGAAAAAGCTCGCGGCTAAAGCCGCTCCTA
The DNA here is from genome assembly GCA_035250245.1 of Luteimonas sp. Lineage (GTDB taxonomy): Bacteria > Pseudomonadota > Gammaproteobacteria > Xanthomonadales > Xanthomonadaceae > Luteimonas_C. Next base: position 4,072 of record DATFFH010000101.1, on the reverse strand, counting down.
CGAAAAGCGAGCGACGCCGCCTCTGCGGATCAGTAGGTGTGGCACTGCCGGAAGCGCACCGGCGTGCCGCTGCCTGGCGGCGGGTTGATCTGCACTCGGGTCGCGCGCAGTTCCTCGTAACGGTCGAGGATGCCGCAGATGTCCTTCCACAGGTCCGCGCGTTCGCTGCCGATGTCCAGGGCGAGCGTGGATTGGGTCGACCAGATCGCGCGTTCGACGCTGGGCAGGGCCGCGATGGCGCTAGCTACGTCCGAGCGCCTTTGTCCGCTTTGGTCCGCGGCGGATACGTTCGCTGAAGAAGCGGGCGCCGGCGTCGCGTCGGGCGCCTTGGCGGCGGTGGGCGGGGCGGGAGTAGCGCTATCGGAGAGTACCGGCGCCGACGCGGGTTCTTCTCCGCGCGGCACCAGTAGCGCGACCGCTACGCCCGCGACCAAGGCCGCCGTCAGTCCCAATCCCAGACCGCGCTTTGCGCGCGATGAGGCATAACCGCGTACATGCGCTTGCACGGCTTCCGGCATCAGCGGCGCGGCCTCGGGCCAGATGGCCCTGCCGTCGACCAGTTCGATCCGTTGCGGCTTGGCATGCGGATGAGCATCGGGCGCGAATACGCCCGGCGTGACCAGCAGTCCGCCGGTAGCGCCGTTCACGCGCAAAGCGTTGGCCAGATCGTCGACCGCCTGCGAGCCGAGCCGGTAGGCCGAGCCGTGCTTGCAGGACAGCACGAATAGCGCGCCCTCACGCTTGAGCAGGATGTCGGACTGGTCACCGCTGCCCAGCGGATGCGGATCGGCGGCGGTGTAGCCGCGCCGGAACATCATTTCCAGCACCACGGCGGCGAATTCCCGCCAGCGCATGGCGTTGAGGCTGCGGATGCCTTCGGCGGATTCGTCCTGCCGGCGGCGCACGACCCAGAAATAAAAAGCGGCCGCGGCCGCTACGATCAGGGCGCACAACAGCCCCAGCATGATCGGCGTCATCGTTCGCCCCCTTCCGACGAATGCGTTTCTCCTGCCGATCACTATAACGCGAGGCAGGTGCGGACACCGGACATAGAGAAGCCCGCCAGTCCGAAGTCGTGAGGGGGAGGGGAGCCTCGAACTTCGTGCGGACTGGCGGGCTGAAGCGTGCGGCGGAGCGGCCCGCCGCGGCCGTTACGCCTGCTTGCGGGCGGGCGACTTGCGAGCGGTCTTCTTGCGCGGAGCGGCTTTTTTCGCGCTCGCCTTACGCGGCGCGGGCGAGCCGTTGACCTTGCGCAGTTCGGCGTTGAGCGCATCGACGCGGTCGATCAGCGCGTTCAGATCGTCGCGGCCCGGCACGCCGAGCTTGGTCAGCGCGCGCTGGACGCGGTCTTCGAACACTTTTTCCAGCTTGTCCCAAGTATCGACGGCGCGTTCGCGAGCCTGGCCGACGCGGTTCTCGACCGCATCGCGGACGGCATCGGCGCGGCCGCCGGCGAACTTGCGCGCGGTCTGCTCCAGCGACAAGCCTTCCTTCACCAGTCCTTCGAACAGCTTGGTGCCTTCGGCCTGGGCGCGGCCGAAAGCGCCGACGCCGGCCAGCCAGATCTGCTGCGCCGATTCGCTGAGGGTGCTGGACAGGCGCTCGGCCTGCGCTTGCGCGCTGGCGCCGCCGCTGCCGGCTTTCTTCTTCGACGCTTTCTTGAACTTGGCCATGGGATTCCGAGGCGCGTGAATGGGAGTGCCTGCAGTCTCGCCGTGCTGTCTAGAGCATTCACACCAAGGCGTGCGTGCCGGCGCAGTCGGCTTTTCGTAGGAGCGGCTTTAGCCGCGAGCTTTCGCCCGCAAATCGCGAGATCGTCGCGATTGCCCGGAAAAGCTCGCGGCTAAAGCCGCTCCTACGAAAAGCGAAGCTCGCTCGGGGATCAGCGGGCTCGACGGCGGGCGCGTTGGCTGGCGACGATCTGATCCACATCGTCCAGCGCGCGGCGCAGGCGGGCCGTGGTTTCGGTCATCCGCGGCGGCACGTCCAGGCCGTCGAGAATGGAGCGGCGCTTGTCGTCCAGGATCTCGTCGCGCAGGCGGATGCCGTGGGCGGCCAGCAGCGGACGCAACATGTCGGCGCGCTGGCGCAGGTCGGCCAGGGTGTTGCGGTAGGCCAGCTGGCAGACGCGGTGGCGCGACGAGAAGCTGAAAAGGTTGGTGAAAAACAGTTCGCTGTCGTCGGCGTTGGGTTCGAACACCAATTGGTCGACGTCCGGATACTGCTGCGCGTACTTGGCCAGGCCGATTTCCATCCGCGACTGCAGCATGGTGCGGAAGGTCTGCGAGAGCACGGCAGGCAGGCCGCCGCCGGCCAAGCCGAGCGGGTCGCGCTCCGTGCCGGCGGGTCGCGCGCGGCTGGCGTCGAACGGCACCAGCGGGTTGATCCCCAGCATCAGATCGACTCCGCGTTCGAGCAGTACCGAGGCGTGCATGGTCCGGCGCAGCGCACCGTCGACGAAGTGGCGGCCGCGCACTTGCACCGGCGGATACAGGCCGGGCAGGGCGGCGCTGGCTTGCACCGCGTGCGAGATCGGCACGTCGTCCCAACCCGGTCCGCCGAAGCGCACCGCTTCGCCGCTGTCCAGGTCCACGGCGACCACGTACAGCGGCCGGCCCAGTTCGCGGAAATCGTTGCTGCGGCCGCGGCGCTCGAACACTTCGCGCAGGAAGCGTTCGACTTCGCTGTTGTCGAACAGCCCGGTCGGGACCAAACCGCCGAAGCGGGTGATCAGGTCGGCCCAGCGCGCTTCGCCGGGCGAGAACAGCAGCTCGCGCCACCATTCGGCGACCAGGCGCGGCAGGTTCGAGGCGCGGCGCAGGTATTCCAGGATCGCCGGGCGCAAAAAGGTTTCGGGCCGGAATTCGACGTCGTCGCTGTTGCCGGTGATGAAGATCCGGCACATCTCGGCGGTGCTCATCCGGTTGGCCAGGCCGGCGGCGAGGAAGGCGCCGGAGCTGACGCCGACGTAGCAATCCAGCCGGGTCAGGTCCAAGCCGTCCAGCGCTTCGTCCAGCGCGCGCAGCGCGCCCAATTCGTACATGCCGCCGATCGGGCCGCCGCCGGCGATGGCCAGGCCGATCTTCGGCGCGGCGCGGGAAGGCTTGGGCCGCTTGCGGGCCGTGTGGAGGAGCAGCATCGATAGTCGCGCGGCGGAGTTGCGGCGAGTTTAGCCGATCGGTCTGGTGGCGGATGGGCGGCTCTTTTTTGTGGGAGCGGCTTCAGCCGCGAGCTTTTTCTGCCCTGATTGCGAGAAAGGGAAGAGCTCGCGGCTTAAGCCGCTCCCACAAAACCGGCGCGCCAATCCGCTAAAGTCCGCCCATGCCCCGGCCACGCTCCGTCGTCCCGCGTCTGCAGCGCCGGCTCGCCTGCCACCAGGCTCTGCACGATCCGCGGCGCGAACCGCGCAACCGTTCGCGCTGGCTGCCGGAAGTGCGGCGCTGGCAATCGCAGCGGCTGGAAGACAGCTTCGCCGGCTTCCTGGACGATCCACGTAGCGCGCCGGCCGCGCATTTCTTCCTGACCGACGTCTACGGCGAGCACGATTTCACCCGCCGCGACGCGGACATCGCCAAGGTCCTGCCGATGATGCAGCGCCTGCTGCCGGGGGCATTGTTGCAGACCGTGGCCGACGGGATCGAACTGGGCGCGCTCACTCATGCCTTCGATTTGCGCATCGCCGCCGCGCTGGAACGGCTGGCTCCCACGCGCAAGCGGCTCGATGCCGCGCTGTATGCCCGGGTGTATCGCGAAGTCGGCCTACCGCGGCTGCGCGCGCGCCAGATCGACTTGATCGGCAGCGTCGGCCGCGGCCTGGCCGATGCCTTGCGCATGCCGGGCGTGGCGACACTGCTCAAGCTGTCGCGAGGGCCGGCCAAGGCTGCCGGACTCGGTGAGCTGCAGGGATTCCTGGAGCGGGGATTCGCAGCGTTCGCCGCGCTGGGGGATGCGGAATCTTTCTTGCAACGGATCGACCGCAGCGAACGCGAGGTGTCGCGGCGCTTGTTCGCCGGCGATAAGAACCCGTTCGCCTAAGCGGCTTTTCGTAGGAGCGGCTTTAGCCGCGAGCTCT
>DATFFH010000100.1:0-39340 GCA_035250245.1 Luteimonas sp. | reverse complement strand
GCTTTTGTGGGAGCGGCTTCAGCCGCGAGCTCTTCCATCAGGCCACCGCGATATGCAGGAAAAGCTCGCGGCTGAAGCCGCTCCCACATGGAAAGCGAAAAGCAGCGGAGCGAGCTCCGCTCTACACAAGCGAATCAGGCCGACACGTGCTTGAGCGTACGCACGATCCGCCACTGCCCACCGACCTGTTGCACTTCCAGCGTCTTGTACGTCGCCCGCAGCCTATGCCGGTACGCGCTGTAGCGGATCTGCGCGGTATCGGCCGAAGTGCGGCGGAAGCCGTCGATGTCGACCAGCACGGCGGGGCTGCGATTGCTGCGCGAGTAGCTGCCGCTGCCTTCGGCCGCGACGCGGACGCAACTGGAACCTGGCGCGACCGCCAGGTTCGGGCGCGTCAGCGCAGGCATGAGCGAATCGGGCGCATCGCGGCCATCGATGGTCAGGCAGGCGACCCGAGCGTCGCCGGGTTTTACTTCGGCGGCGAACACGGCCTGCGCCAAGGCGATCGGCGTCGCCGCGGGGCCGACGGGACCGCCGGCCGATGCCGGCGCCGACGGTTTGTGCAGCGTCTGAAACATGATCAGACCGAGGATCGCGACGATCGCCAGTAAAATTCCGACCTTCAGCTTGAACACCTTGTTTTGCGGCGTCCGCATCGCCTTCGAAGGTTCGACCTCGATGAAGGTCGGCGCCAGATAGCTATCGCCGGGATTGCGCGTGCTGTCGATCAGGCCGGCTTCGCGCAGGATCTGGCGCGCACGCGGCTGGTCTTCGGATTTGACGATCCACACGGCCGGCTGCGGGCCTTCGTTGCCGCCGTCGCGGTAACTGAAATTGCGGCGCACTTTGCCTTTGTACGAGCGACCGTTGGTGATCCGTACCTCGATGCCGTCTTGCTCGAGCATCTGCGCGACTTTTTCCACGTTTTCCAAGCGCGCGCTGGAGAATACCTGCCTCATCGCATCACTCCTTGGCCGGCACCTGGGCCGCGGCGGCCGCGTCGGTGACGACGCGGATCAGGCCTTCCTGCGCGGTGCTGGCGACCAGCCGCCCTTGCTGGTCGTAGACCATGCCTCGCGCCAGTCCGCGCGAATTCTGCGCGCTGGGACTGTCGATCGAATACAGCAGCCAGTCGTCGGCGCGGAACGGGCGATGGAACCACAGCGCGTGGTCGAGCGAAGCCATCTGCACGTTCGGCTGGTAGTAGCTGATGCCGTGCGGAAAAGTCGCGGTCCCCAGCAGATGGAAATCCGAGGCGTAGGCGAGCAGGGCGCGATGCAGTTCCGGCGCGTCGCCGACTTTTTCCGCCAAACGGAACCAGACCTGTTGGAACGGCGGCCGCTTGGGCGGATTCAGTTCGTCGCGCGGATAGACGTGGCGGAATTCGAACGGACCCATCCGACTCAGCCAGCGCTGCACCTTGGTCGGCAGCTTGGCCAGCACTTCCGGCGGCACCGCGTGCGCGGGCTCGATGTCGTGGGGCTTGGGCACTTCCGGCATCGACAGCTGATGCTCCGCGCCGGCTTCTTTTTCCTGGAACGAAGCCGCGCAGAAGAAAATCACCTTGCCGTGCTGGATCGCGCTGACCCGGCGCACCGAAAAGCTGCCGCCGTCGCGGGTGCGGTCGACGTCGTACACGATCGGATGGTCGATGTCGCCGGCGCGCAGGAAATAGGCATGCAGCGAATGCGCTTCGCGCGGTTCCTGCATCGTCGCCTGCGCCGCCGACAGGGCCTGGCCCAGCACCTGGCCGCCGAACACGTATTTGGTGCCGATGTCGCGGCTCTGGCCGCGGAAGAGGTTGTCTTCCAGGCGTTCCAGCGAGAGCAGTTCGATCAGTTCGGAGACGGCGGAGGTCATGGGCGGTCGGCCAGAGTCGATAGCGTGATTATAGGGGGGCAGGCGTTGCCTCCGCTTTGCAGCGGAGCTTTTCCCGCTGCTTTGGATCGGCTCGGCTCTTCGTAGGAGCGGCTTTAGCCGCGAGCTTTTCTATCAAATCCTTGCGATGTCGCGATTTTAAGGAAAGAGCTCGCGGCTAAAGCCGCTCCTACAAAGACCAACAACAAAGCAAGGCAGCGGAGCAAGCTCCGCTCTACAAAGCGGAAAGCCGACGCAAAGGGACGGATTCGAGCACGCGCTGCCACGGGAATAACGGCCCCGGATCGCGCTTGCGCCGCACCTTGAGTGCCGGGTCGTCGCTGGCTTCGACTTCGGTCGTATCCAGGTCTTCGTGGCCGGCGATCATCGCCAAAGTCGGAATATCGGCGCGCAACGAATTCAGCAAGCCGATCAGCGCTTCGGTCTGAGCCTCCGTGTAAGCCTCGTCCATCGCCTGATGCCGCGAATCCAGCCAATGCGGATAGCGCCCCGTGTTCACCAACTCGATCCCGATCGAACGCGGGTTGTAGCCACGCGTGTGATGCGCGACGCGCTCGGGCGCCACGTAGCGATGCACGCTGCCGTCGCGGTCGATGTAGAAGTGGCCGCTGTTGCCGGTGCCCTCGGCCGCATCCGGCGCCGGGTACAGCACGCGTTCGCCGTATTGCCGCGCCGTCGTCAAGTTGGGCAACTCGGTGCAGTGGATCACCACCAGGTCGATCGCCGACAGCGGGCGCGGGTCCAGCCGGGTTTCGTAGGGCAGGGGATCGATTTGCACGGGCGAAAAGACGCGGGGAACCAGGCGCGATGCTAGCATTCGCGCATGGCCACGCTTCCCCCCGATTCCGAGCTGTACCGGTTGATGTCGCAATTCCCGCGCGGCGGGCGGATCGATTGGATCGGCCTGCGTCCGGCTCGCGACACGGCCATGGAAAGCGTCGTCTCGGTCGAGGCCGTCGCCGGCCAGGGTCTGGTCGGCGATCGCTATATGAAAGCCAGCGGCAGCGGCAAGCGCGGCATCACCCTGATCCAGGCCGAGCACCTGCCGGCGATCGCGGCCTTAGCCGGGCGCGAATCGGTTGCGCCGGCCTTGCTCCGGCGCAACGTGGTGGTCGCCGGCATTCCGCTGATCGCGCTGAAAGGCCGCAAATTCCGCATCGGCGACGTCCTGCTGGAAGGCACCGACAGTTGCGATCCCTGTTCGCGGATGGAAGCCGCGCTCGGCCCCGGCGGCTACAACGCCATGCGCGGCCATGGCGGCCTGTGCGCGCGCATCCTCGAAGGCGGTTCGCTGCGCATCGGCGATGGGGTGGTGGCGGTTGACGACTGATTCCGCCGCCGGCACGGAGAATCGCTGAAATGCGCGGCCATTGCATCCTGTCCCACGGTTTCGAAAGCGGTCCGGACGCGACCAAGGTCACCGCCTTGGCCGAAGCCGCGCAAGCGCTCGGCTGGACCCACGAGCGGCCCGACTACACCGACTTGGACGCCAAGCGCGAAGTCACCGAACTCGGCGATGTGCCGGCACGTTTGCGGCGTCTGCTCGGTTTGGCTCAAGCGGCCGCCGCGCGCGGCCCGCTGGTCTTGGCCGGATCGAGCCTGGGGGCCTACATTTCCGGCCTGATTTCGCTGCAGGTGCCGGTCGCGGGATTGTTCCTGATGGCGCCGCCGATCCGCATGGGCGAGGCGCCCGAACTTGATGCGGCCATCGTGCCGACCAGCATTCTGCATGGCTGGAACGACGAACTCATCCCCGCGCAGCACGTCGTCGATTGGGCGCATCGCCGCCGCGCGCGACTGCTGATGGTCGACGATTCGCATCGTTTGTCCGGCAATGTTGAAACCTCGGCGCAAGCCTTCGCCGAATTGTTGCGTTCGCTGTAGCCGATGAAATTCTTCGCCAGCTGCGCCAAAGGCCTGGAATACCTGCTTACCGACGAGCTGCTCGCGCTCGGCGCCGCGAAAGCGACGGCCGCGGTCGCCGGCGTGAACGTCGAAGGCGAACAGATCGATGCGCAGCGGACGGTGCTATGGTCGCGCCTGGCGAGCCGCGTGCTGTGGCCATTGGCCGAATTCGATTGCGCGGACGAGCACGCGCTCTACGCCGGCGTCGCCGCGATCGATTGGACGCGGCATCTGACGCCGGAGATGACGCTGGCGGTCGACGCGCACGTTTCCGGTTCTGCGGTCACCCACGCCCGGTACGCGGCGCAGCGCACCAAGGACGCGGTGGTGGATGTGTTGCGCAGCGCCAGCGGCGCGCGGCCGTCGGTGGACGTCGAATCGCCGGATCTGCGCCTGAACCTGGTGCTGCGCAAGGGCAGGGCGATTCTGTCGGTGGATTTGGGCGGAGGCCCCCTGCATCGTCGCGGTTGGCGTCAGACGCAAGGCGAGGCGCCGTTGAAGGAAACCTTGGCCGCAGCCGTGCTGATGCGCGGCGGCTGGCCGAAGCTTTACGCGGAAGGCGGCGCGCTGCTGGATCCGATGTGCGGCAGCGGCACCTTGGTCATCGAAGGCGCGTTGATGGCGGCCGATGTCGCGCCGGGTCTGCTGCGGCATGGCGACGTCGCGCCGAGCCGGTGGCTGGGTTTCGACCTGGAAGCGTGGCGAGGTTTGCTGGAAGAAGCGCGGCAGCGCGAACTGGCAGGGCGAGCGGCGCTGCGTCCTGTTTTCTTCGGCAGCGATGCGGATGCCAAGGCGGTTCGTTCGGCGGAGCAGAATGCGTGGATGGCGGGCGTGTCCGAAGCCGTGCGCTGGGAAGCCGTATCAGTCGATCGGCTTCAGACTCCTGCTTCTGCTCTTGGCCGTCATTCCCGCGAAAGCGGGAATCCAGCGACTTTCGCCTTGCAGGAAGGCGGAGAAGCCAAGTCGCTGGATCCCCGCTTTCGCGGGGATGACAGCTTGAAAGCGAAGACCGAGTCCGACGGTCCTGGCAAAGGTCTGGCTGTCTGCAACCCGCCCTACGACGCGCGCCTGGCCGCCGACGCCGCTTTGTATCGCCAGCTTGGCGACGCCCTGAAGCGCGCCGTCCCCAAATGGCGTGCCAGCCTGCTTTGCGGCGACGCGGAGCTGGCCCACGCCACTGGTCTGCGCGCGCAGAAGAAATATCAGGTGTTCAACGGCGCCTTGGAATGCGCGTTGATCGTGTGCGACCCGATCGCCCCGCTGGCGCGCGAACCCGCGCAGTCGCGCGAATTGTCCGAAGGCGCGCAGATGGTGGCGAACCGTTTGCGCAAGAACCTCAGGAACGCGAAAACCTGGCGCGAGCGGGAGGGCGTGAGCTGTTACAGGGCCTACGATGCCGATCTGCCCGAATACGCGGCCGCCATCGACGTCTACACCGAAGCCGACGATCCGGAACGGCGTTGGCTGCACGTGCAGGAATACGCGGCCCCGGCCGAAATCCCGGAAGAAACCGCGCGCCGCCGTTTCCGCGAGTTGCTGGCCGCCGCGCATGACGCTTTCGCGCTGCCGCGGGAACGGATCGCGACCAAGACCCGCGAACGCGGCAAGGGCGGCAGCAAATACGGCCGCTTCGACCGCCGGGACGAGTGGATCGTGGTGCGCGAGGGCGACGTGCGCCTGCGGGTGAACTTGTTCGACTATCTCGATACCGGTCTCTTCCTGGACCATCGTCCGTTGCGCCTGCGTATCGCCGAGGAAGCCGAGGACGCGCGTTTCCTCAACCTGTTCGGTTACACCGGCGCGGCCACCGTGCATGCCGCCGCGGGGCGCGCACGGCAAACGACGACGGTCGACCTGTCGGCGACCTATCTGCAGTGGTGCGCGGACAACCTGCGCGAGAACGGCATCGGCGGCGCGGCCCATCGTTTGGTACAAGCCGACGCACTGGCCTGGCTTGAAGCCGACCGCGGCCAATACGACCTGATCTTCTGCGACCCACCCACTTTTTCGAACTCGGCCCGCGCCGACGATTTCGACGTGCAGCGCGAACATGTACGCCTGTTGCGCGCGACAGTCGCGCGGCTCGCGCCGGGCGGCGCGCTGTATTTCTCGAACAATTTCCGCCGTTTCCGGCTGGACGCGCAGGCGGTGTCTCAATTCGCCGAATGCATCGACATCACCGCGCAGACCCTGCCGCCGGATTTCGCCCGCAATCCGCGCATCCACCAGGCCTGGCGCCTCACAGCTTTGTAGAGTCGAGCTTGCTCGACTGCTTTTTCGGCAAACACCGAAATCAAAAGCAGTCGAGCAAGCTCGACTCTACAAGAAGCGGCTCAGCGGGAGACGGCGCGCGGATTCACCGTCGGCGCCGAATCCAGCAGCGCATTGGCCGAACGCGAATCGCGGCCGAACACGCTTTCGAAGGTGTTCTCGTCGATGCGGCGGATGTTGCCGATGCGGCAGGGGATTTCCAGGCCGTTGCGCACGCCGCTGACCGGGATCACCGAATCGCCGATGTCGCCGCAGATGCGGCCGTCGGAAGTGACCGGATCGCTGCCGGTGCCGCGGCGATAGCCCAGGCCCGAGCCCAGCCGCGTCGGCCGCAGGCCATCGCGGAAGGTCAGATAGGGCCGCCGGTTGAGATCGCGGCAGCTGTGCGCAAGCTGGATGTCGTAATAGCGCTTGCCCAGGCTCTTGACCACCAGCCTGCGATCGTCCACTACGCCCCAATCCAGCACCTGTTTGGCGACCAGGCAATCGCCGGTGGGCCGGATCGGCGTGCGCGGGGTCGGGCCGGCGGCCGAAGAGACACCGGCACCCAGTGCCAGTGCCGAAGCGAGCAGGGCGAGGAGGGACGTTTTCATGGCGATCACCGCGAGGGCCGGACGGCGAAGATTACGATCCGCCTGCCGCGCTTAACGCAGCCGGAATATCCCAGGCGCCATGATGCAGGCATGAATACCCACTTTAGCGATGCCCTGCCCCCCTGGATGCTGATGCTGCGGCAGTGGCTGAAGCACCCGCGCCGCACCGCGGCCATCGCGCCGTCTAGTCCCGAATTGGCCACTGCGATGGTCGCGCAATTGCCCGCGGACGTGCGCCGCGTGATCGAACTGGGCGGCGGCACCGGCGCCTTGACCAAGGCGCTGCTGGCGCACGGCATCGCGCCGCATGATTTGCTGGTGCTGGAACTGAACGATGCGATGCACGCCCGCCTGCGCAAGCGCTTCCCGCAGGCGCATGTCGTGCATGGCGACGCGCGTCGGCTGCGCGAGATCGCTGCGGGCGAGGGCTTCGCCGGCGACGGCGCGGCCGACGCCATCGTTTCCGGTCTGGGCGTGCTGTCGATGGAGCGCTGGCTGCAGCGTGAGATCTACGCGGCCGCCTTCGATTGCCTGCGCCCGGACGGGCGCTTGATCCAATTCACCTACGGCCCGCAGCCGCCTCTGGCCGACTCCGTGGCGCGCGAGCTTCGCCTGGAAGCCGAGCGGGGCGATTTCGTGCTGCGCAACGTGCCGCCGGCCACGGTGTATGTCTACCGTAGGGTGAGCGAAACCGCGTAACCCTGCGTTCCATCGGCGGTGCTGTTGGCGCGGCCCGCGCAGCCGCATTTAGCGAGCATTCCGAAACAGGAGCCGCCATGAGCACCGTCACCCAAGATTTCGCCCGCATCGCCCGCGTCGTGCGCGGCCAGGCCGCTTCCGACGGCGCCGGGGTCAAGCTGACCCGGGTGATCGGCGGCCAGGTCTTGCCCGACCTGGATCCGTTCCTGTTGCTGGACGAATTCGGCACCGACCGTGCCGAGGACTACATCGCCGGTTTCCCTGAGCACCCGCACCGCGGTTTCGAAACCGTCACCTACATGCTCGACGGCCGCATGCGCCATCGCGACAATCACGGCAACGAAGGCCTACTGGTGCCGGGCAGCGTGCAATGGATGACCGCCGGCCGCGGCCTGGTGCATTCGGAAATGCCCGAGCAGCAGGAAGGCCGCATGCGCGGTTTCCAGTTGTGGGTGAATTTGCCCGCCAAGGACAAGATGACCGACCCGCGCTACCAGGAATTCGCGCCCGAACGCATCCCCGTCGCGACGCCTGCGCCGGGCGTGACGGTGAAGGTGATCGCGGGTGAAGTCGGCGACGTGCGCGGGCCGATCGAACAACCGGCGACGTCGCCGCTTTATCTCGACATCGGCTTGGCGCCCGGCGCGGTGTGGGATTACGCGTTGCCCACGGGCCACAACGCTTTCGCCTATGTGTTCGAAGGCGCCGCGACGCTGGGGCAGGGCGAGGAAGCGCGGCCGTTGTCCACGCACGAACTCGGCATCCTGGGCGGCGGCGATGCGCTGAAGATCGAAGCCGGCCAGGAAGGCGCGCGCTTGATCCTGGTCGCCGGGCGTCCGCTGCGCGAGCCGGTGGCGCGCCACGGGCCGTTCGTGATGAACACGCGCCAAGAACTGATGCAGGCCTTCGTCGATTTCCAGGAAGGGCGATTCTGATTCTAGCCGCTTCTTGTAGAGTCGAGCCTGCTCGACTGCTTTTCGATGCGGAAAGAAGCCGCAAAAGGCAGTCGGGCAAGGCCCGGCTCTACAAAGCAAGAGCGAAAGCAGTCGAGCAATCTCGACTCTACGCAAGCAGGTCGCTCATGCGCGCGGCATGCGCTCGCGCAGGAATTCGACGAAACGGCGCACGCGCAAGGGCACGTCGCGGCCCGGCGGAAACACCGCATGGATCGCGCCGTCCGGCAATTTCCAGTCCGGCAACAAGCGCAGCAGCCGGCCCTGGGCCACGTCTTCGGCGATCACCGTATCCAACAAAATGGTGACGCCCGCGCCGCTGCGCACCAAGGCTTGCAGCGCTTGCGCCGAATTGCACCGCATGGCTTCGCGCATCCGCACTTTCTGCTGTCGGCCGCCGCGGCGGAACGTCCAGGTCAAGGGCGAGGACAGCAGGCTGATCGCGACCCAGTGTTGTTCGGACAGGGCTGCGGGATTTCTCGGCATGCCGTGCCGGGCGACGTAATCCGGCGAAGCGATCACCCATTGTTCGAAGCTGCCCAGCCGCACCGCGCGCAAACGCGAATCGCGCAGGCGGCCGAAGCGGATCGCCAGGTCCATGCCTTCGGCGACCAGGTCCAATTGCTCTTCGCTGCTGTCCAGATCGAAGCGGACGCCGGGATGGCGCTGCGCGAACTCGGCGATCAGCGGCGCCAGGGTGCGCGTGGCGAAATCCGGCGGCGCAGTCAGGCGCAACAATCCGTCCAGCCGCTCGCGTTCGCCGCCGAAGCGTTCCAGCGCCGAACCCAGATCGCGCAGCAACGGCGCGCATTCGTCGAGCAGGCGCTGTCCCGCCGCGGTGAGCCGCACCTGCCGCGTGGTGCGGGTGAACAGAGCGCCGCCGAGTTCCTCTTCCAGTTTCCGCACCTGCTGGCTGACCAGCGATTTGGTCACGCCCAGGCGTTCGGCGGCGGCGGTGAAACCGCCGGCTTCGGCGACCGCCGCCACATAGGCCAGGCGGTCCACTTTGCTCAGGGCGATGTCGGCCATCGATCATTGTTTAGAAAAACTGGACAGTGAATCTAGCATTGGGCGGTTTATGAATTCAATTGCCGAGCGCATCCTTACTGCATCATCGAACCGATCGGGAGTACCCATGAAAATCGCATTGATCGGCGCCAGCGGCTTCGTCGGCGCAAAATTGCTGGACGAAGCGTTGCGGCGCGGCCACCACGTCACCGCCATCGTTCGCCATCCCGAAAAGTTGCCGAGCCATCCCGCACTCGCGGCTAAAGCCGCTGATGCCTACGATGCCGGCGAAGTGGCCGACGCGGTGGCGGGACACGACCTCGTGCTCAGCGCTTTCAACGGCGGCTATTCGGGGCCGGAAGCGCAGGATCGGCACGTGCGCGGTTCGCGCGCGATCGTCGAGGGCGTGAAGCGCGCGGGCGTGTCGCGTTTGGTCGTCATCGGCGGCGCGGGCAGTCTGTTCGTGGCGCCGGGCGTGCAGGCGGTCGACACGCCGCAGTTTCCCGCCGAATGGAAAGAGGGCGCGTTGGGCGCGCGCCAGGCCCTGCGCGATCTGCAAGCCGAGACATCGCTGGATTGGACCTTCGTTTCGCCGTCGGCGCTGCTGGAGCCGGGCGAGCGCACCGGCAAGTACCGCCTGGGCGGCGATGAGCTGCTGATGGACGGCGATCATCCGGCAAAGATTTCGGTCGAAGACTTGGCGGTGGCGGTGCTGGACGAAATCGAGGATCCGAAGCATTCGCGGCGGCGGTTCACCGCGGCGTCCGCTGTCTGATTCGACGAATCGGCTCTTTGTAGGAGCGGCTTTAGCCGCGAGCTCTTTCCTTCAAATCGTGGCAACGCAGCGACTTCAGAGATAAAGCTCGCGGCTAAAGCCGCTCCTACAAGAACAAAAGCGAAGGGCCGCGTTTTTTGACGCGGCCCTTCGCTTCGCTCGCGAAAACTCAGCTCTTTTCGCTACCCAACCATTTGTACACCACTCCGCCGAGCATGCCGCCGACGATCGGCGACAGCCAGAACAGCCATAGTTGACCCAACGCACCGCTGCCGGCGAACAAGGCCACGCCGGTCGAGCGCGCCGGATTCACCGAGGTGTTGGTCACCGGAATGCTGATCAAGTGGATCAGGGTCAGCGCCAGGCCGATCGCGATCGGCGCGAAACCGGCCGGCGCGCGCGGATGGGTCGCGCCCATGATCACGACCACGAACATCGCGGTCAGCACTACTTCGCACAGGAACGCGGCCGCGACGGTGTATCCGCCCGGCGACAGCGCACCGTAACCGTTGCTGGCGAAGGCGCCGGCTGCGTTCGGGTCGATCGCGAATCCGGCGCTGCCGCTGGCGATCTGGAACAGGATCCAGCCAGCCAGGATCGCGCCCAGCACCTGTGCGATCACGTAAGGCACCAGGTCCTTCAGCGGAAAACGTCCGCCCGCCCACAGCCCGAAGCTCACCGCGGGATTGAAATGGCCGCCGGAGATATGGCCGAAGGCATAGGCGCCGGTCAGCACCGTCAAACCGAACGCCAGCGAGACTCCCAACAGGCCGATGCCGAGCGGATTGCCGTCGCCGCCGAATTTCGCCGCCAGCACCGCGCTGCCGCAACCGCCCAACACCAACCAGAACGTGCCGAGGAATTCGGCGCCGAGTCGTTTCAGCATAGTTCTCTCCCGAGTGGTCGGCCGGCTCCCCCGGCCGTGGGCCACGCTAGAACAATGCGGTTAAGCCGGCGTGAGCGCGCACGAAGATCACTTGCTGCTGAGCGCGTTCGTGCCGAAACGCAGCGACTGCACATTGCCCATTTCCTGGGTCAGCTGCGTTTCCGAATCGGCCTGCATCCAGACGTGCACGTTGCGGCCGTCGTTCAATTCGAACATGGTCTCGCGCACCAGCGCCCCTGGCTTAGTGGCCAGTTCGCCTTCGTACCAATAGACGCCCTGGCCGCCGACCGAGCCCGGATTGCGGCGATTGGCGCGCTTGAGGTCGTAAGGCGCTTCGGGCGTGATCGAGACCCCGAAAGCCTCGCTGCCGTCTGCGCGCAATGCGCGGCACAGCGTGGTCTGGCCGTAGTCGCGTTGCTGCCAGGTGAGCTGGACGGTAGACAATTGCGGGCACCCGCCCGCTTCCTGGGCCTGCGCGGCCCCGGACAGGGCCAGCAGGAACAGCGGAATCAGCAGTTTCATGGCATTTCCCCCTAGAGCGGTCGCCTCCGCTGTCCCGACCATAGAACAGCTGCGCCACGACCGCAAATCGCGTCTCAGCGCTCCGGGAGAGGGATGAACTCGGTATCGTCGCCCGGAATCTTGCCGAAACGCCCTTCCAGCCAGTCTTGTTTGGCTTGCTCGATCCGCTCACGCGAAGAAGAAACGAAGTTCCACCACACATGCCGATGCGCATCCAGCGGTTCGCCGCCCAGCAGCATGGCTTTCAGCGGCGTCTTGGCGCGCAGCTTGGGGCGCGTGCCGCGATCCAGCAGCACCAGGTGCTGTTTCGGAATGTCGGCGCCGTCCAGCTGCGCTTCGCCGTCCAGCACGTAAAGCGCACGTTCGACGGCGCTGTCGTCGATCTCCACTTCGGCCTCGGGCCGCAGATCGAGCGCGACGTTGAAAGTATCGGCGAAGACGCGCACCGGCGATTCCAATCCGAAGCCGCGGCCGGCGATCAGGCGCAACAAGGCGCCATCGCGTTCGATCTGCGGCAGGGTGGCGCCCGGATGGTGATGGAATTCCGGCGCGGTCTCTTCGTCGGGCTTGGGCAGAGCGACCCAGGTCTGCATGCCGTGCGCTTCGGCGCCGCGTTCGCGCGCGGCTTGCGGCGTGCGTTCGGAATGGGCGATGCCGCGGCCGGCGGTCATCCAGTTCACGTCGCCGGGGTTGATGTCCTGCAGCGAACCGAGCGTGTCGCGATGGGTGATGCTGCCTGCCCACAGGAAGGTGACGGTGGCCAGGCCGATGTGCGGGTGCGGGCGCACGTCGATGCCGCGTCCCGGTTCGAACACGGCCGGCCCCATATGGTCGACGAATACGAACGGTCCCACCGAGCGCGCTTGCAAGGTCGGCACCGCGCGACGGACCTGGAAGCCGCCCAGATCGTGGACGCGGGGGGCGATGATCGTGGTCATGGCGGCTCCTTCGGTGGGATCGGCGAAATCATGGCACCGCATCGGCGAGATCGTCACGCGTCGCACGCGAAACGCAGCGTCCGTGCGCGATGGCTTTAGAAGCGCGAACGAGGCTACATGACGGCTCTTGTGGGAGGGGCTTCAGCCCCCGACCGCCATGTCGGGGCTGAAACCCTTCCCACAAAGGCAGGAACCGCTCGCTCGGGTTACATCCGGGTAAGCCGGCGCGGCGCCGCTTGTGAGACATTGTCGCCGCACAGGACTCGGGGACGACCCCGATGCGCCTTTCCCGAATCGGGGACGACCCCAACATCGATAGGAGAAGGGACCATGTCCTGGATCATCCTCGTGCTCGCCGGTTTGCTGGAGATCGGTTGGGCGATCGGCTTGAAATACACCGAAGGTTTCACCCGCTTGTGGCCGTCGGTAGGCACCATCGTGTCGATGGTCGTCAGCATCGTGTTGCTGGGCTGGGCGATGAAATCGCTGCCGGTCGGCACCGCCTACGCGATCTGGGTGGGCATCGGCGCGGTCGGCACAGCGATCCTGGGCATCGTGTTGTTCAGCGAACCGGCGAATGCGGGGCGGCTGATCAGCCTGGGCTTGATCGTGGTGGGCATCGTCGGGTTGAAGCTGACGTCGGCGCATTAAACGCGCGGCTCGCGCCCTTTTTAGCTGTCATTCCCGCGAAAGCGGGAATCCAGTGACTTTGCTCTTCGGGCGATCCGCATAATCTGATCGGAAGTCGCTGGCTAAGGCGGAGCCGATCAAAGCTCGCGTAGCCCGGGTGGAGCGAAGCGATACCCGGGACCGAGTCGCGACGCATTCCCCGGGTATCGCTTCGCTCCACCCGGGCTACGGATGAAAGTCCGAAGTCGTTTCCGCGGTAGCGACTGTCTGCGCCTGCGGCCATGCATTCGCGATCCTGCAAAACAACTGCGCGGTCCGCTCGGCGTCGTACACCGCCGAATGCGCGTATTCGGCGTTCCATTCCAGGCCCGCCGCGTGCAATGCGCGGCCCAGCACGGTCTGGCCGTAGGCCACGCCGGCCAGGCTCACCGTGTCGAACACGCTGAAAGGGTGGAAAGGGTTGCGCTTGTGCCCGCAGCGGGCGACCGCCGCGTTGAGGAAATTCAGGTCGAAGTGTGCGTTGTGCCCGACCAGGATCGCGCGCTGGCAGTTGTGCTTGCGCATGGCTTCGCGCACGGAGGCGAACACCACATCCAAGGCCTCGCGCTCGGGCTTGGCGTCGCGGAAAGGGTGGTCGATGTCGATGCCGGTCACTTCCAGCGACTTCGGATCGATCTGCGTGCCGGCGGCAGGAATCACGTGGGCGCTGATGCCCGTTCCGCAGACATAGCGACCGTGCTCGTCCAGGTCGATCGGCACCGCGGCGATTTCCAGCAATGCGTGCTTGTTCCAGTCGAAACCGCCGGTCTCCACATCCACCACCACCGGCAGGAAGCCGCGGAAGCGTTCGATCATCTTGCGGAAAGCGGGCGGGGAGGGGAGGACAACGGGTTCGGCTTGGGTCATGCGTCAAGCCTAGCAGAGGTGGCGAGCGTCCCGGCGAAGGCAATCGCCAACTTTGCGTAGCCCGGGTGAAGCGAAGCGATACCCGGGGATATGCCGCGACTCATTCCCGGGTATCGCTTCGCTCCACCCGGGCTACGTCATTGATGCAGGGCTGTCCCGATCAGCGTGCCTTCCGCGCGCATCTGCCGCAGCATGGCCGCGCCTTCGTTCACGAAAGCATCCGCATCCTCCGCTCCGGCTTCGCCTGCCAATTGCAGCAGCGTTTCGCGGCCGCTGCGTGGTTCGTCCGAGCCCAGCAATTCGAGCAAGCGGTACACCAGCGGCGAAATCTCGGCGAAGCGCACATCGCCGGCGGCATCGCGCCGCACCAGCAACAAAGTCGGCGCGTCCGGCGGTTCGCCGGGCTGGTAATCGGGCCCGATCCGCTGCACGGGCCAGCGATAGGCCAGCGCCCAGGCTTGCGGCGACACCCGCGGGCGGCCTTGCAGCAGGTCGCCTTCCGGATCGTGCGCCGGCATCGGATCGTCGGAGATCTGCAGCGCCAGCTCCACCCATTCGTAATGCGCCAGTTCGCCCAGCCAAGGCGGATCGTCCGCGCAGGCTTCAGCCCGGGCATCGAGGAAGCGGATGAATTCGCGCCCGATCTCGGTGAACAGCGGCGTGCGGCAGCGATGATCGGCCAGGAACGCGCGCACCCGCGCATGCCAGTCGGCATCGGCGAAAATTTTGCGGATCACCGGAAAATTGCCGGCCAGCAGGCTTTCGACATTGTTGTAGAACAGCTCGCGATAGATCGCCAGGCGCCGGTCTTCGATGCTCGGCGGCGGCGGGTTCGCGCGCGGGTCGCGGATGTGCCGGGCGAGCGCGAACTGCTGCTCGCGCAGCGCGGCGGGAGCCTCAACCATGGCGGACCGCGGCCGCGGCCGGTTGCGCGGCGCTCTGCAGTTCCCGGATCCGCGCCACTTCGGCGAGCAAAGTTTCCAGCGGCGGGAAGTTGAAGTCGCGCTCGAGCAAAGTCGGACGCACGCCGTGCACGCGATAGGCTTCGCCCAACAGCGCCCACACGTCGTTCTTGACCGGGGCGCCGTGCGTATCGACCTTGAGGTCTTCGGCTTCGTCGTAATGGCCGGCGATGTGGTAGCTAGCGATGCGCGTGCCGGGCATTCGCGCCAGGAATTCGTGAGCGTCGTAGCCGTGGTTGATGGCGTTGACGTAGATGTTGTTCACGTCCAGCAGCAGGTCGCAGTCCGCTTCGGCCAGCACCGCGCCGACGAAATCGGCTTCGGCCATGGCCTGGAACGGCGCGGCGTAGTAGGAGACGTTCTCGACGGCGATCCGGCGCCCCAGCGCATCCTGCACGCGGCGGATGCGGCCGGCGACGTGGCTCACCGCTTCATCGGTGAACGGAATCGGCAGCAGATCGTACAGATGGCCGTCGTCGGCACTGTAGCTCAGGTGTTCGCTGTACAAGGCGACATCGTGGCGATCGAGAAAGCGCCGCAGCCGCTGCAGGAAAGTCTCGTCCAGCGGCTCCGCGCCGCCGAGCGACAGCGACAGGCCGTGGCAGGTGAGTGGACTACGCGAGGCGAGTTCGGCGAACGTATCGCCGAGCTTGCCGCCGACGCCGATCCAGTTTTCCGGCGCGCATTCCAGGAAATCGAGCGCGCCCGCATCCGCAGACCGCAACGCGCCCATCAGGGCGCGCCGCAGTCCGAGGCCTGCGCTGGCTTCGGCCAACTTCATGGTGAGTGCGGAAACGCGTGCGTCAGACGCTGCCGCCGCACTTGCCCTCGCCGCACTTGCCTTCGCCGGCCTTCTTGTCGCCGCCGCAGCTGCCTTCCTTGTGCGCCTTGCTTTCGGTCGCGTCGATGAAGCCGTCCTTGTTGGCGTCGGCCTTGTCGAACTTGGCTTTGTCGGCTGCGTCGGTGTGCTTGGCGTCGAATTCGGCGCGGGACACCTTGCCGTCCTTGTCGGTATCCATCACGTCCATGCCGCACTTGCCTTCTTTCGCCTTGTCTTCCTTCATCGCCGCCTTGCCGGCGTCTTGCGCGCTGAGCAGATAGCCCTGGGCCAGCGGCTGGACCGCGAACGCCGAACCGGAAAGCACGAGGCCGCCGGCGAGCGCGGTGCCGAGGGCGATAGCGACGGGTTTCTTGTTGGACATGGTATTGCCTCCCTAGTGCGGCTGCGCCGCGTTGATGTATGCGATGGCCTGGCCGGTGGCGGGCACGCTAGCCAGGAGGGGGTTAAGCGGGCATGAGCGACGGTTCCGGAACCGACAGCAATTGCCGCGCCAGGCTGCGCGCGCGATGCAGCCGGGCCTTGGCAGCCTCAGCATGCAGTCCCAGCCGGGCGGCGATCTCGGCGATGCTCAGGCCTTCGTAATCGCGCAGCAGCACGATTTCGCGGTAATGCGCGGGCATGGCGTGCAAGGTGCGGGCCAGGTCGCGGAGCAGGCCGTCCGGCGGTGGGTAGTGGGGACCGTCGAACTCTTCCAGGCTCGGCTTCAGGTTCAGCAGGCGCAAGCCGCGCTTGAGCCGGTTGCATTCGCGCTTGACGATCCGGAACAGCCACGAGGCATAGGCTTCGATCGCGCGCAGATCGCCGATCTTGCGCGCGACCAGGAACAGGCTTTCCTGCACGGCGTCTTCGACGTCGTTGACCGAGCAGTGGTACTCGGCATAGCGGCGCAGGTCCTGGCGCGAATGCGCCAACAGGCGTTCCAACGCCGCGCGATCGCCGCGCTGCGCCGCCTGCAATTCCTGGGGATCCGGATTGGCCGCCATGCATGACCTCGATGCGGAGAATATCCGGATCGTCGGTTGCCGGACCCCTACCAGAGTCATGGATGGCACCTGACGGGTGCGCGAGTATTGGCTCTTTTTCAGGGGGGGCTTCAGCTGGCGTTTAGCTATCCCGAAGCCTGGCGCTAGCCCAGGCTTTGTAGAGTCGAGCCTGCTCGACTGCTTTTTTGCTTTCCCAGGTCGAGTAGCAAAAGCAGTCGAGCAGGCTCGACTCTACGAAAGTGCTCAGGTCGCGGTATTGGTGTCGTCGCGCTTCTCGCGCGGCGGCAGCGCCAGGCTCTCGCCGTGGACGCGGAACCAGAGATTCTCGGCGATGTTGGTGGCGTGGTCGCCGATCCGCTCCAGATTCTTGGCCATGAACAGCAGATGCGTGCACGGGGTGATCGCGCGCGCATCTTCCATCATGTAGGTGAGCAGTTCGCGAAACAGGCTGGTGTACTGGGTGTCCAGTTCCGCATCGCGGGCGCGTACGCGTTGGGCGGCGTCCACGTCCAGGTCGCGGTAGGCGGCCAGCACGTCGCGCAGCTGCTGCACGGCCAGGGCACCCAGCGAGCGCAGGCCGTTGGTGTGCGGCACCGGCGGAGCCATGTTCAGCGCCATCGAGCGCTTGGCGACGTTGGCGGCGTAGTCGCCGACGCGTTCGATGTCCGCGGCGATGCGCAGCGCCGCGAGGATGATGCGCAGATCGGTCGCCATCGGTCCGCGCAGGGCCAGCCTCATCACGTCGTGGCTGATTTCCTGCTCCAGCGCGTCGATCGCCTCGTCGTTGGCGATGATCCGCTCGGCGGCCTTGTCGTCGCGGCGCTCGACCACGTCCAGCGCGGCTTCGAGCTGGGCGACGGACATCTCGCCCATGCGCAGGATCTCGTTGTGCAGGCGCTGCTGTTCGTCGTCGTAGCTCTTGACGATATGGTCGTGGGGCTGGGCGGTGTTCATGTGTTCGTATCCGTGAAAGTGGGGATCAGCCGAAACGACCTGTGATGTAATCCTCGGTTTGCTGCTTCGAGGGATTCGAGAAAATCGTCTCGGTCGTATCGTGTTCGATCAGGTCGCCCAGGTACATGAAGGCGGTGAAGTCGGACACGCGCGCGGCCTGCTGCATGTTGTGGGTCACGATCGCGATCGTGTAGCTCTGCTTCAGCTCCTCGACCAGTTGCTCGATGCGGCTGGTGGAGATCGGGTCCAGTGCAGAGGTCGGCTCGTCCAACAGCAGCACGTCGGGCTTCAGCGCGACGGCGCGGGCGATGCACAAGCGCTGCTGCTGGCCGCCGGAAAGGCCCAGTGCGCTCTGGCCCAGTTTGTCCTTCACTTCGTCCCACAGCGCGCCCTGGCGCAGCGCGTGCTCGACGCGGTCGTTCATCTCGGACTTGGACAGCTTCTCGTGATGGCGGATCGCGTAGGCGATGTTCTCGAAGATGGTCATCGGGAACGGCACCGGCTTCTGGAACACCATGCCGACTTTGCTGCGCAGCCGGTTCATCGGGTACTTCGGCGAGAGGATGTTTTCGCCGTCCAGCAGCACCTCGCCGGTGGCCACCAATTTCGGATACAGCGCGTAGATGCGGTTGAAGATCCGCAGCAGCGTCGACTTGCCGCAGCCGGAAGGCCCGATCAGCGCGGTCACGCGCTTTTCCGGTATCTCCAGGTTGATGCTCTTCAGCGCGTGGAACTTGTCGTAGTGGAAGTCCAGCCCGCGCGCGGCGAGCTTGACCGGCGCGGCTGGCGCGGCGTCGCGCTGGGTGGTGGCGACGGCGATGCGCGGGGCATCGGCGTGGGTGCGGACGTCGTTCATGGCTGCGTTCCGGTCGGTATTCGTCGTGAGCATTAGTCGTTGGCCACGCGGTTGCGCAGCAGGATGGCACGGGCGCCCAGGCTGACCAGGAGCACGAAGACGGTCAGCACCAGGGCGCCGGCCCAGGCGAGGACCTGCCAGGTTTCGTAGGGGCTACCGGCGAACTGGTACATGACCACCGGCACGCTGGCCATCGGCTGCAGCACGTTGGCGTTCCAGTATTGGTTGCCGAAAGCGGTGAACAGCAACGGCGCGGTTTCGCCGCTGATGCGGGCCAGCGCCAGCAGGATGCCGGTGACGATGCCCGCCGAGGCGCTGCGGTACAGCACCTGCACGATCACCTTCCACTGCGGCACGCCCAGCGACAGCGCGGCTTCGCGCATCTGCGCGGGCACCAGCCGCAGCATTTCGTCGGTGGTGCGCACCACCACCGGCAGCACGATGAAGGCCAGCGCGATAGAACCGGCCAGCGCCGAGAAGTTGCCGCCGGTCTGCATCACCACCAGGGTGTAGACGAACAGGCCCAGCACGATCGACGGCGCGGACAACAAGATGTCGTTGACGAAGCGCACCACGGTGCCGGTCTTGCGCGCGTTGCCGTATTCGGCCAGCCAGGTGCCGGCGGCGATGCCCAGCGGCGTGCCGATGACGATCGCCAGGCCGCACATCACCGCGCTGCCGAAGAAAGCGTTGAGCAGGCCGCCTTCTTCCATCGGAGGAGGCGTCATCTGCGAGAACAGCGGCCAGTTGATGCCCTGGATGCCCTTGGAGACCAATGTCCACAGGATCCAGGCCAGGAACACCAGCCCGAACAGCGCCGCGGCGCAGGAAAGGAGCAGGGCGAAGGCGTTGAATGCCTTGCGGCGCCGGTACAACTGGTCGGCGACGGCATGGGCCTTGGCTTGCACGGCGACGGCGCCCATCAGTTGCCCTCCTTGCGGGCCAGCTTGAGCAGCATGAATCGCGCGATCGCCAGCACCACGAAGGTGACGATGAACAGCACGAATCCGAGCAGCAGCAACGCAGAGCGATAGGTTTCGGTCGCTTCGCCGAAGTCGTTGGCGATCAGCGCGGCGATGGTGGTGCCCGGTTCCAGCAGCGAAGCCGACAGCGATACCGAGTTGCCGATCACGAACGCCACCGCCATGGTTTCGCCGAGCGCGCGGCCCAAGCCCAGGAAGATGCCGCCGACCACCGCGGAACGCGTGTAGGGCAGGACGATGTCCCAGCTGACTTCCCACTTGGTCGAACCCAGCGCGTAGGCCGATTCCTTCAGCCGCGTCGGCACGGTCAGGAACACTTCGCGCATCACCGACGAGATGAACGGGATCACCATGATCGCCAGCACGAAACCGGCGGTGAGCACGCCAATGCCCAGCGGCGGGCCTTGGAACAGGCGTCCGACCAGCGGCAAGGTGCCCATGTTGTCGTTGATCCACGGCGTGACGTACTCGGTCATCATCGGCACCAGCACGAACAGGCCCCACATGCCGTAGATGATGGACGGGATCGCCGCGAGCAGTTCGATCGCCGTGCCGATCGGGCCACGCAGCCAGCGCGGTGCGACTTCGGTCAGGAACAAGGCGATCCCGAAGCTGATCGGCACTGCGATCAGCATGGCGATGAGCGCGGTGACGATGGTGCCGTAGATCGGCGCGAGCGCGCCGTATTTGTTCTCCACCGGATTCCATTCGGTGGAGATGAAGAAATGGATGCCCTCATGGGCCAGGACTTCGCGCCCGCCCCAGAGCATCGACAGCGCGGCGCTGGCCAGCGCGATCAAAACGAAGACGACGGTGGCGACCAGGCCGTAGCGGAACCAGCGGTCCGCGCGGGCGTCGCGCATGTCGCGGCCGGTGGGGGCGGCGAGGGCTTCGGGAATCGTGGTTGCGTTCATGGATCCTTGCTCGTTGTTCCGCGAAGCTCGAAGCCGTCAGGCTTTAAGCCGTCGTTCCCGCGAAGGCGGGAATCCAGTGACTTCGGTTTTCCCCGTTGCCGCGATCAGATCACTACCAAAATCGCTGGATTGCTTGCTGCTGCGTCACTTGAACTCCGCCGCCCAATAAGCCTCGACCTGCTTCACCAGATCGGCCGGCAGCGGCACGTAGTCCAAGGCCTGCGCCTGCGTCTGGCCGTTCTCGAACGCCCACTTGAAGAACGCCAGCGCATCCTTCGAGCGCTGCGCGTCCTTCGGCTGCTTGTGCATCAGGATGAAATTGGTGGCGGTGATCGGCCAAGCGTCCGCGCCCGAAGCGTTGGTGATGACCAGGTTGAAATCCTTCGCGTTCGCCCAGTCGGCGGTGGCCGCGGCGGCCTGGAAGGATTCCGCGCTGGGCTGCACCCAGTTGCCGGCGGCGTTCTGCAGCGAGACGTAGGTCATCTTGTTCTGCAGTGCGTAGGCCAGTTCTACGTAACCGATCGACCCCTTGATCTGCTTCACGTACGAGGCCACGCCTTCGTTGCCCTTGCCGCCAACGCCGCCCGGCCATTGCACCGATGTGCCTTCGCCGACCTTCGACTTCCAGTCCGCGTTCACCTTCGACAGATAGTTGGAGAAATTGAAGGTGGTGCCCGAACCGTCGGAGCGGTGGACGATGTTGATCTTGGTCGACGGCAGGGTCGCGCCGGGATTGGCCGCGGCGATCGCCGCATCGTTCCAGGTCGTGATCTTGCCCAGGAAGATGTCGCCCAGCAGCGCGCCGGTCAGGCGCAGCTTGCCGGCTTCGACGCCGTCCAGATTGATCACCGGCACCA
Organism: Luteimonas sp.; assembly: GCA_035250245.1. Lineage (GTDB taxonomy): Bacteria > Pseudomonadota > Gammaproteobacteria > Xanthomonadales > Xanthomonadaceae > Luteimonas_C. The sequence goes on along the minus strand of DATFFH010000100.1, from coordinate 18,026 downwards.
CGCCGCCGATCGCGGACGGGAACTGGCCCAGACCGGCGGCGGCCAGTTCTTCGCTCGACAGCGGCTTGTCGCTGGAACCGAAATCGACGGTGGCGGCCTTGATCTGGGCGATGCCGCCGCCGGAGCCGATCGACTGGTAGTTGACCTTGTTGCCGGTCTGCTGGTTGTAGTCGGCCGACCAGCGCGACAGCAGCGGATAGATGAAGGTGGCGCCGGCGCCGGTGATCTGGGCGGCCTTTTTGTCTCCAGCAGGCGCCTGCGCGGCGTTCGGTGCCTGATCGCCCGCAGCGGGAGCGGCTGCGTTGTCGCCTTTGCAGGCGGCCAGCAACAGCGTCGCTGAACAGGCCAGAACGGCTAGGCGAAGAGGATGGGCGTTCATGCAGCGCTCCGTACGACGGGGTCGGCATAGCCTGCCGACGGGATGCCGCTATGAAATGATGTTTTTGTTACATCCGGATGACATGGGTCTTCACGGCCCGGCTCGCAGCCCGGTCGCGAGACCGAGCTCTTCGTAGGAGCGGCTTTAGCCGCGAGCTTTTCCCGCCAAACTCGAGCCGGACTTGCGATTTGCCGAAAAGCTCGCGGCTAAAGCCGCTCCTACGAAAAGCCGGGCACAAAAAAAGCGCGGGCCGAAGCCCGCGCAAGAGGGGTATAGCTTGCGATCAAGGAATATCAGTAGCCCATGTTCTGCGCCCAGTAGGCGTCGATCTGCTTGACCAGGGCGTCCGGCAGCGGCACGTAGTCGAGCGACTTGGCCTGGGCGTCGCCGTTGGCGTAGACCCACTTGAAGAATTCCTTGGCGTTCTTGGCGCCGGCGGCGTTCTTGGGCTGCTTGTACATCAGGATGAAATTGGTGGCGGTGATCGGCCAGGAGTTTTCGCCCGGCGCATTGGTCATCACCAGATAGAAATCCTTGGCGTTGGCCCAATCGGCGCTGTTCGCGGCGGCCTGGAAGGTTTCGTCGGTCGGCAGCACGTAGTTGCCGGCGGCGTTCTTCATGCGCGAATAGGCCATCTTGTTCTGCAGCGCGTAGGACAGCTCGACGTAGCCGATGCCGCCCGAGATCTGCTTCACGTAGGCGGCCACGCCTTCGTTGCCTTTGCCGCCGATGCCGGTCGGCCACTTCACCGACGTGCCTTCGCCGACCTTGGTCTTCCACTCGCCGTTGACCTTGGACAGGTAGTTGACGAAGTTGAAGGTGGTGCCCGAACCGTCCGAGCGATGCACAACGGTGATCTTCTTGTCGGGCAGGTTCACGCCGCCGTTCGTGGCGACGATGGCCGGATCGTTCCACTTGGTGATCTTGCCCAGGAAGATGTTGCCCAGGGTCTCGCCGTCCAGCTTCAGCGCGCCGGAAGCCACACCCGGGACGTTGATCACCGGCACCACGCCGCCGATTACCGACGGGAACTGGGCCAGGCCGAACTTCGACAGTTCGTCGGGCTTGAGCGGGGCGTCGGAGGAGCCGAAATCGACCGTGCCGGCCTTGATCTGGGCGATGCCGCCGCCGGAACCGATCGACTGGTAGTTGACCTTCTTGCCGGTGGCCTTGCTGTAGTCGGCCGACCACTTGGACATGACCGGGTAGATGAAGGACGCGCCGGCGCCGGTGACGTCGGCGGCGAAGGCGTTGCCTGCGAAGGCGGTGGCGAGCGCAATGGCCGCGACGCGGTATTTCGTCGTGTTGAACACGGGAAGCTCCTAGAGAAAAGGCGCGGGCGCGCCCCGCCGCGCATTGCATAACGGTTCGATGACAGCGGGATGTTGCGGATATGACGGTTTGATGACTGCGCCTCCGATCCGCCTCCCAGGGTTTGCCCTAGTTGGCGGCAGGGCGCCGTACGGCTTGAATGCGCGATCCCCACGAAAGGAAGCACCGCTCCATGACCCGCATTCCAGACGCCCCGTACGCCGGCCCGCAATTGCGCGACACGGCCGTGGTCACGACCCAGGAAGTCAACGCCGGCCAGAACGCCACCCCCCCGGGCACCGTCCCGCACGTGGTCGAGCCCGGCGACAATCTGTGGGATATCTCCGGCGGCAATCTGGACGGCGTGTACCGCAACAATCCGCAATTCGATCCGGAAAACGGTTCGCGCAATCCCGACCTGATCTATCCGGGTGAGGTGGTGTTCGTGCCGGTGCGGCCGGGTACGCCGGAAGCGACTAACGCGGCGGCGGGGCAGTTGGCCGATGCGCGCGGCATGTCGGCGAGCACCGACAGCCAGGTGACCCACAAGGAAAACCGCGTCGCGGACGCCGGCGCCGACCTGGAATACAACGTGCGCGCGGAAATCGCCGCCGGCGGCGATCCGGCCGCAATCAAGACCCGCCTGGCCAACGATCCGGCGCTGGAATCGGTGCCCGATGCGGATCTCAATGCCATCGTCGACCGTGCGACGCAGCCGGCAAGCGCAGAGAATCCGGTCGGAGGAGCGCGCCCGTCGTTGTCGCCGGAGCACAAGACCAACGAAACCGCGCTGGCGTATTCCAGGACCGAACCCACGCCGGTCGCGCCTGGCCCGCGCGCCGAAGCGCGGACCGAGTTCGTGTCGGCCGTGCGCACCGAGCTGGAGCAGGGCGGCAACGTGGACGAGATCAAGGCGCGCTACGGCAACGATCCTTATCTCAACAACGCGATCGACGAAGCCGCACGCTGACGCCGCCGCTGCAATTCGATACGAAAAGGCCGCGCATCGCGCGGCCTTTTTTATTCCACGAATAAAGGAAAGGCGCGGCTCGCGCCGCGCCCTTCCGCTTCCACGACGGGGGTTGTGGACGTTGCTTACCAGTAGAACTGCGCGCGCGCTTCGAGGACGTTCGGGTCGTCGTGCACGTCGCGGCGGAAGCCGACCGCGTTGTTGTACTTCTCCTGCTTCACGGCCACGTAGTTCAGCATGAACTTGAAGTTGGAGCGCCAGTACCAGTTCACGCCCACGGTCCAGGAATCCATCTTGCCACCGAGCACGCCGTCGACGATCGGGGCGGCGGTCGGGGTGGCGCCCGGACGCACGTTGCCGTCGTTCAGGTCGATGGTGTCGTAGCGCAGGCCCAGCTGCCACAAGCCGGCACCCGGCTCGTCGGGCAGGTTGGTGACCGGCGTGCCGGCCTTGTAGCCCCAGGTCTCGCCGGTGATGTTCCACAGGCCCGACACGTAGAAGCCGTCGCCGCTGAAGTTCGGCAGGCCGCCGTAACGGTCGGCGTCGATGGTCATGTATTCGGCCTGCAGCTTGAACGGGCCGGTGACCCACAGGGTTTCGGCGCCGATCACGCTGACGCGGTCGGTGCGGTTGCTCAGGCTGTTGGCGCTGGTCAGGCTGCTGCCGGTGTCGACGTAGCGCAGGGCGACCATGTCGGCCATCGGACGGGCGCGCAGGCGGATGCCGTCGGCGTCGGTGTCCTTGTCGGTGTACGAAGCGCCGATGTGGAAGATGCTGCCGGCTTCGTTGATCGGAGCCCAGTAGCCGCGCACGGCGTAGCCGGTGCCGTGCTCGCGGTTGCGGGTCAGTTCGCGGCCGAAATAGCTGGCGGTCAGCGCCCAGTTGTTGTCGCCGTAGTTGTACTGCACGCCGACGCGGCGCGGGGTGCCCAGGCTGTTGGTGATCGACGACTTGGAGATGAAGTCGTTGTTCTTGGTCGACGACAGCTCTTCCATCGTCGCGCCCGGCTGCTTGAACTGGCCGACCTGGATGAAGTGGTTGGCGTTGTTGCCGAACTTGTACTTGACGTTGGCGTCCAGGAACTTGTCGTCCTTGGCGTCGTAGCCCAGCACCCACTCGATGTTGCCCGGGCCTTTGCCCTTCAGCACCAGCTCAGCGCGGCGCAGTTCGTTCAAGTATTCCTTGCCGTCGACGTCGGTGCCCGGTACGTCGGCGCCGTAGTCGTTCAGATCGCTGTCGAAGCTGTAGAAATCAGCCTGGACCAGGCCTTCGAAGCTGACTTCGGAGTTGCCGATCACGTCGATGGCGATTTCGGCGTGCGCGGCCGGCGCGGCCAGCGCGGCAAGCAGCGCGAGAGACAAGGTGCTCGGGGTAAGTTTCATCGTTGGGCCCTTCGGGCGAGAGGAAAGACGCCGCGCAGGGTAGGGCGTGAATATTTCGTTGCGATGACAGCCTGTCTTATTTCCGGGACGGGCCGTCTGGAGGCGGCGCGGCGGAGGATCGCAGGCCGTTTTGTCCGGGTAATGACCGAATGATGACGGTTATTCGGCGGGCGTCTTGTCAGGAAACCGACACAGATCGCGGATCACGCATCCGGGGCAAGCGGGCTTGCGCGCCTTGCACACGTAGCGCCCATGCAGGATCAGCCAGTGGTGCGCGTCCTGGCGGAACTCGGCCGGGACCACCTTCAGCAACCGGTCCTCGACCTCGCGCACGTTGCGCCCCGCCGCCAGGCCGGTGCGGTTGGACACCCGGAAGATGTGGGTGTCGACCGCGATGGTCGCTTCCCCGAACGCCGTGTTGAGCACCACGTTGGCCGTCTTGCGACCGACGCCGGGCAGGGATTCCAAGGCTTCGCGATCGCGCGGCACTTCGCCGCCGTAATGTTCGATCAGCAGACGGCTCATCGCGATCACGTTCGCGGCCTTGGCGTTGTACAGGCCGATGGTGGAAATGTATTTCTTCAGTTTCTCTTCGCCCAGCGCGAGCATCGCCTGCGGCGTGTTCGCCGCCGGAAACAGCCGGCGCGTGGCCTTGTTGACGCCGACGTCGGTGGCCTGGGCCGACAGCGTCACCGCCACCAGCAATTCGTAGGGCGTGCGGTATTCCAGTTCGGTGGTCGGCTTGGGGTTCAGTTCGCGCAGGCGCGTGAACATCTCGACGACTTCGGCGGGCGACAGCGTCTTGCTGCGCCTGGCGGTCGGGGCGGTTTGCGGCGCGGTTTTTTTCTTCGCGGCTTTGGCGGCTCGCGATGCGCTCTTCGCGGTGCGGCTCATTGCGACGGATTTCCTACGGCTTTGGCTTTCGCCCGCGCCAACGCCGCCGCAGCAGCCGCCGGCAAGGCCCGCGATTTCGGCCCGTCCGCTGCCGCGGCGCGCTTGGCTTTCAATTCCTCCGCGCGGCGTTGCAGGCGCGCGTCGCGGGCGCGGTAGCGTTCGCGCGCGGCCAGCGCTCGCATCCGTGCCTCGCGCGCATCCGCAAGTGCTTTCGCGCACGAGGCTTCGCAGCCCGGGCAGGGATCGGCTTCGAGCAGGCCAAGACCGAGCGCCCGATCCAGATCGTCATCGGCCAAAGCCGCGACGATCGCGTGCGCCGCCGACCCGCGCGCATCGCGGCATGCGCATACGGAGCAAATGGCGGTCGATGTCTGGCTTGCCATCGCGGCGAACGGTCGCGAACTTCAGATGCCCTTGAACGACGGCTTGCGCTTTTCCAGAAAGGCGCGGGTGCCTTCGCGCATGTCTTCGCTGGAGAAGATCAGGCCGAATTGCGCCGACTCGTATTCCAAGCCTTCCTCGAGGCCGCATTCGGCGCCGACGTTGACGCAGTCGATCATGCCGCGCAACGCCAGCGGTGCGGCGTTGGCCAGTTGCTCGGCCAGTTTCATCGTTTCGGCTTCCAATTCCGCCGCCGGCACGACGCGGTTGACGATGCCCAACTGCAATGCGCGCGCCGCGTCGATCGGCGCGCCGGTCAGGCACAGCTCCAACGCGGCGGCGCGGCCGGCCAAGCGGATCAAACGCTGGGTGCCGCCGAAGCCGGGGATCAGGCCCAGGTTGATTTCCGGTTGTCCGACTTTAGCCGTATCCGCTGCGATGCGCAGGTGGCAACACATCGCCAGTTCCAGACCGCCGCCCAGAGCGAAGCCGTTGACCATGGCGATCACCGGTTTGGGCATCTTCTCCACGCGCCGCATCATGCGCTGGCCGCGCAGCGAGAAGTCGCGGCCTTGCACTGCGCTCAAGCCCGACATCTGCGAAATGTCGGCGCCGGCGACGAAGGCTTTCGGCCCGGTGCCGGTCAGTACCACCACGCGCACGTTCGGATCTTCCGCCGCCTGGTCGAAGGCGGAGTGCAAAGCGTCCAAAGTGGCCGCGTCCAGGGCATTCAATTTGTCGGGGCGGTTGACCGCGATCACGCGGACGGCGCCGCGGTCGGTCAGGAGCAGCGGTGAGTCGGTCATTCGGGGCTCTTGAGGGCTGGAAAGCGTGAAATGGCGCACTCTGCGGAACTTCGCCGGCCCGGGCCGGTCACAGGGCTGCCGTCAGTGGCAGTTAAGCTGCCGCCCGGGTATCCTACCGCGTTCCAATCGGGGCGGTTTTACCGCCCCGCGCCATTTAAGGCCCAATTCTGGAGGTATCGCTGCATGAAGTTGCGTTTGTTAGCTGCCGCTTTCACGGCCCTGATTCTGACGGCCGGTACCGCCAGCGCCCAGGACACGACGTCCGAAAAAGGCAAGTTGAGCTATTACTTCGGCTACGACTTCGGCCGCAGCTTGGCCGAATCCGGTGAGCCGATCGATGCCGCCACCCTGACCAAGGCGGTTCAAGACGGTCTGGCCAAGAAGCAGCCGTCGATCGCGGTCGACCAACTGCGCCCGGCGGTCGAGGCCTTCCAGAAGCGCCAGCAGGCCAAGGCCCAGCAGGCCAAGGCCGCGTTCGACAAGGACGCAGCGGCGAACAAGACCAAGAGCGACCAGTTCCTGGCCCAGTACAAGGCCCAGGCCGGCGTGAAGGCACTGCCGAACGGCACCCAGTACAAGGTGATCGAGAACGGCAGCGGCGCCAAGCCGACCACCGCCAGCACGGTCGCCCTGGAAGTCGCCGGTCCGTTCCCGTTCGGCCAGCGTCCGACCGATCCGAACCAGGGCAAGGCCCAGTCGGTTCCCAGCGTGAAGCTGAGCGAAGTCGACATGCAGGCGATGCGCGAAGTGCTGCAGCAGATGCCGGCCGGTTCGAAGTGGGAAGTGGTGCTGCCGCCGGAGAAGGCGTTCGGTGCCGACCCGCGCAGCGGTTTCCCGCCGAACGTGGCGGTCGCTTTCGAGGTCAAGCTCGTCAGCGTGAAGTGATTCGCGGCTGAGCCGGAATCCAAGCTGTTCCCATTACGCCGGCTTATGCCGGCGTAATGCTTTTTGGATTGCGCGCTTTTTGTAGGAGCGACTTTAGCCGCGAGCTCTTACCTCCAAATCGCGACATCCCGGCGATTTGAGGAAGAAAGCTCGCGGCTAAAGCCGCTCCTACAAAAAAGCGGGGCCGTGAATCGGCGATAATGCGCGCTCCCATGACGTTCGCATCTACGCCCCCTGTCTATCGCGCCGTGCTCAGCCCCTGCACCGGCGTGTGCGCCATCGACACGCGCGGCCTGTGCGGCGGTTGCCATCGCACCCTGGACGAGATCGCGCGCTGGAGCACGATGGGCGACGACGAACGCCTGCGCCTGATGGAAACCGTGCTGCCCGAACGCGAACGCGGCGGCGCATGAAATTCCCGATCGACGAAGCGCGCCTGCGCCGGGCCCTGCATCCGCTGGCTGCGGCGCCGACCGCGCCGGGCTGGAACGCCGAGGAACTTCGCGATCTGTTGCCGGCCGGCGCGGCCACGGTCGAAGCCGCGGTCTTGGTTGGCTTGCTGCCGCGCGCGGACACGCTGTCGGTGTTGCTCACCCGGCGCACGGATGCGTTGCGCCAGCACGCCGGGCAGGTCAGTTTTCCCGGCGGCCGGGTCGAAGCGAGCGATGCCGATCCGGTCGCCGCCGCGTTGCGCGAGGCGCACGAGGAAATCGGTTTGCCGCCGTCGTCGGCGTCGCCGTGGGGCTATCTGGATCCGCTGACCACGATCACCGGTTACCGCGTGCTGCCGGTCGTCGCCGGTGTCGATCCGGGCTTCGTCGCCGTGCCCGATCCGAACGAAGTGGCGGCGGTGTTCGAAGTGCCGCTGGATTATTTGATGACGCCGGAAAACCTGTCGCGCGTGGACATCGAATACCGCGGCCGCGCCCGCCATGTGCTGGAATATTCGCCGTACGAACATGCCGCCGAGCATCGCATCTGGGGCGCGACGGCATCGATCCTGTTCAATCTGCGGCAACGGCTGGAGAACGCGTCATGACCGGATGGAACACGCTGGTGCAAGCGGAAGATTTGGCCGCCGCGCTGGGACGCGACGATCTGGCGATCGTCGATTGCCGCTTCGCGCTCGCGGACCCGCAGGCGGGCGAGCGCGCCTACGCGCAAGCGCACGTGCCCGGTGCGGTGTACGCGCATCTGGATCGCGATCTGTCCGATCACGCCAAGCAAGGGCAGGGACGGCATCCCTGGCCGGAAGCGGCGGACTTCACCGCGAAGCTCGGCGCTTGGGGTATCGGCGCTCAAACTCAGGTTGTCGCGTACGACGATGCCGACGGCGCTTATGCCGCGCGCTTTTGGTTTTTGTTGCAAGCCCTGGGCCACGAACGCGTCGCGGTGCTGGACGGTGGCTGGGCGCGCTGGAATGCGCTCGGATTGCCGACGGAAACGGAAATCCGGGTGCCCGCGAGCGTGCGCTACCAAGCCGTGTTCGATGCGGATCGCTTGCTCGATGCCGCCCGCGTGCAAGCGCACCTCGACGCCGGCGGATTGCTGGTCGACGCGCGTGCCGCCGAGCGCTTCCGCGGCGAAGTCGAACCTTTGGATCGCGTCGCCGGACATGTGCCGGGCGCGCGCAACCGGCCTTATGCGCTGAACTCGGCTGACGGCCGCTTCAAGTCGCAGGAACAACTTGCACAGGAATTCGGAGAGCTGTTGCAGGGGCACGACGCGCGCGAGCTAGTCGCGATGTGCGGCTCGGGCGTCACGGCCTGCCATCATCTGCTCGCGATGGCGCATGCGGGGCTGCCCGGCGCGAAATTGTTCACCGGGTCGTGGAGCGGATGGATCAGCGATCCGGCGCGACCGATTGCGACGGGGCCTGGATAGCCGTTGCCGCCGCCGACTTCAATGTCCGGCCGGCGGCTTCTTTTCGAGCTTTTCGATCTGCCGGGTCGCGTTGGTATTGGCGGGATCCAGGGCCAGTGAGCGGCGATAGTGGGCGATGCCCCGGGCGGTATCGCCGTTGATCGCATAAGCCTCGCCCAGGCTGTCCTCGGCGTTGCCGCTGCGGGAAAAAAGAGCGACGACGAGCTTCATGATTTCCAATCCGTCGCGCGGGCGGCCGCTGTGCAGCAGGCGATAGCCCCAGTCGTTGAGTTCGGCTTCGTTCCACTGCTGCGACGGGTCGCTTTTCGCGATCTCGCGGGCGACTTGCACGGCGCGATCGTAACCGCCTTCGTCCAGCGCGATGCGCAGCGCAGGCACACCGCTCAGCCGCAAGCCTGGCGCCCAATACGAGGCGATCCGATCGATCTCGTCCTCGGGATAGGCGCCGGCGAGATTGGTGAGGATCACCACCGCGACATGGTCTTCGGGATACAGGTAGAAAGCCGAGCGCGCGCCGCCGGTCATGCCCACCGCACGGTGCCCGGCGCCGCGCGGGAGAACGATCCAGCCCATGCCCCACTGGCCTGGTTTGCCGTCGTTGAACGCGACCGGCGACCACATCGTCTCGATCAGTTTTCGATCGAGCAACTTCCCTTGTTCGAGCGCGATCACCCAACGCGCCATGTCCTCGGCGGTGCTTGCCAAACCGTTCGAAGCGCGGTGGAAAGGCAGGGACACGGGATGGCGCTGCTCGAGCACGCCGGAGGCGGCGGGCGTCGAACGGACGAACTGATAATCGGGACCCTTGCCGACGATCAGATCGCGCGAGTCGCCGTAGCGCGTGCGGGCCATGCCGGCGGCGGCGATCTGCGCTTCGGCGACCATCGCGTCCTCGCTCCTGCCGTACAGCCGGTTCAATGCGCGCTGGATGAGCGTGTAATTGGTCTGGCAGTAGTAGAAGCGCTCGCCCGGCGCGAAATAAACGGGTTGGGCAAGCGTCCATTTCCAGGCTTCGGCCGCGTTGCTATCGACGGTCGGTGCGCGATTGATGTCGGGCAGGCCGGACATGTGGCTGAGCAATTGCCGGATGGTGACGGCGCGCCATGCCTCGGGCAGGTCGTCCAGATAACGCGATACCGGGGCGGACAAATCGAGTTTGCCGGCTTCGACCGCTTGCATCGCCGCCAACCCGGTGAAGGCCTTGGTGATCGAAGCGAGCGTAAACACGTTTTGGAGGGTGGCGGGCACGTCGAGCGCGACGTTGGCCTTGCCGTAAGCGCGCGAGAAGACGATGGCGCCGTCCTTGGCCACCGCGACCTGCGCGCCCGGAACCTGGTACTTGGCCATGAAAGCCTGCACGGCGCGATCGGTGCGCTCGGCCGGTTCGTCGGCGGGCTGCGCCGGGGCCGCGAAAGGAAGCCAGGCCGCAAGCAACAGCAAGACCGGCACGAACCGCGTTCGGCGGGCGATGCGCATCGTAAAAGACATGATGTCCCCCTGTCGCGGGCGCAGCGGGCGTCGCCGCGTGCCGGTGACAACGCCCGAGCTTACGCGGGGTTGACGCCGTGCCATGTGCCGTCCGTTTTTTGCGAACTAAGGGCAGCCGCCGGGCTTGACGATGCGCTCGTTCGAAGCCGGATTCCGGGCCAAGGCATCGCCCATGCGCACCGGCCGCAGCCGCAGATCTCCGCCGCAATTCGGACAACGCCCATGCAGCGTTCGCGTATCGCAATCCCCGCAGAACGTGCATTCGAACGAACAGATCGAGGCGCCGCCCGCGTCGGCCGGCAGGTCGCGGCCGCAGCATTCGCAGCAGGGACGCATTTGCAGCATCGTCACTTGCCCAGTTTGGCGACCAGGGCGCGCAGGCCGGCCTGGGTGTCGGGTTCGTTCCAGGCATCGATGAAGCGGTCGAGCTGGATCAAATCGGGATGCAAGGCGGCGATCAGATCGGCGCGGGCGAAACCGCGCGTGGTGAGCATCGGCTTGCGCGGCAGCTTCAGCAGTTCTTCGAGCCAGGCGCGGGCGCGAACCGGCACGTGATCGATGTCGACGAGCTCGTCGACCAGGCCGATCGCGAGCGCACGTTCGGCTTCCACCATTTCGCCGGCGACCAGCAAACGTTCGGCGCGATAAGGACCGACCACGCGCGCCATCAACCGGCGGATGCCTTCCGGCGCCGCCAACCCGACCTGGGTTTCGTTGAGGCCGATCCGGAACGGGCCCGAGGCCATGATCCGGTAGTCGCAGCACAGCGCAAGCACGCAGCCGCCGGCCGGCGCATGGCCGGCGATCGCCGCGGCCACGGGAATCGGGCATTCGGCCAGCGCGCGCGCCGCGGCGAAAAAGGTTTCCCACGCCGCCTTCAGCGCGTCGCGGTCTTCGATCGTCAGCAGGTGCGGTACATCCAGCCCGGCCGAGAACACCTTCGGACCGCCGCTCAGCACCAAGCCTTGCGCGCCTTGCGCGACGGCGTCGGCGATCGCCGCGGTCAATTCGGCGCACAAGGCGGGGTTCAGGGCGTTGACTGGCGCGCGCGCCAGGCGGATTTCGCGAATGGAACCGTGATCGGCGGCGGCGATGAACGAGGTCATGGGCGGGCGAGGGCAAGAAGGGCGTCGGCCGTTATCATAGGCGCATGAACAGAATTTCCGCCGTGATCGTCTCCGCACTGCTGGCCGCATCGGCCGCCCCGGCCTTCGCCGGCGATTGCGCACCGCAGGTGCGCGAAGCCTGGATCCGGCTGGTGCCGGGTGGAATGCCGATGCAGGCCGGCTTCGGCCGCATCGAGAACCGTTGCCCCGCGTCCGCCACGATCGTAGCGGCGAGCAGCCCGGCTTACGGCAGTGTGGAATTGCACGAAACGCGTATCGTCGACGGCGTCAGCAAGATGCGCGCGGTGCCCGAACTGCGCATCGCGCCGGACGGCACCGCGACGCTGAAGCCCGGTGGTTTGCACTTGATGATGATGCAGCCGCATGCGCCGTTGAAGGCGGGTAGCAAAATAGCCGTGGAGTTCGAGCTGGCCGACGGGCGCAAGATCCTGGGCGAATTCGAAGTCCGCAATCCGGCAGCTTTGTAGAGCGGGGCTTGTTCCGCTGCATTGCTCTTGTAGGAGCGGCTTCAGCCGCGAGCTCTTCCTTCGAGGTCGCGGCGACATTCGCGAAGAGCTCGCGGCTGAAGCCGCTCCTACAAAAGCAAAGCAGTCGAGCAGGCTCGACTCTACGCAAGCATTTGCGTTATGCGGAGGCGGCGCGACGGACGGGGTCGGGCAGGGGCGTCGGCCGGCCGCTCGCGCGCTCGATCCAGACCATCACCACATGCCCGTCGGCATAAAGGATCGCGCCATCCTCGCTAACGATGCGATGGCCGAGGGTCACGCTGGTGTTGCCGACGCGTTCGGCGAACAGCTCCACCACCACGCTGGACGGATACGGGATCGGCTGCCGGTAGTTCATCTGCACCGCGGCCAGCAGTGGCGCGGTTTCGTTCGTCACCCATTCCTCGCCCAAGGAATCGAACCAGCGGATCCGCGCTTCTTCCAAATAGGTGAGGAAGTTGGAATTGTTGACGTGGTTGAACGCGTCCAGATCGCGCCAGCGCAGCGCGATGGGCATGCGGAACAGGGTTTTTTCGTTGTCCAGGCCCATGGTGGCGATCCTTTCGAGAATCAGCGACGCGATCGTCGCTACGCTTTTAGCCGTCATTCCCGCGAAAGCGGGAATCCAGTGTCTTGGCTCTTGCGGTTTCTAAGTCACTGGATTCCCGCTTTCGCGGGAATGACAGCTTAAAGCCAGAGCATCGAAGCAAGAGCGGAGCGCGATCAAGCCGCGCTCTTGCGCCTAGCCGGCTTCTCCAACCCCAATGTCTTGGCCAGGAACTGTCCGGTATACGACTTCGGCGTAGCCGCCAATTCCTCCGGGGTGCCGGTGGCGATGATTTGTCCACCGCGATGGCCGCCTTCCGGACCCAGGTCGATCACCCAGTCGGCGGTCTTGATCACGTCCAGATTGTGTTCGATCACCACGATGGTGTTGCCGTCGTCGCGCAGCTTGTGCAGCACGGTGAGCAGGTGCTCGATGTCGTGGAAATGCAGGCCGGTGGTCGGCTCGTCCAGGATGTAGAGCGTGCGGCCGGTGTCGCGCCGCGACAGTTCCTTGGACAGTTTCACGCGCTGCGCTTCGCCGCCCGACAGCGTGGTCGCCGGTTGCCCCAGCTTGATGTAGCTCAGGCCCACGTCCACCAGCGTTTCCAGCTTGCGCGCGAGCGCCGGCACCGGTTCGAACAGCTTCAGCGCGTCTTCGACCGTCATTTCCAGAACGTCATGGATGCTGAAACCCTTGTACAGGATCTCCAACGTTTCGCGGTTGTAGCGCTTGCCGTGGCAGACGTCGCAGGGCACATACACGTCGGGCAGGAAGTGCATCTCGACCTTGATCAGGCCGTCGCCCTGGCAGGCTTCGCAGCGGCCGCCGCGCACGTTGAAGCTGAAGCGGCCCGGCGAATAGCCGCGGGCGCGCGCTTCGGGCACCTGCGCGAACAATTCGCGCAGCGGCGTGAACAGGCCGGTGTAGGTGGCCGGGTTCGAACGCGGCGTGCGGCCGATCGGCGACTGGTCGATGTCCACGACCTTGTCGAACAGATCCAGGCCCTTGACCTCGCGATACGGCGACGGCTTGTGCGAAGCGCCGTTGATCTCGTTCGCGGCCAGCGCGTACAGCGTGTCGTTGATCAGGGTCGATTTGCCCGAACCGGATACGCCTGTGATCGCGGTGAACAAGCCCGACGGGATTTCCAGATCCACGTTTTTCAGATTGTTGCCGCTGGCGCCTTGCAGCTTCAGCGTCATCTTCTTGTTCGGCTTGTTGCGCAGCTTGGGGATTTCGATCCGCTTCTTGCCGCTCAGGTACTGGCCGGTGAGCGAGCGCGGCGCCTTCAACACATCGTTGAAGCTGCCTTGGGCGACGATTTCGCCGCCGTGCACGCCCGCGCCCGGACCGATGTCGACGATGTGGTCGGCCAGGCGGATCGCGTCCTCGTCGTGTTCGACCACGATCACCGTGTTGCCCAGATCGCGCAGCCGGGTGAGGGTGCCGAGCAGGCGTTCGTTGTCGCGCTGGTGCAGGCCGATCGACGGTTCGTCCAGCACGTACATCACGCCAACCAGGCCGGCGCCGATCTGCGACGCCAGGCGGATGCGCTGCGCTTCGCCGCCCGAGAGCGTGTCGGCCTTGCGTTCCAAGGTGAGGTAATCCAGACCGACATCGACCAGGAAGCTCAAGCGCTCGCGGATTTCCTTGACGATCTTGGCCGCGATCTCGCCGCGCCAGCCGGGCAGTTCCATTTGGCCGAAGAAGGCCAGGGCCTGGTCGATCGGCAGCACCACGATGTCCTGCATCGGCTTGTCGGCGACGAACACGTTGCGCGCGGAGCGGTTCAGGCGCGCACCGCCGCATTGCAGGCAGGGGCGGTCGCTGATGTATTTGGCCAGCTCCTCGCGCACCGCGGAGGATTCGGTTTCGCGGTAGCGGCGCTCCAGGTTGGGCAGGATGCCCTCGAACTTGTGCTTGCGCTGGGTGCGGCCGCCCGAGTCGGTGATGTAACTGAAGGTGATCACATCCTTGCCGCTGCCGTACAGCACGGCTTGGCGCGCATCCTCGTCCAGCTCCTGCCACGGCGTGTCGACGCTGAAGCCGTAATGCTTGGCCAGCGACTGGATCAGCTGGAAGTAATAAGCGTTGCGGCGGTCCCAGCCGCGCACCGCGCCGGCGGCCAGCGACAACTCCGGATGCACGACCACGCGCGCCGGATCGAAGAACTGGCTCACGCCCAGGCCGTCGCATTCGGGGCAGGCGCCGACCGGCGAGTTGAACGAGAACAGACGCGGTTCCAGCTCCGGCAGCGAGTAGTCGCAGACCGGGCAGCTGTATTTGGACGAGAACAGCAGCTGAGGCGCTTGCTCGTCGTCGATCGACATCACCTGGGCCATGCCGTCGCCGAGCTTCAGCGCGGTTTCGAACGATTCGGCCAGGCGCTGCTTGAGGTCTTCGCGCACCTTGAAGCGATCGATCACCGCTTCGATCGTGTGTTTCTGGCGCAGCGCGAGCGTGGGCAGCGCGTCCATTTCGTACAACTGGCCGTCCACGCGCACGCGCACGTAGCCCTGCGCGCGCAACTGCTCGAAAATCTGCGCGTGCTCGCCTTTGCGTTCGCGCACCACCGGCGCGAGCAGCATCCAGCGCTGATCGGCGGTCTTCGGATCTTTGGCCAGCGCCAGCACCTGGTCGACCATCTGGCTGACGGTCTGCGCTTCCAGCGGATAGCCGTGGTCTGGGCAGCGCGGCAGGCCGACGCGGGCGTACAGCAGGCGCAGGTAATCGTAGATTTCGGTGATGGTGCCGACGGTCGAACGCGGGTTGTGCGAAGTCGATTTCTGTTCGATCGAGATCGCCGGGCTCAGGCCCTCGATGTGGTCGACATCGGGCTTTTCCATCACGCTCAGGAACTGGCGCGCGTAGGCCGACAGCGACTCCACGTAGCGGCGTTGGCCTTCGGCGTAGATCGTGTCGAAGGCCAAGGACGACTTGCCCGACCCGGACAGGCCGGTGATCACGATCAGCCGATCGCGGGGCAGGTCCAGGTCCAGGTTCTTCAGATTGTGGGTACGGGCTCCGCGGATGCGGATGGTGTCCATCGCCATCGATGAGGGGTCCAGCAACGGGTTGAAGCCCCGGGGCGGGGCTTGCGCGGATGCGCGGGCAACAGGGGAGCGTAGCGAGCCTACGATTTGGGGGCAAATCGGCGGAATGCCAGCCTGGCACGGGGAGGTCTCAGGGCGTGCGACTGAGGCTTTAAGCCCCTCTCCCGCCGGGAGAGGGGCTGGGGTGAGGGTTCGGCGGAGCGGAGGTGTTCCAGATCGCCGGTCCATGGTTACCTCCGCGATCGGGTCCAACGTCGCTCCGCCGTACCCTCATCCGCCCTTCGGGCACCTTCTCCCGGCGGGAGAAGGGAAGAGCAGGTCGAGGCAGCCTGGCCAGTTGACCCTAACTCCCTGAATCCCCTACAATTCCGCTTCTGTCCGCCCTCGATGGTGGCCAGGCTATGAAAACCACAGAAGAACTACAGAAAGGAATACCAGTCATGTACGCAGTTCTGGTCACCGGCGGTAAGCAATACCGCGTGATGAAGGGCGAGACGATCCGCGTCGAACTTCTCGACGTCGAAGCCGGCAAGGAGATCAAGTTCGATCAGATCCTGATGCTGGGCGACGGCGAAGGCGTGAAGCTCGGCGACGCGCTGAAGGGCGCCACCGTCTCCGCCACCGTGAAGGGCCACGGCCGCGCCGACAAGGTGCGCATCGTGAAGTTCCGCCGCCGCAAGCACCATCGCAAGCAGATGGGCCACCGGCAGCACTACACCGAAATCGAGATCACCGGCATCGCCGGTGGCGACAGCAAGTAAGGAGAAGCCGCCATGGCACATAAAAAGGGCGTAGGTTCCACCCGCAACGGCCGCGACTCCAACCCGAAGTACCTGGGCGTGAAGATCTACGGCGGCCAGGCGATCGAGGCTGGCAACATCATCGTGCGCCAGCGCGGTACCCAGTTCCATCCGGGCACCGGCGTCGGTCTGGGCCGCGATCACACCTTGTTCGCGCTGGTCGACGGCACGGTCGCGTTCTCGACCAAGGGCCCGAAGAAGCGCCGCACGGTCAGCGTGGTCGCCGGCGAGTAATCCTCGCTTGCGATGCGATCGAGCCCCGCCGCGTGCGGGGCTTTTCGTTTTTAGCTCTTCAGCCGTCATTCCCGCGAAGGCGGGAATCCAGTGACTTTGATCCCTCCAGAAAGTAGCGAAGCGAGTTGATCCTTCGCGCCCCCTCACCCAACCCTCTCCCGCAAGCGGGAGAGGGTAAAAGCCAAGTCGCTGGATTCCCGCCTTCGCGGGAATGACGGCTATAAAAGCGGCGGCTCCCGCCAAACTCCTTCTTCCCTTCACCCATCGCTGCCACAATCACGCCATGAAACTCGTCGACGAAGCCGAAATCCAAGTCATCGCCGGCAACGGCGGCAACGGCTGCATCGGCTTCCGCCGCGAGAAGTTCATCCCGCTCGGAGGCCCGGACGGCGGCGACGGCGGCGACGGCGGCAGCGTATGGCTGGTCGCCGACGAGAACCTCAACACCCTGGTCGATTTCCGCCACCAGAAAGTGTTCCGCGCCCAGCGCGGCGAAAACGGCATGGGCCGGCAGATGTACGGCAAGGCCGGCGAGGACATCGAAATCCGGGTGCCGGTCGGCACCGCCATCACCAATGTCGACACCGACGAGTTGATCGGCGACCTGACTTCGCATGGCGATCGCCTGCTGGTCGCCAAAGGCGGCAAGGGCGGCCTGGGCAATATGCATTTCAAGAGCTCGGTCAACCGCTCGCCGCGCAAAGCGACACCGGGCGAAGAGGGCGAAGAGCGCACGCTGATGCTCGAGCTGAAGCTGCTGGCCGACGTGGGCCTGCTCGGCTTCCCTAACGCCGGCAAGAGCACGCTGATCCGCGCCGTGTCCGCAGCCACGCCGAAGGTGGCGGACTATCCGTTCACCACGCTGTATCCGAACCTGGGCGTGGTGAGCGTGGAGCATGCGCGCAGTTTCGTGATCGCCGACATCCCGGGTTTGATCGAAGGCGCGGCCGAAGGCGCCGGCCTGGGCGCGCTGTTCCTGCGCCATATCCAGCGCACGCGGCTGTTGCTGCATCTGGTCGAAATCGAACCGCTGGACGGCAGCGATGCGGTCGAGCAGATCCGCACGATCGAGCGCGAACTCGCGCGCTTCGATCCGGCCTTGATGGACAAGCCGCGCTGGCTGCTGCTCAACAAGGCCGACCTGCTGCCGGCGGAAGATGCGAAGGCATTGGCCGAAGACATCGTCGCCAGGCTCGGATGGAAGGCGCCGTGGTTCGTGATTTCCGGCCTCGCGCACGAGGGCACGCGCGAGGTGATGCTGAAAGTGCAGTCGTTCCTGGACGAATTGAACCAAGCCGAGGCAGAAGCAGCCGATGCGGAGTGACCATCGCCGCGTCGATGGCCGGTTCGGCTTTGTAGAGCGGGGCTTGCTCCGCTGCTCTTGCTCGGCTTGTGTAGAG
>DATFFH010000099.1:0-16342 GCA_035250245.1 Luteimonas sp. | reverse complement strand
TCGCCGTGTCGTCTCGATTTAAGGAAGAGCTCGCGGCTAAAGCCGCTCCTACGAAAAGCGGAAACGAAGAGGTTGAGATGACCGAACAAATCCTAAAAGGCGAGATCGCATTGGTCACCGGCGCCAGCCGCGGCATCGGCGCTGCCATCGCCGACGAATTGGCCGCGCTGGGCGCGACCGTGATCGGCACTGCCACCACGGACTCCGGCGCGCAAGCGATCGGCGAAAGGCTGAAGGCGGGCGGCGGTCACGGCCGCAAGCTCGACGTCGTCGACGGCGCGGCGATCGAGGAATTGATCGAGGGGATCGGCAAGGAATTCGGCCCCGTTTCGATTCTGGTCAACAACGCCGGCATCACCCGCGACAATCTGCTGATGCGTATGAAGGACGAAGACTGGCAGGCGATCCTGGACACCAACTTGAGCAGCGTGTTCCGCACGTCGAAAGCGGTGATGCGCGGCATGATGAAGGCGCGCAAGGGCCGCATCATCAACATCGCTTCGGTGGTCGGTGTCACCGGCAACGCGGGGCAGGCGAATTACGCCGCGGCGAAGGCCGGCATCATCGCGTTCAGCAAGTCGCTGGCCAAGGAAATCGGCTCGCGCGGCGTCACCGTCAACGTGGTCGCTCCAGGCTTCATCGCCACCGACATGACCCGCGATCTGCCTGAGGACGCCAAGAAGTCGCTGACCGAGCAGATCGCACTGGGCCGCCTGGGCGAGCCGGCCGACATCGCCCGCGCAGTGGCCTTCCTCGCCGGTCCGGGCGCGAGCTACATCACCGGCGAGACCCTGCACGTCAACGGCGGCATGTACATGCCCTGACGCCGGGACATAAAATCCGGCCGTAAATCATTGAATCGGCTGGCCGCGGGCCCTAGCGCGCGGCGGCCGCCTTTCCACTACACTATGCCCTGAAACAGTCTCCCGGGAGGAGCAAGCACCCATGAGCAGCATCGAAGAACGCGTCAAGAAAATCGTGGTCGAACAGCTCGGCGTCAAGGAAGAGGAAGTCACCAACAGCGCTTCGTTCGTCGACGATCTCGGCGCCGACTCGCTCGATACCGTGGAGCTGGTGATGGCCCTCGAAGAAGAGTTCGAGTGCGAGATCCCGGACGAAGAGGCCGAGAAGATCACTTCGGTGCAGCAGGCCATCGACTACATCAAGGCCCACGTCAAGGCCTGATGTCCGGCCGAGCGGGCCGGATTCCGGCCAGCCATCCAATGCAGAACCGCGTCCGCAGTTTCCGAACCGCGGGCCGGCCGTGACAAGCCATGGGGCCGCGTTCGCGGCCCCGTGCGTTTGCGGCGGCGCATCCGCCGCCGTACGGCCAAGCAACAAAAATTCCGTCAGGAGCAGGTTATGAGCAAGCGTCGCGTCGTCGTCACCGGTCTGGGCATCCTTTCGCCCCTGGGCAACGACCTGAAGTCGAGCTGGGACGGCATCGTCAACGGCCGTTCGGGCATCGGTCCGATCACCCATTTCGACGCCTCCGCGTTCTCCACCCGCATCGCCGGACAGGTGAAGGATTTCGACGCTTCGGCGTGGATCGCGCCGAAGGACATCAAGAAGATGGATCCGTTCGTGCACTACGGCGTCGCCGCTTCGATGATGGCCATCGCCGATGCCGGGTTGGACATCAACGAAGCCGACGCCGAACGTATTGGCGTTGCCATCGGCGCCGGCATCGGCGGCCTGAAGGGCATCGAAGAAACCACGCTGAAGTGGGCTGAGGGCGGGCCGCGCAAGATCTCGCCGTTCTACGTGCCCAGCACCATCATCAACATGATCGCTGGACAGGTGTCGATCATGACCGGCGCCAAGGGCCCGAACATCGCCGCGGTCACCGCCTGCACCACGGCCACGCACAACATCGGCCTGGCGTTCCGCATGATCCAGTACGGCGAAGCGGACGCGATGATCGCCGGCGGCGCCGAATTCGCGACGACGCCCACTTCGGTCGGCGGCTTCTGCTCGATGAAGGCGCTATCCACCCGCAACGACGAGCCGCACCGCGCCTCGCGCCCTTGGGACAAGGACCGCGACGGTTTCGTGATGGGCGACGGCGCCGGCATCCTGGTGCTGGAAGAATACGAACGCGCCAAGGCCCGCGGTGCGAAGATCTATTGCGAACTGGTCGGCTTCGGTATGAGCGGCGACGCCTACCACATGACCGCGCCCAGCGAGAACGGCGACGGCGCTGCGCGCTGCATGCGCAACGCGATCAAGGACGCGGGCATCGATGCCTCCGCGGTCGGCTACATCAACGCGCACGGCACCTCGACGCCGGCGGGCGACTTGGCCGAAACGATGGCGGTGAAGTCGGCGCTCGGCGACCATGCCTACAAGACCATGGTCAGCTCCACCAAGTCGATGACCGGCCACCTGCTCGGCGCCGCCGGCGGCGTGGAAGCGGTGTTCTCGGCGATGGCGCTGCATGCGGGCGTGATCCCGCCGACGATCAATCTGGAGAATCCGTCCGAAGGCTGCGATCTGGACTACGTGCCGAACACGGCGCGCGAAGCCAAGGTCGATATCGCCATGTCGAATTCGTTCGGTTTCGGCGGCACCAACGGCACGCTGGTCTTCAAGAGCGTTTGATCTTTGAAGCCGTCATTCCCGCGAAGGCGGGAATGCAGCGGCTTGGCGTTTGTGGGAGCGGCTTTTGCCGCGAGCTTTTCCATCACTGGCGAAGGGCTCGCGGCTAAAGCCGCTCCCACATAAGAGCGGAGCGAAGACACTGGATTCCCGCCTTCGCGGGAATGACGGCTAAAACAATGCTGGTCACGCGCGCACTCTCTCCGGACACCGACTTGCTGGCCCTGCACCGGCACGCGCCGTCGCGCTATCCGCTGCTGCTCGAATCCGCCGCCAGCGGCACCGCGCAGGGGCGCTGGGATATGTTGCTGGCCGCCGGCGGCGAGTCGCTGACCTTGCATCGCGACAGGATCGTTCGCCGCAATAACGGCAGCGTCGTCGAAAACGACTTCTTGGCCGCGCTCGACGCCGAATGGAAGCGCGTCCGCATTCCCCGAGAAGAACCGCGCTGGCCCTTCCATGGCGGTTGGGCGCTATTCCTGTCCTACGAACTCGCCGCGCAGGTCGAGCCGGTGCTGGATCTGCCGGACGCCTTCGGGAACTTGCCGGTGGCCTTGGCCTTGCGCTGTCCGGCGGCCGTGCTGCGCGACCGCGCCACCGGCGACTGCATCGCTCTCGCCGAAAGCGGGCGGGAGGGGATGCTGGATACGATCGCATCCGACATCGCGGCGACGGCGAACGCGGCGGAAAGCGCTTGGCGAGCTCCCGCCGAATTGATCGAGGACGATCCGGAACGGTTCAAGCGCGGCGTCGAACGTATTCTCGAATACCTGGCCGCCGGCGATGTGTTTCAAGTCAATCTGTCGCGCGCCTGGCAAGCGGAATTCGATAACGCGCTCGATCCCGCCGCACTGTACGCGCAACTGCGCCGCGCCAATCCGTCGCCGTTCGCCGGCTTGTTTGCGGGCGAAGGCTGGGCGGTGGCCAGCTCTTCGCCGGAACGATTGGTGTCCGTGCGCGGCGACGTGGTCGAAACGCGCCCGATCGCCGGCACCCGCCCGCGTTTCGAGGGCGACGATGATGCGGCGCGGATCCGCGAGCTGGTCGGGCATCCGAAGGAACGCGCCGAGCACGTGATGCTGATCGACTTGGAGCGCAACGATTTGGGCCGGGTGTGCGTGCCGGGCAGCGTCGAAGTCGACGAGCTGATGACCGTGGAAAGCTACGCCCACGTCCATCACATCGTCAGCAACGTGCGCGGCCGCTTGCGCGCCGACGTCGCGCCGGGCGAAACGATCCGCGCGGTGTTCCCGGGCGGCACCATCACCGGTTGTCCGAAAGTGCGCTGCATGCAGATCATCGCAGAGCTGGAGAGCGTCGGCCGCGGTGCCTACACCGGTGCGATGGGCTGGTTGAACCGCGACGGCGACATGGACCTGAATATCCTCATCCGCAGCGGCGAAATAGGGGGCAACACGTTGCGGTTCCGCACGGGCGCCGGCATCGTCGCCGACTCGGATCCGCAGCGCGAACTGGACGAAACCCGCGCCAAGGCGCGCGGCATGCTGCGTGCGCTGGAACCTTCGCAATGAATGCGCGGATCTTCATCGGTGAACGGCGGGTCGAGGCCGTTGCCGCGGACCGCGGCCTGGCTTACGGCGACGGCCTGTTCGAAACCCTGCGCACGCATCGCGGCGAGGCGCCATGGTGGGAGGCGCATTGGGCGCGATTGGGGCGAGGTGCCGCGCGGCTGCGCTTACCGTTGCCGGATCAGGGGTTCGTTCGCGATCAAGCCCAAGCGCTGCTCGATGGCGCGGATGCGGGCGTGCTGAAATTGATCGTCACCCGCGGCCACGGCGGGCGCGGATATGCACCGCCGAAGGATACCGAGCCTGCATGGATGCTTTCCTTGCATCGTTTGCCGTCCGTTCCGACGCGAGGCCTCGCGCTGCGCTGGTGCGACACTCGGCTCGCGATCCAGCCCGCCTTGGCCGGGCTGAAACATTGCAATCGCCTCGAACAGGTCCTGGCTCGCGCCGAATGGCAAGATGAGGAGGCCGAAGACCGCGACGCCGACGAAGGCCTGATGCTGGATACCGAAGGCCAGGCGGTGAGTGCGACCTCGGCCAACCTGTTCGCCCTGATCGACGGGCGTTGGGTCACGCCACGCCTCGACCGTTGCGGCGTGGCCGGCGTGTGCCGCGAATGGGTTCTGTCCGACCTGCGCGCCGAAGAGATCCGCCTGTCGCGGCCGCAACTGGAGTCGGCCGAGGCGATTTTCCTCTGCAATGCCGTGCGCGGTATCCTCCCGGTCGCCCGGCTCGGCGAACGCGCCTGGGCGCCCCATCCGCAAGTGTCGGCGCTGCGCGGGCAATTGGCCGCCGCTGCGCCCATGTTCGCGGATCCGCATCAAGGAACCCACGCTTGAGCAAGAAAAAACGCCGCTTCGGTTTGCTGTTCGTGTTCTCGGCCCTGCTGGCCGGTGTCGCCGCCTACGTTTTATGGCAGCGCTACACCGGCTTCGCCGACGCGCCGGTGTCCGGCATCGAAGCAGGGGAGACGCTGGTGGTCGAGCGCGGCGATTCTTTTCCGCAAGTGCTGCGCAAATTGCGCGCGGCCGGCGTGAGCGACGGCCAGGACGTCGAATGGCAATTGCTGGCCAAGCAGATCGGCGCAGCCGGCCGGCTGCAGGTAGGCGAATACGCCCTGCAGTCCGGCGCCACCCCGCGCCAACTGCTGGCGGCGATGCGCGACGGCAAGATCGTCAGTTACCGCTTCACCATCGTCGAAGGCTGGAACATCCGCGAACTGCGCGCGGCGTTGGCCAAGGCGCAGCCGCTGAAACAGGAAACCGCGCAGCTCGACGACGCGGCGCTGATGAAGGCGCTGGGCCATGCGGGCCAGCATCCGGAAGGCCGCTTCCTGCCGGAAACCTACCAATACAACCGCGGCGACAGCGATCTGCAGGTGCTCAAGCGCGCCTACGCCGCGATGGACAAAGCTTTGACCGAAGCCTGGAACACCCGCGCCGCCGATGTGCCTCTGCGCAGCGCGGACGAAGCGCTGGTCCTGGCTTCGATCGTGGAGAAGGAAACCGGCATTGCCGAGGAACGCCCGCAAATCGCCGGCCTGTTCGCGCGCCGGCTGAAGCTGGGCATGCTGCTGCAGACCGATCCGGCGGTGATCTACGGCATGGGCAGCAGCTACGCCGGCAACATACGGCGCCAGGACCTGACCACCGACACGCCGTACAACACCTACACCCGCGCCGGATTGCCGCCGACGCCGATCGCGATGCCGGGTGCAGCGGCGCTGCGAGCGACTACGAATCCAGCGCCGGGCGATGCCCTGTACTTCGTCGCCCTGGGCGACGGCAGCGGCCGCCATGCGTTCTCGCGCACGCTGGACGAGCATCAGGTCGCTGTCCGTCAATACGTGCAGCGCTACCGGCAGCAGCAAGCCGCGCGGGCGGCGACGCCGAAATGAGCGGACTCGTCGTGCAAGAGCGTTTCATCACCTTGGAGGGCGGCGAGGGCGCCGGCAAGTCGACGGTGATCGCCGCGTTGCGCGATGCGCTCGAAGCCGCGGGCGAAGACGTCGTTTGCACCCGCGAACCCGGCGGCACGCCGCTGGCCGAAGAGATCCGCGGTTTACTGCTCGATCCGCAACATGAAGCCGCGGTGCCGCAAGCCGAACTGCTGCTGGTCTTCGCCGCGCGCGCCCAGCATGTGCGGCAGACGATTGCGCCCGCGCTGCAGCGCGGCGCCTGGGTGATCTGCGATCGCTTCACCGATTCCAGCTACGCCTACCAAGGCGGCGGTCGCGGCCTGGATGCGGGTTTCATCGCCGAACTCGAACGGCGCGCGGTCGGCATCCTGCCGGCGATGACCTTGCTGCTGGACATCGACGTGCACGAAGGCCGGGTGCGCACCAGCAGCCGCGATCTGTGGCCCGACCGGATCGAGCGCGAGCAGGAGGATTTCTTCGCCCGTGCGCGCGGCGTGTTCCTGATGCGCGCGGAAGCCGAGCCTGCGCGATTCCGCGTGATCGACGCATCGAAGCCGCGCGAACAGGTCGCCGCCGAAGCCGTGGCGCATCTGCTGCGCCTGCGGGAATCGCAGCGATGAGCGCCGCGCCGCGTTTCGCTCCCTGGCAACGGCGGGTCTACGATCAAGCCTGCGAAGCGATCGACGCCGGCCGCCTGGCGCACGGTCTGCTGTTCTGCGGTCCCGCCAATCTGGGCAAGCGCTCGGTCGCCGAGCGTCTGGCGCTGCGCCTGCTCTGCCTGCAGCCCGGCGCCGGCGGCGAGCCCTGCGGCCAATGCCGCGCCTGCCAATTGCTGGCGGCCGGCACCCATCCCGATTACGCGGTCATCTCCTTCGTGCCCAATCGCGAAGGCACGCGGATGCGGACCGAGATCGTGATCGAACAGATCCGCGAACTCTCGGAAAAGCTCACCCTCACGCCGCAATACGGCAGCGCCCAGGTCGCGATCATCGATCCGGCCGATGCGGTCAACCACGCCGCCTGCAACGCGCTGCTGAAAACCTTGGAAGAGCCGGTGCCGGGACGCTATCTGTGGCTGGTCAGCGCGCATCCTGCGCGATTGCCGGCCACGATCCGCAGCCGCTGCCAGAAACTCGAATTCCGTTTGCCGCCGCAAGCCGAAGCGTCCGCTTGGCTGGCGGCGCAAGGGCATTCGCAGGCGTCGTCGGCCGAAGCGCTCGACGCCGCGCGCGGCCATCCCGGACTGGCCGATGCCTGGCTGCGCGCGGGCGCATTGAAATTGCGCCGTGAAGTCGCCGACGACCTGGCGCGATTGCGCCGCGGCGAAACATCGGCGCTGGACATGGCGCAACGCTGGACCGCCGACGAGGACGCGAGCCTGCGCTTGCGCTTCGCCGCCGACCTGGCGCTGGCCGAGGCCGCCGGCTTGACCGATCCGATGCGAACGCGCAGTCTGGCCGCGTGGTTCGATGCGGCCAACCGCACCCGCGATCTGTTGCGGACAACGGTGCGGGCCGATCTGGCGGTCGCGGATCTATTGCTGTCCTGGCGTGGGGAAACCGCGCGGACGGCGGGGGGCGGAAAATGAGTTCGACGGGCGCGGGCGCAAGACAGGGCATCCTGTCGCTGGCGGTGAAGGACAAGGCGGCGCTGTACCACGCGTACATGCCGTACATCAAACAAGGCGGCATTTTCGTGCCGACGCCCAAGCGCTATTTCCTGGGCGACGAAGTGTTCCTACTGCTGACCCTGCCCGAATCCAGCGAACGCCTGCCGGTCGCCGGCAAAGTGGTGTGGGTCACGCCGCCCGGCGCGCAGGGCAATCGCACCGCCGGCATCGGCGTGCAGTTCGCCGACACCGCGGAAGGCGAAGCGGTGAAGGGCAAGATAGAAGCGCTGCTCGCCGGTACGCTGAACGCGGACAAGCCGACGCATACGATGTAGCGACCGTGGCGACTGCCCGGATCAACTGCCCGGCGGCAGCATGGCGGCCGGAGACTCGATGAATTCATGCCGTTCGAGCAGCCAGGGATAGAGCCTGGCGATTTCCGCTCTAGCTCTGTCCGGTTCGTTCGATACCGCAATGCCGGCAGAAACTTTAACGTTGGGCGCCGTGCGCGGGTCCGCGGGCACCGCCTCGATGCCATGGATGTCGCCGATGTAATTCAGTTTGTCGGCTCGCACGGTGAAGAAATAGGCATATTGCCGCGGCACGACAATGCCGCCCACGACGCCGCGTGCGCCCATCTTGCCGATCGCGTATCTACCTTGTTTGATCCGTATGGTTTTAACGCCTTCTTCGCAAGTCGACATGCCCGTCATGTCCAGCGCCCCGCCGAAAGATTCCCAGCGGCTGTCGGCCGGGTAGAACTCGAGCGATAGCACGGCTGAACCGCAGTGCGGGACCAGCACTACGATGCCCTCGTCGGAAGCCAGTGCCGTGGTCTGTTTGATGTTGTCCGGCGCGCATCCGGCGGCCAGTAGGAGCACACAGGCGCCCAGTATCTTCTTCATCTATTCGCCTCCACAGCGCTATCGGCGCAAGGCCGGCGAATCCCAACCCGGCCGCGGCGCGAAACGCTGTCCGTACTTGGCTTGCAGCGCCTGCAACTTGGCCAATAGCGCATCGGCGCCGGCTTCGCGGACGTATTGGATCGGGCCCCCGCGGAACGGTGCGAAGCCGGTGCCGAAGATCACGCCGGCGTCCAGTAGGTCGGCGTCGGCGACCACGCCATCGTGCAGCGCGGCCACCGCTTCGTTGAGCAGCGGCAGGATCAGGCGGTCTTCCAGATCTTCCGGCGCCTTGTAGTCCTTCGGCAATTCCGGCTTCTTCGGCTTGCCGTTTTCCCAGGCGTACAAACCTTGGCCATCCTTCTTGCCGCGCTTGCCCTGTTCGGGCGGCGTGGCGAGCGCGGCGGGAATGCTCAGGCCCAGGAAAGGCGCCAGTTCCTGGCCGACGCCGGAAGCGACGTCCAGGCCCACGGTGTCGATCAATTCGATCGGCCCCATCGGCATGCCGAACTTCACCGCGGCCTTGTCGATCGCCGGCCCCGGGATGCCTTCCGAATACGCGGTGACCGCTTCCAGCATGTATGGGAACAGCACGCGGTTGACCAGGAAGCCCGGCGTGCCCGCGACCGGCACCGGCAGCTTGTCCAGCGCCTTGCAGAAGGCGGCCAGGCGCTTTTCGGTTTCAGGCGCCATCGCGTCGTGGTGGATGATTTCCACCAGCGGCATCAATGCCACCGGATTGAAGTAATGCAAGCCGGCGAATTGCGCGGGCCGCCGGATATGCTCGCGCAATTCGACCAGCGGTATCGACGAAGTGTTCGTGGTCAGCAGCGCGTCGGCTTTCAAGCGCGGTTCGACCGAATCGTAGAGCTCGCGTTTGGCATCGGCGCGTTCGATGATGGCTTCGATCACTAAGTCGGCATTGGGAATGCCGTCGCCGTTGAGATCCGATTTCAACCGGGCCGCGACTTCGGGCCGCTTGGCGTCGTCCTTCACTTTCTTGGCGAACAGTTCTTGCGCACGCGTCATCGCGCCGTCGATGAAGCGCTGCTCGCGATCCTGCAGCGTCACCTCGAAGCCTTTGTACGCGGACCAGGCAGCGATGTCGCCGCCCATCACGCCGGCGCCGACCACGTGCACGTTGCGGATGCCGGAATCTTTTCCGCCTAGGCCTTTCAAACGTTCTTGCAGGAAGAACACGCGGGTCAGGTTGCGCGCCGTCGGCGTGCCGGCCAGTTTCACCACCGACTTGCGTTCGGCGGCGAGCCGCGCCTGGATGCCGCCGCTGCTGCGGCGCCAGGTTTCGATCAGCGCGTACGGCGCGGGATAGTGGTCCTTACGCGCCTTGCGCGCGACCTGCTTCACCAGCATCGGCGCCAGCAACTGCCTGGCGGGCCAAGTGTTGGTGATCCAGCCGAGGAAGCGTTGCTTGAACGGCCGCTGCGTGCCGCGCAAAGCGAGCTCGGCGGCGGCGTCGACCAGCGTCGCCGGATCGACGACCTTGTCGACCAGGCCGATCGCCTTCGCCGCGGAAGCGGACAAAGTGCGGCCGGTGAGCATCATGTCCATCGCCGCCGGCGCGCCGACCAGGCGCGGCAGGCGCACGCTGCCGCCCCAGCCCGGATAGATGCCCAGCTTCACTTCGGGCAAGCCGATCCGGGTGGAGGGATCGTTCGAGGCCACGCGATAGCGGCACGCCAGCGAAATTTCGGTGCCGCCGCCCATGCAGAAGCCGTGGATCGCGGCGACCGTGGGGCAGGGCAGTTCGGCCAGGCGCTGGAACGCCTGCTGGCCGCGGCGGATCGAGTCGCCGATGGTGCCTTTCTCGTCGAATTCCTGGAATTCGCGGATGTCGGCGCCGGCGATGAAGCCCTTGGCCTTGGCCGAGCGGATCACCAGGCCCTTGGGCGGATCCAGCGCGATCCGTTCCAGGAACGCGTCCAGTTCGATCAGCACATCCTGGGCGAAGGTATTGACCGATTCGCCCGCGCGGTCGAACGACAGCACCAGCACGCCGTCCGGGCGCGCCTCGGCTTGCCAGTGGCTGAAGCGCAATCCAGCTAACCCTTCGATCATGGGGGTAGGGCCATTCAGTCAGGTATGGAACCGTTATCATCCAGAGGATGTTCCGATGGCGTCAACATTGACGGGATTGGGGATTCGGGATTCGAGATTCGGAAAAGCGCGCTCCAGCGCGGTTTCAGGCCCATTGCGGACCTCCGGACGCCCGCTCTTGATGTACCTGATCCCGAATCCCAAATCCCTAATCCCGGCCGCCTGGAACTTTCCCCCGTGCCAAAGGTCATACCGCCCAGCCACCGAGCCGGGCTTTAAGGAGCGCCGGCCCGATGGCCGATAAGGATTCATCGCAGGAGTTGTTGGACCACGAGCTGGTCAGGCGCGTGCAGCGCGGCGACAGCGCGGCGTTCGATTTGCTGGTACGCAAATACCAGCATCGGATCGGCGCATTGATCGGGCGCTACATCTCCGACTGGAGCGAGACCCAGGACGTGGCGCAGGAAACCTTCCTGCGCGCCTACCGGGCCATCGCGAGCTTTCGTGGGGACGCGCAGTTCTATACCTGGTTGCACCGTATCGCAGTGAATACCGCCAAGAACCACCTGGTATCGCACAACCGCCGGCCGCCGACCGACGACATCGACGCGGCCGACGCCGAGCAGTTCGAGTCCGGCATCCGGCTGCGCGACACCGATACGCCCGAGCGCGAACTGATGCGCCAGGAAATTGAACGAACGGTGATGCGCGTGGTCGATGGATTGCCTGAGGAATTGCGTACCGCCATCACCCTGCGCGAGGTGGATGGCCTGAGTTACGAAGAAATCGCGCAGCGGATGGATTGCCCCATCGGCACGGTGCGCTCGCGGATCTTCCGCGCGCGCGAAGCGATCGATGCGGAACTTCAGCCGCTGTTGGACAACGAACCTAAGCGAAGCGCCCGCCCATGACCGAAAACGAACGCAACGGCATCGACCGGATGGAAATCCACTACCGCCAGCAGCTGTGCGCGCTGATCGACGGCGATCTGTCGCCCGACGAAGCGCGTTTCCTGTTGCGCCGGTTGCAGCACGATGCCGAATTGGGCGGATGCTGGGAACGCTGGCAGATGATCGGCGAAACCCTGCGCGGACGCGCCGTGGCGCCGCTGCCCGGGGATTTCTCGCAACGCGTAGCCGCCGCGATCGCCGCCGAACCCGCCGTCGCCCGCTCATCTGCTGCTTCGGGCGGCGGTGCGCTGGCCGTGCCGGGTTCGCGTTGGGCGCGCTGGGGCGGCGGCGCTCTGGCCGCATCCGTTGCGCTGGTCGCCTTGTTCATGGCGCGCCAGCAGACGCCTTCCAGCGTTGCGCCGGACAGCGAAACGCCCGCACCGATCGTGGCCGCCGCTCCGGCTTCTGTACCACCGGCGCGTGCGCCCGAGCCCGTGCCGTCCGCGCCGGCGTTGCCCGATCCGCAACCGGCCGCGACGCTGGCCGCCGCCACCATCGCAGTGGCCGAAGTGCCGCGTCGCGCGGCCGCGAACCGTCGTGCGACGACGCGTTCGCAAAGCCAGCGCGCCGCATTGCGTGCGGCACGCGAAAATGCCGAGACGCCGATCGTTGTGGTCGCCGTGAACGATGCGCCGGCATCCGTCTCGCCCGCGCAGCCTGCCGCAACGCCGGGCCTGGTCGCGTCCAAGGATCCGTTCTCCACGCAGCACGCCGCACCCAGCCGGCCTTGGCCCAGCGCGACTTTGCCGCAGTTGTCGGGCAGTGGCGCGTTCAACGCCGACTACGCTTCGAGCGGCGCGTATTACCCGTTCCAGCCGCGCGTCGCGCCGCCGTCTTCGCCGCCGCCTTCCGGCGATGCGTTGCAGGAAGCGCCGCAACGCTGAGCAGGGAACGTTTCGCGCGGTTTCCGTTCCAACACCCGTCTTCCCGCTCCTTGTCGAGGATGAGTCCCCGATGATCTCTTCGTTACGTCCGCTCGCCGCAATGTCGCTCGGCGCCGCCGTCGCCACCGCCGTCGTGATCGCTTTTCCCGATGCCACCGCGCAATCGTCCGCTGCCGCTGCGCAGCCCACGGCGGTGACGCCGCCGTCTTCGCCGCAACTGGTGTCCGGATTGCCGGACTTCACCCAGTTGGTCGAGCAGGTCGGCCCGGCCGTGGTCAACATCGAAGCGGGCGTGAAACCGCGCCGCGCGGCGCGTCAGCAGATGCCTTACGACGACGAGGACATTCCGGAAATCTTCCGCCGTTTCTTCGGTCCGGGCATGCCCGGCATGCCGAGTCCGGGCCCGCAGGGTCGCGGCGGCATTTCGATGGGCACCGGCTTCCTCATTTCGGCCGATGGCTACGTGCTGACCAACCATCACGTCGTCGAGGGTTCGGACGACGTCAAGGTGAAGCTGTCGGATCGGCGCGAGTTCACGGCGAAAGTGGTGGGCAGCGACGAGCAATCGGATGTGGCGCTGCTGAAAATATCCGCCGCCAGTCTGCCTTTCCTGCGCACCGGCGATTCCAAGACGCTCAAGCCTGGCCAATGGGTGGTGGCGATCGGTTCGCCGTTCGGCCTGGATCATTCGGTCACGGCGGGCATTGTCAGCGCGGTGCAGCGCGCGAATCCTTACGCCGGCCAGCAGTACGTGCCTTTCATCCAGACCGACGTCGCCATCAATCGCGGCAATTCGGGTGGGCCGCTGCTGAACACTCGCGGCGAAGTGGTCGGCATCAACTCGCAGATCTTCAGCAACTCGGGCGGCTATATGGGCGTCAGCTTCGCCATTCCGATCGATACGGCGATGAGCGCGGTGCAGCAGTTGAAAGCGACGGGCAAGGTGACCCGCGGCCAAGTCGGTGTTTTCATTGGTTCGGTCACCGATGATGCGAAGCGCGGCTTCAATTTGCCGGATACGCGGGGCGCATTGGTCAGTGGAGTGCAGCCCGGCAGCGCCGCTGAGAAAGCAGGACTTCAGGCCGGCGATGTCATCCGCAGTGTCGATGGCAAGACGATCAACGACGCCAGCGACGTGCCTCTGATCGTCGGCGCGATGGCGCCGGGGACGCGGATCAAGATGGGTGTGTTCCGCGAGGGCAAAACGGTTGAAATTCCGGTGACGCTGACCGCTCTGAAAGACACGGCGCAAGCAGGTGCCGACGACGAAGCTAGGACGACGCCTGGACGCTCGTCGTCTGCGCCGTCTTCCAACCCGCTGGGCATCATCGGCCAGGATCTCGACGCCGACGATCGGCGCCAGCTCGGCCTGCAATCGGGCGAAGGCGTGGGCATCGCCCGCGTCGAAGGCTTGGCGGCGCGCAGTGCGGGCTTGCGTCCTGGCGATGTGATCTTGGCGGTGGGCCGCAATAAAGTGGCCAGCGCTTCGGCACTCAACCAGCAGTTGCGCGATGTGAAGCAGGGCCAGACGGTGATGCTGCTGGTCCGGCGTGGACAGGCGACGCAGTTCGTGGCGGTGACGCCGCGGGCGGGCGGCGACGACAGCGGCGACGAGGAATGAACGTAGGGCGGAACCCGCGCAGCGGATTCCGCCTCGTCTCCGCCAGACTCTATGAGCGCTCCGGTTCGGCGGAATCGCCTGCGGCGGTTCCGCCCTACGCCCGCTCGTTGGGGGCGCTTCGCCAAAAGCCGACCCCTCTCCCTGGCGCTTCGCGCCGATCCCTCTCCCGCAAAGGGGAGAGGGACCAAGGCATGCGATAATGTCGCGTTGTCCCAGAAGGGCCGCGAGTCGGCCGTAGCCGCCGCCCCCATGTCCGATCCGATGCGGAATATCCGCAACTTCTCCATCATCGCCCACGTCGACCACGGCAAATCGACCCTGGCCGACCGCATCATCCAGCTCTGCGGCGGGCTCGAAGCCCGCGAGATGGAGGCGCAGGTGCTCGACTCGAACCCGATCGAGCGCGAGCGCGGCATCACCATCAAGGCCCAGTCCGTGTCCCTGCCGTACAAGGCCAAGGACGGACAGACCTACCAGCTCAATTTCATCGACACCCCCGGCCACGTTGACTTCAGCTACGAAGTCAGCCGCTCGCTGGCCGCCTGCGAAGGCGCGTTGCTGGTGGTCGATGCCGCCCAGGGCGTGGAAGCCCAGTCGGTCGCCAATTGCTACACCGCGGTGGAGCAGGGCCTGGAAGTGGTGCCGATCCTCAACAAGATCGACCTGCCCACCGCCGACGTCGACCGGGTGAAGGGCGAGATCGAAGCGGTGATCGGCATCCACGCCGATGACGCGGTGGCGATCAGCGCCAAGACCGGCCTCAACGTCGGCGACGTGCTGGAAGCCATCGTCCACCGCATACCTCCGCCGAAGCCGCGCGACACCGACAAGCTGCAGGCGTTGATCATCGACTCCTGGTTCGACAATTACCTGGGCGTGGTCTCGCTGGTGCGCGTGATGCAGGGCGAACTCGTGCCCGGCGCGAAGATGCTGGTGATGTCGACCGGCCGCACGCACCTGGTCGACTCGGTCGGCGTGTTCACGCCCAAGCGCAAGGCGTTGCCCAAGCTCGGCGCCGGCGAAGTGGGTTGGATCACCGCGTCGATCAAGGACGTGCACGGCGCCCCGGTCGGCGACACCTTGACCTTGGCTGCCGATCCGGCGCCCAAGCCGCTGCCCGGCTTCCAGGAAATGCAGCCGCGCGTGTTCGCCGGCCTGTTCCCGGTCGATGCCGAGGACTATCCGGCCCTGCGCGAAGCGTTGGAAAAACTGCGTTTGAACGACGCCGCACTGCGTTTCGAGCCGGAAAGCTCCGAAGCGATGGGCTTCGGCTTCCGCTGCGGCTTCCTGGGCATGCTGCACATGGAAATCGTGCAGGAACGCCTGGAGCGCGAATACGACCTGAACCTGATCAGCACCGCGCCGACGGTGATCTACGAAGTGCTGAAGACCGACGGCAGCGTGGTGCCGCTGGATAACCCGGCCAAGATGCCGCCGCCGAATCAAGTCGAAGAGATCCGCGAGCCGATCATCCGCGCCAACATCCTCACTCCGCCCGATTACGTCGGCAACGTAATCACGTTGTGCGAGGAAAAGCGCGGCAGCCAGATCGGCATCAACTACATGGGCAGCCAGGTGCAGATCAGCTACGAGCTGCCGATGGCCGAAGTGGTGCTGGATTTCTTCGACCGGCTGAAGTCGGTCTCGCGCGGCTACGCCTCGCTGGACTACCACTTCCTGCGCTTCGACGCCGGCCCGTTCGTGCGAGTGGACACGCTGATCAACGGCGACAAGGTCGATGCGCTGAGCATCATCACCCACCGCCAGCACGCCGACCGCCGCGGACGCGAT
This sequence comes from Luteimonas sp., assembly GCA_035250245.1. Taxonomy (GTDB): domain Bacteria; phylum Pseudomonadota; class Gammaproteobacteria; order Xanthomonadales; family Xanthomonadaceae; genus Luteimonas_C. The sequence continues at coordinate 485 of DATFFH010000099.1, read as the reverse complement.
CTGACCGAGCGCATGCGCGAACTGATTCCGCGGCAGATGTTCGACGTGGCCATCCAGGCCGCGATCGGCTCGCAGATCATCGCCCGCACCACGGTCAAGGCGCTGCGCAAGAACGTGCTGGCCAAGTGCTACGGCGGCGACGCCACCCGCAAGAAGAAGCTGTTGGAGAAGCAGAAGGAAGGCAAGAAGCGGATGAAGCAGGTGGGCCGGGTGGAAATCCCGCAGGAAGCCTTCCTGGCCGTGCTGCAGGTGGACAATAAGTGAACCCGGCCGGATTCTGGGGCCGGAACGGCTCGCAGAATACGTACGGAATGACGGTTAGCCCTTGATTTTCCTTCTCCCCTCGGGAGAAGGTGCCCGCAGGGCGGATGAGGGTTCGGCGCAGCGACGGATGGCGAAAGTCGCGGCGCTACCTCTCCGGGGCAAGGCGGAGCGGCACCGCTCCGCCTTGCCCTCACCCCAACCCCTCTCCCGGCGGGAGAGGG
>DATFFH010000098.1:0-54358 GCA_035250245.1 Luteimonas sp. | reverse complement strand
CGCCATTGCCGCCGGCCACCACGTCGCTAGTGCTCCAGCCCGCATTGCCGCCGCCACCGCCGCCGCCGGCGATAGCCACGCGCGTTGCGCCGATGCGCAAATCGGTGCCGCCGCCACCGATGCCGTCGACGCCCTGGCCGATGCCGCCCGGATTGACTGCTTGCGAGGCTTGCCCGCCGACGCCGATCGTCAGGACGCTGCCCGGCGTCAGCGCCACCGTGCCGCGAACCCGTCCGCCGAGTCCTCCGACGCCGCCCGGCGAATTGGGACTGCCGCCGATGGTGCCCGCGCCGCTCCGGCCGCTTCCACCTTGCGCGCCGCTCAGGTAGACAGTCGCGGTGAAAGTGCCTGCAGGCACGGTCACCGTCTGATCGCCGCCTGTGAAATTGAAGGCCGCCGGCGTTTCGCCCACCGCGCAACTTTGCGCTTGCGCCGGCCCGATCCAGGCCAAGCCAGGCAAGGCCAACAGCGCTCCGGACAAGAGCCTGGCTGCGCGGATCGAAAGTTTGGCAGTCGCATCAACTGCAGGACCGGCCGCGCGCGCGCGCGCTGCCATAACAGCGAAACGATTCATGTGGATCCCCCCGGACCGGGCGTGTCGTTCCGCCCGCCAACTCAATTGCTTCGTGCAAACGCTGCACGCCCCGCCAGGAGGATCGCCTTGGTCGGGTCTACCGTCAATCCCCGAAATCGGGTAGCCCCCAGGAAACACGACCGGGAGGCGCCGATTCTGTGGGAACATACTTCCCTCCCCCCGCGATACGAGCTTCGGATCGTCCGCTCGCGGGCATGCCGCCAGAAATTCCCGTCGATCGAATGCCCGCCGATTCCAAGAACGCGACTGGCTCCAAGGCCGCCGACCAGCACACGCCCCTCATGCGCCAGTTCTTCGCCGCGAAGGCGGAGCACCCCGACGTGCTGCTGTTCTTCCGCATGGGCGATTTCTACGAGCTGTTCTACGACGACGCGCGCAAGGCGGCCAAGCTGCTCGACATCACCCTGACCCAGCGCGGCAACTCCGCCGGCCAGCCGATTCCGATGGCCGGCGTGCCGCACCATTCGGCCGAAAGCTACCTGGCCCGATTGGTGGCGCTGGGCGAATCGGTGGCCATCTGCGAACAGATCGGCGACCCGGCCGCGAGCAAAGGCCTGGTCGAACGCAAAGTCGTACGGATCGTCACCCCCGGCACGGTCACCGACGAAGCCCTGCTCAGCGAACGCCGCGACACCTTGCTGTTGGCGCTGTCGCGCAGCAAGCAGGGCTACGGTTTGGCATGGGCCGATCTGGCCGGCGGCCGCTTCCTGGCCAACGAAGTCTTCAGCGACGATGCGCTGGAAGCCGAACTCTCGCGGTTGGAACCGGCCGAACTGCTGCTGCCCGACGAAGACGGTTGGCCGGCATTCGTCGCCGAACGCAACGGGTTGCGCCGGCGCGCGCCGTGGCTGTTCGACGCCGACGCCGGCCGCCGCCAATTGCTGCAATTCTTCGGCCTGCACGATCTCACCGGCTTCGGCCTGGAGGACAAGCCGCTCTCGGTCGCCGCCGCCAGCGCCCTGCTCGGCTATGTGGAAGAAACGCAGAAGCAGCGGCTGCCGCATCTGACCGCGATCGCGATCGAAGCCAGCGACGGCGCCATCGCGATGAACGCCGCCACGCGCCGGCATCTCGAGCTGGACACGCGCGTCGACGGCGACACCCGCAACACTTTGCTCGGCGTGCTCGACGCCACGATCACGCCGATGGGCGGCCGTCTGCTGCGGCGCTGGCTGCATCGCCCGCTGCGCGACCGCCGTACCGTGGGCGAACGCCATCAAGCGGTGGCGACGCTGATCGAGCAAGGCGTGGAACAGCCGCTGCGCGAACGTTTCCGCGGCCTCGGCGACTTGGAGCGCATCCTCTCGCGCATCGCCCTGCGTTCGGCGCGCCCGCGCGACCTGAGCACGTTGCGCGACGGCCTGGCCATGCTGCCCGACCTGCGCGCCCTGCTCGGTCCGCTCGATTCGCCGCGCCTGCGCACGCTTTCCGATGAACTGGGCGAACACGCGGCCGAAGCCGCACTGCTGGCGCAAGCGCTGGTCGAACAACCACCGGTGCTGGCCCGCGACGGCGGCGTGTTCGCCAAAGGCTACGACGCAGAACTGGACGAGCTGCGCGAACTGTCGACGAACGCCGATCAATTCCTGGTGGATCTGGAGCAGCGCGAACGCGAAAGCAGCGGCATTCCGACGCTGAAAGTCGGCTACAACCGCGTACACGGCTATTACATCGAGATCAGCAAGGGCCAAGCGGCGCGCGCGCCGACGCATTACACGCGCCGGCAGACGCTGACCGGCGCCGAACGCTACATCACCGAGGAATTGAAAACATTCGAAGACAAGGTGCTGTCCGCGCGCGAACGTTCGCTGGCGCGCGAGAAACTGCTGTACGACGGCTTGCTCGACGCCTTGAACGAACGCCTGGAACCGCTGAAGCATTGCGCCGCGGCCCTGAGCGAACTCGACGCCCTGGCCTGCTTCGCCGAACGCGCGCAGGCGTTGGATTGGTCAGCGCCGCGATTGCTCGACGAAGCGGGCCTGCGCATCGAGAGCGGACGCCATCCGGTGGTGGAAGCGGTACGCGAGGAACCGTTCACGCCCAACGATCTGGTCTTCGACGGCGAACGCCGGATGCTGGTGATCACCGGCCCGAACATGGGCGGCAAGTCCACTTACATGCGCCAGAACGCGCTGATCGTGCTGCTGGCGCACATCGGCAGCTTCGTCCCGGCGGCAAAGGCGGAGATCGGGCCGATCGACCGCATCCTCACCCGCATCGGCGCGGGCGACGACCTGGCCCGCGGCCAATCCACCTTCATGGTCGAAATGGCCGAAACCAGCTACATCCTGCACCACGCCACCGCGCAATCGCTGGTGCTGATGGACGAGATCGGCCGCGGCACTTCGACCTACGACGGCCTGGCGCTGGCCGATGCGGTGGCGCGGCATCTGGCTTCGGTCAACCGCTGCTACACGCTGTTCGCGACGCATTATTTCGAATTGACCGCTTTGGCCGAACCGGGCAGCGGCATCGCCAACGTGCATCTGGACGCGGTCGAGCATCACGACAAAAGCGGCGCCGACACTTTGGTGTTCATGCATGCAGTGAAAGACGGTCCGGCCGACCGCAGCTTCGGCCTGCAAGTAGCCGCATTGGCCGGTTTGCCGAAATCGGTGGTGCAGCAGGCGCGCGGGCGTTTGGCGGAATTGGAGCAGCGTGGCGATTCGCCCAAACCGTCCATGGCGCCGGCGGCGCTCGATTCGCCGCAACAGATCGGTTTGTTCGCTCCGTCTTCCGCCGCGCTCGATGCGTTGACGGCGATCGAGCCCGACGATCTGTCGCCCAAGCAGGCCTTGGAAGCGCTGTATCGGTTGAAGGCGCTGTCGCGCTCCTGATCCTCCCCCGTCGCGATACGGCCGCGCCGAAGCGTTCGCTCTGCGCGACGAAGCGAAGAATGGCCTTGGCCGGATCGTGCTCTTATTCCTTCGCTAGCCGCAGACCTTGCGGCAGCTTGTCCCTCTCCCTTCAACGGGAGAGGGACAGGCGCGCAGCGCCAGGGAGAGGGTCCGGCTTTTCGCGCTGCGTCTAACGACGCGACGACTGCATGCGGACGCTCTCTTGTCCATCCACGCATCGAAGGGAGCCAAACGATGCCACTGACCGCCCGACATTTCCGCATCGCCGCCACCTGCCTGTGCCTGTTCGTCGCCGCGCAGATCTTCCAGGCGCTTTGCTACATCTTCTGGTTCCCGGAAACCCAGGCGGCGGCGGAGGATTTCGCCGTGCGCAGCGGTTGGCTCGATCGGACGCGCGCATTGGCCGTGCTGTTCGGCATCGCCGGGCTGGCGGTGACTTATGCGGTGTTCGCGCTGGACCGCTTCGCCAAGGCGCCGCTCGCTTCGCTGCTCGCTTTCACTTTCTGCATGTTTTTCGTCGTGTTCGAGTTCCTGCACCGCGGCCTGGATTTCGTCATGGTCAGCCAACAGTGGGCCAACGCCTACGCCGCCGAACCGGCTTTGCACGGTGTGCTCGCCGAGCGGCATGAGTTCTGGAGTTCGTTCACCAGCGCGATCTATTTCCCGCTGATGCTGTCCGGGCTGATCGCCTGGACTTGCTTCGCCATCGCCACCTGGAAAGCGGGCCCGGGTTGGATGCGCTTGGCCTCGTTCGCCTTCGCCCTCAACGCCTTGCGCACTTTGGGCCGGCTGCTGGGCAATTACACCGGCGTGGACTGGTTCGACTTCCTGGACAGCTTCACCCTGTATCTGGTCCTGGTCTTCCTGATCAACGGCATGCTCGTCACCTGGCTGTTCAAACGCGCGGCCGTGGCGGATAAGGACCCGGCCTTGGCGGTTTCGTAACCATTCCCCGCCTAACGTGTCGGCTCCGACCACCCCGCGAGGACCGCACGATGAACGCCCAGACTTCACTCACTCAGGACCTCGCTTCGCAGCTGCAGGGTCTGCCGCTGCAGCAGATCGCCCAGCAGCTGGGCGTCGACCAATCTCAGGCCAATAGCGCGATCGGCGCCGCCCTGCCCTTGCTGATGGGTGCGCTGGGGCGCAACGCCAGCCAGCCTCAGGGCGCCGAAGCGCTGTTCGGCGCGCTGCAGCGCGACCATTCCGGTCTGGATATCGGCAGCGTGCTCGGTTCGGTGCTGGGCGGCGGCGGCCAGGGCCAGCAGATCCTCGGCCACGTGCTCGGCGCTAGCGAGCCGCGCGCGCAACAGGCCGTGAGCCAGGCGACCGGCCTGGGCGGCGACAAGGTCAATATGTTGTTGCGTTGGCTGGCGCCGATCGTGATGGCCTACCTGGCCAAGCGCATGTTCGACAACCGCCAGGCCGGCGGTGCGGTCGCGGGCAACGGCGCATCGCCCGACGTGCTGGGGCAGATCCTGGGCCAGGAACGCCAGCAGATCGGCCAACAAGCCGGCGGCTTGGGCGGCGGCGTGCTCGGCGCCGTGCTGGACAAGGACGGCGACGGCGATGTCGACCTGTCCGATCTGATGAAAGTCGGCCAATCCGTCCTGGGCGGCGGCCTGCCGCGCTCCTGACGCTTTAGTCCCTCTCCCATTTCGGGAGAGGGACAGGCCGCGCAGCGGCCAGGGAGAGGGTTCGGCTTTTCGGCATCCTTGAACCGGTCGACATGGCGACGCTGGGTTTCGCTTCGCTCAACCCAGCCTACGGTCATCGTGATAGACCACCCCTATCGAAAACTTCGCATCATTCAATTTCATAAACACCCGGCCGGGCCGTACGCTCCCTCTATCCCTCCCACCCCGCAGAGCCAGCCATGAACAAGCCAGAGACTGCAGAACCGAAGTGTCCCTTCCACGCCGGCCGCACTTCGAACCGCGAGTGGTGGCCCAACCAAGTCGATGTCAGCGTGCTGCACCAGAACACGCCCGACGCCAATCCGATGGGCGCGGATTTCGATTACGCCAAGCAATTCGACAGCCTCGATCTCGACGCCGTCGTCAAAGACCTGCACGCGTTGATGACCGATTCGCAGGAATGGTGGCCCGCCGACTTCGGCCATTACGGTCCCTTCTTCATCCGCATGACATGGCACGCCGCGGGCACCTACCGGGTGGGCGACGGACGCGGCGGCGGCGGCACAGGCCAGCAGCGTTTCGCGCCGCTCAACAGCTGGCCGGACAACGGCAACCTGGACAAAGCACGCCGCTTACTCTGGCCGATCAAGCAGAAGTACGGCAGCAAGATCTCCTGGGCCGACCTGCTGGTCCTCACCGGCAACGTCGCTTTGGAATCGATGGGTTTCAAGACCTGGGGCTTCGGCGGCGGCCGCGAGGATTCGTGGGAACCGGAGAACCACATCGACTGGGGCCAGGAAAAAACCTGGCTCGGCGACGAACGCTACGCCAACGACAACCGCGAACTCGACGGCCATCTCGCAGCGGTGCAGATGGGCCTGATCTACGTCAATCCGGAAGGCCCCAACGGCAATCCCGACCCGGCCAAAGCCGCCGTCGACATCCGCCACACTTTCGCGCGCATGGCGATGGACGATGAGGAAACCGTCGCATTGATCGCCGGCGGCCACACTTTCGGCAAAGCGCACGGCGCGGGTCCCGCCAGCCACGTCGGCAAAGAACCCGAAGCCGCCGACATCGAAAACCAAGGCCTGGGCTGGGCAAGCAGTTTCGAATCCGGCATGGCCGGCCACACCATCACCAGCGGTTTGGAAGGCGCGTGGACGCCGACGCCGACGAAGTGGGACAACAGCTTCTTCGACGTATTGTTCGGCCACGAATGGGAGTTGACCAAGAGCCCGGCCGGCGCCCACCAATGGACGCCGAAGGACAAGGGCGGCGCCGATGCCGTGCCCGACGCGCACGATCCGGCGAAGAAGCATCCGCCGATGATGCTCACCACCGACCTGGCCCTGCGCATCGATCCGGCCTACGAAAAGATCTCGCGCGACTTCCATAAGAACCCGGCCAAGTTCGCCGAAGCCTTCGCCAAGGCCTGGTACAAACTGCTGCATCGCGATATGGGTCCGCTGTCGATCCACCGCGGCAAGCTGTCGCCGAAAAAGCCTTTGATTTGGCAGGACCCGATTCCGGAAGTCGACCACCCGTTGATCGACGCCGGCGATGCCGCCGAGTTGAAGAAGCAGTTGCTCGCCTCGGGCTTGTCGGTTTCGCAGCTCGCCACCACGGCCTGGGCTTCGGCTTCGACCTTCCGCGGTTCCGACAAGCGCGGCGGCGCCAACGGTGCGCGCATCCGCCTCGAACCGCAGAAGAATTGGGAAGCGAACAACCCGGCCGAACTGGCGAAAGTGCTGGCCAAACTCGAAGAAATACAGAAAGAGTTCAACGCTTCGGCCAAGGGCGGCAAGAAAGTGTCGCTGGCCGATTTGATCGTGCTCGGCGGCGCGGCGGCGGTCGAAAAAGCCGCCAAAGATGCCGGCCACGACGTCCAGGTGCCGTTCAATCCCGGCCGCATGGATGCGTCTCAGGAGGAAACGGAAATCGAATCGTTCAATTACCTCGAGCCGCAGGCCGATGGTTTCCGCAACTACCTGAGCGCGAAGGCGGCCCAACGGGCGACACCGGAAGAGAGATTGGTGGACCGCGCGCAACTGCTCACGCTGTCCGCGCCGGAAATGACCGCACTGGTCGGCGGCTTACGCGTGCTGGGCGTCGGCCAACCCGAGCACGGCGTGCTCACCGCGCAACCCGGCAAGCTCAGCAACGATTACTTCGTCAATCTGCTCGATATGGGTACGAAGTGGAAAGGCGTGGACGGCCGCGAAGGCGTGTTCGAGGGCCAAGACCGGAAGACCGGCAAGGTCAAGTGGACGGCCACCCGCGCCGACCTGATCTTCGGCTCGCATTCGCAGCTACGCGCGTTGGCCGAGGTCTACGCCGCTTCGGATGCCAAGGAGAAGTTCGTCAAGGACTTCGTGAAAGCCTGGAACAAGGTGATGGAGTTGGACCGGTTCGATCTGAAGAAGTGACCGAATCCTATCGACGCAATACAAGACGCCGGCCCGTGCCGGCGTCTTTGCTTTCGTAGGTGCGAATTTATTCGCACGTTTTTTCGCCAAGAGCGTGCAAATAAATTCGCACCTACGAAAGGCGATCAGGTCGCCGGCCGCTGCTCGACCTTCGGCTCGGCGATCTCCTTACCGGTTTCCGCACGCCCGGCCATTTCCGCACCGGCATTGCGCGGCAACCGCCACATCATCCAGGCCGAGCTGGCCGACAGCAAACCGACCACGACGAAGGCGACGTAGAAATTGTGCACGTCGGTCGATGGCCGATGCGCGACCAGCCCAACGATTTCCAGCACGTAACCTGCGACCGCCACGCCCATGCTCAGCGACAGCTGCTGCATCATGCCCGATAGGCTACTGGCCTGCCCCATCTTCGGCGAATCCACCTCCGCGAAGCTGATCGCATTCAAGCTGGTGAATTGCAGCGAACGGAAGCAACCGCTGATCAGCAGCGTGCAGACGATGAAGACATGCGGCGTGGTCGGCCGGAACAGGCCGAAGCCGCACAGCATCGCCGAAGCGAGCAAGGCATTGAACACCAGCACGTTGCGGAAGCCGAAACGCTTCAGCACGTTGGCCGCGATGGTCTTCATGAACATCGCGCCCACCGCCGACACGAAGGTCAGCATGCCCGACTCCACCGGCGTCAAGCCGAACCCCAACTGCAGCATCAACGGCAGCAGGAACGGCGTGGCGCCGACGCCGATCCGGAACAGCGAACCGCCGAGCACGCCGGCGCGGTAGGTCGGCAACCGGAACAGGCCCAGATCCAGCAACGGGTGCGGATGCCGGCGCGCATGCCAGGCGTAAGCGATCAACGCGACAATGCCGACCCCGAGCGCAGTCGCGGCGACCGGCGTCGACACCAGATGTCGGCCCATCGTCGAAAAGCCGAACATCGCCAGCGCCAAGCCCAGACCGGTCAGCAGGAAGCCGATCCAATCCAACGGAACCGACGCCTCGCGGATGTCGGGAATGAAGCGCTTGGCCAGCGCGATGCCGAGCAGCCCGATCGGCAGATTGATCAGGAATATCCAGCGCCAATCGAAATAAGTAGTGATGAAGCCACCCAGCGGCGGCCCGACCACCGGCCCGATCAGCGCCGGAATCGTCAGCCAGCTCAAGGCCTGCACCAGTTCGCTTTTCGGCACGGTGCGCAGCAGAACCAGGCGCCCGACCGGCACCATCAGCGCACCGCCGGCACCTTGCAGGAAGCGCGCTGCGACCATGGTTTCCAACGACGTGCTCGCGGCGCAGGCGATCGAACCCAGCAGGAACACGCCGATCGCGGTCATGAAGGTAGGCCGCGCGCCGAAGCGGTCGGCGACCCAGCCGCTGATCGGAATGAACACCGCCAGCGCCAGCATGTAGGTGGTCAGCGCCAGTTTCAGCGCGATCGGATCGGTGGCCAAGTCCTCGGCGATCGCGGGGAGCGAAGTCGAGATCACGGTCGAGTCCATGTTCTCGATGAACAAGGCGCAAGCCACGATCAGCGGCAGCAGGCGGCCGGATTTCATGCGTCCGCCGCCCGCTCAGGTGGCATCGATGTCCCCCAGGGCGCGAATCAACCGCCGCGCCCGCTTGTCCGGCTTGGTTTCCGGCGGCTGGTAGCCGGCCCGGGCAGCGCTCGCCTCGGCGCGTTTGGTTGCGCGCGCGGCTTTCGACTCTTCGGATTCTCGATACAAGGTTTGCGCGACCTTGGCTGGACCGCGCACGTCGCTCAGACCGAGCACTTCTACATGGAAAATTTCCTCGCCGCGCACGATCGCCAGCGCGTCGCCCGCATGCACGCTGCGCGAAGGCTTGGCGCGCTGGCCGCCGATTTCGACTTTTCCGGTTTCGATGGCCTGCTTGGCCAGGCTGCGGGTCTTGAAGAAACGGGCGGCCCAGAGCCAGAGGTCCAGGCGGACAGCTGGGACGGCTTCGGGTATCGAGGTTTCGCCATGCGGTTGCGCCATCGTCGGCATTTTAGCCGAGTCGCGGTGAAGCTCTGGCATCATCGCCGGGCGCGCTTGGCGTCACACCCTGTTCGAAGCGATATTTCGATGAGCGACCTCGGCGACCGGATCATGAAAGTCGACCATGCCGGCGAGCATGGCGCGATCGCCATTTATTCCGCCCAGATCCTCATGGCGCGATTTACTTGTCCGGACACGGTCGCGGCCTTGATCGAGTTCAGATCGCATGAATGCCGCCATCGTTCGGTCTTCGAAGCGGAATTGCGCCGCCGTGGCGTTCGGCGCTGCCGCAGTTATTGGCTCTGCGGCATCGGCGGCTACGCACTGGGTGCGATCACGGGACTGTTCGGCCGCAGCGCCATCGCGGCGACCACCGTAGCCGTGGAAAGCGTCGTCCTGCGGCATCTGGAAGAACAACTCGGCAGGTTGGACAGCCTCGATCCGACCGCGGCGGCTGCAATCCATTCCATCGTCGAAGAAGAACGCCAGCACCGCGACCATGCCGCGAGTGACCTGGATGCAAAAGGTTTCTGGCCGAAATTGCTGACGCCCGTGGTTTCGGCATCGACGGAAGCCGTGATCTGGCTCGGCATGAAGATGTGAACCGTGCATTCGCACCCGGCAAACATGTGCGGATTTTTCATCCAACCGCCTGCCCTTTGCACATATTGTACATCACCCCTGTCGCACCCTAGCCGCGACTTAGCCCTGGCAAGATGCCGCGCATGAAGACCCCGCGCGACCTCACCCAGGGCCCCATCGGCCGCACCCTGCTCGTCTTTCTCCTGCCGATCCTGGCCGGCGGCGTGCTGCAATCCCTCAACGGCTCAGTCAACGCCGTCTGGGTCGGCCGCTTCCTCGGCGAGCAGGCGCTCACCGCCACGGCCAACGCCAACAACATCATGTTCTTCCTGGTCGGCGCGGTGTTCGGCATAGGCATGGCGTCGACGATCCTGGTCGGCCAGTCGATCGGCGCGAAGGACATGGTCCAGGCCAAGCGCGTGATCGGTACCAGCTTCACCTTCTTCGTGGCGATATCGCTGGCCATCGCGCTGATCGGCCTGTTCGCATCGCGCCGCATCCTGGTCTGGATGAGCACACCTGCCGAAGCGCTGCCGTTGGCCGAAGCCTATCTGCGCATCGTCTTCATGGCGGTGCCCTTCATCTACGTGTTCGCAATGCTGCAAGCGACCCTGCGCGGCGCCGGCGATACGCGCACGCCATTCGCATTCCTGCTGATGGGCGTGGGGCTGGATATCGTCTTCAATCCGCTGCTGATCTTCGGCATCGGCCCGTTCCCGGAGATGGGCATCGCCGGCTCGGCCACCGCCATGCTCATTGCCAACTCAGTCAGCTTGGTGGCAATGGTGCTTTGGCTGCGGCACAAGCGGCATGCGTTGTGGATCAGCCGGCACGAGAACCACGTGTACAAGCCGGACTGGACGATCCTGCGCGCGCTGATCGTCAAAGGCGTGCCGATGGGATTGCAGATGATCGTGATCTCGCTGGCGATGATCATGATGATCAGCATGGTCAACGGCTACGGCGTGGATACGACCTCGGCCTACGGCGCCACGATGCAGTTATGGGCTTATATCCAGATGCCGGCGATGGCGATCGGTGCGGCTTGTTCGTCGATGGCGGCGCAGAACGTGGGCGCGCGACTTTGGGGCCGGGTGAACGCCACCGCCCGCACCGGCATCGTGCTCAACTTCCTACTGACCGGCGCGCTGATCCTGCCGACCATCGCATTCGACCGCAGCACGCTGTCGCTGTTCCTGCCCGAAGGCAGTCCCGCGCTGGAGCACGCGCGGCACCTGAACCACATCGCGGTGTGGTCGTTCCTGTTCTTCGGCGTGACTTTCGTGATTTCCGGCGTGGTCCGCGCCACCGGCGCGGTGCTGCCGCCGTTGTTGATCCTGGCCGCGGCGCTGTGGGGCATCCGCATCCCCTTCGCCGAACTGCTGCAGCCGGCCCTGGGCGCGGACGCGATCTGGTGGAGCTTCCCGGTCAGCTCGGTCTGCGCCATGCTGATGTCGCTGGCGTATTACCGCTGGGGCGGCTGGCGGAAGGCGCATATGCTCGCCCCGCACGCCGAAGAGGTGGCGATACCGGCCGAAGTGCCGGCGCAGCCGCCGTCGCCGGTGGCGGATCAGGGGACGAAGGGGTGAATAACATCCGTACCGGCAGGCAGCATCACTAATCAGTGCGAATGGAGCGAACGATGGCCAAAGTAACCGGAATCGGCGGCATCTTCTTCAAGAGCAGGAACGACAGCGCGGCGCTGGCCGCTTGGTATCACAAGCACTTAGGGATGCCTCTGGAGACTTGGGGCGGCGCGGTCCTGAGGTGGCCGGACGACAAGGCCGACGACGGCGGCCTCACCGTGTGGACCGTCGCGGAAAAGGACAGCCAGTGGTTCAGCCCCAGCGACGCGCCGCTCATGATCAATTATCGGGTCGACGATCTCGACGAGCTGCTCGCGCAGCTGCGCGCGGATGGGATCGAAATCGTCAAAGGGCCCGAATCCCATGAAAACGGGAAGTTCGCTTGGATCATGGACCCGGAAGGGAACAAAGTGGAGTTGTGGGAGCCGATGGCTTGGGATGAAAAGAACAAGAGCCTCTAAGCTTCGATGAAAACCATTCGAATCTTATGCCTGACTACCTTCAGTCTATGCATCGGAGGCTGCGCGTCCCTAAGTGGGAATCCGGATGCAATGTGCAGCGAAATAGCGCGATTCGCAAACGCAACTCCTGTCGGTCAACTTAAGCAGGTAGAGCTAATCACCGACTGGGGCAGCAGGTTCTCGGAAAACAAGGACTCTATTTTCACCAAGAACTGCCAGCACGATGGGTACGCCCCTGGCATCGCATTCTGCGGCTACCTAATGTCAAACACGTCGACCGAATTCGCCACCATCAACTTGGACCGTGCAAGCGCTTGTTTATGGCCCGGCACAAAAGGCGGTCCGAGCGATACGGATATAGACCACCTGAGCATTCGTGCCTGGTCTTATTCCGCCAAAGGCGTTGACCCCAAAATTCGTACCGGCGTGGAGTTCTCGACAGAGTCCGACACGTCAGCACCCACTCTTAAGATAATGGCCGAACGGAAGACGGAGTAACCCGCAATACAAATCCGCGCTCCCTGGCAATCGATTAACTCAGACGCGAGTCATCCATGTCTACTCGAGAAGAATTCGCAGACCATCTCTGGCAAACCATCATCAACCCGCTGCGCGATCGGATCACGCTCGAGCGCATCATCGAGCATTGCAAGCGCTTTCCCGACACCTCGTTCGCCGAAGTAGGCCCGGCCATCGAACGCATCCTCGCCGCAGGAATCGCGCCCGAAGACCTTTGCCTGATCAATAGCTCGACCGCTTACGAAGCCGTGTTCGGCACGCTCTACGCACTCGGCGATCCGGGCGTGGACGGCGACGATGTCTTCGGCCTGTACGAAATCTTGGGGACCTCCCCTAGCGCGAAGTGGGACAAACCGGCCCCGCCCTCGAGCGATTGACCCCTAGCCGGCAGCTCGGGGGATAAAATCCGAACGACACAGCGAACCGCAGGATTCGAAATGAGTTTCGTGAGAGGCCTGGTCAAAGTCGCCGCCGGCGCGGGCGCTGGAGTCGCCGTGGTGACGGCCTTGCCGCTGTTCGGCGCTGTCGGCACGATCACCGCCGCCGGGCTCGTGGTCGGTTCCTTGCTCGGCGCCGCGGCCGGCGTCGCGGACGAAGTCGCCGAGAATAAGAAAGACAAAGCCGGCGGCAAGAGCCGCAATGCCGTCAAACGCCGGCGCCAAGCCCCTTAACATTCCTGGCCCGACACGTCTGGAAATATCAGCACGATCGTTGGGCAACATGTTTGCGTCCTATCCGCGCCGTAAAGGACGTGAGACCTGTTGAGCCCCGCTTTCAGCGGCGTAAGGGGGATAGCCATGGATAAGCGCGACGGTATTTTCAGACGGCGCATGCTCGGCGCCTCGGTCGCTGCCGGCGGCTTGGTCATGCTCGGCGCCGCCGGTCCGCTGCTGGCGCAGAAACTGCGGCGCACGCCGCCTCAGATACTGGGGCCTTACTATCCGATAACGAAACCGCTCGACCAGGACGCCGATCTCACTCTCGTGAAAGGCCGCGCCGAACGCGCGGCGGGCCAGGTCATCGAGGTCGCGGGACGCGTGTTGAATGCGCATGGACAACCGTTGCCCGGAGTACGCATCGAAATCTGGCAGGCCAATACGCATGGCCGCTATACCCATCCGAGCGACACGCGCGATGCGCCGCTGGATCCGAACTTCGAAGGTTACGCGGTGCTCGCCAGCGATTCGGAAGGACGCTATCGCTTCAGGACGATCAAGCCGGGCCCGTACCCGGACTCCAGCGGCAGGATGCGGCCCTCGCACATCCACTTCGACGTTTCCGGCAAGATCAACCGCACCGTCACCCAGCTGTATTTCGCCGGCGATCCCTTCCTGGACGGCGATCCTTACTTGCAATCGGCAGGCGCCAACAAGGCACGTTTGATCGTCGAGCTGCTGCCGGGTCCGACTGCCCCTGCCCAGGCATTGCAAGCGGCCTGGGACATCGTTCTGGACCGAGGCTGATCCCTTCCCTGGACGGCGCCGCATCCGAGCGCGCAAACTCTGCCGCCATTGCAGGCGACAGGAGAAAGGGGAGATGGCCAGGCATTCGCTGCAGGGGAGCTGTCACTGCGCGAGATTGACGTTGCGCTACGACACGGACCAGACACCTTCCGCCACTCACCCGCGCGCCTGCGATTGCACGTTCTGCCGCAAGCATGGCGCGGCCTACCTGTCCGATCCGGCCGGCGCGTTGTCGATCGAAGAACACGTCGCCGGCAGCCGCCGTGAATATCGGCAAGGCTCGGAAAACGCGCGATTCCAAGTATGCGGGCACTGCGGCGTCTTGATCGCCGTGGTATTCGAACAGGAAGGACGCCTCTTCGGCGCGGTGAATGCGAAGTGCCTGGATGGCGATCCGGGATTCGCCGAGACCGTAGACGTTTCCCCGCAACGCTTGAGCGCCGACGATAAGATCGCACGATGGCTGCAAGCCTGGATTCCGGACGTCGCCGTGACATCCGCTCGCGCTTGACCTAGTCTGTCGCGGTTCCACGAACCGGCAGGAAGCGTATGGCCATCGATCCGGAATCCGTACTTTGGCTCGTCGGCCGCATTTTGCTCGGCGGCTTGTTCGTGGTGGGCGGTGTCCACCATTTCTTCATGCTGGGCGGACTCACGCAATTCATGGCCTCGCGCGGCGTGCCCGCGGCGAAGCTCGCGCTGATCGTGGGCAGCGTTTTCCAAGCCGTGGCCGGACTGGCGCTGATCGTCGGCTATCAGGCGTTCTGGGCCGCGATCGGGCTTGTCGTATTCACTTTGATCGCCTCGGCGATATTCCTCAATTTCTGGAACCATCAAGGCGAAGCCCGAGCCAACGCGGTCAAGGGTTGGCAGTCGAACCTGGCCATCATCGGCGGCCTGCTGATCGCCGCCGCGCATGCATCGTGACGCGATGCGGATCTTCGCCTTCGTCCTCTTGCTCTTGGCGGCCGCCGTCCCTGCTCACGCCGCCAGGCCCGTCACTTCATGCGACAAGGCACCCGGTTTAGCCGATTTCCGCGAGCGGCTTCCCGATCATGTTCTTTCGGCAGCGGCGACCAAGCCCGCGAAACTGACGTCGGAACCGAAGTTCAGGCTCGGCGGCCTGTTCCGGAGAGGTGGCAATCTGATCTGCGTCGTCCTGGCCGTGGATGATGCCGGCCGCGTCCAAGATGCCGCGGTGTCCTATCCGGCCGGCTTGACGCTGCAACCGGCCGAACGCGAGCAATTTCTCGTTCTGCGATATTCGCCTGCAGAAATCGATGGCGAGCCCCGTCCTTCCCTGGTGACGGTTACCTCGTATGTCCGCTGATGCGCCGCGCGAGGCGATGCAATCGATCGTCGACTTCATCCTCGAGCTGGACAAACTCAAAAGCGTCACCCGCAAGATCAAACCGCTCGGGTTGGACCGTTACGAAAATTCCGCCGAGCACAGCTGGCAGCTCGCGTTGCTGGCGTTTTCGCTGGCGCCCTACGCCGATCCCGGCATCGATCTGAACCGGACGATCAAGATGCTGCTGGCCCACGACATCGGCGAGATCGACACCGGCGACACCATGGCTTTCGCCGAAGGCGGCTGGGAAGAACGTAAAGCTGCCGAATGGGCGGCGGTGCAGCGGATCTTCGGCTTGCTGCCGCCGACGCAAGCTGCGGAGCTGCTGGCGTTGTGGCAAGAATTCGAGGACGGAACCACGGCCGAGTCGCGCATGGCCAACGCCGTCGACCGCGCCATGCCCGTGTTGCAGAACCTGGCCAACGACGGCCAAAGCTGGCGCGAGAACGGCATCGGCTACGAGCGCGTAGTGGCGCGCGTGCGCGAGCCGATCGAAGCCGGATGCCCTGCCCTGTGGCGGCATATCGATGCGCGGTTGCAGGAAGCGCGGCAACGCGGCTGGTTCGGCATTTGAGCTTCTTCTTTTTGTAGGAGCGGCTTTAGCCGCGGGCTCTTGGCTTCAGGTCGCAGGCTGGAGGAAAGAGCTCGCGGCTAAAGCCGCTCCTACAAAAAAGCGGCGGCAGGAGCCTTGAGAAAGACGAAGGCTCAGGCCGCAGAAAGCTCGCGGCTGAAGCCGCTCCCACAAGAGCTGCTGCGCGTTTCGTGGTGATATCGTTCGGCGATGCGCCTGGCCTTGATCTCCGACATCCACGGCAACCTCGCCGCGCTCGAAGCCGTCGCCGCCGACATCGCGCGCCGCGGCGCGGATCGCGTCGTCGTGCTGGGCGACAACGTGTCCGGGCCGCTGCTGCCTTCGGAAACCGCGCGCTATCTGATGGCCTCCGGCTGGCTGACGCTGGCCGGCAACCACGAACGCCAGATCCTGCATCCGGGACCGGGCGGCCGCGCTCCATCCGATCATTACGCCTTCGAACAATTGAGCGACGCCGAACTCGCCTGGCTGCGCACGCTGCCGCCGACCGCGCGCTTCGACGACGTGTTCCTATGCCACGGCACGCCGGGCAGCGATCTCGAATACTTCTTGGAATCGGTGCAGGGCGACGGTATCCGTTTGGCGAGTGCGGACGAGATCGAGAGCCGGACCGGCGGCGAAACCGCGGCGTTGATCGCTTGCGGGCATACGCATCATCCGCGCGCGGTCAGGCGCGCGGGCGGCCAGCTGATCGTCAACCCCGGCAGCGTCGGATTGCCGGCTTTTTTCACGGATTGGCCGACGCCGCATGCGGTGCAGACCGGTTCGCCCGATGCGCGCTACGCCATCGCCGAACGTTCCGGTGATACATGGAGCGCGGAATCGATCGCGGTGCCTTACGACTTCGCGCCGATGGCGACGCTCGCCGAACGTCGCGGCCGGCCGGATTGGGCGCATGCGCTGTCGACCGGCTATATGCCTTGAAGCTTCGTCGATCGCGACCCGTTCGCCGTCGACATCGCCACCCATCGCCAGAACGGAGCCAACATGATCGTCACCTGCTGCCTGCGTTACGTCGTCGATCCCTACAAGCTCGACGATTTCGAAACCTACGGGCGGATGTGGATCCGTCTGGTCCAAAAATTCGGCGGCGACCACCACGGTTATTTCATGCCGTCCGAAGGCACCAGCAACGTGGCCTTGGCCATGTTCACCTTTCCCAGCATGGCCGAGTACGAGCGCTATCGCGAAGCGAGCATGAGCGATGCCGAATGCCAGGAAGCGTGGGCGCTGGCGGAGCGGACAAGATGCATCGTGAGCTGGGAGCGGTCGTTCTTCCGGCCGGTGTTTTCGTAATCTGCGCCGTCATTTCCCGCGAAAAGCGGGAATCCAGCGACTTTCGATCCGGCGTTGCGAGAATGTCGAAGAGCCAAGTCACTGGATTCCCGCTTTCGCGGGAATGACGGCTAAAAACAAAACGGCCGCCCGGAGGCGGCCGTTCTTATTCGTTTGACGCGAAAGCTTATTCGGCAGCCGCCGCGTTCTTGGCCTTGGCGTGGGCGGCCAAGTCTTCCTTGATGCGCGCCTTCTTGCCTTCCAGGCCGCGCAGGTAGTACAGCTTGCCCGAACGCACGTCGCCGCGGCGCTTGACCTGCACCGAGTCGATGCTGGCGCTGTGGGTCTGGAACACGCGCTCGACGCCGTAGCCGTGCGAGATCTTGCGCACGGTGAAGGCGGAGTTGAGGCCGGCGTTCTTCTTGCCGATGACCACGCCTTCGTAGGCCTGGACGCGCTCGCGGTTGCCTTCCTTCACTTTGACGTTGACGACGACGGTGTCGCCCGGGCCGAAGTCGGGCAGCTTGCGCTGCGTCTGGGCGGCTTCGAATTCCTGCAACAGCGTATTCAACGAGGGCTTGTTCATGGCGCGGCCTGCTTGATCTTGGGGTTCTGTCGTTATTGTGGTTGCCGGGCCGGCAAGGCCTGGCGGTAGAGCGAAGCCGCGCATTATAGCGGGCTTTTTCCTTGCGTGGCTAGGGTTTATGCCGCTCTGCCCGGAAAGGCCCGGCCTCGTAGGGTGGGCCTTGGCCCACCATCGCCATTTCGCAATCCGAACGGCAATGGGCGAAGTTTCGCCCGTTGCTTGTCGCATCCGAACGATGGCATCGGTGGGCCAAGGCCCACCCTACGGATTTTCGGCCTTGAACGCTTCCAGCAGGCGGCGGTCGGTCTCCGATAGGGTCGCCTCGTCCAGCAGGTCCGGCCGCCGCTGCCAGGTCCGGCCCAGGGCCTGTTGCCGGCGCCAACGGGCGATTCCGGCGTGGTTGCCGGACATCAGCACCTCGGGCACGGTGCCCAGTTCGTGCTCGACCGGACGGGTGTAGTGCGGGCAGTCGAGCAGGCCGTCGGCATCGAAGCTGTCCTGGGCGGCCGATTCGGCGTCGTTCAGGGCGCCGTCCTGGAGCCGGGCGACGGCGTCGATCACCACCGCTGCGGCCAATTCGCCGCCGGACAGGACGTAATCGCCGATCGAAATCTCCTCGTCCACTTCGGCGGCGATCAGGCGTTCGTCGACGCCCTCGTAGCGGCCGCAGAGCAGGATCAGGCGCGGCTCAGCCGCCAGTTCGCGCACTTTCGCCTGGGTCAGCGGTGCGCCTTGCGGGCTGAGGTAGACGACCTTGGCCGGCGCCGGGTCGGCGGCGCGCGCGGCCGTCAGGCTGGCGCGCAGCGGATCGATCAGCATCACCATGCCGGGGCCGCCACCGAAGGGGCGATCGTCGACCCGGCGGTAATTGCCCTCGGCGTAGTCGCGCGGGTTCCAGCCTTGCAGTGCGATCAGGCCGCGCTCCTGGGCGCGGCCGACCACGCCGTGGCCGGCGATCTGGGCCACGAATTCGGGGAACAGGCTGACGATGTCGATGCGCATGCGTTGCCTTTGGTTTTCGTAGAGTCGAGCCTGCTCGACTGCTCTTGCTTCTTCGCCCTCGGGAGGAAAAGCAGTCGAGCAGGCTCGACTCTACGAAATCAGAAATCGGGGTCCCAATCGACGACGATCAGGCCGGCGCCGAAATCGATCGAGACGATGTAATCGGGCATCAGGAACGGGATCATCCGTTCGCGATCGCCCTGCACCACCAGCACGTCGTTCGCGCCGGTGGAAAACAGATGCGAGACCCGGCCGAACTCGGCGCCTTCGCGGTTGACCACGCGCAAGCCTTCCAGGTCGATCCAGTAGTACTCGCCTTCCTTCGGCGGCGGCAGCGCCGAACGCGCTACCCAGACTTCGGTGCCGCGCAGAGCTTCGGCCGCGTCGCGATCGGCCACTTCCGGCAGTGTCGCGACCACGCCTTTCGGCGTTTCGCGGCCGCGCGCGCCTTGCGATGCGCGCTCGCGGCCCTGCGCGTCGCGCAAGGTCCACGGCTGGTAACGGAAGATCGCCGTTTTCGGTTCGGTGAACGATTCGAGCTTGAGTTCGCCGCGCACGCCGAAAGCGCCGACGATCCTGCCCAACAGGACGCGGCGCTCGGTATCGTTCATGGCGTGCCGGCCGCGCGACGCACGGCCGTCGGGATCAGGCCGAAGCCTGGACCTTGGCCGCTTCCTTGTACAGGTTGCGGACCTTGTCGGTCATCTGCGCACCCTTGCTCAGCCAGTGGTCGGCACGGGCGATGTCGAGTTCGACGCGCTTTTCGGCGCCCGAAGCGATCGGGTTGAAATAGCCCAGGCGCTCGATGTTGCGGCCATCGCGCGCGGCGCGCTGGTCGGTGACGATGATGTGGTAGAAGGGGCGCTTCTTCGCGCCGCCACGGGTGAGACGGATCTTGACCATTGGTTTGCTCGTGTTGCCCAGTCGCCAGGACGGCGAGGTAAGCCGGAAATTGTAAGCCATTGAAGCGGCCAAGAAAACTCCCGGGATCGGGCAATCAGATCAGAGGCCGAGCCTGCTCCCACCACCTCGCAATACAGTCGGCCGCAGGCTCCTCCGGGGCCAGCCAGGCCGATTGGCCTGCCCAGGCCTGGATCCGGGCCAGATCGTCGCCTTGCCCGCCCTGTTTTCGCATCGCCGCGGTCAGGCCGCGCTGGACTGGGTAGTCGGCCGGCGCCGGGGCGCCCGATTCAGCCATTTCGCGAACGTAATCGGTCGCCAGCGACCGGCCCAGCCGGCCGGAAAAGGCCCGGGTCGGCCGGGTATCTTCCGGTTCGGCCCCGGCCAGCGCCTGCGCCCAACTCGGCGCGATGCCGGCCTCGGGACAGCGCAAGAATGCGGTCCCGATCTGCACGGCGCTGGCACCGAGCGTCAGCGCGGCGGCGATGCCGCGGCCATCGGCAATGGCGCCGCAGGCGACGATCGGAACATCGAGCTTGTCGGCCAATCTCGGCAACAAGGCGAACAAACCCACCGCTTGGCGTTCCGCCGCATTCCGATCGAACGCGCCGCGATGGCCGCCGGCTTCGAAACTCTGCGCGAGGATCGCGTCCGCACCCGCGGCTTGCGCGGCGAGCGCTTCGCGCAGGGTGGTCGCGGTCGCGAACCAGGCGATGCCCGCTTGGCGCAAACGCGCGACGTGGCGTTCGGAGAATACGCCCATGATCGAAGAAGCGACCTGCGGACGCGTTTCGATCAAGGCATCGAACTGCGATTCGAAATCGTACGGCCTCGCGTCGCCTGCGGCCGCGTCGACGGCAGGCCCCCAAACCGACAGGAATTCGCGCATGCGGCGTTCGCGTTCTGCGTCGCGGTGCGGTGGCGAGGGCTCGGGAATCCACAGATTGATCTGCACAGGCGCATCGGTCGCCGCGCGGTAGCCGGACATCCAGGCGCCGATTTCGTCGGGCGTAGACATCAGCGCGCCCAATGCGCCCATGCCGCCGGCTTTGCCGATTTCTATCGAAAGTCGCACCGGACAGGCGCCGGCCATCGGCGCGAGCAGGATCGGCAGACGCAGGCCGTAGCGTGCGCAGAAGGCGTTGGCGCGTTCGCGAACGATCATTCTCGCTCCTGCTGCTTGGCTCTTTGTAGGAGCGGCTTTAGCCGCGAGCTCTTCCCTTCAAGTCGCGGCGTCACGACTATTGGCGGCAAAAGCTCGCGGCTAAAGCCGCTCCTACGAAAAGCAGAAGCTCGTCAGCGGAACGGCATTCCGCCGCCGCCCATCATCCCGCGCATGCCGCGCATCATGCCCTTGATGCCGCCACGGCCCAGCTTGCCCATCATCTTTTCCATCTGCTGATATTGCTTCAGCAGCCGGTTCACGTCGGCCGGCGTCGTGCCCGAACCCTTGGCCACGCGCGCGCGGCGCGAGCCGTTGAGCAGTTGCGGGTTGCGCCGTTCCTTCTTGGTCATGGAATTGATGATGGCGATCATCCGCGGCATTTCCTTGCCGGTGACCTGCGCTTTCACCGTATCCGGCACTTGGCCGATGCCCGGCAGCTTGTCCATCAATCCGGACAAACCGCCCATGTTCTGCATCTGCTCCAATTGGTCGCGCATGTCGTTCAAATCGAACTTCTTGCCTTTGGCGACCTTCTCCGCCAGCTTCGCGGCCTTGTCCTTGTCGACCTGCTGCTCGACCTGTTCGACCAGCGACAACACGTCGCCCATGTCCAGGATGCGGCTGGCGACGCGGTCGGGATGGAACACATCCAGGCCGTCGGGCTTCTCGCCCACGCCGATGAATTTGATCGGCCGACCGGTGACGTAGCGCACCGACAGCGCCGCGCCGCCGCGCGCATCGCCATCGGTCTTGGTCAGCACCACGCCGGTCAGCGGCAGCGCTTCGCTGAAGGCCTTCGCGGTGGTGGCCGCGTCCTGGCCGGTCATCGAATCGACCACGAACAGGGTTTCGACCGGATTCACCGCGGCATGCAGGGCCTTGATCTCGGCCATCATCGCTTCGTCGATCGCCAGGCGGCCGGCGGTGTCGACGATCAGCACGTCGGCGAAGGATTTGCGCGCATCGTCGATCGCGGCGCGGACGATGGCTTCGGGCTTTTGCGAGGCTTCGGACGGGAAGAACGAAACGTCCACCTGCTGCGCCAGCGTCTTCAATTGTTCGATCGCGGCCGGACGGTAGACGTCGGCGCTGACCACCATCACCTTCTTCTTGCGCTTTTCCTTCAGGTGCTTGGCGAGCTTGGCCACGGTGGTGGTCTTGCCAGCGCCCTGCAGGCCGGCCATCAGGATCACCGCGGGCGCCGGCACATTGAGGTTCAGTTCGCTGGCCGACGAACCCATGACCGTGGTCAGCTCGTCGCGCACGACTTTGATCAGCGCCTGACCGGGTGTGAGGCTCCTCAGCACTTCCTGGCCGACCGCACGCACCTTGATCCGCTCGATCAAGGCCTGCACCACCGGCAAGGCCACGTCGGCCTCGAGCAGGGCGATGCGCACCTCGCGGGTGGCCTCGCGGATGTTTTCCTCGGTCAGCCGGCCGCGTCCGCGCAGGCGTTCGATGGTGCCGGACAGGCGTTGGGTGAGCGATTCGAACATGGGTGTGAGGCGTCTGTCGGGAAAAGTCGAATTATAGCGGTCGCCCCAGAGCGGCCGCTTCCTTTGTGGGAGCGGCTTCAGCCGCGAGCTTTTCCCGCAGGATCCTGGCGTGCCGAAGAGCTCGCGGCTAAAGCCGCTCCCACAAAGGCCCGCAGATTCCGGAGGCCGCGGCCCTTCCCAAAATCCGGGGGTGTGCGACACTTCGCCGATGACAATCGTTCTCATCGCCGTTTTGCTCTATCTGGCCGCTGCCGGGCTGCTGGTGCGCGGGCTGGCGCGCGACGACGGGACGATATCGAAGGCCTGGCTGGGGCCCGCCCTGGCGGCGGTGATTCTGCATGCCGCCGATCATGTCGTCGGTTGGCGCCAGAGCGGCGGCGCGGACATGCATTTCTTCGCCGCGCTGTCGCTGGTCGGGCTGGGCATGGCGGCGCTGACGACATCTTTCGGCGCCGGCGGAAAGATGGCGGCCTTGGGCGTGGTCGTATTCCCGGTGGCGGCCGCGGTGCTGCTGGGCTATGCGTTCTACGGCCACGTTCCGGGCGAAACCTTGGATTGGCGCCTGCAGTTGCACGCCTGGTGCGCCCTGCTCGCCTACGCCACGCTGGCCATCGCCGCGTTGCTGGCGATCATGCTGTGGGTGCAGGAACGCGCGCTGCGCCGGCGCGAATTCCGCGGCTGGCTGCGCGCGCTGCCGCCGCTGACCGAATTGGAATCGCTACTGTTCCGGACCATCGCCGTCGGCTTCGTGTTGCTCACCGCGACCCTGCTGACTGGAGCGCTGTTCGTCGAAAACCTGTTCGCGCAGCACCTGATCCACAAGACGGTGCTGAGCGTGCTGTCCTGGCTGGCTTTCGGCGCGCTGTTGCTGGGCCGCTGGCGTTACGGTTGGCGCGGCGCGACCGCGGTGCGCTGGACGCTGGCGGCGATGGCGCTGCTGGTGCTGGCCTTCTTCGGCAGCAAGTTCGTGCTGGAGCTGCTGCTGAAGCGCGTCTAGCCGCTTCGAATTCATGCTTTTGTAGAGTCGAGCCTTGCTCGACTGCTCTTGCTTCACGCTTCCTGACCGAAAAGCAGTCGAGCAAGGCTCGACTCTACAACCGCCAGGACGCGGTTCGTCGGACTGTTCCCGGTTTCGTCGCTTCCCGAAGCCCATGTCCGGGGGCGCCGGCTATCGTCGCAGCACTCCATCGGAGCGTAGCGACTTGAAACGCATCGGCCCCGGCACGCGCTTCAAGCGCGCCAAGAAATACTTCAAATACGCGACGCTGACGGTCGCGGCACTGCTCGCGCTGGCCATCGTTTGGGATGTCGCCAGCTACGACGCGGACGCCTGGCTGTCCGACTACGCCCGGCTGAAGCGCGACATGGCTCAAGGCTATGCGAATCTGGATTGGATGGTCGACAAGCGCGGCATCGATCTGGCCGCGCTGGATCGGCGCACGACGGACGCTTTGCGCAATGCGCATTCGAACGTGCGCGCCTTCGTCGCCTTGCGCGGCTTCGTGCGCGGCTTCGGCGATCCGCATCTGCGGATGAAGCCGGGGGAACGGCCTGCGCCGATGCAGGCGATCGCCGGCACGCATGCCGCGGAAGAGATCGATCCTCCCGCCGGCACTGACTGCGCTGCTGCGGGCTATGAAGAAGGCGATCACTCGTTCCGCTTTCCGTTCGCGAAGATCCCGGGCTGGAAACGGATGCGCGATGGCGATTTCCCGAGTGGCACAGCGGGCGATACGGGCGTGCTGCGCATCGCCCAGTTCGGCGAGGATCAGTACTTGTCGGCCTGCCAGGCCGTATTCGAACCCGGCATCGGCCGCTACGCCTTGAAACTCGCCGTACGCGCGCGCCAGCAAGCGCAGTTGCGCGAAGCCGTCGCCGAACTGCGCAAGCACGGCGTGCGCCGCCTGCTGGTGGACGTGTCTGGCAACGGCGGCGGCACCGAATGGGTGAGCGAAGTCGTTGCGCTGATGACCGATCGCGAACTGCACCGCCGCGGCGCGCTGCGGACCGCGCCGGCCTGCGATCGCAGCGCGGTGTGGCGCGGCACGCCGGCGCCTTGCCCGGTGTTCGCCGGGACGAGCGCCGACCGCATCGCGTTGCAAGGCACCGGCGAATGGCATGGGCCGCTATTGATTCTCGCCGACCGAAGCACCGGTTCGGCGGCCGAGGATTTCGTCGCCTGGCTGCAGCAGAACAAGGTCGCGACCGTGCTCGGCGAAAAGACGGCCGGCGCCGGGTGCGGCTACGTCGACGGCGGTAATCCGACCCGGCTCGACGTGGTGCCTGTCGATGTGTGGATGCCCAATTGCGCGCGGTTTCTCGAGGACGGGACGAACGAGATCGAGGGCATTGCCCCAAACATCGCGTTGCCGATGGCGGATTCAGACTCGGATGCACAGGCCTTGGCGCTCGATGCTGCGCTAGCCAGGGATTAGCTTTTTAAAGTCGTCATTCCCCGTAGGCGGGAATCCAGCGACTTTGCTCTTGATGGCCCCTGCCGCCACCGTAGGCCAAGAGCGAAAGTCACTGGATTCCCGCTTTCGCGGAAATGACGGCTTTAAAGCTACCTAGGCCCATCCCGGTCCATTCAGGTTTCCCGAACTCGCCGTTCTATTGCTGAAACAATATTTGCATTGACAAATATTGCGCCGGATATTATTGTTCGGCGCCATGAACACGACCCAGCCCAAAGCGGTCTGCAGCGGATCCTCGCTGGGCCTGCTGATCCGCCAGGTCCGCGACAATTTGTGGGCGCGGATGGAACACGAACTGGCCCAGTCGGGCCATGAGCTGACCTTCAGCCAGTACGTCACCATCAAGAAGCTGGCCGACGGCATCGCCAGCGTCACCGACCTGGCCCGGGCCGCGGAGCTGAACCCGGGCGCCATGACCCGGCTGCTGGACAAGCTGGAGGCCCGCGGCCTGATCGTCCGGGTCGACGATCCCAGCGACCGCCGCGCTCTGCATATCCATCTGACCGAAGCCGGTTCGGCCATCTGGCGCGACATCGACCAATGCGGCATGCGCGTCCGCGAGCGCGCCTTCACCGGCATGAGCGATTCCGAACGCGATTACCTGACGCGCCTGCTCGAACGCGTCCGCGACAACCTCACTTTGACGGACGACTGAACATGTCCTCTTACCTTCCCCGACGCAGTTTTCCCGCGATCGCCCTGCTCGCCTCCGCGCTGGCCTTGGCCGGTTGCGCCAGCACGCACGGCCTCGCGCCCGAAGGCCGCATCACCGAAGCCGACACGCTGCACACCTCGCGCAGCTTCGGCGCATTCGAACTGAGCGACGCCGCGTTTCCGAAACAGGATTGGTGGAATGCGCTCGGCGATCCGCAACTGGATGCGCTGATCCGCGAAGCGCTGCAAGGCAATCCCTCGCTCGCAGCCGCCGACGCGCGCCTGCGCCAAGCGCAGGCCCAGGCGAACATGGCCAACGACACGCGCAAGCCGGAAACCAGCCTCAGCGCGCAGTACACCGGCGTGCAGTTGCCGGAAACCCTGGTGCCGCCGCCGATGGGCGGCGATCTGCAGGCCAGCACCGTGGTCATGCTCAACTTCAAATGGACGCCCGATCTGTGGGGCGGACAACGCGCGAAATACGAAGCCGCGGTCGGCCAGGCCCGCGCCGCCGAAGTCGATGCGCAAGCCGCGCGGCTGACGCTGTCGGCCAATATCGCGCGCGCTTATGTGTCGTTGTCGCAGGCATACGCCGCACTCGATGTCGCCAACAACGAACAGAAGCGGTCCTCGCACTTGTCCGACCTCAGCGGCCAGCGCGTCAAGGCTGGCCTGGACAACCAATTGCAACTGCGCCAGGCCGAAAGCGCCATCGCCAGCGCGAAGCAACAGGCGCAAGCGGCGCAACAGCAGATCGATGCATTGCGCAACGCGATCGCCGCGCTGATGGGCAAAGGTCCGGACCGCGGTTTGGACATCGCCGCGCCGCAATTGCTGGCCGCACCGGCGCCCGGCGTGCCGAACGTGCTGCCCAGCGAACTGCTCGGCCATCGCGCCGACGTGGTCGCCGCGCGCTGGCGCGTGGAAGCCGCCAGCCGCGGCATCGACGCCAGCAAGGCCGCGTTCAAGCCCAGCGTCAATCTGAGCGCGCTGGTCGGCTTGGCTTCTTCCGGTCTGTCCGATCTCTTCAGCAACGACGCCCTGCTCGGCTTCGGCGGACCCGCGCTGAGCCTGCCGATCTTCAACGGCAGCCGCCTGCGCAGCAATCTGGAGAAGAGCGATGCCGACTACGATCTGGCCGTCGCCAACTACAACCAGACTTTGGTGACTGCGCTGCACGAAGTCACCGACGCGTTGCAAGCCGCGCGTTCGCTGGATGCGCAGATCGCCTCGGCGACGCAGGCCCGCGACGCCGCGCAAGCCGCGTTGAAGCTGGCCGACACGCGCTATCGCGCCGGCCTGGGCACGCAACTGGACGTGCTGTCCGCTCAGCGCCCTTTGCTGCAACTCGAACAACAGGTCGCCGCACTGCGTGCGCAACGCCTGGCTGCGACGGTCGACCTCGACCGCGCGCTCGGCGGCGGCCTGACCTTGGCCTCGCCCGCTACCGCGTCCCTTTCCGACACCCCGAATAACAACGTTTTCAAGGCCCCCACGCCATGACCACCGAAATCAACCCGCAAGCCGCGGCCGCCGCGGCACCCGCGCCGAAGAACGGCAAGCGCCGCAAAGCGCTGCTGATCCTGGCGGCTGTCGTCGTGATCGCCGCTATCGCATGGATGTTCTACTACTTCCTGGTCGCGCGCTGGCACGAAGACACCGACGACGCCTACGTGCAAGGCAACGTGGTCAGCATCACGCCGCAGACCATCGGCACCGTGGTCAGCATCGGCGCCGACGACGGCATGAAGGTCGCCGCCGGCCAAGTGTTGGTGCAACTGGATCCCAACGACGCCAAGGTCGCCTACGAGCAAGCCGTGGCGAATCTGGCCAGCACCGTGCGCCAAGTGCGCGGCCTGTACAGCGCGGTCGATGCCGGCCAAGCCGATCTTGCCGCGCGGCAAGTGGCGGTGAAGCAGGCGCGCGCCGACGTGAAGCGTCGCGAAGGCCTGGTCGCCAGCGGCGCAGTGTCGGCCGAAGAGCTGGCGCACGCACGCGACATGCTCGCCGCTGCGGAGGCTTCGCTTTCATCCGCCGGTGGACAACTATCGCGTAACCGCGCCTTGGTCGATGCGACCACGGTCGCCGACCAGCCGCAGGTGCAAGCGGCCGCCGCTCAGCTGCGCCAGGCTTACCTGAACCTGCAGCGCGCCGCGATCGTCGCGCCGGTCTCCGGCTATGTCGCCAAGCGCAACGTGCAGTTGGGCCAACGCGTACAACCGGGCACGGCCTTGATGACGATCGTGCCGCTGGAGCAAGTCTGGGTCGATGCCAACTTCAAGGAAACCCAGCTGCACAAGATGCGGATCGGACAGCCGGTCGAACTGCATTCCGACTTGTACGGCAAGGACGTCAAGTACGACGGCAAGATCGTCAGCCTCGGCCTGGGCACCGGCAGCGCGTTCGCCCTGCTCCCGGCGCAGAACGCCAGCGGCAACTGGATCAAGATCGTGCAGCGCGTGCCGGTGCGGATCGAACTGGATCCCAAGCAAGTTGCCGAACATCCGTTGCGCCTGGGCTTGAGCATGAGCGTCGACGTCGGCCTGCGCGACCAGAACGGTCCGGTGCTGGCGGCCGTCGCGCCGACCAAGCCAGTGCTGACGACCGAGGCCTACGCCAAGCAGTTGGCCGACGCCGAAACGCTGATCCAGAAAGTGATCCGCGAAAACCTGGCCCGCCGCAGCTGATTCCCCCCGTCCGGACACAGGCCCCGCACTGCGTCCGGACAACTTTTTCGATGCGCGCAGCGCACCGCACGCACACCGCTTAGGCATTCCCCATGTCCGCAACCGCCACTGCCGGCGCCGC
This sequence comes from Luteimonas sp., assembly GCA_035250245.1. Classification (GTDB taxonomy): domain Bacteria; phylum Pseudomonadota; class Gammaproteobacteria; order Xanthomonadales; family Xanthomonadaceae; genus Luteimonas_C. The sequence continues at coordinate 25,928 of DATFFH010000098.1, read as the reverse complement.
GCCGGCGCCACAGGCCGGCTTCCGCCCGCGCAACATTCCGCTGACCACGCTCGGCCTGGCGCTGGCGTCGTTCATGCAGGTGTTGGACCTGACCATCGCCAACGTTTCGTTGCCGACCATCTCCGGCAATCTGGGCGGCAGCGCGAACCAGGCGACGTGGGTCATTACTTCGTTCGCAGTGAGCAATGCGATTGCGTTGCCGCTGACCGGCTGGCTCACCCGCCATTTCGGCGAGCGCAAGCTGTTCGTCTGGGCGACTTTCCTGTTCGTCATCGCCTCGCTGTTGTGCGGTCTGGCCAACAGCATGGGTCTGCTGGTCGCCGCGCGCGCACTGCAAGGCTTCGTCGCCGGGCCGATGTATCCGATCACCCAGGCACTGCTGATTTCGATCTATCCGCCGCACAAACGCGGCCAGGCCATCGCCTTGCTGGCGATGGTGACGGTGGTGGCGCCGATCGCGGGCCCGATCTTGGGCGGCTGGATCACCGACAACTACAGTTGGGAATGGATCTTCTTCATCAACGTGCCGATCGGCATCTTCGCCAGCCTGGTGGTCGGCAGCCAGTTGCGCGGCCGGCCCGAGAAGCTGGAAAAGCCGAAGATGGATTACGTCGGCCTGATCACGCTGGTGATCGGCGTCGGCGCGCTGCAGATATTGCTGGATCTGGGCAATGACGAGGACTGGTTCCGTTCCAATCTGATCGTGGCTTTGTCGATCATCTCCGCGATCGCGCTGGCGGTGTTCGTGATCTGGGAGCTCACCGACAAGGATCCCATCGTCAACCTGCGCCTATTCCGGCACCGCAACTTCAGCGCCGGCACCGCGGCGATGGTGGTGGCTTACGCCGCCTTCTTCAGCGTCGGCATCCTGGTGCCGCTGTGGTTGCAGCGCAATTTGGGCTTCACCGCGATCTGGGCCGGTTTCGCCACCGCGCCGATCGGCATATTGCCGGTCTTGCTGACGCCGTTCGTCGGCCGCTACGCGCACAAGTTCGATTTACGCTGGCTGGCCACGCTGGCCTTCATCGCGATGTCGCTCACCAGCTTCGCCCGCGCCGGCTTCAATCTGGATGTGGATTTCAATCACATCGCGATGGTGCAGTTGTTCCAGGGCTTCGGCGTGGCGTTGTTCTTCATGCCGGTACTGCAGATATTGCTGTCGGACCTGCAACCGCACGAGATCGCTGCGGGCTCGGGACTGGCAACGTTCATGCGAACGTTGGGCGGCAGTTTCGCGGCCTCGCTGACGACTTACGCCTGGACCGAGCGCGGCGAGGTGCATCACGCACACATGACCGAAAAACTGTCCGCCTACGACCCGAATACCGTGGCCACCGTCTCCCAGATGGGCGGCGGCGACTTGCAGCGCGGCGCGGCGATGCTGGAACGGATGATCTCCAACCAGGCCGCACAGATCGGTTTCAACGAGATCTTCCACCTACTGGGCATCATCTTCCTGGTGGTGATCCTGTTCGTGTGGATGGCCAAACCGCCGTTCACGGCCAAGGTCGGTCCGGCGGCGTCGGGCGGGCATTGACCGTAGCCCGGGTGGAGCGAAGCGATACCCGGGAACGCCATCTCCCCGAGCAAACCAAGCCATCGCGACCCGAGAAACCGGAACGTTATTCGGCGTCCAAGAAGCCCCGGGTATCGCTTCGCTCCACCCGGGCTACGCATTGTGAGCGGCATCACAGCAGGGCATCCGCCGCAGCGATATAGCTTCTCCCGCCCATGGTGGGCGCAAGGAGGACAACGATGTCTGCAAAAACCAAAACCCGCGCGTTCGCGGCATTCGGCCTGCTCTGCATCGGCGCAGCGCTGTCGCTGGGCGCGTATGCCTACACCTGCCAGCAGAATTGCCAAACGCAGTACGTGAATTGCATCGAAAGCGGAACCTTGCCGCTGTACAAATGCCAGCAGATCTACAACACCTGCTTGAACCAGTGCGGAGGCAACCTCCGCTAAGCGCCGCGCACGAGCGGCTTGTAGAGTCGAGCCTGCTCGACTGCTCTTCGGTACGGTCTCGCGATCTTGCAGAAAAAGCAGTCGAGCAGGCTCGACTCTACACAAGCGGTTATTCGCCGGCGGACAGAGCGTCGGACAACCGCTCGACCGCGACGACTTCCATGCCCTTGTAGCTGCCCGCTTTCGGCGCATTCGCTTTCGGCACGATGGCGCGCTTGAAGCCGTGCGTGGCGGCTTCCTTCAGGCGCTCTTCGCCGTTGGGCACCGGCCGTATTTCGCCCGACAACCCCACTTCGCCGAAAGCCACGGTCTTTTCCGGCAACGGCTTGTCGCGTAGCGACGAAAGCACGGCCAGCAGCACAGGCAAGTCGGCGGCGGTCTCCTGCACGCGGATGCCGCCGACCACGTTGACGAACACGTCCTGATCGCCGACCACGACGCCGCCGTGCCGATGCAGTACCGCCAGCAACATCGCCAATCGGTTCTGCTCCAGGCCCACCGCGACCCGGCGCGGGTTGGACAGCGGCGACGAATCGACCAGCGCCTGCACTTCCACCAGCAACGGCCGCGTGCCTTCGCGAGTGACCATCACGCAGCTGCCGGGCTGCTGCGCGCTGCCACCGGACAGGAAGATCGCCGAAGGATTGGGCACTTCGCGCAGACCCTTGTCGCCCATCGCGAACACGCCCAGTTCGTTGACCGCGCCGAAGCGGTTCTTGAACGCGCGCAGCACGCGGAAGCGCGAACCGGAATCGCCCTCGAAATACAGCACCGCGTCGACCATGTGCTCGAGCACGCGCGGGCCGGCGATGCCGCCTTCCTTGGTGACGTGGCCGACCAGGAACACGGCCGCGCCGGTTTCCTTCGCATAACGCACCAAGCGCGCGGCGCTTTCGCGCACCTGGCTGACCGAGCCAGGAGCGGCGGTCAGCTGTTCGGTCCACAACGTTTGAATGGAATCGGCGACGATCAACTTAGGTTGCAATGCGACGGCGTGTTCGAGGATGCGTTCGACGCCGGTTTCGGCCAGCGCGTTCAAGCCATCCAGCGGCAAGCCTAAGCGCGAGGCACGGCCTGCGACCTGCCCCAGCGACTCTTCGCCCGTCACGTACAAGCCCGGCAACGACGGCGCCATCTGCGCCAAGGCCTGCAGCAGCAATGTCGACTTGCCGATGCCCGGATCGCCGCCGACCAGCACCACCGCGCCTTCGACCAGGCCGCCGCCCAGCACGCGATCGAATTCGCTGATGCCGGTGGACACGCGTGCTTCCTCGCTGTGCCGCACGTCCTTCAACGCGGTGACTTTGGGCGCGTCGATCTTTCCGGCCCAACCCGAACGCCGCGCCGCGGGCGATTTGGCCGCCGCGGCGGATTCGACCACGAATTCGCTCAGGGAATTCCAGGCGCCGCATTCGGCGCATTGGCCCTGCCATTTATTGTGCTCGGCGCCGCATTCGGCGCAGACGTAAGCGGTACGGGATTTGCCTTGCAGTTTGGCCACGGAAGCGCTCGATGCCGATCTGCCGCTACTGTAGCCGCCCGGCGTCTCTTGTTGCGAGACGCGGCCGCTAAGGACGATCCGCGGCGATACGGATAACCAGGCCAGCGCGGTCGTCGGTGGTCCAGATCGCGCCGTCCTTCGCCACGGCCAGCCCGACCGGCGAACCCTGCGGCCGTTTGCCGGCGACGCGATCCCAGCCCGGCGTGAGGATCTGGGCATTCGCCGCCGGCCCGATGCCGTAAGGTCGCGGCGCTGCGCCATAGACGGGATAGCGCGCGCCCTTGTCCGCGACCGGCACGCCCTTGGCATCGGTAGCGTATGCGGCGATGCGTCCGCCGATCGAGCGATAACCGTGCCAGGTGATCAACAGCTTGCCTTTCAGTTGCGGGAACATCGCACCCTCGTACCACAGCATGTCCAGCGGCGCGGCGTGCGGCGGCAACAGCAACGCCGGCGCGGTATGCGCAGCCGAAGCGCAATCCATCGCACGGACGGCTTTCCAGCCAGGCGTAGGCGTCGCGACGTCGGCGCAATATGGCCAGCCGTAGTGCTTGCCCGCTTCGATGACATTGATCTCGTCGAAAGGCGACCAGCGCGCGGCGAAATCGTAACTGTTCTCGCCTTGCAACATGGTGCCCGAGCGATGCAGGGCCAGCGCGACAGAATTGCGCAGACCCTTGGCGTAGACGGTGTATTCGCGGCTCCAGCGCCCCGGGCTCAGCAACGCGTAACGGCGGATGCTGGCGGCGTGTTCGTCTTGCTCGGATTCGGGGCAAGTCTTGCCGAGCGGCTTGCCAGCCTTGTCCAAGCATTGATCGGAAGGCGCGCCGATGTTGACCAGCAAAGCGCCGTCGCTGGCGAACGCGAATTTGGACAGCGGATGCCGGTTCTCGTGCAAACGATTGTCGGGCAAATCCGCGATCACGGTTCCGACGGTCTTGGCCGGGTCCGCGGCGCGCGGGTCGAAACGGAAAATCTTGCTCATCTCGCCGACGTAGGCCAAGCCGTCAGGACCGATGGCCAGCGCATGCGGCAGGTTCAATTTGTCGAGCAGGCGCGTCAATTCGGGCGCTTGCCCGGGACGACTACGCAGTTTCCAGATCGAACCGCGGACCGTGCCCCAGCCGCCGAGATCGGTGACGAGCCAGGTCGTCTCGTCCAATTGAGCCAGCGAACGCGGCAACAGCAGCTTGCGCGTCTTGTTTCCGGCGGTGGGGCCCAGGACCAGCCCAGCGCAAAAACCGTTCGCCATGCCGATGGCCAGGCGCGGATAGCCGTCGCAACTACCTTGCGGCGCTGCGTACGCATCCCTGGCCGGTGGAGCGGCGGCAGCGGGCATCGCCGCCATCAACAAACCCGCCGCCACGATGATCCGTTTCCGTATGCGTCGCATGCCCGCCTCCTGGCGCAAGCATGGCACGGCGCGGCGACATCGGGAACGTCAGACGGGATCGGCGACGGTTTTCTTCGATTCCCGGGCGCCCATGACCAGCAGCCACAGGCAGCTACCGATTTCGCCGATCGTGGCGGGCAAGATGACGAACCGCGCGAGGGCGGTGTCCGGATAGCCTGGAAACAACACGCGGCCGCAGAAATCGATCAGATAGCCGAAGCAGCCCGCCATCAGCAGCAGGCCGAGGATCCGCGGCAACAAGCCGGATCGGAACACCAGATAGCCGAACGGCAGCAACCACAAGCCCCAGAAAATCTTGGCGACCCAAATCCCTTTGTTGTAGGCGTCAAGCGAGAGCATCGCCTGGGCTTGCAACTGCTCGGCCGTGAATGCCCGCAAATAGTCGGCGCCGCTCAGCAGAGACAGCACTTCGAGCTTGTTCGACAGGTTCGCCAGCGAAATCGGGACGCTCACGGCGGCGAACGCGACCATCAACACGGCTGCGCTCTTGTTCACCTGGCTCAATAGCCGATACAAAGCCAGCGGCAGCAACAGGAAAGCCACGTAACAAACGCCGCTCGCGCCGATACCGAGCCGGAACAGCGTTTCCGACGAAGCGATCTTCGTCCACGTCGCCGCCGCGTCGCCCGGCACGACCGTTTGCGACGGCACGTAACCCAGGCTGAAGATGCCGGCTGCGACCACGATCAGATAGAGCAGGCCCGCTGTACGGGCGAGCTTGGCATTCGTGTTCATGCTTGGGCCCTTGGCCATTTCCACGCATGGCCGACGATCAGCAGGCACAGCAGGATTTCGACGACGCCGTAGAACAGATAGAAATCCCAGGCGCCGCGCATCGTCAGCACCATGATCGCCGCATAGGCCAAGCCCAGGACGATATTCGCCCAGCGGCTCACCGCCGGCTTCATCGTCAAACACAGATAAACCATCAGCGCGGGAATCGCCATCATGATCGACGTTCCCAACAACACGCCCTGGGTGACTTCGCCCAGCGGACCCATCCGCCCGCGCAGCATATTGTCCAGCTTGCCGGGTTTGTACAGCCCGAAATAGTCGCCATAGACGTAGCAGAACATCAGGCTCGCCCACAAACCGGCGAGCTTGATCTTCACGTCGATCTTGACGTCGGCCAAGGCCGTATTCTTCGTGGACGGCATGCTGTTCCCCTCGAACCGATCGGACGCGAAGCCACGTGCGATCACTCGCCGAGAATCATGCCGTCGCCGTTGCGACGGCTCATGTGCCTGTCGCCCGGGTGTCCAAGGTCATGGCGCGCCTTGCCCGCGGCGGCCGCATCGTGGAACCTGGGATCGTCGCAAAACCGCAACCTGGATCAATCGCCCTGCCCCAGCATGGTCGGGCGGAAACGACGGAGCACCCGATGCATCGCAGCGCCACCCAACGCAATTATGGCCAACGGATCGAGAAGGTCGTCGCCCATCTCGGCGAACGCCTGGACCAGCCGCTGACCTTGGAAGCGTTGGCCGCGGTCGGCCATTTCTCGCCTTATCACTTCCACCGCATCTATCGCGGAATGATGGGCGAGACCGTGGCCGATACGCTGCGCCGCCAGCGCCTGCACCGCGCGGCGGTGGAACTGCTGCACGGTACGCGAACGCTGGCGGCCATCGCGCGCCTGTGCGGCTACGGCAGCACTGCGGCTTTCAACCGCGCCTTCGCCCAAGCGCATGGCTGCCCGCCAGGCGAATTCCGTCGCCGCCGCGGCGCGGACGCGATCCTCGCGCCGCGTCCCACGCCAGATCCCATCGAGGATTCCACCATGTATCAAGTCGACATCACCCAACGCGAGCCGGTCGTGGTCGCGGCTTTGCGCCATCGCGGCCCCTACCACGCCATCGGTACGACGTTCGAACGGCTCGGCGCCTGGGCCGGCGCGCGCGGGCTCGGCCAGAACCGTTCGTTCGGCGTGTATTACGACGATCCGGAAAGCGTGCCGGCCGATCAGCTGACCTCCGACGCCTGCATCGAGATTCCCGGCGCTTTCGCGCTGGAAAACGACGGCCCGCAGCGCCTGGACATCGCCGGCGGCCGTTACGCCGTGCTGATCCATACCGGACCTTACGCGGAACTGGAACGGCCGTACCGTTGGCTTTACGCCGAATGGTTGCCGAACAGCGGCGAAGAAGCGGCGGACGCGCCCGTCATCGAGGAATATCTCAACGACCCGCGCTCGCTGCCGCCTTCGCAATGGCGCACCGCGATCTGCGTGCCGCTGCGCGAGGCCTGAACATGAAGATGGCGCTTGCCGTGTTGATCGCCGCCTTCGTCTCGGCTCCCGCGATCGCCAACGATTCCCCCACCTCCGCAAGGAAGATACCGACCATGCAACTCCAATCCGCCTATCCGGTGGTGGTCACCGACAAGATGGCCGAATGCCGCGATTTCTACGTGCGTCATTTCGGTTTCGAAGTCGCTTTCGAAGCCACTTGGTTCGTTTACCTGAGCGCCGGCGAAGGCCAGCCTTACGCCATCGCGTTCATGACGCCGGATCATCCTTCGCGTCCGCCGGGTCCGGAAACGTTCGGCGGCAAGGGCTTGTTCCTGACGCTTCAAGTCGAGGACGCGGCGAAGGAGTTCGAACGGCTGCGCAAAGCCGGCGTCGAAATCGCCTACGCCGTCGCCGACGAACCTTGGGGACAGCGCCGGTTCGGCGTGATCGATCCGTCGGGGTTGTGGGTGGATGTGGTGCAGCAGACCGAGCCGGCGCCGGGTTATTGGGATAAATACATGCCGCAGGCGCCCGCGACGGTCGGCGAGTAACGCATCGCAGCCGCTGTTTGCGCGGCCTGATCGCCGTAAGCGCTTACGGCGGTTCGCCGGTCGGACGGTATTCGACCAGCAGCACGCGGCCGTCCAAAACCCGCGACGAAACCAGATCGAAAGCCATGTCCGGCCATCCTTCGAAAACCGGCTCGACGCCGGTTTGTGGAAGGACGAGCGGGCATATCGCGAGTTTGAGGCGATCCACCAGACCGGCTTCGTGCAATTGCCTGACCAGCGAAAGGCTTCCCAGTACCCGCAGTTCGGAGCCGTCGCGGCGCTTCAATTCCCTGACGAAGCCCACCATGTCGTCGGCGACGACCTCCAGCCCCGGCCACTCGGATCGTTCGAGCGTTCGCGTAAACAACCACCCTGGAGCGGCCGCCATCGCCTTCCATGCGTCGTCGCGCGCATCCTGCGGCAACGCATTCAGCATTTCGTAGGTTTTGCGGCCTAACAACTTCCGATGCGGAAGCGCGGAGTTGCTCCGGATCCACGCCATGAATTCCGGGCCGCCATATCCGTAATAGGCGGGAGAACGTTCGCCTCGCGCCAGGGCGTCCATCGTGACAATGAGTTCGCATACCAAGTCGGGCATGGCGGCTTCCTTTTCCTGACGGTTCCTCCAGGAGTCTAGCGTCGCCAAGACCCGCCTTCGACCCTCACGCGATGGAGCCAATAGACTTACTGAACGATCCGGGGTTGAGCCGCGTAGGGCGGAACCCGCGAAGCGGATTCCGCCGCTTCTTTCGCGATCGTAATCGCGTGTTCGGCGGAAACGCCTGCGGCGGTTCCGCCCTACGCGCCCTCGCCAACAGAAGGGCCGTTCAACCGTGGCGTCCAATCTTCGCTTCGGCGCTGCCGCAATCGATGTTCGACCAGGCGGCGCCAGGACGGCGTCAGCGGCAGCATCAAACATTCGCCGAGGACAGCCTCGTCCATTTCGCGCGTATGCAGCACCGCCATCAGGCGTTGCAGCGGCCAATCGGGATGCGGACGCGCACTGACCTGCAATTCGTCGCCGGCCGCGACGCGCCCCGGCTGCAGTACGCGGTAGTACCAACCGGTGCGTCCGGAGGCTTGCACGCGCATCGCCATGTCCGGCACGCCGAAGCGGTCGTTGAGTTTCCAACAAGGTTGCCGGCCTTGCGATATTTCCAATACCGCATCGCCTACCGTCATCACGTCGCCGATGCAGACGTCCGCTTCGGTCCAGCCCGAGGCGCTGAAGTTCTCGCCGAAAGCGCCGGGGCGCGTGAGCAAATCATGCGGGCCGATTTCTTGCATCCAAGCGGCGTAATGATCGAAAGGATAATGATGGATCGCCTTGTCCGGTCCGCCGTGCACGCGCGGATCGCCGTGCTCGTCGCCTTCCAAGCCGTTCGCCAGGATGCGCAGCGGATGCATCGCGGGATGTTTGGCGATCGCGCTGAAGGTATCGGGCCGCGTGTACGCCCTGACCTGCCCGGTCAGCAAAGACGACAGAAGCATCGGCGGCGGGAGCGGCTTGGCGATCACAGCGCGTCGAGCCAAGCCGCGAATACGCGTTCGCCGACTTCTTTCAATCGCGCGTCGTGATCCCGGGCATCGCGTTCCAACAGCTGCGGATCGATGCCCGCTTCGGCCAACTCGTCCGCATGGCCCTGCGTCCAGGCCTGGATGCGCGACAAATCCGCTTCCAAATGGAACTGCAAACCGAATGCGCTGTCGCCTATCCGGAAGGCTTGATTCGCGCATTGCGCCGTGGATGCCAGCACAACCGCTTCCTCGGGCAATACCGCTTCGTCGCCGTGCCAATGCAACACGCTCACGCCGGAGGCCAGCGGCGCCAAACAAGAAGCGACACCGTCTGCGGACAACGCGACGGCCGCCAATCCGATTTCCTTGGCCGGCATTGTCCTGATCCCGCCGTTCGCGGCGACCGCCATCAATTGCGCGCCCAGGCAAATGCCCAGGACCGGCCGATGCGTGCGCAACCGGGTGCGGATCAGGTCGATTTCCTCGGCCAGGAATGGATAGCGATCGGTCTGGTCCGCGCCCATCGGCCCGCCGAGAACGACGAGCAGATCCACGGCATTGGAGTCGATGGTCCAGATCTCGTCGCTGCCGGCTTCGTAATAATGCAAGCGATAACCGCGCGCCCGCAGCATCGGCTCCAACAGGCCCAAATCTTCGAAAGGGACATGGCGGATGGCGACGGCAGTTTTCATGCGTCTGTCATCGTATCGCCGATGGCGCAGCCTTCCGGCGTGCAGCTACCGGATGGCGCATCGTCTTCCACCAACGGTTCGGCGAGCAGCGTGGCGATGTTTGCGCCCAAGGCCAGATCGCTCACCTGGCCGAAACGCTGGAAACGCAGCGCGCCCTGCGCATCGATCAGGATCGTGCTGGGCGTGCCTTGCAAGTCGTAGGCACGCATAGTCAACGGAATCGGGGAGATGCCGTCCGCGCGATCCACGCCGACTGGGAAATCGATCCGGTATTCGTGCAGAAAGGCTTCCAACGCCGCCGGCCCCATCGCTTCATGATGTTCGAACACCGTGTGCAGGCCGATCACCGCCACGCGCTCCGGCGGGAAAGCCGCTTTCACTCGCATGGCTTGCGGCAAGGCGTGCGAAACGCAGCCGGGACAGAGCATCTGGAACGCTTCGAGCACGATCACCTTGCCGCGCAACGCTTCCAGGCTCAACGGCTCGCGCGTGTTGAACCACCGTTCCGTCTGCCAGGGCGGCGCCTGGCGAAGTCGTTCTTGCATCGTCTTCTCCGGATTCTTGCCCGCATGCCCGGAATGCATCCGGACATGCGGAATTTCATCGCCTATCCGCGCACGTCGGCGAGCGATGCGCCGAAGTTGATGTGGAGCGGATGGCCGTCGACGACGAGCGCGGGGACGGATTTGACGCCGAAGTTTTCGGCTTCGTCCAAGCGGTCGCGGCGTTCGCCCAGATGGACGATTTCGACTTCGTAGCGGACCGGGTCGAGCGCATCGGCGAGGCTGCGCTCGGCATCCAGGCAGACCGGGCATCCGGCGTGATAGAACAGGGCTTTCTGGCGCATACTGGGTTTCCTCTTGCTGGCTCTGCTAGGGGCGGTGGAGGACCGGGCGGCGTTCGATGACAGTCGGGCGCCGCCCTCTTGTTTCCGCTCAGGGCGGAAGGGTTCGCCGGAAGCGCGCGGCGCTGGCGGCGGCGATCGTTTCTTCGGCAGGTTCCTGTTCGGCGCAATCCATGCGCAGTTCGGCGTCGCCGAAAGGCTGTTCGATGAAGCCGCAAAAATGCGGTTTGTCGTCGCGGCCTGTGCTGTACGGGCGGAAAAAACGGCAACCCAGGCAAGTGCGCATCCCGGTGGCCAGGCCTTGCCGCTGCGCCTGCGCCACCAGCAATTGCGACACGCGCAGGAAAGCGCCCAGATCGCGCTCGTCCAAAGCACCGACCAGGCTGCCGATGCCCTGCAGCGGATCGCGCAATTTTTGCGCCGTGCGTTTGCCTTGCGCTGTCAGCCGGACCAGCGTGGCCCGCAGATCGCGGGGATCGGCACCGCGTTTGATCCAACGTTTGGATTCCAATGCGGCCAGCGAATCGCTGACGCTGGCGGCGGACACGCCCAGGCGTTCGGCGATGCGCCCCGCCCGCAAGCCTTCGTCCGCATCCGCGAGCATGCGCAGCACCGCGGCCTGGCTGGGCGGCAGCGAAGGCGTACCGTCGCTGCGCCAAGACTGGGCGCGCACCAGCGAAGCCAGGGATTCGAGGCCGGCGGCGGCTTGGCGGCGTTGGGAGTCGGCGTCCATGACAATAAATTAGGAGTCCTAATTATATTTGTCAATGAGAGCCGAACCCGAACGGGGATCGGAGCGAATTAAGACATGAGTGGGCGCGGCCTATCTGATAACTAACTGAGCTTCGCCTCGGCGACCAGGCTTTGGTTTTTTCACCTTAGCTGAGCAAGCCGCAAATTTAGGCCTCAGCCCTTACCCCGAGCCCATTTGGCCTCCCAGGTTCTGGCTGCTCGCAAGGAGATGCGCATTAGGTGAGCCACAGCTAACGATGTTGCGCCGGCGTCGAACAACTTAAAGCAACAGTTGGCGCCATGAATTGTAAGCGTCCCGTTTCCTCTCCTATTTCGTGGATGCCCTGGCGCAACTTCCGAGACTAGATCAGCCGGCAGGCTCTTTATCGCGAGATTGACCCGGTCGATCGATTGCGAAAGAACGATAGCTCTTTTTTTAATCCTTAACCGAAGCCTCTTTATTTCTCTTAGATATGTACGCTCAGCAGCCTCAAACTTCAGAGGCCGGAAGCTGAGAGATATCACGAACTGCCCTGCCATCCTTTGCACTATTTTGTTGCGATATGCCGATATTTGGTGCAATGCGCGGCTATCGTATGCGGTTTCGGACCCGTGCCTATCTGCGAAGCTCCCTACATCGCCGGTCAGGTTATGCATCTCGTGAGCAACGATATTTCTATAGTCGATAAGCCGCTGTATCTCGTTGCTTTCGGTTGCCGTGATGACTTGTTCATCCACTAGTACGTCAAATGCCGTTTGAAGAACCCTCTTTTGGCTCTTGAGCCTATCGACTTTCGACAAGCGATCTGTGGCTCGAATTGACTCAATGATTAAGCTCTTCAGGTCTTCGATGTAGAACAGCACGAGGACCATCTCGTAAGCACGCATTTTGAGCACGTCTGATTCGAGCGCAGTAGGTGCAAATCCATGGGGACGATGAACGGCCATGCGGCATCGTAGCCTGCCCTCGGTCGCAACCTGGACCGGCTAGGCACCTTCGGGCTCTCGGCGTAGTGCGGTGCCCGCCTACCCGCAGTCGCTTGTTAAGGCATTGATTATTCTGATGTCGGCCGTAAAAAAGGCGGCTTGTGCCCCCAGCGATGCCCCCAGAGACTGAGCTGCGGCCAGACTAAGAGTCCGACCCAATGGCGTCAGAAGCCTTTTGCACCATGGGGCCAGGCACCTACCGCGTTTTGGACGCCGTTATACAAATGGTCTAGCCCAAGATCCTCGTGTCGCCAATAAAACTCGGCTTGCTTATGGATATTCCAGGAGCCGAACAGCAGAAATTCCGGTATTGCTGGAAAAGTTCGCTGTGCGGCCAAATAGGATGCTTTGTCGAGATCCTTGAAATAGCCCTCCCCAAGATATGCCGCATCAAATTGACGAATAACCTCGCCGAGCACGGTGCAGACTGTAACGAAGTGCACTACGTCAACGATGTCAACGGAGAAATCCTGAGCGGACAGGTGTGCGGCCGCTCGGTTTGCATACTGTTTTAATAGACCAATTCGCTTTTGGAGTTGGCCTTCAGCTTTCAACAGTTCAGTATCATTTTTTGAGCAATCTGAAAAAATTCGACGCAGAAAGCGGAGAGCCGCCCACGCGTCTTCTTCTGACCGTAATGAGTGCTTAGCCCAGTATTTGGCATGCAGATACAGGGTTGCATCTGAGATTTTGCCAAATCGTCCGCCCGTCAAAGCATCCTTAGCGGATTGGTCGAATAGCTTTCTGCAGCTAAGTGTAATAACGCTTAAGTTTGCGAATTCTGCATAGCTTTGATTTACCCTGAAAGCTGAGTCAGCCGACCGGAGTGCCTCATCTGATACTGATGCTGCGCCTAGGAATTGATAGAAAGCGGGCAGGCAGATCGTTGCGCGTGAAAGCGCACCGCGAAGGAAATGCACCGACCCCTCAAGTCCAGTAAGGTGGGATGGGCGACCCGTATCAATTTGGCCTCGGGCGCGCTTCGGCAGCTCATCTGCGGCTGGGTCTTTGAAGATTAAAACTACCTTCTTGCCACCCTTTTCTTCTTCCATTCTGCGACTCACTACTAGTATCGATGCGGGTAGCTCATAGCCCGTGTAAGGCGGAACTCGCGTAGCGGATTCCGCCGCTTCTTTGCGGGATCGCAGTCACGTGTTCGGCGGAAACGCTTACAGCGGTTCCGCCCTACGGGTCCTGAGTACGGTAAAACTCTAGAGGCCTGTGCTGCCCGGCCGCGGTTTGGCGCGGGCTAGCAGAAGACCACCGGCTAGCATGAGAAAACCGGGAGCGATTACCCACGGATAGAGCCCATGAGTAGCGATGGCAGTTTCGCGGATGTGTGCTTGCATCTGTTCGCGGCTATAGGCCTTGCCCGGATCGGGCGAGAGCCGGGCGTACTCAGAAGAGACGACAGGCCGCAGGCCGCCCCGCATAACACCATCGAATTGCTGGAGACATATCCAGCCGAACCCGATAAGAAGCAGTGCGTATCCAAACCGTCGCATGAGAATGCCCCTGGAAGCTCCCTGTTCGGGACAGGCCACGAATGGGGGGTATGTCGATTAGACAAAGCGAAGTAGGAGAGAAGCGCCTGAGCGCTCGATCGGTTGTTGTCCGCACCAAATCACCACACCACTCGCCTCAAGGCTGAAGCGAAGGAATAATCGGGCCTCTCCGCGGGGATGGTCAGAATTGACTTCACGCCACACCTCCTTCGCCGCTGCAGATTGCGGCAGGGGGATCGTACTCCTAGAAGCCTCACCGTATCGACCTGGAAGGGCCGGCCTGGAGGGGGGAGCCGCCGCCGTGGTAGCGGTTGACCAGGACCGGCCTTGAATGGGTAGACGGTGAAGGGAGTTAGGCCTGGGGTTAAAACCCATTGGGAAGAATCCCAAAGGACACCTCGGCATCCCCAACAGGTTCTCATCCGGTGCTACTTTGGATACGACCACGTACAACAACCCTCGGTAAAGAGCTATGGCCGGAGTGGGCTGGACGGGAACCCAGGTGGGACAGCAGAGGAAGCTCAGGTACCACCGGTGTGGCCACGGTGGGTATTGGCGAAAAGAAAGAAAGAGAAAGTAGTGAAAGACTGGAGGAGAAAACTTAGATGGAACCCAAGTGTTATTTAGGGCAGCAAAACACCCGGATCGAATCAATAGATTAGCGATAATGGGCCATCGCACAGCAGCGCTGAAGAGGTACTCAATGGAAGATCAGAACGACAACTCGCCAGAAGAAATTGAAGACATTCCTTTTGTCGATGAGCGAGTCGACTACAAATTCGATCTCACTTTTTACGGCGCCGACTATCCAGTCGACGCTCTCGTCAAACGTCTGCAGAAGAAAGACATAGTCATCCCCTCATTCGATCCCGCAAACGAAGAGCCGATCGAGGTCGAAGCGTTTCAGCGCAAATTTGTCTGGACGAAACTACAGTGCGACCGGTTTGTGGAATCTCTGCTTCTAGGGCTGCCAGTCCCAGGTATATTTTTAGTCCAACAGTCAAATAAGAGCCTTTTGGTTTTAGATGGGCAGCAGAGACTTCTAACCCTCTCGGCGTTTTACTTGGGCGTACTCAATAAGAAGGAGTTCACCTTAGAAAACGTGCAAGATCAGTTTAGAGGGATGACCTATAAAACGATGCCAGAAGAGCATCGCAGAACGCTTGATGACTCAATCATCCATGCAACTGTAATCAAGAAAACCCAAGACTCTCAGGACCTTTCTAGTGTCTACACGCTGTTTGAAAGGCTAAATTCCGGGGGAACTCAGCTTTCTCCGCATGAGATTCGTGTGGCATTGGTTCCCGGCAAACTTATGCAACTCATTCGCCGGTTGAACGAAAATGGCTCTTGGCGTGCAGCATATGGCGCACCATCTAAGACGCTGAAGGATCACGAACTAATATTGCGCTTTATTGCCCTGAGGTTCTCGCCAGAGGCATACAAGAGCCCTATGAAAGACTTTTTGACCCGATATGCGCAATTTAATAAAGATTTGGATAAACAAGGCGAAAAAGAAATTGAAGAGGCATTTACGAAGGCGATTCAAGTCATAGTTGACGTTGCGGGCAAAAGAGCTTTTCGCATTAAGACTGCGTTGAATGCTGCGATGTTTGACTCAGTGATGGTCGGTCTATCTCGAAGGCTGGCTGAAAATGCGGTCGTTGATGCCGGTAAGGTGAAAATCGCTTATGAGGCCCTGCTAGAGGATACGGATTATCTTGCTTCGATCGGCAAAGCAACTGCACGTGAGGATCAAGTTGCTGACCGCATTAGATTGGCAACGGAAGCTTTTTCGGCGGTCTAGTCATGAAGAAGAGGCAGGCATCTATCAAGGATGTGCTTGACGCCACGTTTTTGCGCGCCAAGAAAATCGACTCATCCGAGATTGAACTTAGGGCCGATTTCGCAAGACACCTTTGCGTGCTTGTGTCCGGATTTCTGGATCAGACAATAAAAAACTACACTGCGGAGTACGTGGCCAAGCGGTCAAATCCGGCTGTTACGAATTATGTTGTACGGTCGATTAAGAATCTGACCAATTTAAAAGCCGAGAAATTAAAGCAGCATGTCCTATCTTTCGACTCAGGATGGCAAACAAAGATAGACGAGCTAATTGCCGATGAGCGAAAGGACGCGATTGATAGTCTCGTAAATCTTAGACACGGAATTGCGCATGGTCAGCCCGACGACGTGACCTTGGTCCGTATTGAGGGCTACTACAAAGAGATAGTGAAAGTGGTCGACGGTATCCGCGACATAATGCAATTGGAGTGACACAAAGAAGGGGCATCTAAACGCCCCTGTATCTTTTTAAGATATTGATTCAAAAAAGAAAATATAGATACGGTGCCGAAGGTGGGACTCGAACCCTATCTCAGTCGCCCAACGAACTATCACTTCTCAAGTTGAGAAACGACTAGGCCCCTCCACAATGAGGGGCCTAGCTAAAATGGTGCCGGAAATAGGAATCGAACCTACGACCTACGCATTACGAATGCGCCGCTCTACCGACTGAGCTATTCCGGCGTGTTTCTCGGGATCCGGGCGGGCCGGTCCGTTCTGGGCCGGCAATTGTAGGTTTCTCAGGGCTTTAGGGTCAATCGACCCGCCGCAGCCGCAGTTCCTTGGGTAGGCGAAGACCATGCCCGGGCTTGCCGTGCAATTCCCGGACGGAATGGGCGGCCCCTCACCGGCGGGCGTGCCGTGCGCGTCTTCCACCGTTGCGTTGCGCAGTCTCGCGGCTTTGCGCGAACTCCGGGAAGGTCTCCGCTATCGAATCTGCGTCCGGCAAGATGTAGAACACCCCGCCCCGTTCGAACGTCGGACCGATGATCCGCTCGTAAAACTCGGGCGAAACGTTGATGCAGCCATGAGTGACGCGGTTATCGTCCGGCGAAGGCGATGCAAGGCGTTCGGCGCGTCTCTCGGCCGGGACGCCAGTAGCGGTAGGGTGGATGGAGACCGCGGAATCGTAGTCCACCCACAGCACGCGCCCGGCGTCGATCGACGGACCGAAACCGCCCACAAAGCGACCCGCAGGCGTGGTGCGATCCCGGCCCGGAATCTCGCGAAGCGCGAGACCGGCAATGCCGGGGGCCGTATGATCGCCGATCGCCGAGCCGAAGAGCCCCGGCGCCGCGCCGCGAAGCCTGCCGTCGCCGCCGAACACCAGGATCTGTGCGGCGGCCTTGTCTATGACCGCGAACGGATAGCCTTGGCTGTCCTTTGTTGCGACAACCCAGCCCGCGAGCTCGATCACCGTGTCCGAAACTTTTTGGCCTGGCGGAAGCTGGTCGGCGACGGCTACCGGTTGCGCGGGAGCATCCTTGGCGCTGGCCGCGCCAACGCTCGCGAACGCCAGCACCAGCGCCAGCGCGCCATAGGCGGCCCGGATTGTAGGATGTGTGTACGTACTGATGGGACGGTTCCTTCAGAACGAAGACCGGTGAAGATAAGGAGACCGGTAGCCAGCAAAGGCTACCGGTCCCGGTTCAGACCGTTCGTCGCGAACTGCGCAAGAGCGACTAACCGCGCGGCTTGCGGCGCGGCGCGGCTTCGAGCTGCTGGACGCGGCCTTCGATTTGATCCAGCCGTTGATTGGCCTGCTGCGCGGATTGATTGGCGGCTTCGGCGCTCTGGGCCGCTCCCTGCACCTTCGTGTCGAGTTGATCGAGGCGCGAGTTGATCCCTGCAAACTCCTCTTTATAGGTGGCGCAGGCGCCAAGACTCAGGGCCACGATCGCCACGCCGAGCGTACGCGCCATCGACAGATGTTGCTTGGTCATGAGCATTCCAATCCTCCTCGTCTGGTGTCGAGAATGGAATATAGCGGCCTTTTCGCCGGAGTCATGACCCGCCTTCAGCTGGCATTGGCGTACGTAGACGGATTGTGAAGATGTAGTGATCAGTGAGAGTTGCAGCTTGAATCGAACAGCAGAGCGAGCCGTTTGCGCCGGCTGATCTTCAGAGACTTCTTCGTGCTCTCAGCGTCGCGAATAGGCGCTTAAAGCGAACCGTCCGGATGGGAAGCCCTTGGAATACAAAGGCCCGCGCTTGCGGGCCTTGTGTTGTAATCGTCTCAGGGCTTTAAGGGTCAATCGACCAGGCGCAGCCGCAGTTCCTTGGGCAGGGCGAAGACCATGTCCTCGGGCTCGCCGTGCAGTTCGCGGACCGAATGGGCGCCCAGCTCGTGCAGGCGCTCCAGCACGCCCTGCACCAGCACTTCCGGGGCCGAGGCGCCGGCGGTGACGCCGATATGCTGGCGGCCGCGGACCCAGTGCGGGTCGATTTCGACCGCGCCATCGATCAGATGGGCCTCGACGCCTTCGCGCTCGGCCAGCTCGCGCAGGCGGTTGGAATTGGAGCTGTTCGGCGAGCCGACCACCAGCACCAGGTCGCAATGCTGGGCCAGTTCGCGCACCGCGTCCTGGCGGTTTTGCGTGGCGTAGCAGATGTCGTCGTTCTTCGGGCCCTGGATCGCCGGAAAACGGACCTTCAAGGCCTCGATGATGCCGCGCGTGTCGTCCACCGACAGCGTGGTCTGGGTGGTGTAGGACAGATTGTCCGGCTGATCGACCTGCAGCGTAGCGACATCGTCGATGTCTTCGACCAGATAGATGCGCCCGCCACCGGCTTGCCTGTTCCACTGCCCCATCGTGCCTTCGACTTCAGGATGCCCGGCATGGCCGATCAGCACCATGTCGCGGCCCGCGCGGCACTGACGCGCGACTTCCAGATGCACCTTGGTCACCAGCGGACAGGTCGCGTCGAACACTTTCAATCCGCGCCGGTCCGCTTCGATGCGCACCGCTTGCGAGACGCCGTGCGCGCTGAAGATCACCGTCGCGCCGTCGGGCACTTCGTCCAGTTCCTCGACGAATACCGCGCCGCGATGCTTCAGGTCTTCGACCACGAAACGGTTGTGCACCACCTCGTGGCGCACATAGATGGGCGCGCCCAGCGTCTCGAGCGCGCGCTTGACGATCTCGATCGCGCGATCGACGCCGGCGCAGAAACCGCGGGGATTGGCCAGGACGACGTTCATGACGCCTATTATCGCGCTTTCCGGTCGCGGTCGCGGTCGCCGCCGATCAGGCCGAACAGGGCGATGCCGATCGCGCCGCAGACGATGGCCGAATCGGCAAGGTTGAAGGCCGGCCAGTAGTGGTCGCGCCAGTACCACTGCACGAAATCGACCACATGGCCGTGCTGCAGGCGGTCGATGACGTTGCCCAGGGCGCCGCCGATCACCATGGCGAACGGCAGCGCCGTCTTCCAGTCGCCGCGGCGGGTGCGGCTGAGCCAGAACGAGAGCACCGCCGTGATCACCACCGCGAAGGTCGCGAAGAGGTACTGCTGCCAGCCGCCGGCATCGCTGAGGAAACTGAACGCGGCGCCGGTGTTGTAGGTGCGGTACCAGTTCCAGAAGCCGTCTATCACCGGGATCGCGGTGTATTCCGGCAGGCTGGTCAGCACCCAGTATTTGGTCAGCTGGTCGAGGACGATGATCGCCACCGACAACAGCAGCCAGATCAGGGCGTTGGGTTTGGGTCGGGGTGTCGTCACGCGGTTCTCGTCGGGTTTGTGGAGCGGCTTTTCGTAGGAGCGGCTTTAGCCGCGAGCTTTCTCTCCAAAATCATTCCGATGTCGCGATTCCGGGGGAAGAGCTCGCGGCTAAAGCCGCTCCTACGAAGAGCGAGCATCAGAACCACTGGCGGTCCTCGCCCGGGCCTTCGATGTTGGAAACGCAGCGCCCGCACAATTGCGGATGCGCTTGGACCAGGCCGATGTCGCCGCGGTATTGCCAGCAGCGCACGCACTTCTGCTTGTCGGTGGGCACGGCTTCGACCACGAGCTCCTTGGCCGCGTCGTCGGCGATCACCGACACATCGCCGCTGATGAACAGGAAGCGCAGTTCGTCGGCCAGCGGCGCCAGCGCGTTCTGGTCGGCGACGCCGCAGCGCAGCGCGATCTCGGCTTCCAGCGCGGCGCCGATCTTGCCTTCGGCGCGCATCGGCTCCAGCACCTTGGCGACCTGTTCGCGCAGTTCCAGCAGGCGCTCGAAATCGTGCGCCTGCAGCGGCGCGTCGGCTTCCAGCGGGGCCAGGCCTTCGTACCAGGTGGCGAACAGCACGTTCTCTTCGCGCTTGCCAGGCAGATAAGCCCACATCTCTTCGGCCGTGTAAGCCAGGATCGGCGCGATCCAGCGCACGAAGGCTTCGGCGATGCGGTACATCGCGCTCTGCGCCGAACGGCGGCCGCGCGAATCCTCGGCCATCGTGTACAGGCGGTCCTTGGTCACGTCCAAGTACAACGCACCGAGGTCGACGCTGCAGAAATTGCCCAGCGCCTGCACGATTTCGGCGAAGTCGTAGCGCTCGTAGGCCGCGGCGATCTTCTGCTGCAGGTCGTAGGCGCGGTGCACGATCCAGCGGTCCAGCGCGACCATGTCGTCGAGCGGGCGCAGGTGCCGGTCGGGATCGAAGCCGTGCAGATTGCCGAGCAGGAAGCGCGCGGTGTTGCGGATGCGCCGGTAGACGTCGGCGGTGCGCTTGAGGATCTCGTCGGACACCGACATCTCGTTGCGGTAATCGGTAGCCGCGATCCACAAGCGCAATACGTCCGCGCCCATCGCATCGATCACTTTCTGCGGTTCGACCACGTTGCCGAGCGATTTGGACATCTTGCGGCCTTCGGCATCGACCGCGAAGCCGTGGGTCAGCACTTGCCGATACGGCGCGACGCCGTCCATCGCCGCGCCGGTGAGCAGCGCGGACT
Organism: Luteimonas sp.; assembly: GCA_035250245.1. Classification (GTDB taxonomy): domain Bacteria; phylum Pseudomonadota; class Gammaproteobacteria; order Xanthomonadales; family Xanthomonadaceae; genus Luteimonas_C. Next base: position 5,209 of record DATFFH010000098.1, on the reverse strand, counting down.
GGAACCAGCCGCGATGCTGATCCGAACCTTCCAGATACAAATCGGCGGGTTTGCGCAGACCGTCTTGCGGACGTTGGGCGAGCACGCATTCGTGGCTGGCGCCGGAATCGAACCAGACGTCGAGGATGTCGGTGACTTTTTCGTAGCGCGCCGCATCGCTGCCGAGCAGGTCTTCGGGCTGCAGCGCGTACCAGGCGTCGACGCCTTCGGTTTCGACGCGATCGGCGACCTGGCGCATCAGCGCCGCGGAATCAGGATGCGGCTGGCCGGTTTCGCGATCGTAAAACAATGCGATCGGCACGCCCCAGTAGCGTTGGCGCGAGATGGTCCAATCCGGGCGGCCTTCGACCATGCCGTAGATGCGCGCTTCGCCCCACTCCGGCACCCACTTCACCTGACCGATGGCGGCCAACGCGTCGCGGCGCAAACCGGCCTGCTCCATCGAGATGAACCACTGCGGCGTGGCGCGGAACGCCACCGGCGTCTTGTGCCGCCAGCAATGCGGGTAGCTGTGGCTGAGGGTGAAATGCGCGAGCAGCGAACCGTCTTCGCGCAGCTTGGCGACGATGGCGTCATTGGCTTTCCAGATGTGCAGGCCGGCCAAGACGACGTCGCCCGCCGGCGGCGTCGAATCGAGATACACGCCGCGGCCGTCGACCGGATTCAATTGCGCGGCCGTGTATTTTTCGATCAGGCCGTAGCGCTGGCCGACCGCGAAGTCTTCCTGGCCATGGCCGGGCGCGGTGTGCACGGCGCCGGTGCCCTCTTCCGCCGACACGTGGTCGCCCAGCAGCACCGGGATGTCGCGTTCGGCGTAGAACGGATGCTTGAATAGTTGGCCTTCGAGTTCGACGCCCTTGGCGCGGCCGTGCACGACGTAATCTTCGACGCCGTAACGCTTCAGCGCCTTCTCGGCCAGCGCTTCGGCCAACACCAGCCAACGCCGGCGGCCGTCATGCGCCGGGCCTTCGACCAGCACGTATTCCAGATCGGGACCCAGGCTGATCGCCAAGCTCGCCGGAATCGTCCACGGCGTGGTGGTCCAGATCGGCAATGCGACCTCGATGCCCTCTTCCAGCGGCACGCCGAACGCGGACGCCACCGCCTGCGGCTGCTTGGCCGCGTAGGCGATGTCCACCGCCGGCGATTGCTTGTCCTGGTATTCGATCTCCGCTTCGGCCAGCGCGGATTGGCAATCGAAGCACCAATGCACCGGCTTGAAGCCGCGCGTGACGTGGCCGCGTTCGACGATCTTGGCCAGCGCGCGCAGCATGTCCGCCTCGTAGCGGAATTCCATGGTGCGGTACGGATTTTCCCAATCGCCGATCACGCCCAGACGTTTGAAGTCGCGGCGCTGGCTGTCGATCTGCTCGGCGGCGTATTCGCGGCACTTCACCCGGAACGCGGCGGCGTCGAGCTTGTCGCCGACCTTGCCGAATTTCTTCTCGATGGCGTGCTCGATCGGCAAGCCGTGACAATCCCAACCCGGCACGTAGGGCGCATCGAAGCCGGCCATCAGCTTCGACTTCACCACGATGTCCTTCAGCACCTTGTTGACCGCGTGGCCGATGTGGATCGAACCGTTCGCGTAAGGCGGGCCGTCGTGCAGTACGAACTTGCGCTCGCGGCCCTGCACTTTCTCGCGGATGCGGTGGTACAGGCCTTCGGACTCCCAGCGCGCGAGCGTGTGCGGCTCGCGCTTGGGCAGGTCGCCGCGCATCGGAAAATCGGTGGCCGGCAGGTGGATCGTGGCCTTGTAGCGATTGGTGTCTTGTTCGCTCACGCGTACGCCTGTCTGGGTGTTTGTTGAAGAATGCCACGGGCTTGCTCGGCATCCTTGTGCATTTGCGCGACCAATGTTTTCAGGTCGGGGAATTTCTCTTCATCGCGCAGCTTGGCGACGAATTCCACTTCGATCCGGCGCCCATACAAGTCGCCGTCGAAGTCGAACAGATGCGCTTCGAGCAAGGGCTCGACGCCGTCGACCGTGGGACGCGTGCCGAAACTGGTCACCGCCGCGATCTGTCCCTTGTCCACGCCGTGCACCCAGGCCGCGTGGATGCCGGTGAACGGCGGCACCTTGCCGCCGAAGCGGAGATTAGCGGTGGGAAAGCCCAGCGTGCGGCCGAGTTGCGCGCCGCGGACGACGTGGCCGGAGATCGCGTACGGACGCCCGAGCAGGCGCGAAGCCAGGCGGAAATCGCCGTCGCGAAGCGCGCTGCGGATGCGGGTGCTGGATACGCGTTCGCCGTCGAGCGTCACCGGTTCGATTTCGCCGGCCTCAAAACCCAAATGCGTTCCCAACCGGCGCAAGGTGGCCCTGTCGCCGCCGCGCTTGCGGCCGAAGCGGAATTCCGGGCCGACCCAGACTTCGCGTGCGGACAATCTGCCGACCAGCACGTCGCGCACGAAATCCTCCGCGCTCATCGACGCCATGCGCGAATCGAAACGCAGCAGGCCGATGCCGTCGATGCCGAGATCGCGCAAACCTTCGATCCTGGCCCGCGGCAGCATCAAGCGCGGCGGCTCCGCGCCAGCGGCGAAAAACTCGCGCGGCAGCGGTTCGAAACTCAGCGCGACCGCGGGCAGGCCCAACGTACGTGCGCGCGCGGCCGCATGGCGCACCAGCGCGCGATGGCCCAGGTGCAGGCCGTCGAAGGCGCCGATGCAGACCACGCTTCCCTGCGGATACGAGGATCCGCCATCGACGTCGCGAAACAGCCTGCTCATCAGTTCTCGGTTTACTTTTGCTCTTCGTAGGAGCGGCTTTAGCCGCGAGCTTTTTCCAACAAACCCCGACCATATCCGCGATTTGCCGAAAGAGCTCGCGGCTAAAGCCGCTCCTACGAAAAGCGGGATTCCGCAGTATAGCTGCGGTGCAGCATTCCAGCCGGCTCAATGCCTCAGATCGCGCGGCCGGATGCCCTGCAGCCACAGCAGGCCGGCGTAAGCCGCTGCGCCGCCGCCCACCAGCACCGCAAGCTTCCAGACCCGTTCCCACCAGGGCCAGACCGTCCAGTCCTGCCAATAGGCGAGCAGCGCGAGCACTACGGCCGTCATGCCGATCGCGGCCACCGCGATCTGGCGCAGGAAACGGCCCCAGCCGGGTTCGCTTTCGTAGACGCCGGTCCGGCGCAGGTACCACCCCAGTTGCAGCGCGTTCAACCAGCCGGCCAGCGCGATCGCCAAGGCCAGGCAAGCATGCGCACCGGAAACGTGGCCGAGCGCATCGAAGACATTGCCGCCGGTTTTCGCCAACGCGGCTTGGCCGACATCGGTCAGGTACAGCAGGCCGAGCAGCAGCGACACCGTGAACACCGCATTCGCGATCACCGACACCACCGCCGACTTCACCGGCGTCTTGGTGTCCTGGCGCGAATAGAACGCCGGGGCCAGCACTTTCACCAGCAGGAAAGCCGGCACCGCGGTGGCCTGGGCCATCAGGCTGAGCCGGGCCATCTGCGTGTCGTGGGCCTCGAAGTTGCCGTGCTGGAACAAGGCGGCGATCAGCGGCTCGGCGCAGAAGATCAAGCCCAGACAGGCCGGCACACCGATCAGCAGGCACAGCCGGAAACCCCAATCCAGCGCTTTCGAAAAGCCGTGCGGATCGGTCGCCGCGTGGCGGCTGGACAAGTGCGGCAGGATCACCGTGCCGATCGCCACGCCGAACATGCCCAGCGGGAATTCCAGCAGGCGATCGGTGTAGTACAGCCAGGTCACGCTGCCGCCGATCAGGAACGAAGCCATGATCGTGTTGAGCAGCAGATTCACCTGCGCCACCGACGAGCCGAACAAAGTCGGCACCATCAGCTTCATGATCTTGCGCACGCCGGCATGCGCTGCGCCCCAGCGCGGCCGCGGCAGCAGGCCGATCTTCGCCAGCGACGGCAGTTGGAACACCAGCTGCAGCACGCCGGCCGCGAATACGCCCCAGGCCAGGGCCAGCACCGGTTCGCGCATGAACGGCGCCACGCCCAGCGCGGCGGCGATCATCGCCAGGTTCAGCAGCACCGGCGACAAGGCCGGAATCGCAAAGCGCTGATAACTATTGAGGATGCCGCCGGCCAGCGAAGCCAGCGAAATGAACAAGGCGTACGGGAAGGTGATCCGCAGCATCTCCGCGGCCAACCTTCCCTGCTCGGTCTCGGCGCCGAAGCCGGGCGCGAAGATCGGCATGATCCAGGGCGCGGCCAGTACGGCACCCGCGGTCAGCACCAGCAGGAACGCGGTCAGGGTGCCGGCGACCCGGTCCACCAGCTCCTTCACCGCCGCGTGGTCGCCGCGCGCCTTGTATTCGGCCAGTACCGGGACGAAGGCCATCGAGAACGAGCCCTCGGCCGACAGCCGGCGCATGAAGTTCGGAATCCGGAACGCCACGACGAAGGCGTCCATGGCCGGGCTGGCCCCGAACACGGCCGCATAGACCTGGTCCCGGACCAGGCCCGAGACCCGGGACAGGAAGGTCATCGCGCTGAAGACGGCCGTGGAGCGCAGCAGGCCGGACTTGCGGGGGGACGGGACGGACGCAGCGGGGTCCGGGGCGCTCATCAGGCGGCCTCCGGGCTTTTGCTTTCCGTAGGAGCGGCTTTAGCCGCGAGCTTTTCCCAACAAAATTCGACCCTACCCGCGATTTGCGGCAAAGAGCTCGCGGCTAAAGCCGCTCCTACGAAAAGCGGCCGGCTGGACCCGGGCCAGTTGACGCAAGTCCCTGAATCCCCCATAATTTCCGGCTCGTTTGTCCCAGTCACCGCTTTTTTCACCCCAGTTTCCAGGATCCCATCGTGGCCAATATCAAGTCCGCCAAGAAGCGCGCCAAGCAGGCCGTCGTGCGCAATCTGCGCAACGCCAGCCAGCGTTCGATGCTGCGCACCGCCGTCAAGAAAGTGCTGAAGGCGCTCGACGCCAACGACGCCGCTGGCGCCCAGGCCGCTTTCGCCACCGCGCAGCCGATCCTCGATCGCTTCGCCGCGCGCGGCCTGATCCACAAGAACAAGGCCGCCCGTCATAAGAGCCGCCTGTCGGCCCGCATCAAGGCGATCAAGGCCGCCTGATTCCGGCGCTCCGCGCTTTCCGAAAAACCCGGCTCCGGCCGGGTTTTTTGTTGCCCGATGCGCAAGCACCGGCGCGCCTACGATTTGTAGAGCGGGGCTTGCTCCGCTGCTTTGACGCTTTTGCTCGTGTAGAGCGGAGCTTGCTCCGCTGCTCTTCG
>DATFFH010000097.1:0-20624 GCA_035250245.1 Luteimonas sp. | reverse complement strand
CCCTCTCCCGGCGGGAGAGGGGCTTTGATATCAGGAGTACGCATGCGTTGGTTCGAAATCGGTTTGGTGGTCCTGACTTTCGCCACCGGCATCATCTGGCTGCTGGACCGGTTGTTCTTCGCCAAGGCGCGGCTCCGCAACGAAGGCCTGCTCGAGGCCAAGGAACCGGTGGTCGTCGACTATTCGCGGGCCTTCTTCCCGGTGCTGCTGATCGTGCTGCTGCTGCGCAGCTTCGTCGCCGAGCCGTTCAAGATCCCTTCGAACTCGATGATGCCGACCCTGTTGACGGGCGATTTCATCCTGGTCAACAAGTTCACCTACGGCTTGCGCCTGCCCATCACCAACAAGAAATTCCTGGCCCTGAACGAGCCCCAGCGCGGCGACGTGGTGGTGTTCAAGCCGCCGCACCACCCCGAGCAGGACTGGATCAAGCGTGTGATCGGCCTGCCGGGCGACACGATCGCCTATCGCGAGAACACGGTTTACGTGAACGGCAAGCCGTTGGCCTACCGCAAGATGGGCCAGTACATCGGCAAAGGCCAGGGCAGCGAAATGACCGGGGCCACCCTGCTCACCGAAGAGCTCCCCGGCCGGGCCCATTCGGTGCTGGAACGTGAGGATGTGCCGTTTTTCGCGGTCCAGGGCGAGGGAGAATGGACGGTGCCGGCGGGTCAGTATTTCGTCATGGGCGACAATCGTGATAATAGCGAGGACAGCCGGTTCTGGGGGTTCCTGCCGGAGTCCAACCTGCGCGGCAAGGCGTTCCTGATCTGGATGAATTTGGACCGCAGCGCCGGAGGCGTGGACTTCTCGCGGATCGGTTCGAACATTCCGTAGCGCCACATACAAAGGGGAAGGCATGAAACGCACGCAACGCGGCATCACCCTGATCGGGTTCCTGGTCGTGCTGGCGGTGGCCGGCTTCTTCGCCTACGTGGGCATGAAGCTGTTCCCGATGTACCAGGAGTATTACAGCGTCAAGTCGGCGCTGAAGGGGCTGGCCAACGAGCCGGGCATCGCGACCGCCGATCCGGCCAAAATCCAGGATCTGTTCTTCCGCAGGCTGTACATCAACTACTCGGAAAACGTGAAGCCGGAGAACGTCAAGATCTCGCGCGGCGACCGCGGCTGGAAGATGGAAGTCAACTACGAAGTCCGCAAGCCGATGATCTACAACATCGACGTGGTCGGAAAATTCAACGCCGTACAAGAGTTGACCCGCGCCGGTGACGCCGATTCCTGACGCGGAACGCGATTCCGGAGACACGCCCTTCGGCGGGCATGCCTTCCGCGACGAGGGCCTGCTCAAGCAGGCTCTCACCCATCGCAGCGCCGGCGCGCCGCACAACGAACGGCTCGAATTCTTGGGCGACGCGCTGATCGGCCTGTTGGTCGCCGAAGCGTTGTACGCGCGCTGGCCCAAGGCCGACGAGGGCGCATTGACGCGCGCGCGCTCGGAACTGGTACGCGAATCCTCGTTGGCGACGATCGCGCGCAGCATGGATCTGGGCGGCGCCCTGATCCTGGGGCCGGGCGAGATGAAATCCGGCGGCCACCGCCGCGATTCGATCCTTTCCGATGCCTTGGAGGCGCTGGTCGGCGCGATCTATCTCGACGGCGGCTACGAAGCCTGCCGGCAAGCGGTGTTGCCGTGGTTCGCGAGCGCGATCGACGAATTGCCGGCCGGCAAAGTCGAAAAAGACGCCAAGACGCGGCTGCAGGAATGGCTGCAGGCGCGGCAGCGTTCGCTGCCTATGTACGAAGCGGTTTCCGAGAGCGGCGACGATCACGCCAAGGTGTTCCTGGTTCGCTGCCGATTGACCGATGCGGATTTGTCGGCCGAAGGCGAGGGCGCATCGCGCCGCACAGCCGAACAAGCCGCCGCGGAAGGCGTCCTGCAGCAATTGCTCGCCGCCGCGTAGGGTGGGCCTTGGCCCACCATTGCCATACCTCGCCCATGACTAGCAAAAAGCGGAGCCACACCATCGCTCCGGCGGGATGCGCCATCACATAGCGATGGCGATGGTGGGCCAAGGCCCATCCTACGGATTGCCCCATCGGCCGCCGCGGCGGACAATCCGCGCATGGATCCCACTTTCCACCGCGCCGGCAGCGTCGCCGTCATCGGCCGCCCCAATGTCGGCAAATCGACCCTGGTCAACGCCCTGGTCGGCGCCAAGGTCAGCATCACCTCTAAACGGCCGCAGACCACGCGCCACCGCTTGCTGGGCATCGCCACGTTTCCGCAGGGCCAGATCGCGCTGGTCGACACGCCCGGACTCCATCGCGAACAGGGCAAGTCCACCGCCTCGGCCATGCACCGCTGGATGAACCGTGCCGCGCGCGGTGCGCTGGAAGGCGTCGACGCCGCGATCCTGGTGGTCGAGGCCGGACGCTGGGACGAGGAAGATGCGCTCGCGTTCGATGCGCTGAAGCAAGCCAAGGTGCCGGTGGTGCTGGCGGTCAACCAGGTCGACAAACTGCGCGACAAGACCGCGTTGCTGCCGTATTTGGCGAAAGCGGCCGAAGGCCGCGACTTCGCCAGCGTGCATCCGATTTCCGCGCTCAAGCGCAGCGGCCTGGAAGCGCTGGTCGACGATTTGCTGAAGTTGCTGCCCGAAGCGCCGCCGATGTACGGCGAGGACGAGATCACCGACAAGAGCGAACGTTTCCTGGCCGGTGAAATGGTCCGCGAACAGCTGATGCGCCAGCTCGGCGCCGAACTGCCGTACGCGACCACGGTGGAGATCGAACGCTTCGTCGAAGAAGGCGAACTGCTGCGGATCGGCGCGGTGATCTGGGTCGAACGCGAGGGGCAGAAGGCGATCGTGATCGGCAAGGGCGGCTCTCGCTTGCGCGAAGTCGGCACACAGGCGCGTTCGCACATGGAGCAGTTGTTCGGCCGCAAAGTGTTCCTGGAAACCTGGGTGCGCGTGCGCGAAGGCTGGTCGGACGACGAAGCGGCGTTGCGGACTTTGGGTTATCACGATTGATCGGATTCTTGCGGTCGCTTTCAAGCCGTCATTCCCGCGGAAGCGGGAATCCAGTGACTTTCGCCCTTTCTTTCGTCGCCTTCTCGGCGAGCGGGAAGAGCCAAGTCACTGGATTCCCGCCTTCGCGGGAATGACGGCTTAGGTGCGCGAGGCGTCGCGTCCATGCGCATCGACAACGAACCCGCTTACGTGCTGCATGCGCGTTCATGGCGCGAAACCAGCTTGCTGGTCGAACTGCTGTGCGAGAACCACGGCCGCATCGGCCTGGTCGCGCGCGGCGTGCAGGGCCCGAAGCGGCATCCGCTGCGGGCGGCGCTGCAGCCGCTGCAACATATCCGCATCGATGCGGTCCAGCGCGGCGAACTGGCGCGCTTGAATGCCGCCGAAGCGCTGGACGCGGCGCCGCGGCTGGTCGGCGACGCGGCATTGGCCGGGTTTTATGTCAACGAACTGGTGCTGCGCCTGGCGCCCCGCAACGATCCGCATCCGGAGTTGTACTCGGCTTACGGCGTTGCGCGCGGACGCCTGGCAGGCGCGGATCCGCTGGCCTGGAGCTTGCGCCGGTTCGAGCGCGAATTGCTGGAAGCGCTCGGCTTCGGTTTCGCCTTCGACGAAGATGGCGACGGCGAGCCGATCGACCCCGCAGCGCGCTATCGGATCGATCCGGAACACGGCCCGCGCCGTCTGCTCAGCGACCGCGGCCAGCGCGATCGCGACGAAGCCGCCACCGGCCGCGCCTTGCTGGCTTTGGCCCAGGACAGCCAACCGTCGGCCGACGATTTGGCCAGCCTGCGCAGGCCGATGCGCGCGGTGCTGGCGCATCATCTCGGCGAGCGGGGCTTGAAGTCGTGGGAATTGATCGCGCAGTTGGCGCGTGCGAAGCCGCGCATCGCCGAGCCCTAAGCGCTCCTGTTTTTGTAGGAGCGGCTTTAGCCGCGAGCTTGTCTATCAGTCCGCTGCGATCTGTAAGAAAGAGCTCGCGGCAAAAGCCGCTCCTACAAAAGCCGCCGCTTTGGATCAAGCCGAATCGGCAACCAAGGTCCGCCGCACAGCTTCGTTGAAAAAATCCGCTGCGGCCGCATCGCCCGGAGCCGCATCCAGCCGCTCGACGGCGCTTTTCAGCCGCGCCGCGCCGACGAATCCGCAACTGGCTTTCAGCCGATGCAAAGCGTCGCGGGCGGCATCGGCATCGCCGCGGTTCAGAGCTCCAAACACCGCATCGCGCTGGACCGAGAGCTCGGACAAGAACAGTTGACGCAGGATCGTCACATGTTCCTGACTGCCGTTCATCGCCGCAAGCGCGCTTTCGTCGTCCCATATCAACGGTTCCGATTCGGACGGCGCCCGTTGCGCGCCACCGCCGAGCGAACCTCCAAGCACGGCGGCGATCGCTTCGCGCAATTCGATCGCCGCGAACGGCTTGGTCAGCGTGGTCAGGAAGCCGGCCTGCGCCAGCGCCGCATGTTCGTCGGCATCGCGCGAAGCGGTGTGCGCCACCGCCGGCGTGGCATCGCCTTGCCGGCGCAGGTGGGCGAGCAGATCGATGCCGCTGCCGTCGGGCAGGCGGGAATCAAACAACCATAAGGCGTAAGAACGGGTCGTCGCCAACGTCATCGCCGCCGCGACCGTGCCGGCAGCGTCCACATCGGCGGGATACTGCGCGATTACCGCGGCCATGAACGCACGGCTGGCCGGGTCGTCCTCCACCAGCAGCAAGCGCGGCTTCATCGCATTCGCATCCTGCATCGTTATGCTCCCTCCATGTCGAAACCGATGTTACGCCTGCTGCCTTGGCTGTTGCTGGCCTGTATCGGACCGGCGCCGGCGCGCACGCTGACGGCCAAAATAGCGCGGGTCGGCACGGCGGTGGCGACCTTGGAAGGCGTGACCGTCCGCCTGGACTGGCCGGCGCAAGCGACCCAGGGCGAACTGACGCTCACCGCCCGACGCGTGTCGGCGCCGGACTTGGGCTACCGGTACACGGACGTGAGCTGGCGTTGCCCCCTGCTGCGCGACGGGCAGGGCGGCTGGCGCTGCGACGGCACATTGCGCGCCGGCAAGTCGCAGCCGTTACGGCTGGCGGTGGATCTGGGCGTGGCCACTACCGATGCAGCCCTGTCGCAGGGCGATGCCCGATTCGCGCTGCACCGTCAGGCCGCGGCGCCGGATGCGACCGTCCTCGACCTGACCCGGGTCCCGGTCGCCTGGACGCAGGCCTTGCTGACCCAGGTCTGGGGCGACGCGCGCCTGAACAAAGGGCGGCTCGACGGCAAGCTGACCGTGGAGGCGCCCGAGCGGAAACCGCTGCGGATCGCGGGCAGGCTCAAAGTTTCAGACTTGGGTCTGGACACGCCTGACGGCACGGTCGCGGCAGAGAAGATCTCGGGCGATTTCGACATCGATTACCGCACGCAGGCGTCCGATAGCCGCGTCGCCGTGCAGGGTCGTTTGCGCCAGGGCGAATTCCTGGCAGGCAATGCCTACGTCGCGTTGCCGGGCACACCGGTGGAGTTGCGCGTGGATGCGGCGCGGGTGGGGGCGAACGGTTGGCGCTTGCCGCGCATCGAGTGGCGCGACGGCGAAGTGCTGCGGCTCACCGGCGACGGCGCGCTGTCCGCGGAGGGCGGGTTGAATGAACTCGCTCTGGAAGTATCCAGCCGCGACATCGAGCCCTTGCGGCAACGTTATCTGTCGGGCTGGCTCGGTTTGGTCGGCTTGAACGAATTGGCGATGAGCGGCGCGATGCAAGCGCGGTTGCGCATCGGTGCAGGCGGATTGAGCGCCGCCGAAGCGAGCCTGCAAGATGTCGCCGTACGCGATGCGCAGCAGCGTTTCGCATTCGAAGGCCTGGACGGCGATCTGCGTTTTTCGGCCGCAGCGCCCGTGAACAGCGAATTGCGCTGGCGCGGCGGACAGCTGCAGGGCCTGGATTTCGGCGCTGCCGCGCTGCCGTTCGAAAGCCGCGACGGCGTGCTGAAACTGCGTCGGCCGGCGACGATGCCGATGCTCGGCGGCAGCGTCGGTTTCGATGCGATGGAATTGCGGCCGCCGGCGGGCGGTGCCGGCATGCGCATCGAATTCGGGATGAACCTGGCGAAGATCGATTTCGGCAAGGTATCCGCGGCGCTCGGGCTGCCGGCTTTCAGCGGCGAGCTGAGCGGAAATTTGCCGCGTGCGCGCTATGCCGACGATGGCATCGATTTCGACGGCGGCCTGGACCTGCAACTGTTCGGCGGCACCGTGCGCGCCACGTCGTTGGCGATGGAACGGCCGTTCGGCGCCGCGCCTACCTTGTCCGCCGATATCGCGATGCAGGGTTTGGATCTGCAGGCGCTGACCGGCGTATTCGATTTCGGCAGCATCAGCGGCCGGCTCGACGGCCGCATCGCCGGTTTGCGCCTGGTCGATTGGAGCCCGGCGGAATTCGACGCCGAATTTCATACGGTGCCGGCGCCGGGCGTGCGCCAGCGGATCAGCCAGCGCGCCGTGCAGAACATCTCCAGTGTCGGCGATGCCTCCTTCGTCGGCAGCCTGCAGGGACGCCTGATCGGTTTCTTCGACGACTTCGGCTATGCCAGGATCGGCATTTCCTGCCGTCTGCGGAACGAAGTCTGCGAAATGGGCGGTCTGCGTTCAGCCGGCGACGGATTTACTATCGTCGAAGGCGCGGGAGTGCCGCGCCTGGACGTGGTCGGCTTCAACCGGCGGGTGGATTGGCCCACCTTGGTCGAACGCCTGGCGGCGGTCGGCAAGGGCGACGTCAAGCCCGTTTTCGAGTGATTCGAGCCTCTTTCAGCCCAGGAGAACAGCTATGCGTCGTTGGTTCGGAATGCCGGTGGCCGCCGCGCTCGCGCTCAGCGCCTGCGTGACCATCAACGTCTATTTCCCCGCGGCCGAAGCGAAAGAGGCGGCCAAGGAATTCGTCGAGAAGGTGATCGGCGAGGATGCGGCGCAAAATCCGTCCGCGAAGCCGGACGGTGGCGGCATGGCCGATGCGCGGGGTCCTTCGCTAGGTTTCGATCCCTTGATGCTGCTGGGGATTTCGCCGGCTTACGCGCAATCCGCGCCGGACATCACGATCAAGACGCCGGCGATCCAGGCGATCCAGTCGCGCATGGCCTCGCGCTTCGACGGCAGCCTGCGCAAGCATTTCGACTCGGGCGCGCTGGGCTTCGGCAACAACGGCGAGATCAGTGTCCGCGACGCGTCCAAGATCGCTTTGGGCGAGCGGGTCGCGGCGAACCAGGCGGTCGCCGATCAGAACCGGGATGCGAAGGCGGTGTATCGCGAGATTGCGGTGGCGAACAACCATCCGGAATGGGAAGGGCAGATCCGCAGCGTGTTCGCGCGGCAGTGGGCGGAAAGCGCGCGTGGTGGCTGGTGGTATCAGGACGCGGGCGGGGCTTGGAAGCAGAAATAAAGCGCTGTTGCGTGACGCCTGCGCAGGTGGCGCAGCGTCGCGCCGGCTCACCGCGCAAGCTTGGCCTCACGGTCATACGGGCAAACCAGCCTTTGCTTCAAAGCCGTTATTCCCGCGAAAGCGGGAATCCAGTGACTTGACTTCTCCTCGGCTATCCGAGTGAAAGTCGAGAATTGCGGCATCCGACTTCCGGGTCGGTCGCGACGCGACTCATGCCATGGACAACCGCTTCCGGGCTATCGCCCGGGTCACTTTCTTTGCTGGCACAAAGAAAGTAACCAAAGAAAGTGCCTTAACGTCAACGGCGGTGTGTGACGTCGCCCTTATTGTTCTGCCGACCGCTCTTGGTTGGACAGCACGCCGATTCTCGGTCTCGGCCCGTAGTTCGATGGCGGATAGGTGTTTCGGCGCCGCTTCGTTGCGTAGTCCCTGGCGGGCCTGGAGTGATGGTTCGCCGCATCTGTCGCAACAGGTGCCAGGCCAATGTCGGAGAGTTCCCGCTGCAGCGAATCAGGCGCTCTGCGACAATAGCGTTTTAACGCCCGCAGCCTCCGCCACGTGGCCAAGATCGATCAGACCCCGTTTCCCGCCGACATCCTCGATTTGAGCCACGACGGCCGCGGTGTCGCCCGCCGCGACAGCGGCAAGGCCGTGTTCGTCGCCGGCGCCTTGTCCGGCGAGAAGGTGATGGCGAAGCAGACCGCGCGTTCGCGCAGTTTCGACGAGGCGGCGACGGTGGAAGTGCTGCAGCGCTCGCTCGACCGCGTCGATCCGCGCTGTCCGCATTTCGGCGTCTGCGGCGGCTGTGCCTTGCAGCATTTGGACGAATCCAAGCAGATCCTGGCCAAGCAGCGCGTGCTGCTCGAGAACTTCGAACGCATCGGTCATGTGACGCCGGAAACGTTGCTGCCGCCCTTGACCGACGCGGCCTGGGGTTATCGGCGCAAAGGTCGTTTTTCGGTGCGCCGGGTCGAGAAGAAGGACAAGACCCTGGTCGGCTTCCGCGAAACCGATCCGCGCTTCGTCGCCGATCTGTCGATCTGCCATACCGTGATCCCGCAGATCGGCGAGCGCATCGCCGCGCTGTCGACCCTGATCGACGGCATGGACGGGCGCCGGGACATCCCGCAAATCGAATTCATCGCAGGCGACCCCAAACCCGATTACGGTGGCATCGCGCTGGTCTTCCGCCATCTGCTGCCGTTGTCCGAGCGCGATCGCGGGGCGCTGATCGCATTCGGGCAGGCGCATGGATTCGCCATCTTCCTGCAGCCCGGCGGAGTGGATTCGGTGCATGCGCTATGGCCCGAAGCGCCGAATCTGTCGTTCCGTCTGGCCGACTGGGACGTGGAATTCGCGTTCAAGCCGCTGGATTTCATCCAGGTCAATGCGGGCCTGAACCGGAAAATGATCGCCCTGGCGCTGGACCTGCTCGACGCCCGCAGCGACGAACGCGTGCTTGATTTGTTCTGCGGCCTGGGCAATTTCACCTTGCCGCTGGCGCGCGTCGTGCGCGAAGTCGTCGGCGTGGAAGGCGAGGCGGGCTTGGTCGCCAGGGCCAGGGAGAATGCCGCGCGCAACAGTCTGTCCAATGCGCAATTCCACGCCGCCGACCTGGCTCAGGATTTGAGCGGACACGCCTGGATGCGCGGCGGCTTCGACCGCGTATTGCTGGATCCGCCGCGTTCGGGCGCGGATGTCTTGCTGAAGCAGTTGCCGCTAAAGGGCTTGAAGCGCATCGTCTACGTCAGCTGCCATCCCGGCTCGCTGGCGCGGGATGCCGGTTATCTGGTGAACGAACGTGGCTGGAAACTGCGCAGCGCGGGGGTGATGGACATGTTTCCGCACACCGCGCACGTGGAATCGATCGCGATGTTCGAGCCGAAATGACGCTGCATTCCCCTGTAGAGTCGAGCCTGCTCGACTGCTTTTACGTCGGGCGATGAACAGCAAGAGCAGTCGAGCAGGCTCGACTCTACGAAAGGCAAAAACCACCATGCCCATCGAAATCGAACGCAATTCCTGGTCGCCGGCGACGCCTGGCGGCAGGCCGTCTACAAGTCCGTGCCGATGGCCCAGGGCTATATCAACGACCAGGCGGCGATGGACAGCGGCGCGCAGAAGGCCTCGGTGCGGGTCCGGATCTCGGGCGAAGGCGCTTTCCTGAACCTGAAGTCGCGCGATCTGGGCACAAGCCGCCAGGAATTCGACTATCCGATCCCGGCCGGCGATGCCCGCGCCCTGCTGGCGCTGTGCGTCGGCGGCACGGTCGACAAGCGCCGGCATTACGTGAACCACGCGGGCCACGTCTGGGAAATCGACGAATTCCTGGGCGACAACGCCGGCCTGGTGGTCGCCGAACTGGAGCTGGAATCGGTGGGCGAGGCCTTCGAAAAGCCCGTCTGGGCGGGCGTGGAGGTCACCGAGCTGGCCCGCTATTACAATCTGGCTCTGGCGTCCCGGCCGTATTCGCAATGGAGCGAAACCGAGCGGTCGGCCGCCGATATCGTGTAGCGTGCCGAACGTACGCTGCCAGACCGTGGCAAGGAGATTTCCGCAATGCTCGTGATCGGCGTCGCCGGCACCGAACTCAATCCGCAGGAACGCGACTGGCTGCAGCACGACGCCTGCGCCGGCGTGATCCTGTTCAAGCGCAATTTCGCCTCGCGCGCGCAGGTGGCCGAACTGTCCGCAGCGATCCGCGAGGCCGCGCCGCGGCCGCAGCTGATCTGCGTGGACCAGGAAGGCGGGCGCGTGCAGCGCTTCCGCGAAGGCTACAGCGCGCTGCCGCCGCTGGAGGAAGTGGGGCGGATGTACGCCGCCGATCCGGTCGCCGCGCTCGAACTGGCCCAGGAGCACGCCTGGCTGATGGCCAGCGAAGTGCGCGCCAGCGGGGTCGACTTGAGCTTCGCGCCGGTGGTCGACGTCGGCCACGGCAACCTGGCCATCGGCAACCGTTCCTTCTCCGAAGAACCGGCGGTGGTCGCCGAATTCACCCGCGCTTACGTGCGTGGCATGCACGCGGCCGGCATGGCGGCGACGTTGAAGCATTTCCCCGGGCACGGCACGGTCCGCGAAGACACGCATTACGACAACGCTCGCGACGATCGTTCGCTCGACGACATGCGCCGGCACGATCTGGTGCCTTTCGTCGCCGGCATCGAAGCCGGCGCCGACGCGGTGATGATGGCGCACATCGCCTATCCGCAGGTGGCGCCGGAACCGGCCGGCTACTCCTCGTTCTGGATCCAGGACATCCTGCGCCGCGACATGGGTTTCCGCGGCGTGGTGTTTTCCGACGATATCGGCATGAAAGCGGCGTATTCGGCGGGCGGAATCAAAGCGCGCGTCGATGCGCACCTGGACGCCGGCTGCGACGTGGTGCTGGTCTGCCATCCCGAATTGGTCGAAGAATCGCTGGCGGCGGTGCAGGGCCGCGCACTCAACACCATGGCCCTGATTGGCCTGATAGGTCGTGGTGCGATGGGCTGGGATGGCTTGCTCGCCGAAACCCGCTACGGCCAGGCGCAATCGCGCCTGACCGGCGATGCCGGGAGCGCGGCATGACTCCCGTCCGCCTGGCCGATGCTCTGCCCGATGCCGAGCTGATCCACGATCGCGAAACATTGGGAAACGCCATCGAACGCCTGGCCGACGAGATCCGCGCCGATTACGACGGCGGCGTTCCGCCGTTGTACATCACCGTGATGCATGGCGGCATGCCGTTCGCTTCGCAGCTGGCTTTCGCCCTGGGCGAACGCGGCTTGGATCTGGAATTCGACTATCTGCACGCCACGCGATATCGCGGCCAAACCACCGGCGCGCGCCTGGCCTGGCTGCACCGTCCGGCGACGCCGATGCGCGGCCGCCGCGTGCTGCTGGCCGACGACATCCTGGACGAAGGCCACACCTTGCTCGCGATCAAGCAATGGTGCGAAGACCAGGGCGCGGACGATGTACGCGTGGCGGTATTGGCGGTGAAGGTGCACGACCGCTGCGTGGAGGGCATCGAAGCCGATTACGTCGGCGTCGAAGTGCCGGACCGATACGTGTTCGGCTACGGCATGGATTTCCAGGAGCAGGGTCGCAATCTGCCTGCCATATATGCATTGAAAGCTTGAAGCCCTCCCCTTCAAGGGGAGGGTTGGGTGGGGATGGGTTTGCTCTTCCGTTTTCCTCGCATTCAACCCATCCGCATCCCGGCCTTCCCCTTGAAGGGGAAGGAGACAAGCAAAGCTCGCGAGACACGACATGACCGAAATCTCCCTCGCCGTCATCGGCGGCACCGGCGTCTACCAGCTCGCGCAATTGGAGAACGCCGAAGCGCATCAGCCGGTGACGCCTTACGGCCCGCCATCCGGCCCGATCCGCATCGGTACGCTCGCCGGAAAGAACGTCGCATTCCTGGCCCGCCACGGCGAAGGCCATTCGCTGCCGCCGCACAAGATCAACTACCGCGCCAATCTCGCCGCTTTGAAAGCGCTGGGCGCGACCAAGGTGCTGGCAATCAACACTGTCGGCGGCATCACCGAAGCTTTCGGCCCGCGCGTGCTGGCATGCCCGGACCAGTTGATCGACTACACCTGGGGCCGGATCTCCACGCTCAGCGAGGAACCGGGCAGCGAAGTGCTGCACGTCGACTTCGGCGATCCGTACACGCCGTTGCTGCGCGAGCGAGTGCTCGATGCGGCCGGCCGCGCCGGCGTCACGATGGTCGGGCACGGCTGCTACGGCGCGACCCAAGGCCCCCGCCTGGAAACCAAGGCCGAAATCGCGCGCATGAAGCGCGACGGTTGCGACCTGGTAGGCATGACCGGCATGCCCGAAGCGGGTTTGGCCCGCGAACTGGGCCTGGACTATGCCTGCCTGGCGATCGTCGCCAACTGGGCCGCCGGCGCCGGGCCGAATCCGGACGAAGTCATCACTTTCGAGGACGTGCTGGCCAACGTGGCGGCTGCATCCGCGCACCTGCCGGCCGTGGTTGCCGCACTCTTGTAGGGTGGGCCTTGGCCCACCGACGCCATTCTGCGGCCGCGGCCGAATCCCATCGAAACCGATCCTCTGATTTCGCTCATTGCTCGTCGCCGCCGCGATAGGGCAATGGTGGGCCAAGGCCCACCCTACGCCTTGGGGTGATTGCAAGGACGCCCGCCCGTTTGCATACTCCTGCCGCGCGGCCAGGCTGCCCCACGCGCCGCCGCGCGAACCGTATCCATCATGAGGTCAGGAAAGCTATGCAGTACGGCACCGTGAAATGGTTCAACGACGCCAAAGGCTTCGGGTTCATCGCGCCCGAGGACGGCAGCGCCGACGTGTTCGTGCACTTCTCGGCGATCAATGCCCAGGGCTTCCGCAGCCTGCAGGAAGGCCAGCGCGTGGGTTACGAAGTGGTGCAGGGCCCCAAGGGCGCGCAAGCCGCCGGGGTCGTGCCGGCGCAGTGAGCGGCGGCGAATTCAATCATTCCCAACCCCGCGCACGTCGCGGGGTTTTTTTTCGCGATGTTCGAGCCGAGCGATGAATGGGCGGCCGCACCGCCGCAGAATTTGCGCGAGAATCCAAAAAAGCGCTGAAGGAGCCGCCAATGCCCGCGTTCCAGACGCATGCCGTGGAGAACCAGCCGCCGGAATTCGCCCCGCGGGATCTATGGGCCACCGACATCGCCTTGCGCGAAGCCGCGAATCGCGAAGGCGCGGCGGCTTTCGCGCCCAGGCTCGCGGCCTACGGCGCGCTGGCGGGCGACGAGTTGTATCGGTTGAGCTTCGACGCGCATCGCGACAAACCGCGCCTGCGCAGCCACGACCGTTTCGGCCATCGCATCGATACGGTCGAATTCCATCCGAACTACCACCGGCTGATGCAAGCGGCGATCGAACACGGCGTCGCCGGCCTGTCCTGGGCCGAGCCGCAACCCGGCGCGCACGTCGCGCGCGCGGCTTTGTCGTATCTGCATCATCAAGTAGAGCCGGGCACGAGTTGCCCTCTGACCATGACCCACGCCGCGGTGCCGGCATTGCGGCGCGCGCCGGCCTTGCGCGAGTGGATCGACAAGGTCGCCGCCTCGCGTTACGACGCGCGCGATGTGCCGATCGCGCAGAAGTCCGGGGTCACTCTCGGCATGGGCATGACCGAGAAGCAGGGCGGCAGCGACGTCCGTGCCAACACGACTGTCGCCACGCCGCTTTCCGCGGACGGCGAATACGCGTTGGTCGGACACAAATGGTTCTTTTCCGCGCCGATGTCCGACGCGTTCCTCGTATTGGCGCAGGCGCCCGGCGGATTGAGCTGTTTCCTGATGCCGCGGCGCCTGCCGGACGGAGCCAAGAATGCATTCGCACTGATGCGTTTGAAGGACAAACTGGGCGACTGGTCCAACGCCTCGAGCGAGGTCGAATTCCAGGACGCTGTCGCCTATCGCGTCGGCGAGGAAGGGCGCGGGATCGCCACGATCCTGGAAATGGTGATGCTGACGCGGCTGGATTGCATGCTGGGCTCGGCCGCGGAAATGCGTATGGCCTTGGCTCAGGCGTTGCATCATTGCCGCCATCGCAAGGCGTTCGGCAAGCTCCTGGCCGATCAACCGCTGATGCGCAACGTGCTGGCCGACCTGGCGATCGAATCCGAAGCGGCGTTGGCTTTGTCGATGCGCGTGGCCCGGGCCGTGGATGCGTCGCCGCGCGATCCGCGCGAAGCCGCATTCGCGCGCATCGCCACCGCGGCCGGGAAATATTGGATCTGCAAGCGTGCGCCGGCCTTCGTCAACGAAGCGCAGGAATGCCTGGGTGGGGCGGGGTACGTCGAAGAATCGGTCCTGCCGCGACTGTATCGGCAGGCGCCGCTCAATTCGATCTGGGAAGGCAGCGGCAACATCCAATGCCTGGACGTGTTGCGAGCCTTGTCGCGTGAACCGGAAACGGGCGAAGCCGTGCTGGCCGAATTGGCCGGCGTACGCGGCCGCGACCCGGCATTGGACGCGGCTGCGGACGATGCGCGTAGCTGGCTCGGCAATGGCACCGTCGCCGAAGCGGATGCGCGCAGGCTGGTCGAACGGCTCGCGCTGGCGCTGCAGGCCGCGACGCTGTGGCGTGCGGAGAGCCCTGTCGCGGGCTTGTTCTGCGCAAGCCGGTTGGGCGGCGAGCGCGGTCAGGCGTTCGGTACGCTCAAGTCCGGGACGGAAGCCTTCGAAGCCGTGCTGCAGCGGGTTGCGTCGTGATGCTCCGGTTCGCGGTTGCGGCCACCTTTTTTCTGCCGACGGCGGCTTTGGCAGTAGATCCGCCGGCACTGATGCCGCCTGAGATGCGTGCGGACCGCATCCACGTCGACAAATCCGAGCGGCGGATGGAACTGTCGCGCGACGGGAAGGTGATCCGCCGATACAAGATCCGCCTGGGCGATGCACCGGTCGGGCACAAGCGCCAGCAAGGCGACGAGAAGACGCCCGAAGGCGACTATCGGATCAGCGGGCTTAATCCGAAAAGCCGCTTCCATCTGTCGCTGCGCATTTCCTATCCGAACGAAGCCGACCGCAAGCAGGCGCGCGCCCGCGGCGCGAATCCGGGCGGCGACATCTTCATCCACGGCGGCAGCGTCGCCGCGTATCCGTTCGATTGGACGGACGGCTGCATCGCCGTCACCGACCGCGAGATCGAAGAGATCTGGAGCCTGGTGCCGACCGGCACGCCGATCCGCATCGATCCCTGACCGCTGTTGTAGAGTCGAGCCTGCTCGACTGCTTTCGATCGGCTACGGAATTGATGGAAGAGCAGTCGAGCAGGCTCGACTCTACGAAAAGCGATCCTGCTATTCCTTCTTCACCGCATGCCCGCCGAACTGGTTGCGCATCGCCGAGAGCAACTTGTCCGCAAACGAATCGTCGTCGCGCGAGCGCAGCCGTTCCAGCAGGGACAAGGTGATCACCGGCGCCGGCACGTCCAGCGCGATCGCTTCGGCCACGGTCCAGCGGCCTTCGCCGGAATCGGACACCCAGGGCGCGATGCCGTCCATGTTCGGGTTCTTGGCCAGCGCGTCCGCGGTCAGGTCGAGCAGCCAGGAACGAACTACGCTGCCGGTGCGCCAGATTTCGGCGACCTGGTGCAGATCGAAGCCGAAATCCTGTTTGTGCTGCAGGATCGCGAAGCCTTCGGCATAAGCCTGCATCAGGCCGTATTCGATGCCGTTATGGACCATCTTCGCGAAATGTCCGGCGCCGGAAGGCCCGACCCGCCCCCAGCCTTTGTCGGCGGATGGAGCGAGCGTCTTCAGGACGGGATGCAAGGCTTCGATCGCCGCTTCATCGCCCCCGAGCATCAGGCTATAGCCTTCCTGCAGCCCCCACACGCCGCCGCTGGTGCCGCAATCGACGTAGCGGATGCCGTCGGCCACCAGCGATTCGGCGCGGCGCATCGAATCCTGGTAACGCGAATTGCCGCCGTCGACGACGATGTCGCCGGAAGCCAGCAGCGGCCGCAGTGCGGCGATCGTCTCGTCGACGATCGCGCCGGCCGGCACCATCAGCCAGATCGCGCGCGGCGAGGGCAGAGCCTGCACCAAGGCTTGCAGCGATTCCGCAGCGGCGATGCCGCGCGCGGCGGCCGCAGCACGCGCCGCTTCGACGGCGTCGTAGCCGTGGACGCTATGCCCTCCGCGCAATAGGCGCTCGGCCATGTTGGCGCCCATGCGGCCGAGGCCGATCATGCCGATGTCCATGGTTTGTCCTCATCTGCGGGGTGAGGCGATTCTCCCACGCCAGAAAGAGCGGCGGTGACGACGCAGCGTTCCGCCGGAAGCGGAAATCAGGTTCCGCAGCGATCGAGCTTCAGGAAATCGAAAACGATGCGGGCGATGCGGTCTTTCAGCCATGTGGGTCCGGCATCGTTCATGTCGTCGTGGCGGGCATCGGGTATCTCGATGATGCAACGAGCGGCGGACTGGTCATTGCCCGAAGGAAGGACGCCCGGATCCGCTTCGAAGTCGCTGCCGCGGATGGACAACACCCTGATTCGGCTATTCACCGGAAGCGGATAGCGCCGGTTGTCGAGCGTTACGAGGGTGGAGGCGAGCGCAGGGTCGCGCTTCAGCGCAAGCGCGGAAAGATCGCCGCCGTTGGAGTGGCCGACCAAAAGCAGATGGGCCCAATCGTAGGCGGGATAACGCTTGGAAAGCACGACTTTCGCGTGAACCAGATTGTCTGCGCCGATGGTCCACATCGGTGTCCGGTCGGCAATCATATTGCCGGTATTGGGAGCCTTCGCGTCGCCAGGCAGCACGCTCTGGATAGAAACCACCATGTAGCCGAGTTGGACGAGCGCATCGGAGACGAAACGGTAATCGGTGTGCGCCAAGCCGTAGCCCGGACTGACGAATGCGACCGGACAAGAATGCTTGCGCGAACAATCGTATGTGGGATCCGGGAACCGTATTTCGATGGGGATGTCGCGTTGCCGCGTCTCGTCCCGTAGCGTCGAGTCGGCTTTTCCGGCATCGGCGGCGAAGGCGCTGCAGGCGAACAGCGAGCATGCGAACAAGAACGCCAAGATTGCGTATGGTTTCATGGGTTGGATGGTCGATGGCGAGCGGATTCGGATCGCGCTCGCAAAAAAGTACCAAATAATCGTGCCAACGGTTGAGCCCTGGCAGCCCAGGCGAAACGTCGGCGACCAGCTATTCGACCCGCTGCGGATTCCAGACGATTTCCCAAAGATGGCCGTCAGGATCCTGAAAGTAACCGGAGTACCCACCATAAAAAGTATCTTGCGCGGCCTTGACGATCGTAGCGCCGGCTTCGCTTGCCTGGGCCATGACGGCATCGACTTCATCTTTCGAGGCGACGTTGTGGCCGAGCGTCATCCGAACGGGATCGGCGGCGGCGCCGGGTGCGATGCCGGTGTCGTGAGCGATACTGGCGCGCGGCCACAGCGCGAGCTGCAGCCCGGCCTGCAGCGGCACGAATACGACGGCGCCGTGTTCGAATTCGGTGCCGATGATGCCTTCGGTCGGCAGTCCCAAGCCGTCGCGGTAGAAACGTAGCGACTTTTCCAGGTCTTCAACGCCAAGGGTGATGACGGTGACGCGCGGTTTCATAGCGCTCAGCGACACGGTTCAATCCAGGAATTGCAGCTTCGCCAACTCCGAATACAGTCCGCCCTGGGCGATCAATTCCGCGTGAGTGCCTTCGGCCACGATCCGGCCCCGGTCCATCACCACGATCCTGTCGGCTTTCAGCACCGTCGCCAGGCGATGGGCGATCACGATCGTAGTGCGGCCGGCCATCAACCGCTCCAAGGCATGCTGCACGGCGCGTTCGCTCTGCGCATCCAGGGCGGAAGTGGCCTCGTCCAGCAGCAGGATCGGCGCATCTTTCAGCAAGGCGCGGGCGATCGCCACGCGTTGCTGTTGGCCGCCGGACAGGCGCGCGCCGCGCTCGCCGAGTTCTTCGTCGTAGCCTTTGGGCAATTCGGACAGGAATTCGTGCGCTTCGGCCGAACGCGCGGCGGCCTCGACCGCGGCGTCATCCGCATCCAGCCGGCCGTAGCGAATGTTGTCGCGAGCGCTGGCGGCGAAGATGGTCGGCGATTGCGGGACCAGCGCGATGCGCTCGCGCAGCGCCGCCGGATCGACGTTGCGGATGTCGACGCCGTCCATCGCCACCATTCCGGATTGCGGATCGTGGAAGCGCAGCAGCAGCGAAAACACCGTGCTCTTGCCGGCGCCGGACGGGCCGACCAGGGCCACCGTTTCGCCCGGCTCGACGCTCAGCGAGAACCGGTCCAGCGCGGGCAGATCGGGCCGCATCGGATAATGGAAAGTGACGTCGTCGAACGCGATCTCGCCGCGCACCGTCGCCGGCAGCGCGCGCGGCGATGCGGGCGCGACGATGCCCGGGCTTTCGACCAACAGCTCGTTGATCCGGCCCATGCCGCCGGCCGCGCGCTGAAGATCGTTCCAGACTTCGGCGAGCGCGCCGACCGAACCGCCGCCGATCAGAGCGTACAGCACGAACTGGCCGAGCGTGCCGGCGGTCATGCGCCCGGCGATCACGTCGTGCGCGCCCGACCACAGCACCAGGATGATCGCGCCGAAGACGAGCGTGATCGCGATCGCCGTCACCCAAGCTTGCGACCGGATGCGCTTGCGGGCGGTTTCGATCGCGACGCCGATCGACGCGCCGAAGCGTCCGCGCTCGTAGGGCTCGCGCGCATGCGCCTGCACCGTGCGCACCGCGCCTAGGGTTTCGGCGGCCAGCGCATTGGCATCGGCCACGCGATCCTGGCTGTCGCGCGAGATTTTCTGGATGCGGCGGCCGCCGATCACGATCGGCAACACCGCCAGCGGGATACCGACCAGCGCATACGCCGCCAATCGCGGCTGGGTGACGAACAGCATCGCCAGCGAACCGATCACGGTCACGCTGCTGCGCAGGGCCACCGACATGGCCGAACCGACCACGCCGCGCAGCAGTTCCGCGTCCGCGGTCAAGCGCGAAATCAGCTCGCCGCTGCGGTTGCGGTCGTGAAAACCGGCGTCCAGGCCGATCAGATGCGCGTACAACTGCTGGCGCAGGTCCGCCACCACGCGTTCGCCGAGTAAAGAGACGAAGAAGAATCGCGCCGCGCTGGCCAGCGCCAGCACTACGGCCACGCCGAACAGATACAGGAATTCACGGTCGATGTTGGTGCCGCTCTGGAAACCGAAATCGACCATGCGCTTGACCGCCACCGGAAAGCTCAGCGTCGCGGCCGAAGCCACCGCCAGCGCGAGCAGCCAGGCGACGAACAGGCCGCGCTGGCGCATCACGAACGGCCACAGGGCGCGCAACGTGCCGAGGCGGGGTTTGGGCTTGTCGGTCGGGGACTTGTTGTCCGTTTCAGGCATCGCTTCTTTCGCTTCGTTTTATAGCCGTCATTCCCGCGAAGGCGGGAATCCAGTGACTTTTTCTTTTGTCGTCTTCAGCTAAGCCGGGAGCCATTTTGCCTTTGCTTTATTGGGTGTGCTTAAAAAGCCAAGTCGCTGGATTCCCGCCTTCGCGGGAATGACAGCTAAAAGGACACGGCAGACGCTTCACGTGCTGAGGAACCGCACCCGATCCCGAGTGGCGTCGCGCACCCGCGCTTTCAAGGCTTCGATCCGGTCCGCGGGCAGGGAAAGCCGAAAAAACACGCCATCGGCATCGAATCTTTCTTCCAACTTGTCCGCGCCGAATGCGGAAATCGCCGCATGCACCTCCGCGCTATCGGCGAATCCGCAGCTCAGATCCAGCCCGCCCATCGCGATCAACCGTCGCCGTTCCGCGCGGCGCAGGCACTCGGCCGCGGTGCCGCCGTAAGCGCGCACCAAGCCTCCCGCGCCCAGATTCGTGCCGCCGTACCAACGAGTGACGACGACCATCACTTGATCGAAACCCTGTCCGTCGATGGCCGCCAGGATTGGCCGTCCCGCGGTGCCGGCCGGCTCGCCGTCGTCGCTCGAACGGTATTGCGCGCCGATCCGGTAGGCCCAGCAATTGTGGGTGGCATCCGGATCGGCGATGTCGGCAAGCCAGGCCAGGGCCGCTTCCGGCGTCGCAACGGATGCGCCGCGGGCCAGGAAACGGCTGCGTTTGACTTCGATCGCGTGCGCGGATGGCGCGGCCAGCGTATCCAGGTTCACGGAATCAGCGAGCCGTGCTTCGACTGCTCGAATCGCTTCAGATCTTCCGGCAATGCGTGATCCGGATAGCGGCGCTTGAATTCGTCCAGGCTGTCGTGAGCTTGCTGCAGATTGCCTTCCGCGATCAATTCGCGGATGCGGCGCAGCCAGGCCTCGCGCACCTGCGGCGAATTGGCGTAGGCGGGCGGCTCGTCGCCGGCATCGCTGCCGACGATTTCGACTTGTTCCTCGTTCGCTTGCCGCTGCGGTTGGGCTTCGCGGCGGAACGCGGCTTCCGGCGGCGCGGCTATCGATTTCGCGCGTTGCGCCGCGACCGCTTCGGCGGCCTGCTGCATCCGTTCGCTTTCCTGGGCCGTGGCCGCTACGCCTGCGGCCATATCGGCATTCGCCGCCGCGGTGGAGGCTGCCGCGTCCGCGTCCGCCGCTGCTGCGGGGGCGGGCGGGGGAGGCGGGGGAGCGGGAGCCGCCATGACTGCATCGGCCGCTCGGCTCTCGTCGGCGATCGCGGCTGGCGCTTGGTCCGGCACCGGCGCTTCGGCCTTGCGCAGTTCTTTCGCCTGTGCCGGCTG
>DATFFH010000096.1:0-2197 GCA_035250245.1 Luteimonas sp. | reverse complement strand
CTAAAGCCGCTCCTATAAAAAGCAGAAGCCCGCGCCGGCAGGGCGCGGGCTTCTGCGGATCGTGCAGCCCGGTTACTTCGCCGGCGCCGCCTTCATCATCTCGTCGCGCGCGGCCTTGAACGCATTGCCCTTGTACCAGGTCGGCCACTTGTCCGAACCAGCCAACACGCGGCCCACGTCGTAGACGGCGGTCAGATCGTCCATCGTGCCGTCCAGCTTCCAGGTCGCCGCATCGTACTGGTCCGCGGGCTTGTGGTAGCGGTGGTCGCCGTAATCTTTCCCGGCCGCTTCGCCCGCGGCGACGCCACCTTCGACCAGATCGTTGCCGCCGTCCACGTACAGCGCCGGCACGCCGGCCTTGGCGAAGTTGAAATGATCGGAACGGAAGAAGCCGCCGGCTTCCGGATGGGTTTCCGAATGCAACGTGCGGCCCTGCTTGTCGGCGATCGGCTTGAGGATGTCCTCCAGTTCCGAACTGCCGAAGCCGACCACGGTGATGTCGCGGGTCTTGCCCGCCACCGACATCGCATCGATGTTGACCACGCCCACCGTCTTGTTCAACGGGAACGACGGGTGCGCGACGTAGTACTTCGAACCCAGCAGTCCCGATTCCTCCAGCGTCACCGCCAGGAACACCACCGAACGCTCCGGTTTCGGTTCCTGCGCGGCGAAGGCACCGGCGACTTCGATGATGCCCGCCACGCCGGTCGCGTTATCGATCGCGCCGTTGTAGATGTTGTCGCCCGGCTCATCCGCATGCTTGCCCAGATGATCCCAATGCGCCATGTAGACGATGGCTTCGTCGGGACGCTTGCTGCCCGGAAGCACGCCGATCACGTTGCGCGACTGCTTCTCAGACACTGTGCTTTTCAGGTCCAGCGACAGCTTGGCGTTCAGCGGCTTGGCCTTGAATCCACGCTTGTTGGCGGCCTTGTATTCGGCGGCCAAGTCCAAACCAGCATCGGCGAACAGTTTCTTGGCGACGTCAGCAGTAACCCAGCCCTGCGCCGGCAGGCGCGGCGCCGGATCGTCGGCCGCGCGCAAATCGAACTGCGCACCGGACCAGGAACCGCGCACCACTTCCCAGCCATAGGAAGCGCCATCGGTGTCGTGGACGATGATCGCAGCGGCGGCGCCCTGGCGCGCGGCCTCCTCGAACTTGTAGGTCCAGCGCCCGTAATAAGTCATGCGCTTGCCTTCGAACAGCGCATCGTCCTTGGTGTGGAAGCCCGGGTCGTTGACGAACATCACCACCGTCTTGCCTTTGACGTCGACGCCGGCGTAATCGTTCCAATTCTGCTCCGGCGCGTTGACGCCGTAACCGACGAAGACCAGATCGCTGCCGTCGATCTTCACTTCCTTCTGCCCGGTGCGCGTGCCCACCACCATGTCGGTGCCGAATTTCAGATCGTAGGGCTTGCCGTTGGCGTCGATCTTGAGCGTGGTCGCCGGATCGGCCGTGGTCTCGGTCATCGGCACGGTTTGGAAATAGCTGTCGCCGTTGCCGGGCTTCAAGCCCAGGCGCTCGTACTGCGCCTTGATGTATTCGACGGTCTTGTCCTCGCCCGGACTGCCCGGGCCGCGGCCTTCGAACTCATCGGAAGACAGGGTCTTGACCAGTTCGGCGAAATCCTCGGCGCGGATCGCCGGGTCGAAGGCGTGGGTCGAAGCCGGCGCGGCAGCCGGCGGCGCGGCGGATTCGGCCGCCGGTGGCGCGGCTTCGCGCTGGCAGGCCGCCAGCATCGCCACCGCGATCGTGCTCAACAGCAAAGGGCGCAGCATTCCGGGAATCCTCGTTGGGCGGAAATTCCGATTCTACGAGGTCGCGCTGGTCCGGCCAGTGCCTTGCCGCACGGGCCATTATTTGGATAACGAAAGACGCCACATCCAGCGTACGCAAATAGCGGCAGACGCCCGTGTTTTCAGTCTCCAGGTCCGCCAGCGACCACGCAACGAAGCGACGTCGAACAACTATCCGCCATCGAACTACGGGCCGAGACCTAGAGTCGGCGTGCTGTCCAGCTAAGAGCGGCCGACAGATCAAGAAGGACGACGGCACACACCGCCGTTGACGTTGAGGCACTTTCTTTGGTTACTTTCTTGATTCGCGCCATCCTGGCGCTCACCCCTTCGGGGCCGGCTTCGCCGTTCGCGCGCGCTCCTGCGCGCGCAGTGTGCCAGCAAAGAAAGTGACCCG
>DATFFH010000095.1:0-154108 GCA_035250245.1 Luteimonas sp. | reverse complement strand
TAGGGGAAAAACGGACGATGACCGGTGAATCGCTGCTGCTGTATTCGTACTGGCGTTCGAGCGCGGCCTACCGCGTGCGGATCGGGCTGAACCTCAAAGGCCTGGCCTACGAAATCCTGCCCGTGCATCTGCTGCGCGACGGCGGCGAGCAGCACAGCGAAACCTACCGCAAGGCCAACCCGCAGGGCCTGGTGCCGGTGCTGCAGCACGGCCAACGGATGCTGCGGCAGTCGTTGGCGATCCTGGAATACGTGGACGAAGTCTGGCCCGAGCCCGCGCTGCTGCCGGCGACCTCGCGCGGCCGCCAGCGCGTACGCGCGCTGGCGCAGTTGATCGCCTGCGACGTGCACCCGCTCAACAACCTGCGGGTGATGCGCTATTTCGAACACACCTGGCACGTGCCCCAGCCCGAGCGCGACGAATGGATGCGGCACTGGATGAGCGAAGGCTTCGCCGCGTTCGAGTCCATGCTCAGCGACCATCCCTCCACCGACACTTTCTGCGAGGGCACCACGCCCACCATCGCCGACTGCTGCCTGGTGCCGCAGGTCTACAATGCGCGCCGCTTCGGCGTGGACCTGGAAAAATTCCCGAACATCGTCAGGATCGAGCAAGCCTGTTTGGCTTTGCCCGCGTTCGATGCGGCGCGGCCCGAACGACAGCCGGATGCCCCGGCGACTTAAGCTTATGTAGGTGCGGATTTATCCGCACGCTTTCCCTCGAAGAGCGTGCGAATGAATTCGCACCTACGAAAAGCCTAATGCTCGTAGCCGCCGCCGGGCGACGAGGCGCTGAACACTTCCGCATAGGGATCGTGCGCTTCCTTGCTGCCCTCGGACAGGCGGAACTTCAGCATCAGGCCGTCGCGCGAGTCGGCGGCGCGCAGCGCCTCTTCCATTTCGATCTTGCCTTCCTTGTACAGCCGGTACAGGCACTGGTCGAAAGTCTCCATGCCTTCCTCCAGCGATTCCTCCATCGCCTGCTTGATCTCGTGCACCTGGCCGCGGCGCATCAGGTCGCGGATCATCGGCGTGTTGATCAGGATCTCGGCCGCGGGCAGACGCTTGCCGTCCACGCCGACCACCAGGCGCTGCGACACCACCGCCTTCAGGTTCAGCGCCAGGTTCATCAGGATGTTCTTGTGCGCGCTCTCGGGGAAGAAGTTGAGGATGCGCTCCAGGGTCTGGTCGGCGTTGTTGGAGTGCAGCGTGGCCAGGCAGATGTGGCCGGTTTCGGCGAAGGCGATCGCCGCTTCCATCGTGGTCGCGTCCAGGATTTCGCCGATCAGGATCACGTCCGGCGCTTCGCGCATCGCATTCTTCAGCGCGCTGTGGAAATTATGCGTGTCCAGGCCGACTTCGCGCTGGTTGACGATCGACTTCTTGTGCCGGTGCAGGTATTCGATCGGGTCCTCGATGGTGAGGATGTGGCCCGAGGTGTTGCTGTTGCGGTGGTCGATCATCGACGCCAGCGTGGTCGACTTGCCCGAACCGGTGGAGCCGACGATCAGCACCAGCCCGCGCGGGGCCATGATGATGTCCTTCAGCACCTGCGGCAGCTGCAGTTCCTCGATGCTCGGGATCACGCTGCGGATCGAGCGGATGACCATGCCCACTTCGCCGCGCTGCTTGAATACGTTGACGCGGAAGCGGCCGGTGTCGACCAGGGCCAGCGCCATGTTCAGTTCCAGTTCGCGCTCGAAGCTTTCGATCTGGCCTTCGTCCATGAGCGAGTAGGCGATCTTCCTCACCATGCCCGCGGGCAGGCCGCTGTTGCCCAGCGGGTACAGCTTGCCTTCGATCTTGATGTAGATCGGCGCGCCGGACGTCAGGAACATGTCCGAGGCGTTTTTTTCCGTCATCAGCTTCAGGAAATAGCCGATGTCCATAGAGATGAATCCCCGTTAAAACCGCGACCGCACCCGATCCATTTGCATGCGCGCCACGGGCTGCAGACAATGGGCCGGCTACACCCCCAATTGCGCCGCCGGACCGCCCATGCCGATTAGCTTCGCACATCTCCGCCGAATCCGTGCCGCCGCGGCCGCAACCGTGATCGGGTGCGCATTGGCGGCTTGCGCCAGTCTGCCTCCGCCCACCGGCGAACTGCAGGCTGCGCAGCAGGCCGTGTCCCGCGCCGACCAGGCCGACGCCGACCAGCACGCGCCCGACCTGATCACGGCCGCGCGCGGCGAACTCAGCCGGGCCCAGGAAGCGATAGCCCGCGGTGACGACGACATCGCGCGCCGCTTCGCCTTGTCGGCCGCGGCCGATGCGGACCTGGCCAACGCGCGCAGCCGCGAGGCCGCGCAGAACACCGAACTGGCGCAGCGCCGCGCCGAGATCGCCGACTTGCGCCGCCGGCTGCAGATGGGGGGCGAATGATGAAGATTTCGACGGCAGCGGCAGAAGTTTTTGTGGAAAGGGCTTCAGCCCCGACCGCCATGCCTGTCGGGGCTGAAGCCCCTCCCACAAAAGCCTGGATGGGCGCGGTTGGCGCGCCTCTGATCCTGGCCGCGTGGCTCGCGGTGGTTCCGGTCGCGCATGCCGCCGACGACGACCCCGATGCCGCGCGCCTGTCGCAGCGGCTACAGCAGCTCGACAACGACCTGCGCCTGGCCGGCGCGGCCTCCTACGAAAGGCTGCAGGCGCGGCAGGCGATCGAACGCCTGATCGCCGCGCGCAGCAAGGACCGCGACAACGCGCGCTACGTCGCCGAGCGCCGGGTCGAAACCGCGGAAATCGCGGCGAACAACGAACTGACGCGGCGCGAGATCGAACGCTTGGACCGCGAGCGCAGCGACCTGCTGGTGGAAGCCAGCCGCCGCGATGCGGAGCGGGCGCGCCAGGAAGCCGAACGGCTGCGCGTGCAGGCCCAGATCCAAGCCGAAGAAACCGAGCGCTTGCGCCTGGCCGCGGAACAGGAAGCGGCTGCGCGCGCGCAAGCCGAAGGCGTGCTGGACGACGTCGCCGGCGCCCAGGCCGCCAAGCTGCGCGCCGCGCGCCAACGCCAGGCCGAACTGGCCAGGCGCGAGGCCGAATTGATGTCCGGCGCTGGCGATTCGGGCAAGACGCAGACCGACAAGCCGAAACAGAAACCCAAGAAACCCTGATCCGCTTTTTTGCTTTGTAGAGCGGAGCTTGCTCCGCTGCTTTCGGTCTTCGTTTTTGCTCGTGTAGAGCGGAGCTTGCTCCGCTGTTCTTCGGCCAGATTGAGCGGAGCAAGCTCCGCTCTACACAAGCCAGAGCCTGCTGGCGGCCTAATGGGGCGTCGCGGTCATCATTCCGGCAGCATCCGGTCTAGAAAAAGGCTGGGTTGCGCACTCATAAAAACTATAAATATCAATCACTTGAATTGAAACGCAACGGCTTTGAGCGGCGTTCCCGCCACCTGTCCGGTTCAGCTTGAAACCGTTTCCGCCCCAGCCGAATCAAGCACTTGCACCATACGCTTGAAGCCCGGAAATGGGAGGAGTAGGGTCGAATCACCGGATGGCCTCCACCGTCCGGCAGAGCCAGACCGATGACCCACGCCCCCGATTCGCAGGAGCTCGCCACCGTCGGAAAAGCGGTAGCGGGCGCCCCGTCGGGACGCGTCCGCATCGAAGCCCTGGCCATCTCGCTCCCAACGACGCCCCGTGCCGTAGCGGCCGGGGCGTTGCTGTATGCGGATCCCTCGCGCAACGACTTCGGCCGCCCCGGGTTGGATCCAGGGCAATGCATTAGCCGGGTCATCCACTGAATCGAAGGAGGCATCCATGTTCGAAGGGCAATCGCAGACCGAAATCGACGCCATGATGAAAGCCGATCCGGAATTCCGGCAGCTTTATCAGCGTCACAAGGATCTGGATAAGAAAGTGCTCGATGCGGAACTGGGCGTGCTGCCGATCGACGACAACACGCTGGCGCAGATGAAGCGCGAAAAGCTCGCGGCCAAGGATCGCCTGACCCACTTGTACGAAGCCCGCCACCACTGACGTTCAACCGCCGCGGGCGGCGACGGCCTCCTCGTCGGCCGTCGCCGCCCGCGTCTTTATTTGAGCGGCCCGCTTTTTTGTAGAGTCGAGCCTTGCTCGACTGCTTTTGCTCCATGCGCCGCAACCGATCGAAGAGCAGTCGAGCAAGGCTCGACTCTACAAAGCCGAGGCCATCCGACGGATAATCCGGGCTCTTTACAGCAAGGTTCGTCCGCATGACCACCCATTCCTCCGTCCTGGAACTGATCGGCGACACGCCGGTGGTGAAAGCGCAGCGCCTGGATGCGGGCCCGTGCGAGCTGTACCTGAAGCTGGAAAGCGCCAATCCCGGCGGTTCGATCAAGGACCGCATCGGCATGAGCATGATCGAGGCGGCCGAACGCCGCGGCGACATCAAGCCCGGCGACACTTTGGTCGAGGGCACCGCCGGCAACACCGGCATCGGTCTGGCGCTGGTCGCGCAGCAGAAAGGCTACAAGCTGATCCTGGTCGTGCCCGACAAGATGAGCCGCGAGAAGATCTTCAACCTCAAGGCGATGGGCGCCGAAGTGCGGCTGACCCGTTCGGACGTGGCCAAGGGCCACCCTGATTACTACCAGGACTTGGCCGAACGCATCGCCCGCGAAACCCCCGGCGCCTACTTCATCAACCAGTTCGGCAATCCCGACAATCCGGCCGCGCACGAACACGGCACCGGTCCCGAGATCCTGCGCCAGATGGATGGCGACCTGGATGCGGTCGTCTTCGGTTGCGGCAGCTCCGGCACCATGACCGGACTGTCGCGCTGCTTCGCCAAGCTGTCGCCGCACACCGAGATGATCCTGGCCGACCCGGTCGGCTCGATCCTGGCCGAATACATCAACGAAGGCACGCTCAGCGAGAAATCCGCGAGCTGGATGGTGGAAGGCATCGGCGAAGATTTCCTGCCGGGCATTTCCGATTTCACGCGGGTCAAGAAGGCCTATGCGATCACCGACAAGGAAAGCTTCTTGACCGCGCGCGAGCTGCTGGAGAAGGAAGGCATCCTGGGCGGCTCGTCCACCGGCACCCTGCTGGCCGCGGCGTTGAAATACTGCCGCGCGCAGACCGAGAAGAAGCGCGTGCTGGTCTTCGTCTGCGACACCGGCAACAAATACCTGTCGAAGATGTACAACGACTATTGGATGCTGGACAACGGCTTCCTGGAGCGCGAGCCGACCGGCGACCTGCGCGACCTGATCTTGCGCCCGTATTCGCGCCGCGACACCGTGGTGGTCGGCCCCAACGACTTGCTGGTCACCGCCTACCAGCGGATGAAGCTGTACGACGTCTCGCAGCTGCCGGTGATGGAGAACGACAGCCTGGTCGGCATCGTCGACGAGAGCGACGTGCTGCTGCACGTGTACGGCGACGAGGCGCGCTTCCGCGATCCGGTCTCGACCGCGATGGTGTCCAAGCTGAACAAGCTGGACGTGAAATCGCCGATCGAGTCGCTATTGCCGGTGTTCGATGCCGGACAGGTGGCGATCGTGACCGAAGGCGGGAATTTCCTGGGCTTGATCACCCGCATCGACCTGCTGAACTACCTGCGCCGCAGGGTCCAGTAAACCGGGGTTAGGGGGCCCGGATGGTAGAATCCGGGCCGACGATTTTCAGGAAAACCCCCGTGAACGAACACAGCGGCGACGCTTCCCCCGGCGCCGGCCGGCCCGCCCTGGGCACCCTGGCGATCCATGGCGGCCAAGCCCCGGATCCCAGCACCGGGGCGGTGATGCCGCCGATCTACGCCACCAGCACCTATGCCCAGGCCAGCCCGGGCGTGCATCAGGGCTTCGAGTATTCCCGCACCCACAATCCGACCCGGTTCGCCTACGAGCGTTGCGTGGCGGCGCTGGAAGGCGGCAGCCGCGGCTTCGCCTTCGCGTCGGGCATGGCGGCGACTTCGACCGTGCTGGAACTGCTGGACAGCGGCTCGCACGTGGTCGCGATGGACGACCTGTACGGCGGCAGCTTCCGCCTGTTCGAGCGCGTGCGCCGGCGTTCGGCCGGTTTGGATTTCAGCTTCGTCGACTTGACCGATCCGGCCGCGTTCGAAGCCGCGATCCGTCCTGAAACGAAGATGGTGTGGGTGGAGACGCCGACCAACCCGATGCTGAAGATCGTCGACCTGGCCGCGATCTCGGCGATCGCCAAGAAGCACGGCCTGTTGATGGTGGTGGACAACACCTTCGCATCGCCGATCCTGCAGCGCCCGATCGAATACGGCGCCGACATCGTCGTGCATTCGGCCACCAAATACCTCAACGGTCATTCGGACATGGTCGGCGGCATGGCGGTGGTCCGCGACGACGCGGAACTGGCGGAAAAGATGGCGTTCCTGCAGAACTCGATCGGCGCCGTGCAGGGTCCGTTCGACAGCTTCCTCGCTCTGCGCGGCCTGAAGACTTTGCACCTGCGCATGAAGGCGCATTGCGAGAACGCGATGGCCCTGGCCGAATGGCTGCAATCGCGGCCGCAGATCGAGAAAGTGATCTATCCGGGCTTGGTCTCGCATCCGCAGCACGCACTGGCCAAGCGCCAGATGGACGGCTTCGGCGGCATCATCTCGATCGCGCTGAAGGGCGGGTTCGAAGCGGCCAAGCGCCTGTGCGAGCGCACCGAACTGTTCACGCTGGCCGAATCGCTGGGTGGCGTCGAAAGCCTGATCAACCATCCTGCAGTGATGACGCACGCATCGATTCCGCCGGAGAACAGGGCGCGGCTGGGGATCGCCGACAATTTGGTGCGGCTCAGCGTGGGCATCGAAGGGATGGAGGACCTGCGCAAGGATTTGGGCGAGGCTTTGTCGGATGGGTTCTGAAGAATTTTCTCGGAACGAATTGCAAGCGACGGGCGCCGCGTCGGCCAAGAGCCCTTTGCGGTTGGCCCTTGACGACCTTGCGGCGGGTTACCGCATGTCGCACCTATGGGGCATGCTGGGCTGGCACGATATCCGGCAACGCTATCGCCGCTCGCTGATTGGCCCGCTGTGGTTGACCATCAGCACCGGCGTCATGGTGCTTGCCTTAGGCGTACTTTATGCCGGGCTTTTCAAGTTCGACGTGTCGACCTATCTGCCGTACTTGGGGGTGGGATTGATCACTTGGTCGTTGATCTCGACCGTGATCAACGAAAGCGGTGCGGTCTTTGTGTCTTCCGAGCAAATGGTTCGCCAAATCAAACTTCCGTTCACTTTGCACGTCAACAGGATGCTGTGGCGCAACGTGATCATTTTCGCCCACAACGGCGTCATCTACGCGGCGATCCTGTTGTACTTCCGGTTCTGGCCCGGTGCGAACGCCCTTTGGGCGATCCCGGGCTTCGCGCTATTGATCGCCAATCTGCTGTGGGCATGCCTGCTGCTCGGACTTTTGTCGGCGCGCTTCCGCGACATTCCGCAGATCGTCGTCAATTTCATGCAGGTCGCCTTCTTCCTGACGCCGATCATGTGGCTGCCGGAACTGCTGACGTCGCGGCCGGCCGTGGTTGCGATGAACCCGTTCCATCACTTGATCGAAATCGTCAGGGCGCCTCTCCTGGGCAAATCGCCTTCGTCGTTTTCCTGGACGTTCGCGTCCATCATGGCCTTAGGGGGTTGGGCGCTGACGATATACATGTTCGCCCGCTACCGCCGCCGCATTCCTTATTGGGTATAGCCGCCATGTCTTCGATCAGCGTACGCGACGTTTCCGTGGATATCCCGATCTACAATGCGGGGAACCGATCGCTCAAGAACAGCTTCCTCAAGGCCACCAGCGGCGGCAAGATCGACATCGCCGGGCGGCGCGCGATCGTGCATGCGTTGAACGGCGTGAGTTTCGAGCTCAAGAAAGGCGATCGCCTCGCTCTCATCGGCCATAACGGCTCGGGCAAGACGACCCTGCTCAGGGTCCTGGCCGGCGTGTACGAGCCCACCCGCGGCACAGTCGCCACCGACGGCCAAATCGCCGCCCTGTTCGATACGGCGCTCGGGATGGATCCGGAGGCGACCGGGAGGGAGAACATCCTGCTGCGGGGCGCATACTTGGGCCTAAGCCGGCGCGAGCTGCGCAATTCCTTCGACGAGATCGCAGCCTTCACCGAATTGGGCGATTACCTGGAAATGCCCGTGCGGACGTATTCGGCGGGCATGGCGATGCGGATTTCCTTCGCCGTATCCGTGCAGATCAAGCCCGACATCCTGCTCATGGACGAGTGGATCGCCACGGGCGACGCCCATTTCATGGGCAAGGCCAGCGCCAAGCTCGAGGAGCTGATCGAACGATCGGGGATCATGGTCCTGGCGTCGCATTCGGAGGATCTGCTCAAGCGTTTCTGCAACAAGGCGATCCTGCTGCGCCAAGGCGAACTGGTCCATATGGGCGGAGTCGACGAAGTGCTGGAGAAATACGCGCAATTCGACGTGGCGGCATGAGTTTCCGCCCCCATCGCGCTCTGACATGCTTGCAGGACGATATGCATAACGAACCCGGACAAGACTTCCCGCCCTTGGGCATGATCGGGGAAGAGCTGCAGCTACTGGACAGCGAAGCAGGCCCGCTTTGGTTTCCGATGCTCGACCAGGTGATGCGCGAACATGTGCGGCATAGCGGCGCCTGGGAGCCGGATATCGCCAAGGCCATCGTCCAGTTCATGCCTCGAGAGAAGGGCGTCTTCCTGGATGTGGGCGCGAATGTAGGTTATTTCTCCTGCTTGGTCGCGCGCCGCTTCCCGAGCTGCGTCGTCCACGCTTTCGAGCCGCATCCGCTCACCTATCAAATCTTGAGGTTGAACGCTTGGCGCTACCGGCGCCAGATAAAACCCTGGCCCTGCGCTCTCGGCGACGAGCTCACAACGCTGTCGTTGGAAGTGGCCGAAAACAACCTGGGCGACACGCGGGCGAACGCAGCCGAACAGGCGCAGAGCGCCAACATGGTGGCGCCGGCGATTTCGCTGGACGAGCTCGTTCCCGGATTGAAAGCCGATGTCGTCAAGATCGACGTGCAGGGCGCCGAGCTCAGCGTGCTGCGCGGCATGATGGGCGTCGTCAGAAATTCTCCCGCGATCAAGCTGATCACCGAATTCTCCCCGGGCATGCTCGGCGACAGCTACGTCGATCCGAAAGCGGTGCTGGACGCGCTGCGCGATCTGGGCTTCAAGATCCATTTGCTGGTCTCGGGCGATCCGGTCTCGGCGGAAAACGCTGAGATCATCGGCTATTGCCAGTCTGCAGGTCGGCACGGCCAAGCCAATCTTTTGTTGAGCGTGCGGTAGTCGCGGGCGGCAGCCCATTCTTGGAGGAGCGCGGATGCGGGATGCGGTAGTAGTGACCGGCGGAGCCGGGTTCATAGGTTGTGCGATGGCGAACAAGCTGCGCGAGTTCGGCCTGCCCGTGGTGGCGGTGGACAATCTGCACCCACAGGTGCATCCCCAGCGGATACGCCCCGCAGATCTGCCGGCGCACGTGGCCCTGTTGGAAGCGGACGTGACCCTGCAGGACACCTGGTCGGCGGTCTTGGATCAATGGAATCCATCGGTGCTCGTTCATTTGGCGGCCGAAACCGGGACCGGGCAATCGCTCACTGAAGCCACGCGCCATGCGGCCGTCAACGTCGTCGGCACGACTGCCATGCTGGATGCGTTCGCGGCGCGCGGCCTGCGCCCGTCGCACGTGTTGCTGACTTCCAGCCGCGCCGTCTACGGAGAAGGCGCATGGAAAGAAGCCGATAGCGGCGAGATTTTCTATCCGCCGTTGCGCAGCCATCGCATGCTGGCCGCTGCGCAGTGGTCGCCGCAAGGGCCGCGCGGCGGCGCTGCGCGGCCCCTGCCGCACGATGCGGCTTCCGTGCATCCGGCTCCGACCAGCGTGTACGGCGCGACCAAGCTCGCGCAGGAGCACATCCTCGCGGCGTGGTGCGGCGCGATGCAGGTTCCACTCTCGGTCTTCCGACTGCAGAACGTTTACGGCGCCGGGCAATCCCCCTTCAACGCCTATACCGGGATCATCACGCTGTTCCATAGGATCGCGCGCCAAGGCGGGCAGATCGAGATCTACGAAGACGGCGACATCGGCCGCGATTTCGTTTACGTGAGCGATGTCGCGGACGCGCTGATCGCGGGATTGCGCAAGGTTCCCGACGGCATACGCGTCTTGGACGTGGGCAGCGGCGTGGCCACGACCATCGGCGAAGCCGCTCGCCTCATCGCGCAGATGCATGGCGCGCCCGAGCCGCGCGTGTGCGGAAAATTCCGCGATGGCGATGTGCGTTGGGCGGTCGCGAACGCCCAGCCGCTGCAGGCCGAATTGGGCTTGCGGGCCACGATCGATTTCCGGGCCGGAGCGCAGAGAGTAGGCGCATGGCTGGTCGAACGGGGGTATGCGTGATGGATCCGACCCAAACCGAATCGTCGGGCGATCGCTTCCAGGTAGGCATCCTGGTTTTCATGGCCTCGACTCCGCAATCCTGGGCCGAATCCATCAGAACGCTGTTGTCCATCGTGCCGGTGAGCAGGATACGCATCGCCTGCCACGATCTGCGTGCGGCAAAGAAAGCCTACGCGGGCTTGGGAGTGACGCTCGTCGACGAGTGGACGATCTCTTCGGCGACGGGCAATTTCCTTAGATCGGCCCCGGAGCTGGATGCGGTTCTGGTGATCACGGCACCCGTCTCGGCTCCGGCGTCGCTGCTGGAGCGAGCGAGCCTGTGGATGCGCGACGATCCGCGCGTAGCGAGCGTCTCGTTCCTGTCCAATGCAGCGGGGTACTTGAGCTTTCCGTACCGGAATACGGCGAATTTCCATTCGCTTTCCGGCTATGACGAGTCCAGCCTGACCCGTCGCTTGCGCGATACCGCTCCGGATTCGGGACCGGTGCCGATCGCCATGCCTGCCGGCAGCGCCATCTTATTCAACCGGATGGTCATGGCGGCGGTAGGCGGGCTGGATGCGGCCTTCGACGACCAAACCAAAGATTCGCTGGCCGAGTACGCGTTACGTTGCTCTCGGCGCGGTTTCCAGCATTTGCTGGACGCTTCCTCGTTCATCACTACGCAGTGGGCGGAAGACGCCGCCATGGCTGAGCCAGGCGACGACCCCACTGCGCGGCATCGGCTTCATGTTCAGGATTCGTCCTTCCCTGCGCTTTACGACGCGCAGAAGGAATCGCTGAAGTCCCCACTGGCGATCGCCCTGGATTCGTCGCGCTGCAAAGTGGATGGGTTGCGCGTGCTGATCGACGGCTCCTGCCTGGGGCCCATGGAAATGGGAACCCAAGTGCAGACGCTGGCGTTGATCGAATCGCTGGCCAAGCGCGCGGACGTTAAAACCGTCGTCGTCGGACTGCCCTCGGGCGGCGTTCCCGCTTATGCGCGCAAATTGATGTCGATGCCGAAGGTGAAGTTCTGCGCATCCGAAGGTCTTACGTTCCCGGACGCGGAACCGGTGGATATCCTGCATCGGCCGTTCCAACCCGACGGCCGGATACCGTGGGAACGCTGGCGCGCGCTGAGCAAGCGCGTGGCGGTCACGGTTCAGGATCTGATCGCATACCGGGTGGGCATCTATCATGCAAACGGAAGCGCTTGGTTGGGCTATCGCCAGAACATGTTCGATGCGGTGTCGAACGCAGACGCCGTAATCGCGATTTCCGATGACACGGCGCGTTCCATCGGCGAGGAGAAGTTGAACATTTCCTCCGACCGCGTCTTCGTCGTCAAGAACGGCAGCGATCACCTCCACGCCGATTCGGCTGCGGAAGCTACGCCGATGGGGCTGGTGGAGCGCGGCCTGGCAGCGACGCCGTTCCTTCTGGTGCTGGGCGCTACCTACGCTCACAAGAATCGCGATCTTGCGATCAAAGTATGGCAAGCGCTGCGCGAACGAGGGCATCAACTGGCCCTGGTCATGGCCGGGGCGATCGTGGCCAAAGGCTCTTCCAAGGTCGAGGAGGCGATGGCTCGCCGGGCCGGCGACGATCTGCTGGTCGTCATGCCCGATGTGAGCAGCGAAGAGAAGAATTGGCTGCTCCGGCACGCCGCGATGGTACTGTACCCAACCTCGGCCGAAGGGTTCGGTTTGGTGCCGTTCGAAGCCGCGAGGATGGGGACGCCTACGGTGCACGTCAACTTCGGACCGCTCAGAGAATTGATTGATTCGCCGGATATGCCAAGGGACTGGTCGATCGCGTCGCTGGCCGATTTTGCCGAACGCGTGCTCGTTGACCCTGCCTCGAGCCGAAAAATGATCGATGCCGTGCTGGGCAATGCGGATACCCTAACCTGGGATGCCACCGCGCGCGGCTTGGTCGACGCCTATCGGGCGGTCTTGAGCGGGGTGCCGCGGCACTGACGCCGCGGACGTTACGACGAACACACATTGAAGGATTAAGCATGAATACCATCGACCTGGATGCGATTTCCCTGGAGCAGGCGCTGATTGATTTCGAAGTGGCCAACGCCCGCGTGATCGACCTGACCGCCAGGCTCACTTCGATGAGCCGCGAACTGTTGCGCGCGCGCAGCGAACTGGAAGTGCTGAAGCTCAAAGGCGGCGGCCACGCGGCCCGTGAGTATGTCGCTCCTATCAGCGACAACGAAGAGATCCGGCAATTGCGCGACCAGCTTAACCAGATCCGATCTTCGCGCGCCGTCCGCATCGCAGCCATGTTCGGGCCCAAACTGCGCAGGGTGTTGTGATGCCCAAGCCACGGATCCTGCATTGCATCACCGTCTACAATGGACGGGCGTTCGTGCCCCAAGCCATCGAAAGCGCGTTGCGCATGGAGCAGGACGACGCGCAGATAGACGTGCTCGTGCTCGACGACGCGAGCCCCGAACCCGGCTGGAGCGAGGAATTGGCGGCGTTCTGCAAGGAGCGCGACGTCAGGTACTACCGCACGCCGCGCAATCTGGGCATTCCGCGCAACGTCAACTTGGGCTTGCTGACGGCCGTCAAGCACGGCTACGACTATGTCGTGATCAGCAATTCAGACGTGATCTATCCAGCTTCCCTCATGGGCAGCATGCTACGCGCCGCAGCGCATAAGAAGGTCGGTTCGGTCACCGCGTGGTCGAACAACGTATCTGTGTATTCGCTGCCCAACGGCGACCCCAACGAGTTCCTTTCCGACCAGGGTGTGGTCGACTGGGTGCATGCCTGCCTGGCGGGCCAGTTCGGCGACGCGGCGATGGACATCCCGGCAGGGATTTCCTTCTGCATCTTGATCCCGGTCGAGGTGGTAAAGGATGTCGGGCTGATGGATCCCTGCTTCGGCCGCGGATACTGCGAAGAAACCGATTGGAGCTTGCGCAGTCTCGCCGCAGGTTATCGCATCTGCTTGGCGCCGGGTACCTTCGTTTTCCACCACGGGCGCGGTTCGAACGTCGATGCCGGCATCGTGTCGCCCAACGCGACGACGGTGCCCGGCAACGAGGCGATCATCGACATGCGGTACCCGCAATTCCGCGACCAAGTCAACGCCTTCGTCAACTCGGGCATTCTGCAGAAGGCCCATGAGGATGCGGTTTCCCACATCATCAAGAGCGCCGCGAGCCAGTACGGCTACACCATCGAGGTCGGTTGGATACCGCGCCAGACCCGGGACGAACTGTACGCCAGGGTGCTGGCGTCGCCCGACGGTTTCAGCCCGACGGTGGAAGCGGTCTTTCGCGGCTTCCGCATGCAAGTGCCCGTATCGCCCAAGCAGATGGGCAGGAGCATCCGGGATTTCTTCGGCCGCGATCCGCAGGCCGTCAATTTGCTGGACCGCGGCCTCATCGCCGAGAAGATGCGAGGCGAGTTCGACGGGGGCATCGTCAAGAACTTGAGAAATTACCCTACGCGCATATGAGCACGCAGCGTACGTCAGACGACGGGTGGGACCGATGCGCAACGCGAACA
Organism: Luteimonas sp.; assembly: GCA_035250245.1. Lineage (GTDB taxonomy): Bacteria > Pseudomonadota > Gammaproteobacteria > Xanthomonadales > Xanthomonadaceae > Luteimonas_C. The sequence goes on along the minus strand of DATFFH010000095.1, from coordinate 140,238 downwards.
AAATGACGTTCGCCGAACGCCTGCTGCCTAATCCAGGCAAGAACGTGCCTTATCTCGATGCCATCCGCGGCATCGCGGTGCTGTTCGTGCTCACCCGGCATGCGTGGGGCCTTTCGGGCAGCCCGGGCTTCCAGTTCGGTCCTGTCGATTTCACCCGCATTGTGATGATGATGTCTTCGGGCGTGGACCTGTTCTTCGTGCTCAGCGGGGTGCTGCTCTCAGGCGCATTCCTGCGCGCCGACGCGGACGGCCGCCCGGCACCCAATCTGCGCGAGTATCTCAGCGCTCGGATCCTGCGCATCGGGCCGCCGTACTGGGTGGTTCTTTTTCTCGTCGTATTGCTGTACACCCCGCACCACATCCCGACCGAACGGGTTTGGAGCGAGTGGGGTGCGGCGATTTTCGTCGCGCACCTGTTCTTCGCCCAGACCTTGTTCGTGTTCTCGTTCGGAGCTTACGGCGTTGGCACGCCCTTCTGGACGTTGACGATCGAAATGATCTTCTATCTCTGCCTGCCTTTCGTAGTCCGGGCTTTCTACCGCGGCCGCTGGTGGCAGGGCGTCGTCTTTGCGGTGATCGCGAGCTTGACCTGGCTTTATCTGTGCCGCTATAGCCTGGATGGCCTCGTGGCGTTCATCGGCGCCCACGCCTTCGGGCTGGCGCTGCCGGCTGAAGGAATCCGTTTTTTCCTAAGCCATCAGATACTGGGCTATCTGCCTCATTTCGCTATCGGCATCTCCATCAGCGCGATCCTGCAGAACAAGATGCGGCGGGGCTGGACCAGCGAAACCGCCGGCATGGTTTATTTCGCCGTCGGCGTGGCCATCGTGATCGCGACCATGTACGTACTAGGCGGCCTGTCCCTCGATCGGGGCTATACCGATCCCACCCGGTACATGCGGGAGGAGTCGAAGGGCGCGTTGTTGTACTACTTCGGCGAATCGATCCCGTTCGCGGCGGGCTATGGCTTGATGATCCTTGGCGCCGCCCTGGCGCCTCAGAAGCTGCGCGACGGGCTGACGAGGATACCGCTTCTCTGTTTGTTCGGAGTTCTCGGCTATTCGATATACCTGATCCACATGCCGTTGCTATACACGGCTAACGATCATTGGTGGATAGCGGCCGACACGCGGCCGTTCTGGCATTTCGCGAAGATGATGACGCTCGGCGGCTCGGTGATCGTGCTGCTTTCCTTCGGTCTGTTCTACGCCATCGAGCGCCGGTCGATGATATGGGCAAGCAGCAGACGCAAGCATCCTGTGCCTCATGCGCAACTTTCAGCGACGGAGACGCAGGGCTAATCCCGCGCGCTCGGTTTGGAATCGAATTGGGAGAATGAGATGGTGCGGCCTAGCGATGACGAAAACATGCTTCAGGACGCCAGGCGGCTGACCGAACTTCAGCGCTGGATGAATCCGCGGTCGTTCAAGGGCGCCATCACTGGGCTCAGCGCCGAACAAAGGCATTACCTGACCGAGCGCGCCACGTTCCTGCTCTACTGCAAGGTGGCGCGTCCTGGCGATGTCGTCTTCGATCTCGGCGCGAACCATGGGGACCATACCCGTCCGCTGTCCGCCATCGTCGGCGCGCACGGCCGCGTGCACGCCTTCGAGCCGAACCCAGCACTGGTACCTGCCCTGAAGCGGATCGGCGCCAATGTGACCGTACATGAAATGGCCGTCAGCGATCACGCTGGCACGGCGAGGCTGCACATTCCGGACGGGCTCGACAGCTGGGCGTCGTTGGATGACCGGCGCGGCATACTCCCCGAGAAGAAATTCACGGTGCACGATGTTCCGGTGCGCGCCTTGGACGCCGTTCCCGAGTTAGCGCGCGCGCACCCCTGTTTCGTGAAGATGGATGTCGAAGGGCACGAGCTATCCGCCTTGCGGGGTATGGAATCGATCCTCAAGGAAAGCCGGCCGATCGTCGTGCTGGAGAGTCCGAACTCCGAGATATGCCATTTTTTCGAAAAGGTCGAATACAGGATCTTCGACTTCTTCGGGGACAGCGAATATCCGCTGTATCCGGGCTTGTTCAACGTCGTCGCGGTTCCGTACGGATTCGCGGGTTACGAGACCTTGTTCCTGGATTCGCAGGACTTCATGTTCATGTTTCTGGATTATTTGGCGCTATCGGACATCAAACAGTGAGATCAGGCGGGTCCAACGCCTCGAGGTAGCGGACCCCCGTCGGAAGATAACCGAGCTTGAGCGCGACATCGCGACGAGCGACGCGGCCGAGCGAACGGCCCCAAGAGGGATCGTCGACCAGGGAAGCCATGCGCGCCGCGGCTTCGGGCACGCTTGGGTCCGCCCATATCTGGCCCCGCCACTCGGGATACTGGCCCTCGCGCACTGCGATCAGATCGTACGGTACGGGCAGCGAGTTGCCCGCGCGCATGAAGTCCATGTTTCCGGAATAGGCGGTCGCGACGACCGGCTTGCCGAGGAACATCGCTTCAGCCATGCCGCGACCGAATCCCTCGGAACGGTGCAGGGATAAGAAGCAGTCCGAGCAACGGACCAGGCTTTTGACTTCGTCGTCGCTCATCGTCGCGTCGATGAGGACGACGCGCGGGCCCGCCGATGAAGCCATCAGCCGGATCCGTGCGGCGGCCTCCTCGTCGGCCGCGCTGCCGTTCATCTTGATGGCAAGGCAGACGTCAGCCGATGGCCGGGCGGCGAGCAGCAGGCGGAATGCTTCGATCGCCGCGGCCGGGTTCTTCCGTTCCGCGTAAGAGCGCAGATCGAAGAAGAACAGGAAACAATAGGCGCTGTCGGGGATGCCGAAATGCTTGCGTGCGAACATCGCTCCCAGCCCGACTTCGCAGGGAAGGTTCTGCAGACAGACCGGAGCGGCTACGAACCCATCCAAACTGCGCTGAACGAAAACGCTCGGCGCCCAGACCTCATCGAAACGCGCCAACTCTTTGCGCCACACATCCGGAAATGCCGGCAGTTCCCATGCCGGATAGACGATGTTGCGCGCACCGCGCGGCATGCCCCCCAGTTTGGACAGCGCGCCTTCGATTTCGTCGCCGTTGACGAAAAAGACGTTGGTGCGGCCCGGTTCGCGGCTCAAGGCGCCGCCGAATTCGGCTTGCGCTTCCTCGTCGGGCCGGAACTGGCCGTGCAGATCGAGCAGTCGCGGGTGGGCGCCTGCTTCGCGCAGCGCCCGGAATGCGCAGCGCGCATCTTCGCCGCGGCCCGTGGGCGCGAACGGATGGCCGATAAGCGTGATCTGCGGTGGGCGGGCGCATGGTTCACGCGCGGTCATTGCGTTTTCCTGAGCAGCCGGTCGGCATCCAGAGCGCTCGCCGCCGCCTGGAGATAGGCGTGCCCATGGCGCTGGTCGGGCTCGAGGTAGGCGCCTTCCGCCCATTCGTTCCAAGCGTTGACGAATACCAGGCGCTCATCCCCGGTGAACTGTTGCTTGCTCACTCTCACGCCGGCTTCGAACCAGGCCTGGAAGGCGCCGGGAGTGGAACGGTGGAAGCAAGCGCCGTCCTTTTGCCGGCGTGCGGTGTTGTCCCAACCAGGCATCACGCCGGGGAAGCGCGGATAGGCGGGCGGCGCCTTGCCGGCGTATTGCAACGCTGCGGCGCGATAGTCGACGACGAAGCTCTTGAACGCGGGATCGCGGTTTCCGGTTTCTAGCGGAGGGAGATCGCCCAAGGCATGCGGCGGAAATTCGACCGACGCGTCGCATCCGTGCTGGCCGGGCGCGGGTTGCGTCTGGCCGAACGAGGTTTCGACGCGTGCGATGAATATTTCGCCCATGCCCGCCCGTCGGCACGTTTCGCGCCAGATGTCCGCGGTACGCGCGAAATCCGGGAAAAGATCGGTGCGATAAACCAGGATCAGGGGCCGCCCGCGGATACGGATATAGGCGCCGTGGGCGAAGAAGCGCGCGATGTCGGCGATGACCTCGCGATCGTCCTGGTCCGAGTGCTCCTGACCGATCAGTACTTCGTGTTCCTTGCCGTCCCAGCGCCGGGTCCAATTCTCGTTCGCCCAGCACAAGCAGAACGGAAAATCGTAGTCTTTGTCGCGCAGCATGCGTTCGATCGGGCGTTCGAGCAGGCGCCGGCCGTGGAACCAATAGTAGTAGTAGCAAAAACCGCCGATGCCGTAGCGGCGTGCGAGTTCGACCTGCCGAGCCAGGACATCGGACGCGTCCAGATCGTAATAGCCCAACTCCGCCGGACGCCGCGGCTGATCGTGGCCGGGAAAGTTCGGTTCCGCCTTCCTCACGTTGGTCCATTCCGTAAAGCCTTCCCCCCACCACGCATCGTTCTCGGGTATGGCATGGAATTGGGGAAGATAGAAAGCGATCGCGCGGACGCGGTCTCGTTCGTCCAACGTTTCTTGCCACTCGCGGAGCAGCCGCAATCGGTCCCGGGCGGCGACGAGCCCCGAGGCTCGCGCCTCTCCCGCATCCATCCAGGCGACACGCGACGCCGCGCAGTAACGGAGCCGGTAGCCGGCGCGCTCGACCTTAAGGCAGAGGTCCGCCACCGCGAAAGGCAGGGTGGCGTAGGCCGCATCCAGGCCGCCGAGCGTGGCGAATAGATCGCGATCGATGGCCAAGCAAGCGTGAGGGCAAAGATCGACGTCGCGCCCGTAAGCGTAGCGCGGCGACTCGGGCCATTCGCCGGCGCCCACGTATTCGATCCTGCCGTCGTGCCGCAGAAGAGCCCCCGCGGCTGCGAGCCGCCCGGCGGCGTCCGTCAGCGCGGGCACAGTTGCTCCGATGCCGGGATCGCTGTCGGCTTCGTCCAGGATGGGCTGCAGCCAGTTGTCCGGCACGAGCGTACCGTCGTCAAGGAACAGCAGTTTTCGCCCGCGTGCGGCTCGTGCCGCGCGGTTGCAGGCATCGGGCATGTCCTCGCCCGATGAAAGCATCGGTTGCGTGCCCTGCGGAAAGGTTTTGGTGATCGCTTCGTTCCCGATTCGCGCGGCGACGTGGATCTCGAACGGCGCAGAGCCGGCTGGGAGTCGTCGCAACCCCGCGAGACAACGCTCCAATCGCTCCTCATCCCCAGAAGCCATTACGATGAAGCTGACTTCGGGTTCGGCCCCTTGTCCGGGTGCCTTGTTTCGAACGGGTGCTGTCGTCGCATGCAACGCATCGACGGAAGGCCGCGCCGATGCGCCCAGCTGTTGGGCGTGGGATATCGCCCGCTTCAATGCGGCGTAGTCGCGCCACTCGTCGGATACGTCATCATCGCTGCGCCTGCGGCTGTCGAGTTTGGACAGTTCGCGTCGGACCCGACGTTGTTCGTTCCAACGCAGGTGCGCACGGGTTCGGCTCAGCGCAAAGCCGAAGACGACGAAGATGGCGTCCTTGATCCGCAGTTTGACCGACAGAGGGACGGGTGCATTCCGGTAAGCCGCGTGAACCGCTGCTTTAATGCGTTGCGCGAGTGACGGTCGATGCGCGTCCATCGATAAATCCGGAACTACGGCCGCAGACGGCCGGGCGCAGAATAGCGAATAATTCGCGCGTGCCCGGGCGACCGGGTCAAAGCGCTGCTTCGAGTTGGGGCAGCAGCTTGAACAAATCCCCCACCAAGCCGATGTCCGCGATCTCGAAAATAGGCGCATCCGCGTCCTTGTTGATCGCGACGATGGTTCCGGCGTCCTTGATGCCGGTCAGGTGCTGGATCGCGCCGCTGATGCCGATGGCGACATAAAGCTCGGGCGCGATGATCTTGCCGGTCTGGCCGACCTGCAGTTCGTTCGGCACGTAACCGGCGTCGACCGCGGCGCGCGAGGCGCCGACCGCGGCGCCGAGCTTGTCGGCGAAGTCGTAGATGATCTTGAAGTTCTCCGCCGAGCCGACGCCGCGGCCGCCGGACACTACGCGCTTGGCGCTCTGCAGGTCGGGGCGGTCGGACTTGCCGGCGGCCAGGCCGATGTAGCGGGTGTGGCTGGGCAGGGCGGCATCGACCGAGGCGGCTTCGACCGCTGCATTGCCGCCCTTCGCGGCTTCGGGCCACGAAGCGGTGCGCACGGTGGCGACCACGGCGTGATCGGCCGGCGCTTCGACCGTAATGATCGCGTTGCCGGCGTAGATCGGACGCTTGAAAGTATGGCTGGCTTCCACCGTCATCACGTCGGACACCTGGGCCACGCCCAAGAGCGCGGCCACGCAAGGCATGAGGTCTTTGCCGAAAGTCGTGCTGGGGCCGAACACATGACTGTAGCCCTGCTTGGCCAGCGCGGCGACCTGCGGCGCCTGTACTTGAGCGATCGCGTTGGCATTGGCCGGATTGGCCACGGTCAGCACCTTGCCGACGCCGGCGATCTGCGAGGCTTCCGCCGCCACGGCGCCGGGATCGGCTGCCAGCACGACGATGTCGATGGATTCGGGCTTCAACGCCTGCGCCGCGGACACGCATTTGGCGGTGGACGCATTCAAACGGCCATCCAGATGCTCGGCAACGATCAATACCTTGCTCATCACAGCAACCCCTTCTGCTTCAGTGCGGCGACCAGCTCGGCCGCGTCCTTCACCATCACGCCCTTGCTGCGCTTGGCCGGCGCCGCGTAATGCGTGGTCTTGAGCGTATCGCCGGCGTCGACGCCCAGGTCGGCGAAGGCGATCGTCTCCAAGGGCTTGCTCTTGGCTTTCATGATGTCGGGGAGCTTGATGAAGCGCGGCTCGTTCAGGCGCAGGTCGGTGGTGACCACGGCCGGCAGATCCACTTCCAGCGTTTCCAGGCCGGCGTCGACCTCGCGGGTCACGGTGGCTTTGCCGTCGGCCACCTCGAGTTTGGAAGCGAAGGTGGCCTGCGGGCGGCTCCACAACGTGGCCAGCATCTGGCCGGTCTGGTTGGCGTCGTCGTCGATGGCCTGCTTGCCCAGGATCACCAGGTCCGGCTGCTCCTTCTCGATCAGCTTGAGCAGGGTGCGGGCGGCGGTCAGCGGCTGGATCGGTTGGTCGGCGACCACGTGGATGGCGCGGTTGGCGCCCATCGCCAAGCCGTTGCGCAGGTGCGCCTGGGCGTCGGCGGGCGCGATCGTGGCGACCACCACTTCGGTGGCGATGCCCTTGTCGCGTAATCGCAGCGCTTCTTCCAGGGCGATGTCGTCGAACGGGTTGGCGGACAGCTTCACGCCGTCGGTGACCACGCCGGAACCATCCGGCTTGACCTGGATGCGGACGTTGAAGTCCACCACGCGCTTATAGCCGACGAGGATCTTCATCGAGGAGGGGTTCCTTTTGGGGGCGGCCGGCCGGTGGGCCAAGCCTGAAGGCAGAACCGGGATTTTAGCGTTTCGGCCCGGGAAGACGCGACCCGGCGGCATAAGCTCATGCCGAGCCGTCCGCGGTTTCGGGTTCCGAAAGCCGCCTGGGCGCCCAACGGCGGGGCTAAGATGCCGGATCGTTCCGCAAGCCCCGCCACCGGTGAGCCCAGACCCGCTTTCCCACCTCGACCGCCTGGAAGCCGAAAGCCTGCACATCCTGCGCGAGGTGGCGGCCGGCTTCCGCAATCCGGTGCTGCTGTATTCGGTCGGCAAGGACAGTTCGGTGCTGCTGCACCTGCTGCAGAAGGCCTTCTACCCGGCGCGGCCGCCGATTCCGCTGCTGCACGTGGATACCGGCTGGAAATTCCGCGAGATGATCGCCTTTCGCGACCACCGCGCGGCCGAGACCGGACTGGAGCTGCGCACCCACACCAATCCCGAAGGCCTGGCCCAGGGCGTGGGGCCGGTCAGCCACGGCGCGACCGTGCATACCGATGTGATGAAGACCCAGGCGTTGAAGCAAGCCCTGGACAAGTGGCGTTTCGATGCGGCGATCGGCGGGGCGCGCCGCGACGAGGAGAAATCGCGGGCCAAGGAACGCATCTTCTCGTTCCGCAACGCGCAGCACCGCTGGGATCCGAAACGGCAGCGGCCCGAATTGTGGAGCCTGTACAACACCCTGATCCAGCCGGGCGAGTCGGTGCGTGTGTTCCCGCTGTCCAATTGGACCGAGCTGGACGTGTGGCTGTACATCTACCGCGAAAAAATCCCGGTGCCGTCGCTATATTTCGCCGCCGAACGGCCGGTGGTCGAGCGCGACGGCGCGCTGATCCTGGTCGACGACGAACGTTTGCCTCTGCGCGAAGGCGAGCGCCCCGCGCTGAAGAAAGTGCGCTTCCGCACGCTGGGCTGCTATCCGCTGACCGGCGCCATCGAATCCGAGGCCGACACGCTGGAGAAGATCGTCGCCGAGATGCTGGTCGCCACCACTTCCGAGCGTCAGGGTCGGGTGATCGACCACGATCCGAGCGCGTCGATGGAGAAGAAGAAGCAGGAGGGCTACTTCTGATGGCGCGCCATGAGGATTCTGCGAGCGCCGCGGTCGCGGCCTACCTGCAGAAGCACGAAACCAAAAGCCTGCTGCGCTTCATCACTTGCGGCAGCGTCGACGACGGCAAGAGCACGCTGATCGGGCGGCTGCTGCACGACAGCAAGCTGCTGCTCGGCGATCAGCTCGCTGCGCTGCAGTCGGACAGCGTGCGCCACGGCACCCAGAACGGCGAAATCGATTTCGCGCTGCTGGTCGACGGTCTGGCCGCCGAGCGCGAGCAAGGCATCACCATCGACGTCGCCTACCGTTTCTTCGGCACGGACAAGCGCGATTTCATCGTCGCCGACTGCCCGGGCCACGAGCAGTACACGCGCAACATGGCCACCGGCGCGTCCACCGCGGATTTAGCGGTGGTATTGGTCGATGCGCGCAAAGGATTGCTCACGCAGACGCGACGGCACAGCTACATCGTTTCGCTGTTCGGGATCCGTCACGTGGTATTGGCGGTGAACAAGATGGATCTGGTCGGTTACGACCAGGCCGTGTTCGACGATATCGTCGCCGGCTATCGTGAGCTCGCCGAGCGGCTCGGAATAACGCGGGTCGATGCGATTCCGCTATCCGCGCTGAAAGGCGACAACGTGCAGGCGCGTTCGGCGGCGATGCCGTGGTATAGCGGCGCGACCTTGCTCGAAACCCTGGAAAACGCGCAGATCGCGCCCGCCGGCCGCGATCTGGGATTGCGCCTGCCGGTGCAGTGGGTGGCGCGTCCGAACCAGGATTTCCGCGGTTTCGCCGGCACCGTCGCGGCGGGCACGGCGGCGCCGGGCGAGCGGGTGGTGGTGCTGCCTTCGGGCCGCACGTCGACGATCGAACGCATCGTCACCGCCGACGGCGATCTCGCCAGCGCCGGCCGCGGCCACGCGGTGACGCTGACGCTGGCCGACGAAATCGACGTCAGCCGCGGCGACGTGATCGCCGCCGCGTCCGATCCGCCCGAAGTCGCCGACCAGTTCGCCGCGCATCTGCTATGGATGGGCGACCGCCCCTTGCTGCCCGGCCGCTCGTACTGGCTCAAGACCGGCGCGCGCACGGTCAGCGCGCAGGTCACCGAGATCAAGCACAAGGTCGATGTGAACACTCAGGAGCGCTTGGCCGCCAAGCATCTGGATCTGAACGAAGTCGCGTATTGCAATCTGTACCTCGATCAGCCGATCGCGTTCGAGGCCTACGCCGACAATCGCGAACTGGGCGCCTTCGTCCTGATCGACCGGCAGAGCAACGCCACCGTCGCCGCCGGCGCCATCGATTTCGCCTTGCGCCGCGCCGGCAACATCCACTGGCAGCACGTCGACGTCGACAGGGCGGCGCGCTCGCGGATCAAGGGCCAGCATCCCTATTGCCTGTGGTTCACCGGCTTGTCCGGCTCGGGCAAGTCGACCATCGCCAACCTGGTGGAAAAACGCCTGCTGGCGATGGGCCATCACACCTATCTGCTGGACGGCGACAACGTCCGCCACGGTCTGAACAAGGACCTGGGCTTCACCGACGAGGACCGCGTCGAGAACATCCGCCGCGTAGCCGAAGTGGCCAAGCTGATGGTGGATGCCGGTTTGATCGTGTTGGTCAGCTTCATCTCGCCGTTCCGCGCCGAGCGTCAGATGGCGCGCGGATTGTTCGAGGAGGGCGAATTCGTGGAAGTCTTCGTCGACACGCCGTTGGACGTGGCCGAGCGGCGCGACGTCAAAGGTCTGTATGCCAAGGCGCGCGCCGGCTTGATCAAGAACTTCACCGGCATCGATTCGCCGTACGAAGCGCCGGAGCACCCCGAGATCTCGCTGGATACCGTCGCTTGCGATGCGGAAACGCTGGCCGAGCGCCTGGTCGAGAGCGTGCTGAACCGCGCGAGGCCATAGCCTAACTGGGCCTGACCATGCCCCGTCCGGCCCCGGCAGCGGGCTTGCCTGAAGCGTATAAAATGCGGCGACTTCTCAAGGATGTCCCCCTCCATGCTCCATCCCGTGATCCTCAGTGGCGGCAGCGGTTCGCGCCTGTGGCCGCTCTCGCGGCAGAACCTGCCGAAGCAATTTCTCACCCTGATCGGTGAGCTGTCGCTTTTCCAGGAGACGGTGCGGCGCGCCGAAGCCCTGCCGGGAGCGCAGCCGCCCGTGACCGTATGCAGCGAAGAGCATCGCTTCATGGTGGGCGAGCAATTGCAAGCCATCGGTGTTGGCAATGGCGGAATCCTGCTCGAGCCTGTCGCGCGCAACACCGCGCCTGCAATCGCTTTGGCCGCGTTGCATTTGGTCGCCAAGGATCCGCAGGCCACGATGCTGGTGATGCCGGCCGATCACCTGATCGAAAACGAAGCCGCTTTCCGCGATGCGGTCGCTCACGCCGCTTCGCTCGCCGCAGAAGGCTGGCTGGTCGCGTTTGGCATTCGTCCCGATTATGCGGAGACCGGTTACGGCTACATCCTGCGCGGCCAAGCTTTGGGCGCGGACGGCTACAGCATCGGGGAATTCGTGGAGAAGCCCGATCTGGCCACGGCAGAACGCTATCTGGCCGAGGGAACTTACGCTTGGAATTCGGGCATGTTCCTGTTTCATGCGCAGCGGTACCTGGACGAACTGTCCCGGCATGCGCCGGCGATCCTTGCTGCCGTGCGCGAGGCTTACGCACAAGCGCAGGCCGATCTGGATTTCGTACGCATCGGCAAGGAGGCTTTCGCTGCTTGCCCGTCCGATTCGATCGACTACGCCGTGATGGAGAAGACCGATCGTGCCGCCGTGGTCCCGGTCAGCTGCGGCTGGAGCGACATCGGCTCCTGGTCGTCGCTCTGGTCGGTAGCCGAGCGCGACGCCGAGGGCAACCGTTACGAAGGCGACGTGATCTCGCTGGACACGCGCGACAGCCTGGTGCGCGCCTCCGAGCGGCGCATGATCGCGACCATCGGCGTCGAAGACCTGGTCATCGTCGACACGCCCGACGCGACTCTGGTCGCACGCAAGGACCGTGTGCAGGACGTCAAGGCGATCGTAGACAAACTGAAGGCGGCCGGCCGCCAGGAGCATCTGTTCCATCGCAAGGTCTACCGGCCCTGGGGCAGCTACGATTCGATCGACATGGGCGAGCGTTTCCAGGTCAAGCGCATCGTGGTCAAGCCCGGCGCCGCGCTCAGCCTGCAGAAGCACCACAAGCGCGCCGAGCATTGGATCGTGGTGTCCGGCGTGGCCGAGGTGACCTGCGACGACAAGGTGTTCGACCTGCACGAGAACCAAAGCACCTACATTCCGTTGGGCAGCGTGCACCGCCTGCGCAATCGCGGCACCGAGCCGGTGGAGCTGATCGAAGTGCAGTCGGGCAGCTATCTGGGCGAAGACGACATAGTCCGGCTCGAAGACGTGTACGGCCGTTCCTGACGCGCTCCGTGCTTTGTAGAGCGGAGCTTGCTCCGCTGCTTTGATCCGGCTCTTCGTAGGAGCGGCTTCAGCCGCGAGCTCTTTCCTCCAATCGCGGCATCGCGGCGATTTCAGAGAGAAAGCTCGCGGCTGAAGCCGCTCCTACGAAAAGCGAGAGCGGCGGGGCGAGCTCCGCTCTACAGAGCGGAAGCGCGTTTCGCTGGCGTCAGCCGCTTGGCCAACTGCGCGACGAACCGGTCGGCGCTCCCCGGCGCATGCTCGAAGAACAGCGAGGGCTCGCACAACTCCAATTCGAGCAAGCGCGGCGAGCCGTCCTTATCGCGGATCAGATCGACGCGCGCATAAGGCAGCGGCGAGTCGAGGCGCAGATGCGAGGCCATCGCGGCCAGCACCTCCGTCGCCAGCTTCTTTTCGTCCTCGCCCGCGACGCGCGGGGTGATGGATTCGGCGGCGAACAGCGCGTCGGTCGCGCCCTCGTCCGGGCGCAGCAGCGGGCCCTTGCGGATGGCGTGGCTGAAAACGCCGTCGAAGAACAGCAAAGCGGTCTCGCCGTCGCGGTCCACCGAAGGCAGATAGGGCTGCAGCAGCGCACTGCGGCCGGCTTCGAGCAGGCGCGCGATGTGATTGGCCGCCGCGAACTCCTGGTTGCGCCGGTAGCGCTGGGTATCGCGCGAGCCCGCGCCGACCGCGGGTTTGACCACGAATTCCGCCGCGTCCGGATGCTCGGCCAGGAACGCCTGCAGCGACGGCAGCGGTTCCATGTCCGGCTCGACGAAACCGCCGGGGATCGTCGCCACGCCGCGCGCGGCCAGTTCGGCCAGGTAGTGCTTGTCGGTGTTCCAGCGCAGCACCTGCAGCGGATTCAGCAGCAAGGTCTCGCCGGCCACGCGCGCGCACCACTCCAGGAATTCCGCCAGGCGTTCGGTGTAGTCCCAAGTCGAACGCAGGAGCACGGCGTCGAAGCGCCCCCAACTCACGGTCGGATCGTCCCAGGCCAGCACTTGCGCGTGCAAGCCGGCCGCGGCGCAGGCGCGGAGCAGGGCGGGCATGTCTTCGTCTTGGCCGGTGGCGGCGACGGCGGAGGCGAGGGCGATTCGGGTCATCGTCCAAGTCTAGCCGCATCGCATGGCCGCGAATGTGCGCCGTTGTCCGGAAGTCCGATGCCGGCCGGCGTCGCGGCGGGCTAAAATGCGGCCATCACGCACGGGAGCCGCCTCATGGCCGATGCCGCAAAGAACGCAAGCAAGACCAAGCTCCAAGCGAGCGCCGACGAAGCCCTGCGCGGCTTGATTGCCGACGGCCAGACGCTGGCAGTCGGCGGCTTCGGCTTGTGCGGCATCCCCGAAGCCCTGATCGCCGCCTTGCGCGACAGCGGCGCCAAAGGCCTCACCGTCATCTCCAACAACGCCGGCGTGGACGGTTTCGGCCTGGGCCTGCTGCTGGAGACCCGGCAGATCAAGAAGATGATTTCCTCGTACGTCGGCGAGAACAAGGAATTCGAACGCCAGTTCCTGTCCGGCGAACTCGAACTGGAGTTCAACCCGCAAGGCACCCTGGCCGAACGCCTGCGCGCGGGCGGCGCGGGAATCCCCGCGTTCTTCACCCGCACCGGTTATGGCACCGTGGTGGCCGAAGGCAAAGAAACGCGCGAGTTCGACGGCCACCATTACGTGATGGAAACCGCGCTGCGCGCCGACGTCTCGCTGGTCAAAGCGTGGAAGGCCGACAAGTCCGGCAACCTGGTGTTCCGCAAGACCGCGCGCAATTTCAATCCGGCTTGCGCGATGGCCGGCAAGATCTGCATCGCCGAAGTCGAGGAAGTGGTGGAGGTGGGCGCGATCGATCCCGACCACGTCCATCTGCCCGGCATCTACGTCGACCGCATCGTCCACAACCCGAATCCGGAAAAGCGGATCGAACAGCGCACCGTGCGCGCCGCTTAATCAAAGGAACCGACATGCCCTGGACCCGCGACCAAATGGCGCAGCGCGCCGCGCAGGAACTCACCGACGGCGCCTACGTCAATCTCGGCATCGGCCTGCCGACGCTGGTGGCCAATTTCATCCCGGACGGCATCGACGTGTGGCTGCAGTCCGAGAACGGCCTGCTCGGCATCGGCCCGTTCCCGACCGAAGCCGAAGTCGACGCCGACCTGATCAATGCCGGCAAGCAGACCGTCACCGCGCGCAAGGGCGCCAGCTATTTCGGCAGCCACGATTCGTTCGCGATGATCCGCGGCGGCCATATCGACCTGGCCATCCTCGGCGCGATGCAGGTGACCGACAAAGGCGACCTGGCCAACTGGATGGTGCCCGGCAAGATGGTCAAGGGCATGGGCGGCGCGATGGACCTGGTCGCCGGCGTCAAGCGCGTCGTCGTACTGATGGAGCACACCGCCAAGAGCGGCGAGCATAAGATCCTGCCCGAATGCACCCTGCCGTTGACCGGCGTGGGCGTGGTCAACCGGATCATCACGGAATTGGGTGTGATGGACGTGACCGAACGCGGCTTGAAACTGGTGGAAACCGCACCGGACGTGAGCGAGCAGGAACTGCGCGAAAAGACCGGCGTGCCGTTCGTTTCCTAAGGCGCGGGCCTGCGGCCATGAAGATCCTGGTTTGCGGCGGCGCCGGCTACATCGGCTCGCACATGGTCCGGCGCCTTGCTGCGGACGGCCACGAACCGGTGGTTTACGACAATCTGTCGACCGGGCACGCCGAGGCGATCGGCGATGCGGCTCTGATCCATGCCGATTTGCTCGACGCAGGTGCGCTGCAGCAGGCTTTCACGGCACACGCTTTCGATGCCGTCATGCATTTTTGCGCGAGTTCGCTGGTCGCCGAGTCCGTCGCCGACCCTTATGCCTATTACGCCAACAACGTCGGCGGCACACTCGCGTTGCTCAGCGCGATGCGCGCGGGCGGAGCGGATATGCTCGTGTTCTCTTCGACCGCGGCGGTCTACGGGTGGCCGCAGGCCGAGACGATCGACGAAGACCACCCGACCGTACCGATCAACCCTTACGGCAAAAGCAAGCTGATGGCGGAAACGATCCTGGCCGACGCCGCGTCCGCATACGGCCTGCGTTCGGTCGCCTTGCGCTATTTCAATGCGGCCGGCGCGTCGGCGGACGGCCGCCACGGAGAGGCACACCGGCCCGAAACCCATCTGATTCCGAATGCGCTGCGTGCCGCGGCCGGCACTGGGCCCGAATTGACGGTGCATGGCGACGATTACGCCACGCCCGATGGCAGCTGCGTGCGCGACTTCGTTCATGTAAGCGATCTGGCCAAAGCGCATTTGCTGGCACTGGAATACCTGCAGCGGCATTCCGGGGCGCACACCTTCAACCTAGGCAATGGACGCGGCTTCAGCGTGCTGGAAGTCGTCGCTGCCGCAGCGCAGGTCACGGGCCGGGCCGTTCCTTACCGAGTAGCCGGACGGCGGCCCGGCGATCCCGATCGCTTGGTCGCCAGTGGGCGGAAAGCCGAGCGGGAGTTGGGCTGGCGGCCCCGGCACGTCGATATCGCCGCGATCGTCGCATCCGCCTGGCAATGGCACCGTGCGCAGGAGTATTGATCGCCCCGTCTAGGCGACGGGTGCGACGCGCATCCCAATTCAGCTCTTTTGCTGTCAGATGAACGGCTACTGGCTACCGACGGGGGAAACGGGATACCCGAACACCGTATGCTTGGCGGACAGCAACTCGGGGGTCGTGCGATGCGCCGGTATGTCGGTGGAATGATGGTATTGGGCCTCCTGGCGGGATGCACGGCCGACTGGGACTCTTCGCGCACCTCCGCCAGGGCCTTAGCGTTGCGCGATTCGCGACCCGAAGCGTTCGATCCGCAAGCCCAGCTTCCCAGCGTCCCGACGTTAGGCGCGCGCGGAGCCCGCAGTGTCGCTTCTTTACCCGATCGCGGCGAACTGCTGGCGTATGCGATGCCTCGCGACCGGCGCCTCGCGCAGAAGTCGCATGCTGCTTTCCAGGTCAGGCTCAGTGAGGAACATGCCTTCAACGCCGCGCGCAAGGGCGGCCGCATCGTAGTGCCGACTCCGGATGGAGGCGCCGTTACCTTGGCTTACGACCGCCATGTCGAGCATCCGGACGGTAATTGGAGCTGGATCGGTCGCGACGGGAACGGCAACGACGTCGTTCTCACCTTCGGTGAAAAGGCGGTATTCGGTACCATTCCCGGTAGCGACGGCGAAAGTTGGCGCCTGACTACGGCCGCCGGCCAGTCGTGGCTGGCCAAGGTCGACAGAAACCGCATCGCCGCGATGGGCAGTGGCAAGCGCGCTGCGACGGATGCGCTGGTTCCGCCGCCCAGTGCGGTAGGCGACGCCTCGCAGTCCGAATCGCCCGGGGCGCACAGCAATATTACGATGGTAGCCACCGACGGCGCCTTGGCGACCACCACGGTCGACGTGCTGGTGGGCTATACCAACGGCTTGGCGTCCGAACTCGGGCAGTCTGAGGTGATCACGCGGGTCAACTACCTGATCGATGTCACCAATCAGGCCTACATCAATAGCGGCGTAAACGCACAGGTTCGGCTGGTCGGCGCCCAGCAGGTCAACTACCGCGATGACAGCGACAACGGCACCGCATTGGAGGAGTTGAGCGGGCACACCCAGAGCGGACCGTCGACCCCTAATCCTGCCTTCGCATCGCTGCGCGCCGCCCGCGATGCCCTTGGCGCCGACTTGGTGGTGTTGCTGCGCGATTTCCGCACGCCGCAGAACAACGGTTGCGGCATCGCTTGGCTGATCGGCTCCGGCCAGACCGGTATCGAACAGGCCGACGCGCCCTTCGGCTATTCCGTAGTCAGCGACGGCAGGGATGTGGACGAAGGCGACGGCCAAACCTATTTCTGCCGCGACGAATCGATGGCGCACGAAATGGGCCATAACATGGGCCAGGCGCACAATGTCGATAACAGCCCGAATTCGGGCGTGCATGCCTACTCGTACGGCTACCGCGAAAGCATCGGCAATGGCTTCTATACGGTCATGGCCTATGCTTTGCCAGGAGCGAACCAAAGCAGCATCCGTTACTTCGCCAATCCGAACGTCAACTATGAAGGTCGGCCGACGGGCGTGGCCAATGCGTCGGACAACGTACGCAGCATGAACGCGGTCATCCCGATAATAGCGTCGTTCCGGCAGGCTGCGCGAGCGATGCACGACGCCGACGGCGACGGCAAATCGGACCTGTACTGGTACAACGCATCCAGCGCTCAGATGAACACCTGGATCATGAGCGGCGCGGTCTACCAGCGCAGCTGGACCCAATCGATATCCAACACATGCTCTCCGCGCGGCGTCGGCGATTTCGATGGCGATCGGCGCTCGGACCTCGTGTGGACTTGCACCAACGGCAGCGTCTGGATGTGGCCCAGCAACGGCACCAGCTATGGGCTGCAATATGTGGGAGGCTTCGTTTCCGGGTGGTCGCTCTTCGGCGTAGGGGATACCGACGGCGACGGCAAGGCCGACCTCATCTGGCACAACCCGACAACCGCGCAACTCAACACCTGGATCATGAACGGTCCGGTCTATCAGCGCAGTTGGACGCAAGCGGCCTCTACGACGTGTACCCCCAGGGCGGTTGGCGACTTCGACGGCAACGGGAAGGCGGACGTGGCCTGGACGTGCACGAACGGTACCGTTTGGACGTGGCCGAGCACCGGCACGAGTTATGGGCTGGAAGGCGTAGGCGGTTTCATCGGCGGCTGGCAGCTGGTCGGCTCGGGCGACGCCGATGGCGACGGAAAATCGGACCTTTACTGGTACAACGAGGCATCCGGATCGCTGAATACCTGGGTGATGAACGGCTCCAGCGTCGCCCGGAGTTGGACGCAGACGGTTTCCAATACCTGCACGCCGCGCAGCTTCGGCGACTTTGATGGCAACGGGAAGTCGGATATCGCCTGGACGTGCGCCAATGGAACCATATGGATGTGGCCGAGCGACGGGGCGAGTTATGGCCTGCAATACGTCGGTGGGTTCATCGGTGGATGGGTGCTGACGTTCTGAGGCCCGGCCTCACAAATTCTGGTAATTGGGTCCCGATCCGCCCTCCGGCGTGACCCAATTGATGATCTCGTACGGATCCTTGATGTCGCAGGTCTTGCAGTGCACGCAGTTGGCGGCGTTGATCTGCAGGCGCTTGCCCGCTTCGTCTTCGACGATTTCGTAGACGGCGGCGGGACAGAAACGCGTGCAAGGGTTGCCGTATTCCTCGGCGCAGCGGGTGACGCAGATATTCGTGTCGGCCACGCGCAGGTGGACCGGCTGGTCTTCGTCGTGCTCGGTGGCGGCGTAATAGACGCCCTGCAGGCGGTCGCGCGGCGCCAGTTCGCGCTGCAGATAGTCGCGTTTGGGCTGTTCGTGCTCGCCTAGCTTGTCCAGCGCCGACCAGTCGGGCTTGTTCTTCAGCGTCCACGGCGACAGGCCGGCGGTGACGGTTTCCCAAGCGGCGTTGAGCATGCCGAACCACAGCCCGCGCTTGAAGCCGGGCTTGACGTTGCGGACCTTGCGCAATTCCTTCATCGCGTCGGAGGCGCGCAATTTCGCGTCGAAACCTTCCGGCGCCAAACCATTGGCGACCAGATGCTCGGCAGCGAGCATGCCGCTGCGGATCGCCTGGTGCGTGCCCTTGATCTTGGGCACGTTCAACAGGCCGGCGGTGTCGCCGATCAGCAGCGCGCCGGGCATTTCGGTCTTGGGCAGCGACTGGAAGCCGCCGGTGACGATCGCGCGCGCGCCGGCGGACAAAATGCTGCCGCCTTCCAATAAAGCTTTCACCTGTGGATGGTTCTTCCACTGCTGGAAGGCTTCCCAGGGCTTGTAGTCGGGATCGGCGTAGTCCAGGCCGCTGACGTAGCCCAGTGCGATCCGGTCCTTGTCCAGATGGTAGAGAAAGCTGCCGCCATAGATCTTGTCGTCGGCCGGCCAGCCGAAGCTGTGCACGATCTTGCCCGGCGACACGCGTCCGGCCGGCACCTGCCACAGTTCCTTGATGCCGATCGAATAGCCCTGCGGATCGCTGTCCGCATCCAAGCCGAAACGCTTGATCAGGCGCTTGGTCAGATGGCCGCGCGCGCCTTCGGCGAGCACGACGGCCTTGGCGCGGATGTCGATGCCGGCGGTGTAGCCGGGCTTGTGCGACCCGTCCTTGGCCACGCCCATGTCGCCGATCCGCACGCCGACGACTTTGCCGTCGTCGTCGTGCAGCGTTTCGGACGCGGCGAAGCCCGGGTAGATCTCCACGCCCAGCGCTTCGGCCTGCGGCGCCAGCCAGGCGCACAGCGCGCCCAGGCTGACGATGAAATTGCCCTTGTTGTGCATGCCGGGCGGCATCGGCAGCTTGCGGCCGCCGTCTTTGCTCAGCAGCCAGAATTCGTCTTCGGTCGCGGGCACGCAGATCGGCGGCGGCGCTTCGCGCCAGCCCGGCAAAAGCGCATCCAGCGGGCCGGGCTCGATCACCGCGCCGGACAGGATGTGGGCGCCGATGACGGCGCCTTTCTCGATCACGCAGACCGAGATGTCCGGATTGAGCTGCTTGAGCCGGATCGCGAACGACAGGCCGGCGGGACCGGCGCCGACGGCGACCACGTCGTATTCCATCACGTCGCGTTCGACGGCTTCGGATTGGGCTTCGCTCATGCTGGCTGCCTGGCTTGCATCGGTGGGATTGTCGCGTTTTTGCGGCCGGGCGGGCAAATCCGGTGTTCCGACCCGGCTTTGCTTTGTAGAGTGGGGCTTGCTCCGCTGCTTTTTTGCCTTGGCTCTTCGTAGGAGCGGCTTTAGCCGCGAGCTTTTCCCGCAAACTCGGGGCAGACCTGAGTTTGCCGAAAGAGCTCGCGGCTAAAGCCGCTCCTACGAAAAGCCAAAGCGGCCGAGCTACAAAGCGAAGTCGAGACGCGCTAGGGTCGCGGGATGCCGTTGACGACAATTGCCTTGCCCGGCGCCGAACTCGCCTTCGATCCGCATTGGCTGGATCAAGCCGCGGCGCATGCGCTGTTCGACGATCTGATGGCGCGGATTCCGTGGGAAGTCCATCGCATCCGCTTGTTCGGACGTCTGGTCGACTCGCCGCGGCTGAGCTGCTGGATCGGCGATCCGGACGCGGTCTACACCTATTCCGGCACGCGTTTCGTGCCGCACCCTTGGCCGGCGGCATTGGCGACCGTGCGCGAACGCTTGAATCGCGAACTGGGCGCGGGCTTCAACAGCGTGCTGGCGAACCTGTATCGCAGCGGCGCCGATTCGATGGGCTGGCATAGCGACAGCGAGGCCGAATTGGGTCCGCAGCCGGTGATCGCATCGTTGAGCCTGGGCGCGAAGCGGCGCTTCGCGCTGAAGGATCGCCGCGATCCGGCCCGGAAGCTCACGTTGGACCTGCCGCCCGGCAGCCTGTTGCTGATGCGCGGCGATACCCAGGCGAACTATCGCCACGCCTTGCCGCGCACGGCGAAGCCGGCCGGATCGCGGATCAATCTCACGTTCCGGCGGATACTCGCGCCGCGTTAGCGGCAACCTGCTTGTGTAGAGCGGAGCTTGCTCCGCTGCTTTCGCTTTTCGTAGGTGCGAATTCATTCGCACGCTCTTGGTCGTCTACCGAAAAGCGTGCGAATGAATTCGCACCTACGAAAAGCCGGAGCGGCAGGTTGCCTAGCGCGCGTTGCCGTCGCCGTGCACGCGGATGTGCGCCTCGCCCGTGGTCAGCGCCCAGCCGTCGATTTCGCGCGCGATTTGCGCCAATGCCGGCTCGAACGCGGCCGCGGCGTCTTGCACGGCCGTGCTCGATGCCGCCTGCTGGGCGAGGAAGGTGCGCGAAGCGACGATCTGCTGGTCGATGCTGTGCAGCAGTTTGGCATTGACTTCGATGGTCGCGGTCGGCGCGGCGCCGCCGGCGTAGTCGGCTTCGAAGCGGCGCAAATCCATCACCAGGCGGAAGTCGGCGGCGACGCCGCTGCCCTGGCGCGCGACGGCCTGGATCTTGCCCGAGTCTTCCAATCCGCGCAGCACGGCGTCTTCCAGCATGTCGGTCGGCGTCTTGGCCCAGCTGGCGCCCTTGTAGACCTGGATTTCGCCGGGCGTGGGCCGTACCGCGATGCGCAGGCTGTCGCTCATCCGCGCAGCGGTCGCGGGCGCGATGCCGAGCTGCCAAGTCACGTTCGGCCAAGCGGGATCGGCCTGGATGCGCGGATCGGGCGCGTAGATGTTGGCGCGGTCGCGTTCCGAACCGCCGCCGAGGATCGAGCATGCGCTCAGAGACAACACCGCCATCGTCAGCGCGGCGGCGATCGCGCGCCGGCGGAATCCCTTATCCCGAATCTCGAATCTCGCTTTCATTTCGGTTCGAACTCCTTGGGCGCATCGCGGCCGAGCAGGTAGCGCGCGGGATTGTTGTCCAGCCGATCGCTGACCCGGCGCAGATCGCGGATCAGCGAACGCAGCTCGCCCAAGGTCGGGCCCAGCTGCGACAGGCCGTCGTTGGCGAAGCTGCTGATCGCGGTGCGGTTCTCGTTGAGGATGTTGTTGGCGCCGTTGGCAGCCGAATCCAGCTTGGTCAAGGTGCTGTCGAGCTTGGCGATCAGGCCCGGCAGCTTCTGCACCAGTTCGCGATCGACGTTGGTCACCGCGCGGTCGGTGGTGTCCAGGGTCTTGTTCAACTGGTCGGTGGCTTGGCGCGCATTGGCGATGATCGCGCGCAAGTCTTCGCGCTGGTCAGCGATCGAGCCGGTCAGCGTTTCGACGTGGGCCAGGGTGTCGGAAATGCGCTTGACGTTCTCGTCGCTCAGCACCTGATCCAGCCGTTCGACCAGACGGTTGGCGGTATCGGCGATGTTCTGCAAGGCCGAAGGCTGGGTCCGGATCACCGGCACTTCGCGGCCCGGCGTCTCGCGCAGGTTTGGACTGCGCGGGTCGCCGCCGGTGAGCTGGATGATCGGGCTGCCGGTCAGGCTGGTCATCGACAATTTCGCGGTGGTGTCGGTCTTCACCGGCGCGTCGGCCTGCAGCTTCAGCCGCGCGATCACCTGGCGCGGATCGTTCGGCGCCAGCTTGAGTTCCTTCACCGTGCCGATCGCGATGCCGTTGTATTGCACGCTGCTGCCTTCGGTCAGGCCCGTGACTGGCTCGTTGAAGATCACGTCGTACTCGCGGAAGCTCTTCTCCGACGAGTATTTCGCCGCCCACAAGGCGAACAGCAGGCCGAAGATCGCCACCGCGATGGTGAAGGCGCCGATCAGCACGTAATTGGCTTTGGTTTCCATGTCAGATCGCCTGTGTCTGCGGTGCGCGGCCTTCGCGCTCGCGCGCTTCCTGCGCGGCGCGGGCGCGGGGGCCGTGGAAATACTCGTGGGCCCAGGGGTGGTCCAGTTTTTCGATTTCGGCCATCGGCGCCACCGCGATCACCTTGCGGTCGGCCAGGACCGCGATCCGGTCGCAGATAGCGTATAGCGTGTCGAGATCGTGTGTGATCAGGAATACGGTCAGGCCGAGCGCTTCCTGCAGGGTCTTGATCAGCTGGTCGAAGGCGGCCGCGCCGATCGGATCCAGGCCGGCGGTGGGCTCGTCCAGGAACAGCAGCGGCGGGTCCAGGGCCAGCGCCCGCGCCAGGCCGGCGCGCTTGCGCATGCCGCCGGACAGCTGCGAAGGCAGCTTGTCGAGCGCGTCAGCCGGCAGACCGGAGAGTTTTACTTTCAGCAGCGCCAATTCATAGCGCAGCGAATCGGGCAGATGCGGGTAGTACTCCTTCAGCGGCACCTGCACGTTCTCGCCGACGGTGAGCGAAGAGAACAGCGCGCCATCCTGGAACAGCACGCCGGTGTTACGTTCGATGTGGCGGCGGTCGTGCGGATCCTCCGAGCGCGCATCCACGCCCAGCACTTCGATCCGGCCGGCATCGGGCCGGCGCAGCGCCAGGATCGAGCGCATCAACACGGACTTGCCCGTGCCCGAACCGCCGACCACGCCCAGGATCTCGCCGCGGCGCACGTCCAGGTCCAGGCCTTCGTGCACGACCTGTTCGCCGAAGCGGTTGTCCAGGCCGCGCACGGATACGATGATCTCGTCGTCGGCGCGCTTGTGTTCCGTCACCAGCCCATCTCCATGAACCAGATCGCGGCGATCGCGTCCAGCACGATCACCAGCGAGATCGTCTGCACCACGCTGGAGGTGGTGCGTTCGCCCACCGATTGCGCGGTGCCTTTCACCTGCAGGCCTTCCAAACAGCCGATCAGTGCGATCAGCATGGCGAATATGGGCGCCTTCGCCAGCCCGACCAGCATGTGCCGCATTTCGAAGGTGTCCTGCATCCGCGCCAGGTACGCCGGCGGGGGAATGTCCAGATTGAAGGCGCCGACGCTCAAACCGCCGGCCAGACCGGACACCATCGCAATGAAGGTCAGCAGCGGCAGCATGATCAGCAGCGCGATCACCCGCGGCAGCACCAGCAAGTCGACCGGATCCAGGCCGAGTGTGCGGATCGCATCCACTTCCTCGCGGCTGACCATCGCGCCGATCTGCGCGGTGAACGCGCTCGCGGTGCGGCCGGCCAGGATGATCGCGGTGAGCAGCACGCCGAATTCGCGCAGGAAGGCGATGCTGACCAGTTCGACGACGAAGATGGTGGCGCCGAAGTCGGCCAGGATGTTCGCGCCCAGGAAGGCGATCACCGCGCCGACCAGGTAAGAGAGCAGGATCACCAGCGGCACCGCATCCAGGCCCACCTGCTCCATGTGGAAGACGGTGGCGGTCGGCCGGAACCGGCGCGGCTCTTTCAGCATCCGCACCAGCTTGGACAGGTTTTCGCCCAGAAAGCTGACCAGGGCGACGATCTCGTTCCAATTCTCCTGCACCGCCATGCCGAGACGGGCGAGGGCAGCTTCGAAGCCGTAATCGCGTTTCTTGCGCGGCCGGTCGTCGGCGACGTCCTCGATGGTGGTGACCAGGGCCTGATGGTCGGCGCGGAATTCGATCGCGTCGTAATCCAGCCCGCGCCGGCGCAGGAAGCGCAGCAGCAACAGTACGCCGGCCGAGTCGAGCCGGTCGATGTGGCGCGCGTCGATCGATTGCGCATCTTCCGGCGCACCGCGCAAGGCTTCGGCGATGTGCTGGGCGAAGCGCAGCGTCCAGCGGCCGCGCAAGCGCAGGCGGCGGCCGTCGCTTTCGTCGACGGCGATCTGCGGTTCCGCGTTGGCGGAGGGTCCGGCCATGGCGCGGGCAGTTTCCCATGCCAGGCGTGAATGAGGCTATCCACTTCGGCGGGCGGGGCTGCGCCGGCGGCGATCGGCATGCGATCCTTGGCGGCCTTCGGTTTTGCGGATTCCGGCGTGTCGATCTTCTCTCCCGCCAGCGAACGCTATGCCGCCCGCGTCCAGTTCGTAGTGGAGCTGGCCGAGCATCTGCACAGCTACGGCACCACGGCGCAGCGGCTGGAGGCGGCCATCGTCGCGGTGGCGCAGCGTTTGCGGCTGGATTGCGAGCCGTGGTCGAACCCGACCGGCATGATCCTGACGTTCAGCGATCCCTCGCGCCCCTCGGGCGAAACCGATACGACCCGCGTCATCCGCTTGGCGCCGGGCCAGAACGATCTGTATAAGCTCTGCGAGGCCGACCGCATCGCAGAAGAAGTGATGGATGGCCGCCTCGACATCGCCGGCGGGCAGGCCGCGCTGGAAAAGCTGCACCGCCAGCCCAGCGCGCGTTGGCGGGCGATGCAGGTGTTCGCTTACGGGCTGGCCGCGGCGGCGGTCGGCGGTTTGCTGCAGCTGCCGTGGCTGGATATCGCCACCGCGGGCCTGGCCGGCTTGTGTATCGGCGCGCTCGAACAATGGTCCGAGTCGCGGCCGCGGATGAAGGAAGCCAGCGACGCTGTGGCGGCGATGCTGGCGAGCGCGATCGTGATCCTGGTAGCGGCCTTCGTGGGGCCCTTGAATCTGAACACCACGATCATCGCAGCGTTGATCGTGCTGCTGCCCGGTTTGGCCTTGACCAATGCGATCAACGAATTGGCCAGCCAGCATCTGGTCTCCGGCACGGCGCGCTTCGCCGGCGCGTTGATGACGGTGATGAAATTGGCGGTGGGTTCGGTGATCGCGCTGACCGTCGCGCAACTGCTGGGCATCGAGCCGCAGGTGCGCAGCTACCGGCCGCAACCGCTGTGGGTGGAAGCTGGGGCGCTGGTGCTGGCGGCCTACGCTTTCGCGCTGTTGTTCCGGGCGCATCGTCGCGACTACTGGCTGGTGATGCTGGCGGCGGCCGCTGGGTATCTGATTTCTCGCTTCGCCGGCGATGCCTGGGGCAGTCCGGTGGGCATTTTTCTGGCGGCGCTCGCGCTGACGGCCGCGGGCAACGCCTACGCGCGCTGGGGACAGCGTCCGGGCGCGCTGATCCGGGTGCCGGGCATCATCATGCTCGTGCCGGGCAGCGCCAGTCTGCGCGGCGTGCTGACCTTGATCCAGCAGCAGGATGTCGCGGTGGGGCAGGCGGCGCTGATGGCCGTCATCAATATTTTGTTGGCGCTGATCGCCGGGTTGTTGATCGGCAATCTGCTGGTGCCGGCGCGGCGGAACTTGTAGCCCTTGATCTTGTAGAGTCGAGCCTTGCTCGACTGCTCTTGCTTGTGGAAAAAGCAGTCGAGCAAGGCTCGACTCTACAAAAGCGCACGGTTTGAAGCTCGCTCCCGCGCGGGAGAGGATTGGGTGAGGGCGCGCGGGCCATCAAGTCGCGTCAAACCCTTACGCGACTTGCGCTTCGAAGCCTCATTTTTCCGAGGAATAGAATCAGGTCGCGCGAAAAGCCGACCCTCTCCCTGGCGCTTCGCGCCTGTCCCGCTCCCGCAAGGGGAGAGGGTGATTCAAGAGCGTCAGCCGACGAGTTTGGCGAACAAGGCGTCGCGATCCAGGTTTTCCGATTCGCTCGCATTGCGCGCGCGGTATTCGAACGTGCCGGCGGCCAGGCCGCGCTCGGACACGACCACGCGGTGCGGAATGCCGATCAGTTCGATGTCGGCGAACATCGCGCCGGGGCGCAGGCCGCGGTCGTCGAGCACCGCTTCGTGGCCGGCGGCGTTCAAGTCCGCGTACAGCGATTCAGCGGCGGCAGCCACGGCCGCGTCGTTCTTCGGATTGATCACGCACACCGCGACTTTCCACGGCGCCATCGCCTCGGGCCAGAGGATGCCGGCCGCGTCGTGGTTCTGCTCGATCGCCGCGGCCACGATCCGGCTCACGCCGATGCCGTAGCACCCCATCGACATCACCGCCGCCTTGCCGTTCTCGTCCAGCACGGTCGCGTCCATCGCTTCGGCGTATTTGCGGCCGAGCTGGAACACGTGGCCGACTTCGATGCCGCGCGCCAGGCGCAGTTCGCCGCCGTCGGCAGCGCGGTCGCCTTCGACCACGTTGCGGATGTCGGCGATGGTCTCCGCTTCGGCCAGATCGCGGCCCCAGTTCACGCCGGCGATATGGAAACCGGCTTCATTGGCGCCGACGACGAAATCGGCCATCGCCGCGACGTCGCGGTCGGCAACGACACGGATCGCTTTCTTGGCGCCTACCGGGCCGAGGAAACCCGGCTCGCTGCCCAGGTGTTCCAGGATCTCGGCTTCGGTCGCCAGCCGGTAGTCGGACAGGCCCGGCACCTTCGCCAGCTTGATCTCGTTGACGACGTGGTCGCCGCGCACCAGCGCCAGCACGAAGCCGTCATCGGTCATGACCGCCACCGACTTGACGGTGCGCGCCAGCGGAATGCCGAGCAGCGCGGCCACGTCTTCGCAGGTCTTCTGCGTGGGCGTGTCGACCTTGCGCATCGCTTCGCCCGCGTCCGGACGCGCGTCGGGCGCAGCGGCCTGCGCGGCCTCGACGTTGGCGGCGTAGTCCGAACCGGTCGAGAACACGATCGAATCCTCGCCCGAGTCGGCCAGCACGTGGAATTCCTGCGAGGCGTCGCCGCCGATCGCGCCGCTGTCGGCCTGCACCGCGCGGAAGCGCAAGCCCAGCCGTTCGAAGATGCGGCTGTAGGCGGCGTGCATGTTGCGGTATTCGCGTTCCAGGTCCGCTTCGGTCAGGTGGAACGAGTACGCGTCCTTCATCAGGAATTCGCGCGCGCGCATCACGCCGAAGCGAGGCCGGATTTCGTCGCGGAACTTGGTCTGGATCTGGTAGAAATTCACCGGCAGCTGTTTGTAGCTGGACAGCTCGTCGCGGGCGAAATCGGTGATGACTTCTTCCGCGGTCGGCGCGTAGCAGTACTCGGCGTCCTTGCGATCTTTGATCTTCAGCAACTGGCCGCCGAACTTTTCCCAGCGGCCGGTCTCTTCCCAGAGTTCGCGCGGTTGGATCGTCGGCATCAGCACTTCGATCGCGCCGGCGCGGTCCATTTCCTCGCGGACGATGCGCTCGACCTTGCGCAGCACGCGCAAGCCCAGCGGCGACCAGGTGTACAGGCCGGCGGCCAGCTTGCGCAGCATGCCGGCGCGCAGCATCAGCTGGTGGCTGACGATCTCGGCGTCGGCCGGGGTTTCCTTGGTGGTGTGCAGATGGAATCGCGACAGGCGCATGGCGAGGTTTCTGGAGCAGGGCCCGGCATTGTGCCATGCAGCAAGAGCAGGCCGAACCGTAGCCCGGGTGGAGCGAAGCGATACCCGGAGGCGCCATCTCCCAGAGCCGAAAAGCCCCGGGTATCGCTACGCTCCACCCGGGCTACACCCCCGCTATTGCTTGCTGCCGTCGACCCGGATGCCTTCCTGCGGGCGCATGTCGATCTTGCGATATTTGCGGCCTTTGGGCGGCTTGTCGGTCAGATGGACCACGCCGTCGGCATCGGTCCATCGGTACAGCACCGGCTTGGCGTCTTCGGCCATCGCGGCCGCGGCGCGCTCGGCGCGTGCCTGTTTGCGAGCGGCTTCCTCAGGCGTGTCGCGTGTCAGCCACCAGGCCAGGCCGATGCCGATGGCCAGACCGCCGGCGATGGCCCAGGCGAGCCGCATCGCTGGGAATCAGGGCTTTTTCGCGTCCGTGGCCGCGCAGCTCGTTTTCAGCGTCGCTTCGGCCAAGGCGGTCTGGTTGGCGCGGTCTTCGGCCGACAGGGTCTTGTCCGGCTTGCCATCGCCATTGCTGTCGAGCTGAATCTCGCCCTTGCCGCCGAGCACGGCCAGGTTGGCGCGGGCGGTGGCGCAGCGCGGGTCTTCGGCCGCCTGCTCGGGCTTGGCCGCGGCCGCGAGGCTGGCGCCCTGGTTGTTGACGGTCCGGACCTGGAACTTGCCCTGGGACGGCGGCGTACTGGAGTAGTGGGTGACGCCGTTGGCGTCCTTCCACTGGTAGGCCGCCTGCGCCGATGCGGCGGCGGCGACCAGACATAGCGCGGTTCCGACGGCCAAACGTAGCATCGCAGGCTCCTGCGGGCGGGACAGGGCGCGATTGCAGCATCGCGGCCGGATGCGCGCAAGTCGCGCCGTCACAAGTCGGGCAAGCGGCCGAGCGGATACACTGCGTTCATGACCGATGCCCCCTCGCCGCGACCGCGTTCGCGCACCATCTACCTGCTGCCGAACCTGTTCACGACCGGCGGGTTGTTCGCCGGCTTTTTCGCCATCATCGCCGCCTCCCAGGGCCGGTTCGAGGCGGCGTGCGTGGCGATCTTCGTGGCCGCGATCCTGGATGGCGTGGACGGCCGGGTCGCCCGGCTCACCAACACCCAGAGCGAATTCGGCGTGCAGTACGACTCGCTGGCCGACCTGGTCAGCTTCGGCATGGCGCCGGCCCTGGTCATGTACCACTGGGCGCTGGCCTCGCTGAAATTGGATGGGGTCACCGCGGGCAAGATCGGCTGGCTGGCGGCGTTCCTGTATGCGGCTTGCGCGGCGCTTCGCCTGGCGCGGTTCAATAGCCAGGTGGCGCAGGTCGACAAGCGCTGGTTCATCGGCCTGGCCAGTCCCGCCGCGGCAGGGTTGATGGCGAGCTTCGTCTGGACCTGCCACGACCTGGGCTGGGCGGGCGAAGAGCTGCGCTATGCCGCGATCGCAGTGTCGGTGATCGCCGGCCTGCTGATGGTCAGCCGCCTGCGCTACAACAGCTTCAAGGGCAGCGGCAGCGGGCCCAAGGCCGAGCGCGTGCCGTTCTTCGCCTTGTTGATCGCGGTGGTGGTGCTGATCGCGTTGTGGATCGATCCGCCGAAGACGCTGCTGACCGCGGCCGCGCTGTATGCCTTGTCCGGACCGGTGTTCTGGTTCAAGCGCCGACGCATCGCATCCGTGGAGCCGGCGCCGTGAGTTGGGATGCGTTCCAGCGCGAAGTGCTCGATGCCTTGGGCCATGGCTTGTATCGCTTGGCCGATGCCGGGCAGGAGGCTGCCGAGTGGGATATCGCCGCGCTAACGCCCTTGCAGCGTTCGGTGCTGCGCGCTGCCGGCCGCAGCCGACCCGATGCGTCGCTGTTGTCCGCAGCGAAGTCCTTGCGCGCGAACGCGGCGGCCAAGCGCGCGCTGTGGCCGCGTCTGCGCGCGTTGCGGCGCGGAGACGCCGAGTGAACGCGGTCGCCGTCGACGCGGAGCGAGACGCAGGCGGCGCCACCTCGCTGCGGCCGATGCGCGAGGACGACCTGGACGACGTGATCGCGATCGAACAGCGCGCGTATCCGTTCCCGTGGACGCGCGGCATCATGCGCGACTGCCTGCGCGCCGACTATCCGGCCTGGGTGTTGATCCAGCGCGACAGGATCATCGGCTACGGCGTGCTCAGCGTCGCCGCCGACGAGGCGCACATTCTCAATATCTGCACCTCGCCCGAAGCGCAGGGCCGCGGCCATGGCCGCCGCCTGCTGCGCGCGCTGCTGCAGATCGCCCGCGGCCGCGGCGTGCGCCGCGTGTTCCTGGAAGTGCGGCCATCCAATCCGAACGCGATCGCGCTGTACCACGACGAAGGCTTCAACGAGATCGGCCGCCGCCCGCGTTACTATCCGGCCAAGGACGGGCGCGAGGATGCGCTGGTGATGGCGATGGAGTTGTTCGCGGATCCGTAGGGTGGGCCTTGGCCCACCATCGCCATCCCAAATATTCGCGTCAAACAATCGTCGGAACGACCCCTTTTACTGCATAACCGTCTAAACGATCCGCCGCGTGCGCGAACCGCTTCGATGATTGTTCGTCGCGCGCGAGGGATGGCGATGGTGGGCTAAAGCCCACCCTACAAGCGGGCCCGCTGCGCGACCAGGGCTTCGAGTTGCGCGGTCCAATCGGCCAGGCGCTGCCGTTCCTGTTCGACCACCGCCGCCGGCGCGTTGTTGACGAAGGTTTCGCTGGCCAGCTTGCCTTCGGACTTCGCCTTTTCCGCGCCGACGCGCTTGATTTCCTTGTCCAGGCGCGCGCGTTCGGCGTCCAGGTCGACCAGGCCTTCCAGCGGCACGAACAGCTTCAGTTCCCCGACGATGCCGGCCGCCGCCGCCGGCGGATCGCCGGCGATGATTTCGATCGCTTCCAACCGATTGAGGAACTTGAGCTGCGAGGCGAAGCGCTCGATCCTTGCGGCGTCGTTCGCGGTTCCGCCTTGCAGGAGCAGCTTCACCGTCTTCGCCGGCGATACGCCGAGTTCGCTGCGGATCCGGCGCAGTGCCGACACCATTTGCTTCAGCCATTCGATGTCGGCTTCGGCCGCGGAGAAGTCGCCGGCGAGGTCGTTCGCCTGCGGATAGCGTTGCAGGGAAACGCTGGCGGCATCGACGCCGAGCTTAGGCGCGACCTGCCGCCACAGTTCTTCGGTGACGAACGGGATCAGCGGGTGCAGCAGGCGCAGCAGCGATTCCAGCACGTACAACAACGTGTGGCGGGTGCTGTCGGCGGCCGCGGCGTCGTCGCCCTGCGTAGCGGGCTTGGCCAGCTCCACGAACCAGTCGCAGAATTCGTTCCAGGCGAATTCGTACAGTGCCTGCGACAGCAGGTCGAACCGGTAGCTGGCGAAATGCGCTTCCGCCTCGGCGCTGACCTTGGCCAGGCGGGCCAGGATCCAACGCTCGGCGTCGGTCTTCGGTTGCGGCGCGCCGGAGGCTTGGAAACCCTCGGTGTTCATCAGCACGAACCGCGTCGCGTTCCACAGCTTGTTGCAGAAGTTCTTGTAGCCCTCGGCGCGGCCCAGGTCGAACTTGATGTCCCGGCCGGGGCCGGCTAGCGCGGCCATGGTGAAGCGCAGCGCGTCGGCGCCGTGCGCGGCGATGCCGTCGGGGAATTCCTTGCGGGTGGCCTTCTCGATCTTCTCGGCCATCTTCGGCTGCATCAGCCCGGTGGTGCGCTTGGCGACCAGCTCATCCGCAGCGATCCCATCGATGATGTCCAGCGGGTCCAGGATGTTGCCCTTGGACTTGGACATTTTTTGTCCATCCTTGTCGCGCACCAGGCCGGTGATGTAAACGTCCTGGAACGGGATCTTCCCGACCAGCGCGTCGGTCATCATGATCATCCGCGCGACCCAGAAGAAAATGATGTCGAAGCCGGTGACCAGGACGCTGGTCGGCAGGAATTCGTCGAAGCCGCGTTCGCGCATCGCCGCCGCATCGGGCCAGCCCATGGTCGAGAACGGGAACATGGCCGAAGAGAACCAGGTTTCCAGCACGTCCGCGTCTTGCCGTAGGGTGGGCCTTGGCCCACCGCGCAATGCGGCCTGGGCGAAGGCATCTTCTTCGCTACGCGCAACATAGACGTTGCCTGCCTCGTCGAACCACGCCGGAATACGGTGGCCCCACCACAGCTGGCGCGAAATCGTCCAATCCTGGATGTTTTCCAGCCAATGGCGGTACGTGTTGATCCAGTTCGCCGGCACGAACTTCACCTCGCCGGATTCGACTAGTTCCAATCCGCGCTTGGCCAGATCGTCCATATTCACGAACCACTGGTCGGTGAGGAAGGGCTCGATCACCTGACCGCTGCGGTCGCCGAAGGGCTGCATGATCGGCTTCGAATCGACGACGGGCGCGCCTTCTGCGTCGGTCACGGCCAGGCCTTCGGCGGTGATCTCGGCGACGACGCGCGCGCGCGCTTCGTAGCGGTCCAGGCCGCGCAATTCGTCCGGCACCAAGTTCACCGCGGACGCGTCGCCGATGTCTTCGCCGCGCGCCGCGCGGCCGGCGATAGCCGCGCTGTCTTCGTAGGACAAACCGTCGGTGCGCATCCGCGCCTGCTCGTCCATCAGCGCGTACAGCGGGATGCCGTGGCGCTTGGCGACCTGGTAGTCGTTGAAATCGTGCGCGCCGGTGATCTTGACAGCGCCCGAACCGAAATCCGGATCGGGATAGTCGTCGACGACGATCGGAATCAAACGCCGGTGCTGCTTCGGCCCGACCGGGATCTCGCACAGTTTGCCTACGATCGGCGCGTAGCGCGCATCCGACGGATGCACCGCCACGGCGCCGTCGCCGAGCATGGTTTCCGGACGCGTGGTGGCGATGGAGATGTAGTCGCGCGTTTCGCGCAAGGTCACGTTGCCGTCGGCGTCGCGCTCGATGTATTCGTAGGTCTCGCCGCCGGCCAGCGGATATTTGAAATGCCACATGTGGCCGGGCACTTCGCGGTTCTCCACTTCCAGGTCGGAGATCGCGGTCTTCAGCACCGGATCCCAGTTCACCAGGCGCTTGCCGCGGTAGATCAGGCCCTGCTCGTACAGGCGCACGAAGGCTTCGGTCACCGCGTCGGCGGCCATCGGATCCATCGTGAACACGCTGCGCGACCAGTCGCCGGAGGCGCCCAGGCGGCGCATCTGGCGTTCGATGGTGTCGCCGGAGGCGCGCTTCCAATCCCAGACTTTCTCGATGAATTTGTCGCGGCCCAGCGAATCGCGGGTCTCGCCCTTGCCTTCGAGGGCAAGGTTGCGATTCACCACCATTTCAGTGGCGATGCCGGCGTGGTCGGTGCCCATTTGCCACAGCGTCCGGTAGCCGCGCATGCGGTGGTAGCGGATCAGCGCATCCTGCAAGGTGTGTTGGAAAGCGTGGCCCATGTGCAGGGTGCCGGTGACGTTCGGCGGCGGCAGCAGAATGGTGTAGGCGGGGCCGTCGCCTTGCGGCTCGAATACGCCGCCGCTTTCCCATTCTGCATAAAGGCGGGTTTCGAAGGTTTTGGGGTCGTAACCGGAACTCAGGGTCGTCATCGTCGCTTGCTTCTGTTTTTAGCCGTCATTCCCGCGAAGGCGGGAATCCAGTGACTTTAGCTTTTGCTTTCGCGTCTTGGGCAGCGCTGGTCACGGACCGAAAGTCGCTGGATTCCCGCTTTCGCGGGAATGACGGCTTAGAGCAAAACTACATGTCGTGCTTGTTCACTTCCAGCCCGCGCGCCTTGTACTGCGTCCACCGCTCGCGCAGCGGCCCGCGCGCCGACTCGTCCGCGGGCACCACTTCCAGCACGCGTTCGAAGCCGCCGTCCACCACGCCGTCGCGCAGATTGATCACCAGCGGCCGCAGCGGCGCATCGACTTCGGGCGAAGCGATCAGCACCGGCGTCAGCTCGTCCTCATCGTCGGTGCCGGCGATCTGGTGCGGGATGTAGGCGTCGTCGTCGAACGCCCATAGCAGTTCGTCGAGCTCTTCGGCCTGGGCCGCGTCGCGCGCCAGCACCAGCGTCCACAAATCCGCGTCGTAAGCCTTGCGCGCCAGTTCGCAGACTAGGCGCAGCGGCTCGGCCTTGAAGCGGTCCTTGGCGATCAGGTAGAAATCGGCGCGGGGCATCGGCCTTTTATCCGGCCCGATCCATCAGCCACTGCGACAACAGCCCCACCGGCCGCCCCGTCGCCATGCCGCGCTTGCCGTCGTCGTTGGCCACGCCGGCGATGTCCAGGTGCGCCCAGCGCTGGCCTTCCGCGAAGCGCGCCAGGAAGCAGCCCGCGGTGATCGCGCCGGCCCAGCGGCCGCCGATGTTGTAAACGTCGGCGAAACTGGAATCCAGCAGAGTCTGGTATTCGTCCCACAGCGGCAGGCGCCAGGCGCGGTCGAACACGTTTTCGCCGGCCTCGAGCAGTTCGCCGGACAGATCGTCGTGCTTGCTCATCAAGCCGGCGGCGTATTTGCCGAGCGCGACGACGCAGGCGCCGGTGAGCGTGGCCACGTCGATCAAGGCCTGCGGTTCGAAGCGCTGCGCGTAGGTCAGCGCGTCGCACAGGATCAGGCGGCCTTCAGCGTCGGTGTTGCCGACTTCGATGGTCTTGCCGGACATGCTGGTCAGCACGTCGCTGGGGCGATAGCTGTTGCCGTCGGGCATGTTTTCCACCGCCGGCACCACCACCACCAGGTTGATCGGCAATTGCAGGCCGACTGCGGACACGAACGCGCCCATCACGGTCGCCGCGCCGCACATGTCGTACTTCATCTCCTCGATGCCGCCTTGCACCTTCAGGTTGATGCCGCCGGTGTCGAAGGTGATGCCCTTGCCGACCAGCACGAAGGGCTTGGCGTCGCCGCCGTTGTTCCACTTCAGCACGATGAGCTTCGGCGGATTGGCCGAGCCTTGCGAGACGGCCAGCAGCGAGCCCATGCCCAGCGCCTGCATCTGCTCGCGGTCCAGCACCTCGCATTCGGCCCGCTCGAAACGCTCGGCGAAGGATTGCGCCTGTTGCGCGAGATAGGTCGGGTTGCAGATGTTCGGCGGCAGGTTGCCGAGTTCGCGCGCGAAGGCGACGCCCGCGGCGATCGCCTTGCCGTGGGCGAGCGCTTGCGCGTCGTCGCCGCTGATCGCCAGCTTCTTCAGCCCGGAGTCGTCCTTCTTGGCCTTGTTCGCTTCGCCCAGCGTGGCCGTGTAGCGGTAACTGGCGTGGCTGGCGGCGATCGCGGCCTGGCGGATGTTCCAGGCCCGGTCGCGGCCCAGCACGTCCACTTCCGAAAGCGTGAACAGCGCGTCGTCGGCGGCGCCAGCCTTCAATGCGCGCGCGGCGTCGCCGGCCGCTTTCAGGTACTGCGGCACGCCGAACTTGGCCGCTTCGCCCAGACCGACCACCAGCACGCGCGGTGCGGTCACGCCGGGCAGGTCGTGGAGCATCGCCACTTTGCCGGTCTTGCCGGAGATGTCGCCCCGTTCGATCAGCGCGGTCAGGCGTCCGCCGCTGGCCGTATTGAGCGCCTGCGCGGCGGGGGTGAGCGTATTGTCGGCGTAGGCGCCGACCACCACGCAGCCGGTCTGCGCGGTCGCAGCGGCGTCGCGGTTCAGTTCCAATTCGAGGGCCATCAAACAGATTCCGTCAGTGATTCCGTACAATCGTGCGGCGTTCCGGCGGCTTGCGCGGGTTGGGCCGACGAGAACGTTCGAGTTTATCAGGGCAGGCCGCCCTGAAACGGCGCTAGCGACCGCCGCGCCGCCGGAAAAGCGCGTAAACGCCTGATCCGGCAGGATAGCGACACCGGCCTGGCCCGCCACCGAATACGGGCCGGATGCCCGTCCCACCGCCGATCGAGCGCCGATGCCCCAACTGGACCGCTATCTGTTCCGCGAGTTCGCCCAGTCCATCTTCGCGGCGTTGGTGGTGCTGATGATGGTCAGCCTGGGCGGCATCTTCGCCGACGTGCTGGGCGACATCGCGCGCGGCAAGCTGCCGGCGGTGATGATGCTGTCCCAACTGGGGCTGCAGGTGATCAAGTGGATGCCGCTGATCCTGCCCCTGGCGCTGATGCTCGGCCTGTTGCTGTCGCTGGGGCGGATGTACCGCGATTCGGAAATGCCGGTGCTGGCGGCGGTCGGCGTAGGGCCGAAGCGCTTGATGCGGCCGCTGCTGCTGGCCGGCGCGCCGGTGCTGGCGGTGATCGCGTCCTGTTCCCTGTGGCTGGGACCTTGGGCCGACCGCTATTCGCACAAGATGGTCGAAGAAGCGAACCGCAGCCTGCTGCTGGTGGGCATGGAGCCTGGCCGTTTCACCGAACTGCCGGGCGGCGGCGGTATCGTCTATCTGGGCAGCATGTCGCCCGACGGCACCCGCTTCAGCCGGATCTTCGTCTACCGCCAGCACGACGACCGGATGGATGTGACCACCGCCAACCACGGGGGGCTGTCGCTGCAGGGCGATCGCGAACGCTATTTGCGCTTGGAAGACGGCTTCCAAGTCGAAGGTCCGGTCGCCGGCGGGCTCGACTATCGAATGATGCGCTACGCCGGCAACGAACTGCGCATGCCGGACCGCGACGATAGCCGCGACGAGGAAGACCCCGAATTGATGCCGACCCTGGACCTGTTCGGCGACGGCCGCCGCGATGCGCACGCGCAGATCCACTGGCGGCTCGCACCGCCGTTGATGGCGTTCGCGCTGATGCTGCTGGCGGTTCCGCTCGCGCGCAGTTCGCCGCGGCAGGCGCGCTACGGACGGATCGCGATCGGCTTCCTCGGCTACATGGTCAGCGTGAACCTGATGATGCTGGGCACGCGCTGGCTGTCCGACGGCAAGCTGCCGATGTTCCTGGGTTTGTGGTGGCTGCTGCTGCCGGTGCTGGCGCTGGCCGTGTGGCTGTACTTGCGCGACGGGCGCTTCTGGCGCCAGAGAGGCGCGGCATGAGGCCCTTCCCGAAACTACACGACGTATACATCGGCCGCGTCGTGCTGAGCACGGTGCTGCTCACCTGGATGGTGCTGCTGGGCCTGGATTTCATCCTGGGCGGGCTGGTGCCGCAGATCAGCGATCTGGGCAAGGGCGACTACGATTTCTTCACCGCGCTGACGACGGTCAGCTACACCCTGCCGCGGCGCGCGTACACCTTGTTCCCCACCGCTGCGGTGATCGGTTCGCTGATGGGCTTGGGCCAACTGGCCGCCAGTTCCGAACTCACCGCGTTGCGCGCGCTCGGCCTGTCGCGGCGGCGCCTGAGCGTGGCCGTGGCGCTGTCGCTGGCGCTGTTGACCGCGCTGATGGTGCTGAACGGCGAAACCCTGGCGCCCTGGGCGCAGCAGCGCGCGGATGCGGTGAAGGCTTCGGCGAAATCCAAGGACTTGATCGTCGCGCAGTACACCGGACTGTGGGCGCGCGAAGGCGATATCTTCCTCAACGCCCAAACAGGACAGGAGCGCAGCGACGGAGACGATCGCTGGCTCGAATTGCGCGACGTGCGCTTGTTCGAATTTTCGAAGGAAGGACGCCTGCAGTCGTTGGCGCACGCCGCCGTCGCCGAACACCGCCCGGGCGGCTGGCTGCTGCGCAACGTGAACCGCACCCGGTTCGAAGCCAAATCGGTGGTCCGTACGAACGTGCCGGAAGAGCGCTGGGAATCCAAGCTCGACGACTCTGCGCTGGCCGCGAGCGTGGCCAGGCCGCGCTATCTCAGTTCGGCTTCGTTGCGCGACAGCATCGATTACCGCAAACGCAACGGCTTGGACGCCAGCGAATTCGAACAGCACTACTGGGCGCGCTGGTTCTATCCGCTGAACGTGCTGGCGCTGTGCCTGGCGGCGATTCCGTTCGCCTTCGGCACCCTGCGCAGCGGTGGCTTGGGCAAGCGCCTGTTCGTCGGCATCGTGTTCGCGCTGGGCTTCTGGATGCTGCAGGAGCAGTTCGTGCAGTTGGCCGGGGTGTTCAAGTTCGATTTCAGGCTGGCCTATCTGTTGCCATCGGTGCTGATGCTGGCGGTGTCGATGTATCTGTTCCGGCGCCGGTCGGGGTAGGGTGGGCCTTGGCCCACCATCGTCATGTTCGCTGACGATGGTGCCGCATCGGAATGATCGAACGTCTCGTCGTGGGCGGCGGATTTTCTTCGGCGCAAGTCGTTTGCATCCGACAACTTCGTTTCGATGGTTGTTCGTCGCGGCCCGGGTATGGCAATGGTGGGCCTAGGCCCACCCTACGGTTGTTTCGGTTCCCGACGCAGGCGCGTGCCACTGGCGCGGTCGTGCCAGGTCAGGCGGTCGCGATCGATCCAGGCCCACCAGAAGCCCAGGCCGCCGAGCAGCAGCGAAAAAGTCGCGACCGCGTAGCGCAACCACAATGCACGCCATGATGGGCGACCGCCATCGGGCGCCGTCACTCGCAATCGCCATGGCCGCATGCCCAAGGTCTGTCCACCGCGGCGCCAACTGACGGTGGCGTACGTGCCGGTCAGCAGCCAGCACACGATCCACAATTCGATCTGCAGCGCGCTCAACGGCGCGATATTCTGCCGCGGCGCGTGCCCAGTCAGGGTATAGCCGACGGTGAAGACGAGCGAAGCCAGCATCCACAGCGCCAGCGCCGGCCAGAAGTCGTAGAGCAGGGCGAGCAGGCGCCAACCGATCCAGGCGCGCGGCCGGGGCGGTGCGTTTTCGACAGGTTCCATAGCGCGTCAGCATAGCCGGGCCCGGCGCGCATCGCCTAAGCTGCGGCCATGGCTTCCCGCACGCCCGCCGACCGGCGCAAGTCGGTCAACGCATTGCCGCCGGCACCCGACGACGACGAGCGGGCGATCGCCGCCTTCATCGACGCGACCTGGGCCGAAAGCGGGCTGGCGCGCAGTTCGCTCGACAGCTATCGGCGCGATCTGGAAGCCTTCGCGCGCTGGCGCGAAGGCCGCGGCGGCGGTTTGGCCGGCGCCGATCGCGCCGCGTTGTTCGAATATCTGGCCTGGCGCGCGCGCGAAGGCTATTCGGCGCGCAGCAATGCGCGCTTGCTGTCGTCGCTGCGCGCGTTCTTCGCGCACCGCTTGCGCCGCGGCGACCGCAAGGACGATCCGACCGCGTTGCTGGATCCGCCGAAGCTGCCGCGCTCGCTGCCCAAAGCCCTGGCCGAAAGCCAGATCGACGCCATGCTCGCCGCGCCGGAAGTCGATACGCCCTTGGGCTTGCGCGACCGCGCCATGCTCGAGTTGATGTACGCCTGCGGCTTGCGCGTGAGCGAACTGGTCGGCTTGCCGGCGACCGCGCTGAATCTGCGCCAGGGCGTATTGCGGGTGATGGGCAAAGGCAGCAAGGAACGTCTGGTGCCGCTGGGCGAAGAAGCGCAGCATTGGCTGGAGCGTTATCTGGCCGAATCGCGACCGGTGCTGGCGGGCAAACGCAGCGTCGCCGCGCTGTTCGTTGGCACCGGAGGGGAAGCGCCTTCGAGGCAACAATTCTGGCAACTGGTGAAGCGCTACGCCGCCGTGGGCGGGATCGATCCGGCCAAGGTCAGCCCGCATGGCTTGCGTCACAGTTTCGCAACGCACCTGCTCAATCGCGGCGCCGATCTGCGCGCGTTGCAGATGCTGTTGGGCCACAGTTCCTTGTCGACCACCCAGATCTACACCCTGGTGGCCCGCGAACATCTGAAACAGCTTCATGCCAAACATCACCCGCGCGGCTGACCCGGCTTTTGTAGAGTCGAGCTTGCTCGACTGCTTTCCGGTCAGATCGCGGCCATCCCCTAAAAAAGCAGTCGAGCAGGCTCGACTCTACAAAAGCAGACCGAAATAGGGGCCGGAATGCGTAAACCCATCTATGCGAAAATCCCGAACCAATCCCGCCCGCCGCGGTCCAACCCGGCCTCCTGAACGGAAAATCCTGACGATGAAGCGTTTCGCCGCCGCCACGCTGCTGGGTGCGATCAGTTTGTCCGCCTGCGCACAGTCGCAAGCCCCTACGCCCGCCGCCGGCAAGCCGGTGACGCAGCCGGCCGCCGCGCCGGCGGGTTCGGCGCCCAAGGTCGCAGCCGGGTCGGCCGATGCGCGCGCGATCGCCGCCATCCGTTCGCTGAACCAGCAAGTGCCCATCGACAAGATCGGCGCCGCGCCTATGCCCGGCTTCCGCGAAGCCATCGTCGGCGGCAAGACCTTGTTCATCAGCGACGACGGCAAGTACATGATCCAGGGCTCGCTGTACGACATGCAGGCCAAGAAGGATCTCAGCGAAGCCAGCGTGGCGACGCTGCGCAAGG
This sequence comes from Luteimonas sp., assembly GCA_035250245.1. GTDB lineage: Bacteria > Pseudomonadota > Gammaproteobacteria > Xanthomonadales > Xanthomonadaceae > Luteimonas_C. The sequence goes on along the minus strand of DATFFH010000095.1, from coordinate 100,665 downwards.
AATTGCTGAAACAGATCCCGCAGAGCGATCGCATCGTGTTCGCGCCGGCCAATCCCAAGTACACGCTGAGCGTGTTCACCGACGTCGAATGCGGCTACTGCCAGAAAATGCACAGCGAGATCGCCGAGTACAACCGCCAGGGCATCGAGATCCAGTATCTGGCCTTTCCGCGCATGGGCCTGGGCACGCAGGACCACAAGAAAATGATCGCGGTGTGGTGCGCGGCCGACCGCAAGCAGGCGCTGACCGCGGCGAAGTCGGGCAAGGGCGTGCCGATGAAGGACTGCAAGAATCCGGTGTCGATGGAGTACGACATCGGCCAGCGCGCCGGCCTGACCGGCACGCCGATGATCATCACCGCGGAAGGCGAGCAGGTGCCGGGCTACATGCCGCCGAAAGAATTGCGCGCCTACCTCGACGGACTGTCTAAGCCGGTGGCGAAAGCCGCCGCCAACGGCTGATCCCAACCGGAGCGAAACATGAAAGCGAAAGTCTTTTCGGGCGCGCTTTGCTGCGCCCTCGCATTGCCGGCCATGGCGGCCGATTCGACGGTCGACCCGGGCATCGCCGCCGCCATCAAAACCTACGACGAGACTTGGGACCGCAAGGATTTGCCCGGTTTGGAAGGCGTGCTGGCGCCGGAATACGTGTATTTCAGTTCCAAAGGCGGGGTCCTGACGCGCCAACAATGGCTGGATCGTTTGTCCAACTCCACCTACCGGCTGGATTCGACCGAGCGCAGCGAGATCGACGCCCACGTCAGCGGCACGGCGGCCGTGGTCGGCACGCGCTGGCGCGGACACGGCACGTCCAAAGGCAAACCCTTCCGCGACGATCAGCGCTGCAGCATGGCGCTGACCAAAGCCAGCGGGGAATGGAAAGTCTTGTCGGAGCATTGCACGCAGATCGTGCCTTGATCGCGGCTTTTCCGGCCCCGGCGGACAGGCCGCCGGCGGCCGGCTACAATAGGCGTCCATTCCCGATCCATCCCCGGACATGATCGTCCTCGAGGGCCTGCCGGCCCTGTCGCCGTTCCGCCGCGAGCGGCTCGAAGCCCGCCTGCAAGCCCTGGTTCCCCACGTCCGCGTCGTCGGCGCCTGGCACGTCTATTGGATCGAACCCGAAAGCGGCGCCCAGCCGGATTCGGCGGCCTTACGCCGGATCCTGCAAGCCGAGCCGCAGCCGCAGCCGCTTTCGGACGGCGCCGTTTCGCGCTTCGTGCTACCGCGCCTGGGGACGATTTCGCCCTGGGCCAGCAAGGCCACCGAACTACTGCACGGCGCCGGCCTGCCGGTGCGCCGGGTCGAGCGCGGCACCCGCATCGATCTGGCCGGCTGGCCGCAGGACGCGGCGGCGCAGGCCGCGCTGTCCAAGCGCCTGCACGATCCCATGACCCAATCGCTGCTCGCCGATCGCGATGCGGCCGCCGCGCTGTTCGTGGCGCCGGCGCGCGGCGCGCTGGAACGCATTCCGCTGGCCGAACTCGCTTCGGCCAACGCGCGCCTGGGCCTGGCCCTGGCCGAAGACGAGATCGACTACCTGCGCGAGCGCTACGCCGAACTCGGCCGCGACCCGTCCGACGTCGAACTGATGATGTTCGCGCAGGCCAATTCCGAGCATTGCCGGCACAAGATCTTCAACGCCAGTTGGACCATCGACGGACGCGAACAGCCGCTGTCGCTGTTCAAGATGATCAAGCACACCCACGCGCAAACGCCGGAATACACACTGTCGGCGTACAGCGACAACGCGGCGGTGGTGGAAGGCTATCCGGCGCGGCGTTTCCGCCCGCACGGCGCCGACGGCGAATACCGCGCGGAAAACGAAACGCCCGGCGCGTTCTGCATCAAGGTCGAAACCCACAACCACCCGACCGCGATCGCGCCGTTCCCCGGCGCCAGCACCGGCGCCGGCGGCGAGATCCGCGACGAAGGCGCCACCGGCCGCGGCGGCAAACCCAAGGCCGGCTTGTGCGGCTTCAGCGTTTCGCACCTGCGTATTCCGGGCTTGGCGCAGCCCTGGGAATCCGAGCGCGCGCTGAATCCGCGCATGGCGCCGGCACTGGAAATCATGACCGACGGCCCGATCGGCGGCGCCGCGTTCAACAACGAATTCGGCCGGCCCAACCTGGCCGGCTATTTCCGCAGCTTCGAGCTGCGCGAAAGCGGCGGCGAGGTGCGCGCCTACGACAAGCCGATCATGCTTGCGGGCGGCTTGGGCGCGATCGACCGGCCGCTGGTGGCGAAGAGGAAACTGTCGCCGGGCGATGCGGTGATCGTGCTCGGCGGCCCGGCGATGCTGATCGGCCTGGGCGGCGGCGCCGCGAGTTCGGTGGCTTCGGGCGAAAGCGCCGAAGATCTGGATTTCGCCAGCGTGCAGCGCGACAACCCGGAGATGGAGCGGCGTTGTCAGGAAGTGATCGATGCCTGCGTCGCGCTGGGCGAAAACAACCCGATTCTCTGGTTCCACGATGTCGGCGCGGGCGGTTTGTCGAACGCGATTCCCGAATTGCTGCACGACTCGGGCGTCGGCGGCGTGATCGACTTGGGCAAAGTGCCCAGCGACGATCCGTCCTTGTCGCCGATGCAGTTGTGGTGCAACGAATCGCAGGAACGTTATGTACTTGGAATTCCGCAGGACCGGATCGCGGATTTCGAAGCCTTGTGCGCGCGCGAGCGTTGCCCGTTCGCGGTGGTAGGCACGGCGACCGCCGAAGAGCGGTTGGTGGTTGGTTACGGCGTTTCCCTTCTCCCCTCGGGAGAAGGTGCCCGAAGGGCGGATGAGGGTTCGGAGTACGACGATAACGGGAACGGCGACGCTTCGCCGAACCCTCACCCCAACCCCTCTCCCGGCGGGAGAGGGGCTTCAAAGCGCGATCTTCCGATCGACCTGCCCATGGACGTGCTGTTCGGCAAGCCGCCGAAGATGCACCGCGACACCCAGCGCCCGAACGCTTTGCGCTGGCCGGAGCTCGACAGCGACGAACTCGGCGCCGATGTCGGCAAAGTACTGTACGAAGCCGGCCTGCGCGTGCTCGCGCATCCGACCGTCGCGGCCAAGAACTTCCTGGTCAGCATCGGCGACCGCAGCGTCGGCGGCTTGACCGCGCGCGACCAGATGATCGGCCCGTGGCAATTGCCGATGGCCGATTGCGCGATCACCTTGTCCGGTTTCGAAGGCGGCGCCGGCGAAGCGATGGCGGTGGGCGAGCGCACGCCGCTGGCGCTGCTCGACGCGGCGGCTTCGGCGCGGATGGCGGTGGGCGAAGCGATCACCAATCTGTGCGCCGCGCGGGTCGAAAGCCTGGATCGCGTAAAACTGTCCGCGAACTGGATGGCGGCGGCCGGACATCCCGGCGAAGACGCGAAATTGTTCGACGCGGTGAAAGCCGTCGGCATGGAACTGTGCCCGGCGCTGGATCTGAGCATCCCGGTCGGCAAGGATTCCTTGTCGATGCAGGCGCAGTGGTCGCAGGACGGGCAGGCGCACAAGTCGGTGTCGCCGGTGTCCTTGATCGTCACCGCTTTCGCGCCGGTCGCCGATGCGCGCGCGCAACTCACGCCGCTGCTGTCGCGCGCGGCCGACACCGAGCTATGGCTGATCGGCCTGGGCGCGGGCAAGCAGCGTTTGGGCGGTTCGATCCTGGCGCAATGCTACGAACGTTTCGGCGGCGATTGCCCCGACCTGGACAGCCCCGAACGCCTGCGCGGCTTCTTCGAATTGATCCGCGACGCGCGCGAGGCCGGCTTGCTGCTCGCCTACCACGACCGTTCCGACGGCGGCGCCTTCGCCGCGCTGTGCGAAATGGCGTTCTGCTCGCATCTGGGCCTGGACATCCTGCTCGACGGCTGGGGCGACGGCCGCACCGACGACGTACTGCGCACCTTGTTCAACGAAGAGCTCGGCGCGGTGGTGCAAATTTCGGCCGAAGACCGCGCCGAATTCGCCGACCTGGTCGCGCGTCACGGCCTGGTGGAATGCGCGCAGCGCATCGCTCGGCCGAGCACGGCGCCGGCGATCCGGGTCAGCGAAGAAGGCGAAACCCTGGCCGAATGGCGCTGGGATGCCTTGTTCGACGCCTGGTGGTCGGTGACGCATGCGATGCAGAAGCTGCGCGACGATCCCGCCTGCGCCGACGAGGAACGCGAAGCCGCCCGCGCTTTCGCCGCGCCGGGCTTGCAGCCGAAGCTGACGTTCGACCCTGCGCAAAACGTCGCCGCGCCTTTCCTTTCGACCGGCGCCAAGCCGAAGGTCGCGATCCTGCGCGAGCAGGGCGTCAACGGCCAGGTCGAAATGGCCTCGGCATTCGCGAAAGCCGGATTCGCCGCTTACGACGTGCACATGAGCGATCTGATTTCCGGTCGCGTCGCGCTGGACGATTTCCGAGGCATCGCCGCCTGCGGCGGCTTCAGTTACGGCGACGTGCTCGGCGCCGGCCGCGGCTGGGCGACCTCGATCCTGGAGCGCGCTGCGCTGCGCGACGCGTTCGCGGCCTTCTTCGCCCGAAGCGACACGTTCTCCCTGGGCGTATGCAACGGCTGCCAGATGCTGGCGCAGCTGAAGGACATCGTTCCCGGTGCCGCGCATTGGCCGCAGTTCCTGCGCAACCGCAGCGAGCAGTTCGAAGGCCGCTTGAGCCTGGTCGAGGTGCCCGAATCGCCGTCGCTGTTCTTCCGCGGGATGGGCGGATCGCGCATTCCGATCGTGGTCTCGCACGGCGAAGGCCGCGCCGCGTTCGCGAGCGCGGTCGATCAGGCCGCGGCGGCGGTCGCGATGCGCTACATCGAAGGCGACGGACGCGCGGCGACGTCGTATCCGGCCAATCCGAACGGCTCGTCGGACGGCATCGCCGGGCTGTGCAGCGACGATGGACGCGCGACCATTCTGATGCCGCATCCGGAACGCACGCCGCGCAGCGTCAACTTGAGTTGGCATCCGCAGGATTGGCCGGACGAGTCGCCGTGGGTGCGGATGTTCCGCAATGCGCGGGTGTGGGTGGGTTGAGATTTTTCCTCTCCCCTTGCGGGAGAGGATGCCCGAAGGGCAGGAGAGGGGTGCGCGATGCGCAGCGAGCGTGCTTTTGATCTTGCTCGATGCCATTCTCCAAAAGCCGAACCCTCTCCCTGGCGCTTCGCGCCTGTCCCCGCTCCGCGCCCCGGCCCTCGCTTGCGCGAGGGCGTTCAGGGGCATGCGAAGCGATGCTTCGCAGCGATGCCCCTCCACCCCGCAAGGGGAGAGGGCAAAAGCAGTCGCCTTCGGACAAACCACGGCTAACTGCTAAAGTTCGCCCAACTCTCCGAAGCGAGATCGCGGTTGCCAGTCTCACGCCTTCCCCGCGACAGCGAGCCTTGCGCCCATGGCGGCTGACCCCGCCCTGCCGATCGTTCTGCTCCCGATCGGCACCGACGACGATGCGCTCGACCGCTGCCTGGGCGCGCTCGACGCGGGTACGCCGAAAGGCACGCGGATCTGGCTTGCCGACGATGCGCAAGCCGGCCCGCGCGGATTGGCGATCATCGAACGTTGGCTGCAGCGCACGCCGCTGGCGGCGGACTACACGCGGCGCCAGCGCATGGTCGGCGAGGTCGCGCATCTGGACGAAGCGCTAAAAGCCTGCGGCGACGCCGATGTGGCCGTGCTCGCGCCCGATGCGATGCCCACGCCGGGTTGGCTGCAGCAACTCGCCGCTTGTCTGGCGCGCGATGCCGCCATCGCCACGGCCACGCCGTGGTGCAACGCCGGCGAATCGGCGGCGTGGCCGCGCTGCGGCGAAATCGCGCCGATGCCCGAGGATCCCGAGCGCTTGGCTCGCGCCGCTTCGACGCTGCCGCCTTTGCATCCCGAATTGCCGGCCGCGGTCGGCCACGCGGTGCTGATCCGCGGCAACGCGCGCCGCCGCGCTGGTGGTTTGGATGCGAGCAGTTACGGCTCCTGGTATGCGGCCTTGGTCGATCTGTCGCTGCGCTTATCAGGTTTGGGCTGGCGCAACGCCCTGTGCGAAACGGCCTATGTCGCCCGCGGCGGCGAAGGCGGTCCCTACGAAGGCGATATGGAAGCGCTCGCCGCGCGCTGGCCGGACTGGCACGCGCGCATCGCCCACTTCCTGATGGCCGATCCCCTGCGCGAAACGCGCGAGCGCCTGGCCGAGCTTTACGTCGAGGTGGAATTGCCGCAATCGCAGCGCGAACTGTTCCCGCGCGCGGCGAAAAAACAGGAGCCATCATCGTGACGGACGCGGCAGGTATCGCGGCGGTCGTCGTCTCCTACCAGAGCGCGTCGACCATGGACGAATGCCTGGCGCGGCTGCGCTCAGCCGCCGGCGTGGCCCAGATCCGCGTGGTCGACAACGGCTCCGAGGACGGCACGATGGACATCGTGCAGCGGCACGCGGCCGGCGATCCGCGCCTGCGTTTCGTGGCCAATCCCGACAACCCCGGTTTCGCGGTGGCCTGCAACCAGGGCACGCGCGACAGCGATGCGCCATGGCTGGCGTTCGTGAATCCGGATTGCCTGGTCGAGGAAGACACGCTGGAACGGTTGCGCGCGCACGCGCAAGGAGTCGGCGCCTGCCTGCTCGGCGCCGATCTGGTCGACGAAGCGGGCGTGCGCGATGGCGCCGCGCGACGCCGCGATCCGGATTTCGGCGCGATGCTGGGCTCGCGCTCCGCGCGCGCGCTGGACGTGGCGCCGGATGCGCTGCGCGCGCTGCAGCCGGTGGATGCGGTTTCCGGCGCGCTGATGCTGATGCCGCGCAGCCTGTTCGCGCGGATCGGCGGGTTCGACGAAGCCTACCGCCTGCACGCCGAAGACTTGGACTTGTGCCGGCGCGCGCGAGAAGCCGGCGCGGTCGTCGCGGTCGCCAACGACGTACGCGTGGTGCATGTGCGCGGCGTGTCCAGCCGCTCGCGGCCGCTGTTCGTGGAATGGCACAAGCATCGCGGCTTGTGGCGGTATTTCCGCAAGTTCGAGGCCGGCCGTCGCGGCATGGCCATGCGCATGGCGGTGTTCACCGCGATCTGGGGGCGGTTCCCGTTCGCCGTCTTACGAGCAGTCGCCCGCTCTTCGTAGGTGCGAATTCATTCGCACGCTTTTGTTGGGAGAGTCAGCGAATGAATTCGTATTTACAGGGTTTGTCGCTGTAGCTGCTGCCGCAGTTCGTAGGTGCGAATTCATTCGCACGCTTTTGTTGGGAGAGCGTGCGAATGAATTCGCACCTACGAAAGCGGTTCAGCGGTGGCGGTTGATCTCGTCGCGCAGCGCTTTCGTTGCGGTAGCCGCGGCGTCGGCGTAGTCGCCGCCATTCGACGCGTACAAGACCGCTCGCGACGAACTCACGATCAGCCCCGTGCCGTCGCCGGTCTTCGCATTCTTGACGACCGCCTCCACGTCGCCGCCCTGTGCGCCGACGCCGGGCACCAGGAAAGGCACGTCGCCGACGATCGCCCGCACTTCGCGCAACTGCTCCGGCCACGTCGCGCCGACCACCACCGCGCAGTTGCCGTTCCCGTTCCACTCGCGCGTGACTTTTTCGGCAACGCGCTGGTACAGCGGCTTGCCGTCGACGAGCAGGTCCTGCAGATCGCCGGCTCCCGGATTCGAAGTGCGGCACAGGATCACCACGCCCTTGTCGGCGCGGTCCAGGAACGGCTGCACCGAGTCCTTGCCCAGGTAAGGATTGGCGGTGACCGCATCGGCGCGATAGCGGTCGAAAGCCTCGACCGCGTATTGCTGCGCGGTGCTGCCGATGTCGCCGCGCTTGGCGTCCAGGATCACCGGAATGCCCGGATGCTTGTCGTGGATGTGCGCGATCAGCCGCTGCAGCGCGTCTTCCGCGCCGTGCGCGGCGAAATGCGCGATCTGCGGCTTGAAGCAGCAGACATATTCGGCGGTGGCGTCGGCGATGTCGCGGCAGAAGGCGAAGATGGCGTCCGGATCGTTCGCGAACTTGGCCGGGAACTTGTTCGGCTCGGGATCCAGGCCCACGCAGACCAGGCTGCCGCTTTTCGCCCAACGTTCGCGCAACTCCGCCGTGAAGGCCATCCGCAATCTCCGCCGGCCCCCGCCGGTGTCAGGTGACGATGATCGGTTCGCCGCGGGTGACGACGACCGTGTGTTCGAACTGCGCGGCGACGCCGCGCGGGCAGACCAGCGACCAGCCGTCCGCGGCTTCGCGGGTCTGGTTGCAATGCGTGGCCAGGAAGGGCTCGACCGTGATCACCATGCCCTCGTGCAGCCGGCGCGTGTCGCGCGGGTCGTAATGGCCGGAAATCGTGCCCGGCTCCTCGTGTAGCGCGCGGCCGACGCCGTGGCTGCCGAGGTTGCGGATCACCCGGAAGCCGCGCTTCGCGGCGACCGCTTCGACCGTGCGGCCGATGCCGTTGATCAAATCGCCGGCGCGCAGTTGCGCGATCGCCGCGTCGCGCGCTTCGCGTGTCGCATCCAGCAGGCGCTGTTGCGCGGGACTCGCGCCGCCGACCACGAAGCTGGCGCCGGTGTCGGCGAAATAGCCGTCCAATTCGGCGGACACGTCGATATTAACCAGGTCGCCGTCGCGCAGCACCGAATCGTCCGGAATGCCGTGGGCGGCGACCGCGTTGATGCTGATGCAGGTCGCGCCGGGAAAACCGTAAGTCAATTCGGGCGCCGAACGCGCGCCGGCCTTGTACATCAGTTCCGCGCCGTAAGCGTCGAGATCGCGCGACACCGCGCCCGCGACGGCCTGTTCGCGCATCGCCGCGAGGATGCCGGACACCAGCGCGCCCGCACGGCGCAGGCCGTCGAGTTCGTACTGGTGCCGGATCGTCATGCTTACTTCAACGCCTTGAACCGCAAGCGGTGCGGCTGCGCGCCTTCCGCGCCCATGCGCCGCTTCTTGTCTTCCTCGTACTCGCGGTAATTGCCTTGGAAGAACTCCACGTGCGAATCGCCTTCGAAGGCGAGGATGTGGGTGGCGATGCGGTCCAGGAACCAGCGGTCGTGGCTGATCACGAAGGTGTTGCCCGGGAACTCCAGCAGCGCGTCTTCCAGCGCGCGCAAGGTTTCGATGTCGAGGTCGTTGGACGGTTCGTCGAGCAGCAATACGTTGCCGCCCTGCAACAGGGTCTTGGCCATGTGCAGACGGCCGCGTTCGCCGCCCGACAGCGTGCCGACCAGCTTTTGCTGGTCCTGGCCCTTGAAGTTGAAGCGGCCGATATAGGCGCGCGATTGGATCTCGATGCCGTTGATGTTGAGGATGTCCAGGCCGCCGGACACTTCCTGGAACACGTTGTGGTTGCCGGTCAGCGCTTCGCGGCTCTGGTCGACGTAGGCCAGCTTCACCGTCGGTCCGGTTTCGATCGTGCCGGAATCCGGCTTCTCCTTGCCCGTGATCATCTTGAACAAGGTCGATTTGCCGGCGCCGTTCGGGCCGATGATGCCGACGATCGCGCCGGCCGGGACGCTGAAGCTCAGATCGTCGATCAGCAGGCGGTCGCCGAACTTCTTCGACACATTCTTGAATTCGATGACCTTGTTGCCCAGGCGTTCGCCCGGCGGGATGAAGATTTCGTTGGTCTCGTTGCGCTTCTGATAATCGACCGACTGCAGCTCTTCGATGCGGGCCAGACGCGCCTTGCCCTTGGAACGGCCGCCCTTGGCGTTTTGGCGCGCCCATTCCAATTCCTTGGCGATCGCTTTCTGGCGCGCCTTTTCGGAAGACTCTTCCTGCTTCAGGCGCTCTTCTTTCTGGATCAGCCACTCGGTGTAGTTGCCCTTCCACGGGATGCCGCGGCCGCGGTCGAGCTCCAGGATCCATTCGGCGGCGTTGTCGAGGAAGTAGCGGTCGTGGGTGACGGCCACCACGGTGCCAGTGTAGCGGGCCAGGAATTGCTCCAGCCATTCCACCGACTCGGCGTCGAGGTGGTTGGTCGGTTCGTCGAGCAGCAGCATGTCCGGCTTCTGCAGCAGCAGCTGGCACAGCGCCACGCGACGCTTCTCGCCGCCGGACAGGTTGCCGATCTTCGCGTCCCACGGCGGCAGACGCAGCGCGTCGGCGGCCACTTCCAGTTGGTTTTCCAGGGTGTGCGCGTCGCCGGCGGCGAGGATCGCTTCCAGGCGCTGCTGCTCCGCGGCCAATTTGTCGAAATCCGCGCCTTCTTCGGCGTAGGCTTCGTAGATCTTGTCCAGCGCGGCCTGCGCCTGCAGCACTTCGCCGACGCCTTCCTCGACCGCTTCGCGCACGGTCTGTTCGGGATTCAGCAGCGGCTCCTGCGCCAGATAACCGACCTTGATGCCGGCTTGCGGTCGCGCTTCGCCGACGAAATCGGTGTCCACGCCGGCCATGATCTTCAGCACCGTCGACTTGCCCGCGCCGTTCAGGCCCAGCAGGCCGATCTTGGCGCCCGGGAAGAAGGACAGCGAGATGTCCTTGATGATCTGGCGCTTCGGCGGCACGACCTTGCTGACGCCGTTCATGGTGTAGATGTATTGCATGTCGACTCCGGAATCCGGGCGCGCCGAGCCCGGCCGGATGGCCTGGGGCGTGGGCGGGCTAGGGGTTAATTATCCCGCAGGCGGGGCCAGCGTTCCAGAGGCGTAGGGTGGGCCTTGGCCCACCATTGCCATTTTCAAGCGCTAACAGGCAATGGGCGAAGCTTCGCTCTTTGTTCGTCGTGCCAGACAGATGGCAATGGTGGGCCAAGGCCCACCCTACGCTTCAAATCCAGATGATCAGGGCCACGACGCCGGCCACCAGCGCGTACTTCAAGCCGTAATAAAGCGCTTTATTGCGCTCGCGCAGCGCCTTGGCCTTGAGCCGGAAGGCGTAGAAATACTTGAAGGCGCGATTGAAGCCGCCGGTCTTGTCGCCTTCCTGGTTGGGCGAGGCGCCCGCGGCGATCACGTGCTTGGCCACGAAGCGGTTGAAAGCCCGCGCCCAGCCGAATTTCATCGGCCGCTCCACGTCGCAGAACAGGATGATGCGGTTCTCGTCGGTGTCGTTGCGGGCGAAGTGGATGTAGGTCTCGTCGAACATGGTCCACTGGCCGTCGCGCCAGCTGTAGCGCTGGCCGTCGACGCTGATGAAGCAGCCGTCGTCGTTGGGCGTTTCCAGGCCCAGGTGCAGTCGCAGCGAGCCGGCATAAGGATCGCGGTGCGGGCGCAGTTCCGAACCGGGCGGCAGTTCGGTGAACATCGCCGCCTTGATGCTGGGGATGGAGCGGAGCAGGGCGGTGGTGTTCGGGCACAGCTCGGCGGCGGACGGGTGCGCGTCGTCGTACCACTTCAGGTAGAAGCGCTTCCAGCCGCGGCGGAAGAAGGAATTGAAGCCGACGTCGTTGTAGCCGGACGCGGCTTTGATGTGCTGCTGCTCGCGCAGGTGGCGGGCTTCCTCGCGGATGTTCTGCCAATTGGCGCGCAGCGGCTCCAGCTCGGGGAAATGGCTGCCGGGATCGGCGATGAAGGGCGTGGTCGGCACGCGCGAGAACGCGTACATCAGCACGTTGATCGGCGCCATGAACGTCGAATGGTCCAGCAATTGCCGGTTCCAGCGGTGGCGCACGGCGCCGCGGAAGTGCACGTAAAGCGCACTGGCGACGAACAGCAGGACGAGAATCCACTTCAACAAGGCGGCGCTTCCCTGGGGGAGGGGCGGACGGGGCGGTCCGCGGCATGGTCGGTTGCTGGCCGCATTCTAAGCCCTCGGCTACCATGATCGGCAGGAAAACCGCGTTACAGCGCCGTTTCCGCCCCTACCGACCACCCCACCGAGGTCTTCCATGTTCCCCAGCTCCGCCCGCATCGCCGGTTACGACGACGAACTCGCCCAGGCCATCGCCAACGAAGCGCGTCGCCAGGAAGACCACGTCGAATTGATCGCTTCGGAAAACTACGCCAGCCCGCGCGTGCTGGAAGCGCAGGGCAGCGTGCTCACGAACAAGTACGCCGAAGGTTATCCGGGCAAGCGCTATTACGGTGGCTGCGAATACGTCGACGTGGCCGAACAGCTGGCCCTGGACCGCGCGAAGCAGCTGTTCGGCGCCGACTACGCCAACGTGCAGCCGCATTCCGGCTCGCAGGCCAACCAGGCGGTGTATTTCGCCCTGCTCAATCCGGGCGACAAAATACTGGGCATGTCGCTGGCGCACGGCGGCCACCTGACCCACGGCGCCAAGGTCAACGCCTCGGGCAAGCTGTTCGACGCGGTGCAATACGGCGTGAACGACAGCGGCTTGATCGATTACGACGAGGTCGAACGTTTGGCCGTCGAGCATAAGCCGAAGATGGTCGTGGCCGGCTTTTCGGCCTATTCGCAGGTGGTGGACTGGGCGCGCTTCCGCGCCATCGCCGACAAGATCGGCGCTTATCTGTTCGTCGACATGGCGCACGTGGCCGGGCTGATCGCGGCGGGCGTGTATCCGAACCCGGTGCCGCATGCGCACGTGGTCACCTCGACCACGCACAAGACCCTGCGCGGTCCGCGCGGCGGCATCATCGTGGCGAAGGGCGCGGGCGAGGAGATCGAGAAGAAGCTGCAGTCGATCGTCTTCCCGGGCATCCAGGGCGGTCCGCTGATGCACGTCATCGCCGCCAAGGCGGTCGCGTTCAAGGAAGCGCTGGAGCCCGAATTCAAGACCTACCAGCAGCAGGTGGTGAAGAACGCGCAGGCCATGGCCGAGACCATCATCAAGCGCGGCTACAAGATCGTCTCCGGCGGCACCCAGAACCATCTGATGCTGGTGGACATGATCGGCAAGGGCATCACCGGCAAGGATGCGGAAGCCGCGCTCGGCCGTGCCCACATCACCGTCAACAAGAACGCGGTGCCGAACGATCCACAGAAGCCGTTCGTGACTTCCGGCTTGCGCATCGGCACGCCCGCCGTCACCACCCGAGGCTACAAGGAGCCGGATTGCGTAGCGCTGGCCAACTGGCTGTGCGACGTGCTGGACGCGCCGAAGGACGAGAACGTGATCGCCGGCGTGCGGGAGAACGTGACCAAGCAGTGCAAGCAGTATCCGGTCTATGGGTGATCGGACGCCTTCGGGTAGGGTGGGCCTTGGCCCACCGGCGCCGTGCTTGGCGGGCGACGAGGGTCGCATCGAGACAATCGAACGGTTTATTCGTGCCTCGAAGTTTTCTTCGGTAGGCGTCATCGAGTCCGGCGGTATCGTTTCGGTCGTTGTCCGTCGCAGCCGGAGGTGGCGGTGGTGGGCCAAGGCCCACCCTACGCCTTCCAGGCTTGATATTAGCCGCCCTGCTGCCGCGGCGGCCGGAAGCAGCTAAACTCCGCCTTCATGCATTGCCCGTTCTGCCAGCACGTCGACACCCGCGTCATCGACTCGCGCGTCAGCGACGACGGCGCCACCATCCGTCGCCGGCGCGAATGCGAAGCTTGCGGCGAGCGCTTCAGCACGCTGGAAACGGTCGAAATCAAGATGCCCGCGATCATCAAGGGCGACGGCCGCCGCGAACCTTTCGACGCCAAGAAGTTGCGCCGCGGGTTCGACCGTGCCCTGCACAAGCGCCCGGTGTCCGAAGAACAGATCGAAGCCGCCGTGCGTGCGGTGGTGCATCAGGTACGCATGACCACCGAGCGCGAACTGCCGTCGCGCCGGGTCGGCGAATTCGTGATGGCCGAATTGCGCAAGCTGGACCACGTCGCCTTCGTCAGGTTCGCTTCGGTGTACCGATCGTTCGAGGATGTCGCCGATTTCAGGGAAGAACTCGACCGTCTGGAGCGCGACCTGCCGGGCGAAGGCCAGTTGCCGTTGCTCGCGGCCGAAGTCGTGCCGATCGAGAAAGGCAAGAAGCGTTGAAACTTCCTTCTCCCTCCGGGAGAAGGTGGCGCGAAGCGCCGGATGAGGGTTCGGCGGAGTTGCGTTCTTGCGCGCGCGACGTTGTTCGAATGCTCGTCGCTCCGCCGAACCCTCACCCCAACCCCTCTCCCAATGGGAGAGGGGCTTAAGAAACTCCGCCATGACCGACTTCTCCGCCACCGACCACGCGATGATGGCCCAGGCCCTGCGCCTGGCCGAGCGCGCCGCCTACACCACCAAACCCAATCCGATGGTCGGCTGCGTGATCGCGCATGGCGATGAAGTCGTCGGCGAAGGCTGGCACCAGCGCAAGGGCGGCCCGCACGCCGAAGTCTTCGCGCTGCAGGCCGCGGGCGAACGCGCGCGCGGCGCCACGGCCTATGTGACGCTGGAACCTTGCGCGCATACCGGCAGCACCGGCCCGTGCGCCGATGCATTGATCGCCGCCGGCGTGGCGCGCGTGGTCGCGGCGATGCGCGATCCTTTCCCACAAGTCGACGGCGCCGGTTTCGACAAGCTGCGCGCGGCGAGCATCGCGGTCGAACAGGGCTTGATGGAAGCGCAGTCGCGCAGCCTGAATCGCGGCTTCCTGTCGCGGATCGAACGTGGCCGCCCGTGGCTGCGTATCAAACTGGCGACCAGCATCGACGGCCGCACCGCCATGGCCAACGGCGATTCGAAATGGATCAGCGGCGACGCCGCGCGCGAAGACGTGCATCGCTGGCGCGCGCGCAGCGGCGCGATCCTCACCGGCTCGGGCACCGTGCTCGCCGACGACCCGCAGCTGACCGTGCGTTTCGACGAACCGGCCGAATTCGTACCGCCGCTGCGTGTGGTGCTCGACCCGGGCTTGGCCACCGTAGCGCGCGGCCGCGTGCGCGAAGGCGATGCGCCGACGCTGTATCTGCACGCGCCCGATGCCAAGAAACCGCGCGATTTCGCCGCGCAGCACGCCGCAGTGCCGATCCGCGACGGGCGCCTGGACCTGCACGCCGTGCTCGAGCATCTGGCCGAGCGTCAGGTCAACGAGGTGCAGGTGGAAGCGGGCGCCACGCTGGCCGGTGCCTTCATCGCCGCCGGCCTGGTCGACGAATTGCTGCTGTACGTCGCGCCGGTGCTGCTGGGCGAACGCGCGCGGCCTTTGTTCGAAGGCTTGATGATCGACGACATGGCCCATCGCCTGAAGATGCGCATCGTCGAAACCCGCCGCATCGGCGAGGACGTGCGCGTGCTGCTGCGGCCCGACGGGGCGGTGGGGTGAGCTTCCACGACCATTTCTCGGCGGTCGCCGCGCAGTACGCGAATGCACGGCCCGAATATCCCGCGGCGCTGTTCGAATGGATCGCCGCGACCGCGCCATCGCAAAGCCGAGTGTGGGAAGCGGGCTGCGGCAGCGGTCAGGCCAGTCGTGATCTGGCCCGTTATTTCGATCGAGTCTTCGCGACCGACCCGAGCGCCGCGCAAATCGCGCAAGCCAGCGCGCCCGCCAACGTGTGTTTCGCGGTCGAACCCGGCGAGCGCTGCAGCTTGCCCGACGCGAGCGCGGATGCCATGTGCGTGGCGCAAGCGTTGCACTGGTTCGATCGCGACGCGTTCTTCGACGAATGCGCACGGGTGCTCAAGCCCGGCGGTTTGCTGGTCGCCTGGGGTTATCAGGACATCGTCGTGCCGGAGGCGCTGGCTGCGGTCAACGACGCATTCCAGGACGAAATCCGCGACTATTGGCCGCCGGAGCGCGCGCTGATCGATGCCGCCTACGCCGATTTCGATTGGCCGTTCGCGCCGGTCGCGACGCCGGCTCTGGAATTGGAAGCGGATTGGCCGCTGGCGCGGATGCTCGGCTATTTCTCCAGCTATTCGGCGACCAAGCGCTACCGCGAAGCCCGCGACGTCGATCCGGTGGCCGCGTATGCCGACGCCTTCGCCGCAGCCTGGGGCGACGCCGATGCAACGCAGCGTCTGCGCTGGCCTCTGTTCGTCCACGCCCGGCGCAAGTCCGCCGGGTGATAGAATGCGCGGGCCGGTTCGCCGGTTTGCCACTCACAACTCGTAGAACGTCTTCAGGGCGGGTGCGATTCCCCACCGGCGGTAGGCGCGGATTCCCCAGGATTTCGCGCGAGCCCGCGAGCGCTTCCGGCAGCGGATTTTCGAAGCTGCGGAAGGTCAGCAGACCCGGTCCAATGCCGGGGCCGACGGTATAGTCCGGATGAAAGAAGACGGCCACGCGCGGCTTTGCGGCTGTGCGCCGCCCATGCCTTGGGGGCGTTTTTTCGCGTTTCGAAGCGGAGAAAGCGTTCCATGTTCACAGGACTCATCGAAGGCGTCGGATCGCTGCTCGCGCGCGAGCTCCGCGACGGCGACGCGCGTTTGCGCATCGGCACCGGTACGTTGCCGTTCGTCGACGCCGCGCTCGGCGAAAGCATTTCGGTCAACGGCGTCTGCCTGACCGTCGTCGCGTTCGACGCGGTCTCGTTCGACGCGGACGCTTCCAACGAAACCCTGTCGCTGACCACGCTCGGCGCGCTGGACGCCGGCCGAGCGATCAATCTCGAGCGTGCGATGAAACCCAGCGACCGGCTTGGCGGCCATCTGGTCAGCGGCCACGTCGACGGCGTCGGCCGCGTCGTCGACGTGCGCGAGGATGCGCGCGCCCAGCGCTGGCGGTTCTCCGCGCCGCCGGCGTTGCTGAAATACGTCGCGCAAAAGGGTTCGATCTGCGTGGACGGCGTCAGCCTCACCGTCAACGCGGTCGACGGCGAGGGCTTCGAAGTCGCGCTGATTCCGCACACGGTTTCGCACACGGCCTTCTCGCAGACGCGGGTCGGCGATGGGGTGAACTTGGAAGTGGATTTGGTGGCGCGTTACGTCGAGCGGCTGTTGCAGGCCCGATGACCATTCCCGTCCAAGTTAGCCGCTATGACGTTCCAAGGATCACCGACATGACTTTCGCAAGCATTCCCGAACTCCTGGAAGAAATCCGCGCTGGCCGCATGGTCGTCATCGTCGACGACGAAGACCGCGAAAACGAAGGCGATCTGATCATGGCCGCCGAACTGGTGCGGCCGCAGGACATCAATTTCATGGTCACCCACGCGCGCGGACTGGTGTGCCTGTCGCTGACCCGCGAGCGCTGCAAGCAGCTCGGCCTGCCGCCGATGGTGCGCGACAACACCTCGCCGCACGGCACCAACTTCACGGTCAGCATCGAAGCGGCCGAAGGCGTGACCACCGGCATCTCCGCCTACGACCGCGCGCATACCGTGCGCACCGCGGTGCGGCCGGACGCGGGTCCCGCCGATCTTTCCCAGCCCGGCCACATCTTTCCGTTGATGATGCAACCCGGCGGCGTGCTCAATCGCGCCGGCCACACCGAAGCGGCCAGCGATCTGGCCCTGCTCGCGGGGTTGGAGCCGGCAGGCGTGCTGGTCGAGATCCTCAACGCCGACGGCAGCATGGCGCGGCGTCCGCAACTCGAGGCCTTCGCCCGCGAGCACGGGCTGAAGATGGGCTCGATCGAAGAATTGATCCGTTACCGCTTGCACCACGAACACACTGTCGAACGCATCGACGAGCGCGACATCGATACCGAACACGGCTCGTTCCGTTTGCATACCTATCGCGACCGCCTGAGCCACGGTCTGCATTTCGCCCTGTTGCGCGGCGAAGTCGATGCGGCGCGGCCGACCTTGGTCCGCGTGCACATGCTCAATCCGCTGGCCGACGCCCTGCATTGGCGGCGCCCGGATTTCGGACCGGCGGTGGGCGAAGTGCTGGCCGCGATCGCCGCCGCCGGCAGCGGCGCGCTGGTATTGCTCGGCGAAGCGCAGACGCCCGAGGCCTTGCTCGCCCGTATCCGCGAACAGCCGGACCAGGCCGCGGGCCGCGCCGGCGCTTTGGCCGAATGGCGGCGCAACGGCGCCGGCAGCCAGATCCTGGCCGATCTGGGCCTGGGCAAGCTGCGCGTGCTGGGTACGCCGCGCAAGCAGGTGGGCCTGGCGGGATTCGGCTTGGAAGTGGTGGAGTACGTGGAAGTTTGATGAGTCCGCCTTTGTGGGAGGGGCTTCAGCCCCGACTGGCTTGTCGGGGCTGAAGCCCTCCCACAAAACCCCGTTACAGTGAAGGCCGCAAAGCCGGCGCCCGCCCGCTGTTAAACTGCCCAACCCACACCGATCGCTTGCCCATGACCCACCACGAAGGCGACCTGCGCGCTCCCGACAACGCGCGCTTCGCGATCATCGCCAGCCGCTGGAACTCGCGCGTCGTCGATGCGCTGGTGGCCGGCGCGCGCAAGACCTTCGCCGAGCACGGCGTGGCCGAATCGGCGGTGGACGTGGTCCGCGTGCCCGGCGCCTGGGAAATTCCGGCGACGGCGGCGCATCTGGCCAAGGCCGGCAAGCACCACGCGATCCTGGCGCTGGGCTGCGTCATTCGCGGCGACACCCGCCATTACGAACACGTCGCCGACAACTGCGCGCAGGCCTTGATGCAGGTGTCCGTGGAATACCGCGTGCCGGTGGCCAACGGCGTGCTGGCGGTCGACGTGCCCGAAGACGCGGAAGCGCGCGCCGGCGGCAGCCACGGCAACAAGGGCGAGGAATGCGCGCTGGTCGCTATCGAAATGACGAATCTGCTGGACAAGCTGCCGTGACCCGTCCGCGCAACAAGAGCGGCGTCGACCCGGTTGCGCGTTCGCGCGCGCGCCGTCGTGCGATGCAGGCGGTGTACGCCTGGCAGATCTCAGGCGGCGACGTGCGCCAGGTGATCGCCCAGTTCGCCCACGAGCAGGCCCACGAAGTGGCCGATCTGGAATATTTCGAAGACCTGGTCCGCGGCGTGCTGCAGCACCGCAGCGAACTCGACCAGGCTTTGCAGCAATACCTCGATCGCGACATCGAGCAAGTGGACCCGATCGAGCGCGCGGTGCTGCGCATCGCCGCATACGAGATGAAGCACCGGATCGACGTGCCGTACCGGGTGATCATCAACGAGGCGCTGGAAACCGCCAAGCGCTTCGGCTCCGAACACGGCCACACCTACGTCAACGGCGTGCTCGACCACGCCGCCGCCCAATGGCGCGCGATCGAAGCGAACGCCGCGCGGGCGAAGTGACCGGCGAGTTCGACCTGATCGACCGCATCCGCGCCCGGGCGCGCGGACGTTCCGACGTGATTCTGGGCATCGGCGACGATGCCGCTCTGCTGCAGGTTCCTGCAGGCAAACAATTGGCCGTGGCGATGGACACGCTCAACGTCGGCGTGCATTTTCCCGCGGAAACGGCCGTCGCCGACATCGGCTGGAAATCGCTGGCGGTGAATCTGTCCGACCTGGCCGCGATGGGCGCGCAGCCGGCGTGGTGCACGTTGTCGTTGTCGCTGCCGCAAGCCGATCCGGTTTGGCTGGACGCATTCCTGGACGGGTTCTTCGCCTTGGCCGATCTCCACGATGTCGCTTTGGTCGGCGGCGATACCACGCACGGCCCGTTGTCGGTTTGTGTCACCGTACATGGCTTCGTCGAAACGGGCCGTGTTCTTCGCCGCGATGGCGCGAAACCCGGCGACGATCTGTGGGTCAGCGGCACGCTGGGCGATGCGGCCGGCGCGCTCGCGCTATGGCGAGAGGGTCGGCAGGCGCCGGCTTTCCTGCAGACGCGCTTGGATCGGCCAACGCCTCGACTCGCTCTCGGGAGCGCACTGGCCGGCATCGCCAACAGCGCCATCGACGTATCCGACGGTCTGTTCGCGGACGCCGGACATATCTGTTCGCGGAGCGGAGTCGGCGCGGAAATCAAAATCACGGCCTTGCCGGCGTCTGATGCCTTGCGTTCGAGCTTCGGCGAAGAAACTCTCCGTGCGTTGCAGAGCGCCGGTGGCGACGATTACGAGTTGTGCTTCAGCGCGCCGCCGGATTATCGCGTCGCGGTCGAAGCTGCGGCGCGCGAAGCCGGAATACCGGTCGCCAGGATCGGGCATGTGGTTGCCGGCAGCGGAGTGCGCGCGCTGTTGGACGACGGAAGTGAATGGACGCCGCCGCGTGCGGGTTACGCGCATTTCGCGCCTTAGGCGGATAAGCAATATCGCAAGCCGTAGCACGCAGGCTTTTAAGCTGTCATTCCCGCGAAGGCGGGAATCCAGTGACTTTAATCCTTCCAGGAAGCGACGCGATTCCGAAAATTGCGCATGTTCTCACCATGCGGGTGGAGAGAACTAACAGCCAAGTCACTGGATTCCCGCCTTCGCGGGAATGACGGCTAAAAGCAAAGCGGTTATGGCGAGGCATTCGCCACGGCCAGCAACCCTGCGATCGAATCCGCCGGCACGCGCGTCGACTTCCCCGTCCCCACCAACTGCGGTTGCTTCTCGATCGGCACATCCGCCTTGATCGCCGCATTCGCCGGCAACAACGCGAAATCGATTTCCAGATCCAAAGGTTTCGGCGCCGCGCCGACGATGCTTCGGTACAGCCGCGCGGCGATCATCACCGCGCCTTCCAAACTCGCATGAATACCGTCGGAAAACATGGGCGTAGACGGCTGGCGCTTGTCCTGTCCGCGCAGCATCTCGCCCAGTTCGACCACTTCCGTGCCGCTGCTGCGCGAAACCAACGCCTGTCCGCGATCCAAATTCTGCTGCCAGGCCGAATCCGGGCCCCAAGTGCCGTACAGCAGCACGCGCGCGCCGCGCGATTTGGCCAGATCGGCGAACTGCTTGTGCGCTCGTTCGCTGGCGCGGCATTCCGGTTCCTGGCGGCGCTGCGGACTGGCCAGGCACGCCAGTACGCCGCCGCGTTCCTGCAGCACCACCACATCCCATTTTTCTTCGCGGATCGCTTTCGCCGCGGCACCGTCTTTCCAGCGCTCGGCGAGCGTGCCGCCAGGCGCGACGAAGCTCGCCGTTTCGATGACGGGACCGCCGGTTTGCGCTTTCGACAGCGCGCGCAGCAGGCGGGGCACGTTCTGCACGTAGACCAGGCTGTTGCCGACGAACAGCACGCGCTGCGTCGGACGTTCGGAAGGCGAGGCCAGCGTAGCCCCGGTGATCAGCCAGCCGCCGATCAGCAGCGCGATGCCGCGAAACGAAACGAGCATGGCCGGCTCCGGCAAGCGCGCGGGATCGCGCGCCACGAAGCTAAGGCAGGACCTTGCCCGGATTCAATAGGCCATTCGGGTCGAAAGCCGCCTTCACCGCGCGCATCGCCGCCAGCGTCGGCGCATCGAAGGCCCGAGCCATGAAATCGCGCTTGGCCAAGCCGATGCCGTGCTCGCCGGACAGGGTCCCGCCCAGCTCCAGCGTCAGCGCGAACAGGCGCGGCAACGCGGCCTGGGCGCGCGCATCCTGGCCGGCGTCGTCCGGGTCGTACAGGATGTTGGCGTGCAGATTGCCGTTGCCGGCGTGGCCGAAGGCGACGATCGGTAGATCGAATTCGCGCGCCAGCGCTTGGATGCCGTCGACCAGTTCCGGGATGCGCGACACCGGCACCACTACATCTTCGTTGATCTTGCCAGGTGCGATGCTGCGCAGCGCCGGCGACAGCGCCTTGCGCGCCGCCCATAATTTTTCGCTCGCGATCTCGTCCGGCGCGGTGTCCAGCGACAGCAGGCCGGCGCCGCGCGCCGCCTGCGCCAGCACCGCGACCGCGTGCGGCAATGTGGCCGCATCGCCGTCGGCTTCGATCATCAACAGCGCGCCGGCGTCGGGAAGATCGGCGCCGCCGACTTCGCGCGCCAGCCGGATGCAAGCCGCATCCATGAATTCCAGCATCGCAGGCGTGTTCGGTTGGGCCATGATCCGCGCCGTCGCCGCGGCGGCGCTGGCGACATCGGCGTATAGCGCGCGCAGACTGGCGCGTTGCGGCGGCAGCGGCGCCAGCTTCAGCGTCGCTTCGACGATCAGGCCCAGCGTGCCTTCGCTGCCGATGAGCAGATGGGTGAGGTCGTAGCCGGTCGAGTTTTTGGTGGTCGCGCTGCCGCAATGGATCGCATCGCCGGTGCCGGTGATCGCGGTCAGGCCGAGCACGTTGTCGCGTGTGGCGCCGTATTTCACGGTGTGCGGGCCGCCCGCGTTGCAGGCGAGATTGCCGCCGACCGTGCACAGCTCGGCGCTGGCGGGATCCGGCGGCCAGAACAGGCCGTGCGGCGCGAGCGCCTTCTGCAGATCGCCGTTCAGCACGCCGGGTTCGACGATGGCGATCCGGTCTTCGGCGCGGATCTCGACGATCCGGTTCATGCGCTCGAACGAGAGCGCCACGCCGCCCGCGGTGGGCAAGGCCGCGCCGGTGCTGCTGGTGCCCGAGCCGCGCGCGACGATCGGCACGCGGTGCGCGATACAGGCGCGTACGATCGCCTGCACCTGCTCGCGCGTGCGCGGCTTGGCCACGGCGTCGGGCAGGGCGGTGCGGAGCGAATTGTCGGCGCCGTGCGCGCTGCGGTCGGCGTCGGCGGTGGACCAGCCATCGCCGAGCAGGGACGAAAGCTCTTCGACGAACGCGGAAGGAAGATCGGCCATGCTGCCATTGTAGGCTGGGTTGAGCGTAGCGAAACCCAGCAATGCCATCTTCCAGTCATCGCGATGCTGGGTTTCGCTGCGCTCAACCCAGCCTACGAGTTGTGCGGGTCAGACGTCGTCGCCGCGGAAGGCGTCGCGCAGCCAATTCAGGCGCGGCGCTTGCGGATCGCCGTCGGCTTCGACCACGTCGAAACGGCAGGCGGCATCGGCGTAAGCCGGATGCGCCAACAGGAAGGATTGCGCGGCATGGACAAGTTTGCGCCGTTTGATCGCGTCCACCGATGCCGCGCCGCCGCCGAAACGCGGATCGCGGCGATAGCGCACCTCGACGAACACCAGGCTGCGGGCGCGCGTATCCCACATCACCAGATCGAGTTCGCCGCCGCGGTAGTTCGCGTTGGCGGCGACCTCGCTCAGCCCGGATTTGAGCAGGAAGGCGCGCGCCGCGGCCTCGACCGCGGCACCGCGTCCGCGCCTGTCAACCGCCACTGCGTCCGGCGGGAACGACCAGGCCGCCGCTGAAGGTCGACCAGGCCGGGGTGCGGATGACGTTGCCGAAACCATCGATGCTCAGTTCGCCGGTGGCGCCTTTCACTTCGCCCTCGGCGCTGGTGGCCAGGCGCTCCAGGTAGGCGGTGATCAGCCAGGCGTCGTAGCCGAACGCGAACAAGCGTGCCGCGCCGCCGCGAGCGGTCGGCAGCGATTGTTCGGTCATGCTCGCCGACGGCAAGCCTGGCGTGCCGCGCACACTCCACGCGTCGCTGGGGAAGATGATCCCGTCCAGCGCACGATCTTGTTCCGGCTTGCCCGTGCCCGAGGTCAGCTGCGAGGTAGCCACGCGCGGCTTGCCGCCCAGCCCGGCGCCGGCCAGCAGCGGCACCAACGGACGTGCCTGGCTGCCTTTCACCGCGAGGAATACGGCGTCGATCGGGCCCTTGGCGACCGCGGCTTGCAGCACCGGTCCGAAACCGTCCGCGGTTTCGCTGACCGTGAGCGTGTCGGCGACGCTGCCGCCGCGCTCACCGAAACGGTCGCGGAAGGCTTCGGCCGCGCGACGCATCGTCGCATCGCCGCTGGTCAGCACCAGCACGTGGCGGATGCGGTTGGCGATCAGGTATTCGGCGGCGGAAATCGCTTCGTCCTCCGGCGCCAGCGAGAAACTGGCGTTGCCTGCGGGCGGGGCGACGTTGCCGCGGTTCAGCGCCAGCACCGGCACGCTCAGATTGCCCTGGTTGAACAGCGCGCTGACTTCGTCGCGGCCGAGCGGTCCGACCACGAAATCGTTGCCCTCGGCCGCGGCCTTGGCGTAGGCGGCGACCGCGCCGCCCGCCGTGCCGGCGGTGTCGTAGAAATTGATGTCCGGGCGCTGCCGGCGTTCGCCGTAATAGCCGGCGAGCAGGCCGTCGCGCACCGGCGCGGCGGCGGTGGCCAGGCTGCCGGACAAAGGCAGCAGTACGGCGAGCTTGTTCGGCGGGCGATAGCCGTCGCGGTCCGCGGGCAGACGGTTGCCGGCGTCGAAACGCCACTGCGCGCCGCGATCGAACGGGCGCGGCAACGGCAAGCCGCGGCGCAGCAGGGCGCGGCCGGCGAAGTTGTAGAGCGGGTCGTTGGCCGCCAACGCGGCCGTTTCGCGGGCCAGGGTGGCGTCGTCGAGCCCGGACAGCAGCCGATCGATCTGGCGCGCGTTCTCGGCCTTGGCTTGTCCGCTCAGGGTTGCGTCGTTGCGCGCCAACGTGCCCGCCTGCTGGATCGCCGCGTTATCGGAAGCCGCGGCGGACTTGCCGTCGGGGCCGCTGACCTGCACGGTGGCGCAGCCGGCCATCGCCAGCAGCGCGGCCGCCAGGCAGAGCCGGGCGAGGGCGGTCCATGTCGTCGCTTTCCGCATCTTCGCGGGTCCGTTTATGAAGAACGGCTAGGATTCTACCCGCGCAGCCGCTGGAGAGACGATGTCCGCCCATCCCCCGCTGAACGGCACGTCCGTTTCCGGCACCTTGTTCGTGGTCGCCACGCCCATCGGCAACCTGGCCGATCTGAGCCCGCGCGCGCTGGAAACGCTGAAGCGCGCCGACGCCATCTGCGCCGAAGACACCCGCCACACGCGGCAATTGCTGGCCCATTTCGGGGTCGAACGGCCGCTGGTCGCGTTGCACGAGCACAACGAGGACGAGATGGCCGAGCGCCTGGTCTCACGTTTGCGCGCGGGCGAATCGCTGGCGTTGGTGTCCGACGCCGGCACGCCGTTGGTCAGCGATCCCGGCTATCGGCTGGTGCGCGCCGCGCGCGAGGCGGGCGTCAAGGTCAGCCCGGTGCCCGGCGCCAGCGCGTTGATCGCCGCACTCAGCGTGGCCGGGCTGCCCAGCGACCGTTTCGCGTTCGAAGGTTTCCTGCCGGCGAAAGCGGCCGCGCGCCGCGAACGCCTCTCGCTGCTCGCGGGCGAGCCGCGCACGCTGGTGTTCTACGAGTCCGCGCACCGGATCGAAGAAACCCTGGCCGATGCCGCGGCCGCGTTCGGCATGCAGCGCCCGGCGGCGATCGCGCGCGAACTGACCAAATTGTTCGAGACCGTGCTCGACGGCGCCTTGTCGGACCTGCAAGCGCGGGTCGCCGCCGATCCCAATCAGCGCAAAGGCGAATTCGTACTGCTGGTGCAGGGCGCAGGCGAAGACGCCGACGCCAAAGTCGCCGAAGGCCGCCGCGTTTACGCCAAGCTCAGCGAGCATCTGCCGCCGTCGACGGCGGCGAAACTGGCGGCGGAGTTGACCGGCGCGCCGCGCAAGGCGCTGTATGGCGGCTAGCTCAGCCGTTCCGCTTTGTAGAGCGGGGCTTGCTCCGCTGTTGCTGCTTCGCGTTCTTGTAGAGCGGAGCTTGCTCCGCTGCTCTTGTTTTTTCGTCTCCATTCCGAAAGCAGCGGAGCAAGCTCCGCTCTACACGAGCAAAAGCAGGAGCAGCGGAGCAAGCTCCGCTCTACAAAGCGCGATGCAAAAGCAGGAGCAGCGGAGCAAGCTCCGCTCTACAAATCGCGATGCTTCGTTGTGATTGAGGGCTTCGAAGCAGAACGTGGCCGGGATCGCGCGTGGACGATCTTCCTGGCCTTCCTGCGCCTGGGCCTGACCTCGTTCGGCGGCCCGATCGCGCACCTGGGCTATTTCCGCGAAGAATTCGTCTCGCGCCGGCGCTGGTTTTCCGAAGAACGCTATTCCGATTTGATCGCGCTGTGCCAATTCCTGCCCGGACCGGCCAGCAGCCAGGTCGGCATGGCGATCGGTTTGACCCGCGGCGGGTTGCGCGGCGCGTTCGCCGCGTGGCTGGGATTCACCGCGCCGTCGGCGATCGCCATGATCATGTTCGCGCTGGCTGCATCGTCCTGGGGTATGCAGTGGCCGGCAGGCGCGGTGCACGGCTTGCTGCTGGCGGCGGTGGCGGTGGTCGCGCAAGCGGTGTGGGGCATGGCGCGCACATTGACTCCCGATGCTCCGCGCATCGTCATCGCATTGTTGTCGGCCGCCGTCGCGTTGCTGCGTCCGGACGCCTGGGGCCAGATCGGCACGATCGCGATCGGCGCCGTTGTCGGCTTGGCGTTGTATGCGCGCAAGCCGGTCGCTTCGCGCGAGCCCGCTCCGCCCATTCGCGTGTCGCGGCGTCTCGCTGTATGCGCGCTCGCAGCGTTCTTCGTGCTGCTGTTCGCGCTGACACTGCTCGCACGGTTGCGGCCGCTGCCGGAACTGGAAATCTTCGCCTCGTTCTATCGCGCGGGCGCTCTGGTGTTCGGCGGCGGGCATGTCGTCTTGCCGCTGTTGCAAGCGGCGGTCGTGCCGGCGGGATGGATGACCGACGAAACTTTCCTAGCCGGTTACGGCGCAGCGCAAGCCGTGCCCGGACCTTTGTTCACCTTCGCGGCCTATCTTGGTACGGCGATGTCGGCAGGACCCGGCGGTTGGATCGGCGGCCTGTTGTGCCTGATCGCGATCTTCCTGCCGTCGTTCCTGCTGGTGATCGGCGTGCTGCCGTTCTGGAATGCGTTGCGCGGCAACGCGTTCGCGCAGGCAGCGCTCGGGGGCGTCAATGCTGCGGTGGTCGGATTGTTGCTGGCGGCGTTGTATCGGCCGGTGTGGACCAGTGCGGTGCATGGGCCGGTCGATGTCGCATTGGTTTTGCTGGGCGTCCTTGCCTTGATCCGCTTCAAATTGCCGTCTTGGGCGGTCGTGCTGGGGATGGCGCTGGCGAGTTCGGTCGTGGGCATGCTGCTTTAAGCCCCGAGGGCAATGCATAAAGGGCTAATCCAGCCATAAAGGACTAGATGGTGAGACAATAGGCACGGCGGAGCCGGCCAGACAGCCGCGTCGCCCAGTCATGCTCGTCATGGCCGGGTGCCGAGGAAAGTCCGGGCTCCACAGGGCACGGTGCCAGGTAACGCCTGGGCGGCGCGAGCCGACGGAAAGTGCAACAGAAAGATACCGCCGAACGGTTCTTCGGAATGCGTGGCAAGGGTGAAATGGTGCGGTAAGAGCGCACCGCGAGTCCGGCAACGGACCGGCACGGCAAACCCCACCGGGAGCAAGACCAAATAGGGAGACTATGCCGCGGCCCGCGGTGTCTCCGGGTAGGTTGCTTGAGCGTAGCGGCGACGCTGCGCCTAGAGGAATGGCTGTCCACGACAGAACCCGGCTTACGCGCTGACTCCGCCCCTCATCGCAATGCAGGATCCCAGGCCGAAAGGCCTGGGATTTTCTGTTTTCACTGCAAGCGAACGAACGTCGCTTCGGGCGAGCAGTCGGATCGGTTGACTTTGCCGTTGCGGTTGCTCTTAGCCGTCATTCCCGCGAAAGCGGGAATCCAGTGACTTGCTCTTGCTCGTAAATCCCAGCGAAAAATCCAGGCCCGCGACATCCTACTTTCCGTGCCGGTTGCGATGCGACTCATTGCATGGGCAACCGCTTCCGGGCTGTCGCCCGGGTCACTTTCTTTGCTGGCACAAAGAAAGTAACCAAAAGAAAGTGCCTCAACGTCAACGGCGGTGTGTGGCGTCGTTCGTATTGTTCTGTCGACTGCTCTTGGCTGGACAGTACGCCGACCCTCGGTCTCGGCCCGTAGTTCGATAGCGGATGGGTGTTTTGACGCTGCTTCGTTGCGTAGTCGCTGGCAGGCCTGGAGAAAAGGTTTAGCGAGATGCGCCAGACCAGGGCAGGGAACGATTTACCATCATTACTGTGCCAGACGCGTATGGGCACTACTTTCGAAAATCCTGCCCGCGCCAAGTGATGCGTCCTTCATCGGCGTGGCAACGCAACTGTCCCGGCGTATCCAATGTTCGATCCGATGCGGCGAACAAACCCGGTTGCGCGGGCTGCAATCTCAGTTCCATCGCGCCGATATGTGCGCTCAAACCGTTTTCTTCCTGCATCAAGTGCATCGTTCCGTATAGCGCGTTCGTGAACCGGCCGGTGCAGGCGCGCAGCGCTGCAGCATCCGGACGCCAGGTCCACCCGCCCCATTGCGGATCGGCGTGGTCTTTTTCGATCGATGCATGCCGTTTCTCCGCTTTCGCCGCGACTTTTGCCGGATAGGCATCCAGCGCTTTGCGCAGGCGTTCGGTTTCGCCCGGCTGTCCGGTGGCGATGCCGATGAAGGCTTTCATCAGTTCCAATTGCAGGCCTTCCATGGCGCTGTCGCTGTTGGCCATCAGCGATAGGCCCGCTTGCGCCGACGGCACCAGGACCGTCACCGAGACCGCGCCGTCGTAGGACCCGGGATGCATCAAGGCGCGCTGTCCGCGATAAGTGCATGCGTACCAGCCCAGGCTGTAGCCGTCGCAATCGATTTCGCCGTCGGCGAGCTTGGCTTGCGCGATCGGCTGCTGCGAACGCCGCAAGGCACCGGCCGGCAATGCATCGCCGGCATCGTCCAGGCCCAGGTTGATCCGCATCCAGCGCGCCATCGATGTCGGCGTCGCCCACAGCCCGCCCGCGGCGTGCATCAATGCATCGGGCTTGGGTTGCAGCGTGCGCCAACGCTCGCCGTCCCATTGGTGGCTCCAGGCCTGCTGCCCGGCGGGGACAGCCGAGGTGCGCGGGGATATTGCTTTCAGATCGAGCGGGCGCAGCGTCGTGCGCTCAAGCCAGTCGCGCCAGTTGCGGCCGGTTTTGGCTTCGAGCGCTGCGCCGTAGATGAGGTCGCCGATATTGGCGTAGCGGAAGCCGGCGGCGCGCGGCTTCACTTCGCTCGCCAGCAGGCGCGGATATTCCGATGCGGGAATGTCGCGGATGTGCGCGGTGACGAAGTTCAGCGTGTCGGTGGTCAGGCCTTCCTGATGCGAGAGCAGGTCGGCCATGCTGATCCGGCACGGATCGGCCGGCGCCGGCAAACGCAGTTCGGGCCAGACTTGCGCCAGTGTCGTGGTCAGCGGGAATTCGCCGTTCGCGTCGAGCGTCGCGGCCAGCAGTCCGATGAAGGATTTGGTTTGCGATGCGATGTAGAAACGCGCATCGGCGTCGGCTTCGCCGCCGCCACGATCGGCGCGCAAGCGCCCGCGCGCATGGATCCAGGGCTGCGCATCGCCTTGCACGATGACGGCCGCCATCGCCGGCGTGGAACCTGGTACGCGCATCGCTTCGTCCACCGCTTGTTCGAACGGCGCAGTCAGCGCTGGCGCAATGCGTTGCGCCGCCTGCGGTGAGGAAAACGGCGCCGCCGCCAGCACGATGGCGAGCCAGAGCGGCGCGTGCGGCAAGGCGTTGGAATGATCCCGGAGGACGGTCGGCATGGCGGCTCCCGATGGCGCGGGCGGCATGCCCGAGCGCACAGGAGACACGTGCAGCGCGCGAACGGTTGCGCGGACGGAGCGTCCGCAGGTCAGCCGCGCGGGATGATGGCCTCCACGCGACGATTCTTCGCGCGCCCTTGCGGATCGTCGGTACCGTCGGATTTCTGGTTGGGCGCGACCGGATCGGCTTCGCCCAGGCCGACCGACTGCAGGCGATTGTCCGGCACGCCATTCGCCGCCAACCAGATTTTGACCGCGTCGGCGCGGCGTTTGGACAAGGCCAAGTTGTAGCCGTCCTCGCCTTTGGCGTCGGTGTAACCCTTGAGTTGCACCGCGCCCTGGGTCTTGCCTATCAACTCGGCGAGCGTGCGCAGGTTGGGTTCGGCTTCGCGACGGATGTCGGCTTTGTCGAAATCGAACAGCGTGTCCGCCGGCAACGCGACATAGATTTCGTGGTCGCGGATTTCGCCGCCGAGCGCATCGACCAGTCCTTGCAAGGGCGAGACGTCTCCGGTGAGCGCGCTGACGTTTCCGGTCAATGCGGAACCTTGCGCCGCGGGTGGTTGCGAATCGCTTTGCGGCGGGGCCGTTGGCGGAGTCGTGCCGGCGCTCGGTTGTCGCGCTTCCCGCTGCGTTTCGGCCGGTGCGTCGGGTTGCGAGCAGCCGCAGGCGATGCCGATCAGCGCAATCGTCAGCAGGCGCTTCATCGCTGGATCGCTACGCCATCGAAGGGCGCCACTTCCGGAATATTGATCGAAACGGTCTGCGACGTTGCCGGCGGCGCCGGGAACTTCACCCAGACCACGCCATTGGAATTCTTCTGGATGTCGAGCTTGAGCTTCTGGTTGTTCTGCGTATTCAGCGGTGCCGCCATCGGCTTGCCAGAATTGTCCTGCAGCGGGCTGTAGCGCTGCGAAGTGGCGTCGTCCACCACGCTGACGTCGCTCAGCGGCAGCGACGGATTCCAGAGATGCTCATCGCCGGCGCGGATGTTGAACTGCACGGTCAAGACGTTTCCGGTGACGGCGACTTTGGACAACTCCCACTGCGATCCTTTCGGCCCGGGCTGGGTCGCGATCGGGGCCGGGCTTGCGGGCGGCGCGGCTTCCGGCTGGGCAGTCGGCGGATTTGCCGTCGCGGCGGTGGATGCCGGCGCGGACGATGGTGTTTGGTTCGACGGCTCGGCCGACGGTTTGCAAGCGGCCAGGACGAACAGGAACAGCGCAGCCGCAGGCAGCGTGATGCGGGTATTCATCGGCAGGACTCGAGTGCGGGGACGGAGGGATCGTAGAGCCGGTATTCGACATGCAGCAACCTAGGGTTTGCCCATAGCGTTGCCGCAGCCGCTTCTGCAGCGCAGCGCGCGAAGGCGCCGTTAACCGCCCGCTAAACCGATCTGCTTGATGAAGGCCTGGTTGTCCCAGAACAGCCACTCTTCCACCATCACACCGTTTTTCCAGCGCCCGATCGTAACCATGTCCAGCTTGAACGGCTTGTTCGTCGGGGCGATCGACTTGCCGTCCGGCGTCTTCATCGGCTGGCTGAAAGTGCCTTCCATGACGCCCATCACCGCGGTGTAGTCGCCTTGCGCGACTTTGATCGGATGCACTTTGATGCGGGTGTCCGGCGCGAATTCGAATTGCGGCTTCAGTTCGGCGAGGTGCGCCTGCAATCCCGTCGTGGTGCGGCCGTCGGGGTAGTGCACGACGATATCCTCGGCATGGCTGCGGTGGAACTCGTCCCATTTCTGTCCGCTATAGACGTTGAAATCCAGATCGTCGAACGTGGCCAGGTTTTTGTCGTTCCGTTCGCGTTCTTCGCGCATCTGCACAAGTTGCGCATCGGCTTGCGCGGGCGCGGTCTGCGCCGGCGGTTCGTGCTTGGCACATGCCGCGAGCAGGCAGCAGGCGGTCAGCGGCAGGGTCAGCAGGGCGTTCTTCGGATTCATCACGGTCTCCGGGGATTGTTGCGACGGTAAGGCTAGTGGATGGATGGGCTGGCTGATTGCCCGTTTATCGGAACAATGCGCGCTCATCATTGAATTGCTGCGACGCAGCAGGACTGGGACGGCCGTCGCCGTTCTGCCGTCTCGGGCCGACTGAGATTTGCCGAATCTCAAAATTTGAGACGAAACAGCAGCTTGTGGATAAAGCTTGAACAAGTCTCTCAAGTTTGCTGCAAGTCCTTGACGCGCCTAGCGAAATTCAGGATTGAAAGTTGTTGACAACCCTTTGGACGACTCCTAAGGTGGCGTCTCGTGGGAAAACCGGGAGTTTTGTGGTTTTCCGGCGCTGAAGCCCGCCGAAGACGGGCAAGACCGGACGGGTTTGTGTTCCAGGGCGAGACCGCGATCACGATCGATGACAAGGGCCGGCTGGCGATCCCGACCAGTTACCGGGACCTCGTCGCTCGCGAATGCGGCAACCGCCTGGTCATCACCTACAACCCGTTCGAGGCCGGCAGCCTCTACCTCTATCCGCAGCCGGTCTGGGAGCGCGTGCGCGACCAGGTCAACGCGCTGCCGCGGACCAAATCGGTCAGCCGCAATCTGCAGCTCAAGCTGGTCGGCGCGGCGAGTTTCGCCGAGCCCGACGGCAGCGGCCGCATCAGCGTGCCGGCCAGCCACCGCAATGCGGTCGGCATCGAGAAAAAAGCCGTGCTGCTGGGCATGGGCGACAAATTCGAACTGTGGAGCGAGCAGGCGCACCACGCGCAGATCCGCCGGACGCTCGGCGATGAGGATCTGGGCGAGGACATGCTCGATTTGCAGCTGTGACGGCGGGTGGCGCGGGCATCGCGTCCGCCCACCTTCCCGAGCGGCATTTACCTGTGATGTTCGCGCAGGTCATGGAAGGGCTGCAGGTGGTCGAGGACGGAATTTATCTGGACGGCACGTTCGGGCGCGGCGGGCATGCGCGCGGAGTGCTGGGGAGGCTCGGCGCGGGAGGAAGGCTGCTGCTGATGGACAAGGATCCCGAGGCGATCGCCGCGGCCGAACGCGAGTTCGGCACGGACCCGCGCGTCTCGATCCGCCGCGGCAGCTTCGCCGACCTCGCGCATTGGGATGCGGTTTCCGCAGGCCTGGACGGGGTGCTGTTCGACCTGGGCGTGTCTTCGCCGCAATTGGACGTGGCCGAACGCGGCTTCAGCTTCGGCAAGGACGGCCCGCTGGACATGCGCATGGATCCCGATGCCGGCGAAAGCGCGGCGCAGTGGCTGGCGCGCGCCGACGAGCGCGAGATCGCCGACGTGCTGTGGACCTACGGCGAAGAGCGGATGAGCCGGCGCATCGCCCGCGCCATCGTCGCGCGCCGCGCGCAGCAGCCGATTGAGCGCACCGCCGATCTGGCGCAGTTGATCGCGTCCGTCATGCCTCGCGGGAAACAGGACATCCACCCGGCGACGCGTTCGTTCCAAGCGATCCGCATCCACATCAACCGCGAATTGGCGGACCTGGAAACCGGGTTGGACGCCGCCTACGCCGCGCTCAAGCCGCAAGGCCGCTTGGCGGTGATCAGCTTCCATTCGCTGGAAGACCGCATCGTCAAGCGCTACATCGCTGCGCGCGCCAAGGCGCCGCCGGCCAATCGCCGCCTGCCGGCCGCCGAAACTTTCGTGCCGACGTTGCGCGCGATCGGCGACGCGCAGAAGGCCGATTCCAACGAGGTTGCGGCCAATCCGCGCTCGCGCAGCGCGGTATTGCGCGTGGCCGAGAAGCTGGAGGCCGCCGCATGAGCCTGCGCGTGCTGCTCGCCCTGCTGCTCGCCGCCAACATCGCCACCGCGGTGGCGGTGGTCTATGCGCAGCACCGCCATCGCCAGCTGTTCTACGAACTGACCAAGCTGGAAAAGGCGCGCGACGCGCTGAACATCGAATTCGGCCGGCTGCAGCTGGAGCAGGCGACTTGGGCCGAGAGCAACCGGGTCGACCAGATCGCGCGCAACAAGCTGGGCATGAAGTTCCCGGAAGCCAACGAGATCGTGGTGGTGCGCCCATGAAGCCGCGCAACCGCGCCCAATTCAATCTGCGCGCCCGCCTGGGCATGGTCGCAGGAGCGCTCGGGCTGTGCTCGCTGGCCTTGGTCGGGCGCGCGGTCGATCTGCAACTGATCGACAACGATTTCTACCAGAAGCAGGGCAATGCGCGCTTCCTGCGCGACATCGAGATTCCCGTCTCGCGCGGCATGATCACCGACCGCAACGGCGAGCCGCTGGCGGTGTCCTCGCCGGTGGAATCGGTGTGGGCCGATCCGCAGGAATTGATGAAGAATCCCGCGCGCCTGCCGGAACTGGCGAAAGCGCTGGGCGTGCCCGCCGATTATCTGACTCGCAAGGTCTCGCAGCGCGCCGGCAAGGAATTCATGTGGCTCAAGCGCCGGATCAGCCCGGCCGCGGCCAAGAAGATCGTCGCGCTCGACATCCCGGGCGTGGCTTCGCAGCGCGAGTTCCGCCGCTTCTATCCGCAAGGCGAAGCGATGGCCCACGTGCTGGGCTTCACCGACATCGACGACCGCGGCCAGGAAGGCCTGGAGCTGGCCTTCGACGATTGGCTGCGCGGCACGCCGGGCAGCAAGCGCGTGATCCGCGACAACCGCGGCCGCATCGTCGAGAACGTCGATCTGATCAAGCCGGCCCAGCCGGGCAAGGATCTGACGCTCACCATCGATCGCCGTATCCAGTACTTGGCGTATCGCGAACTGAAGAACGCCTTGCTCGTGTCCGGGGCCAGCAGCGGTTCGGTGGTGGTGCTGGACATCGCTTCGGGCGAAGTGCTGGCGATGGCCAACCTGCCTTCCTACAACCCGAACGCGGTCGACGTCGGCAACCGCGACACCCACCGCAATCGCGCGGTGACGGACGTGATCGAACCCGGCTCGACCATGAAGCCGCTGACCGTGGCCGCGGGCCTGGAAGCGGGCGTGATCACGCCGCGCACGATGTTCGACACCAATCCCGGCTGGATCCCGAACGGTCGCTACCGCACCACCGACACGCACAACTACGGCGTGCTCGATACCACCGGCGTGATCCGCAAGAGTTCCAACGTCGGCGTGTCCAAGATCGCCGCGCGCCTGCCGAACCAGACTTTTTACGATTTCCTGCGCAGGTTCGGCTACGGTCAGAGCACGCACAGCGGATTTCCGGGCGAAGTGCCGGGCCTGTTCCCGCCGCCGGCGCGCTGGAGCGGCACCACCAAGCAGACCATGTCCTACGGCTACGGCATTTCCGCCACGCCGATCCAGATTGCGCAGGCCTACGCCGCGCTCGCGAACGGCGGCAAGCTGCGCGCGCCTACCTTCGTGAAAGGGCAGGACAACGAAGCGCGCGAAGTGCTCGATCCGGCGATCGCGCACGAAGTGATGAAGATGATGCAGACGGTGACCGAGCCGGGCGGCACCGCCACCCGCGCGGCCATCCTCGGTTATCACGTCGCCGGCAAGACCGGCACGGCGCGCCTGGCCAGCGGCGGCGGCTATTCGCGCAAGTACGTGTCGTTTTTCGCCGGCGTGGTGCCGGTGGACAACCCGCGCTTCGCGATGGCGGTGGTCGTCAACGAACCGGATACCAGCAAGGGCTGGCAATTCGGCGGCGGTGGCTTCGTGTCGGCACCGGTGTTCCGCAACGTGATGGAAGGCGCGCTGCGTTTGATGGACGTGCCGCCGGACGACATCGAGACCTGGCTTGCGGCGCAGCAGGCCGCGGAAGCCAAGCGCAACGGCGGCAAGCCGGCGCCGATCGCCGCCGCTGCGGCGGTCGAAGAGGAACAGGCGCCGCCGGTGCTGCTGCCGGTGCAAGGGGCGCGGCAATGACGCGCGCAATGCTGCTCGCCGAATTGCTGCCGGACGTGGCCGCGGTGCCGCCCGAACTGGCCATCACCGGCCTGGTGCTGGACAGCCGCGACCTGCAGGCGGGCGACGCTTTCGTCGCCATCGCCGGCTTCGGCGCGCACGGGCTGGGCTTCGTCGAACAAGCCAAGGCTGCGGGTGCGAGCGCAATCCTGTTCGAACCGCCCGCGCCGCTGGAATTGCCGGCGCCGGACGACGCCATCGCCGTGCCCGGCCTGCGCAAGCGCATGGGCGCGATGGCCGACCAGTTCCACGGCCAGCCTTCGCGCGCGATGACGATGGTCGGCGTGACCGGCACCAGCGGCAAGACTTCGACCGTGCAGTTGATCGCGCAAGCCTTGGAGTCCACGGGCCTGCGCACCGGCACCATCGGAACCCTCGGCGCCGGTCTCCACGGCGAGGAGCGTGCGACCGGCTTCACTACGCCGCTGGTGCTGCAGATGCACGCGCTGCTCGCGCAATTGCGCGAGGCTGGCGCGGCTGCGGTGGCGATGGAAGTCAGTTCGCACGCGCTCGACCAGGGCCGCGTCGACGCCGTGCATTACGACGTGGCGGTGTTCACCAACCTCACCCGCGACCACCTCGACTACCACGGCGACATGGCGACCTACGGCGCCGCCAAGGCCAAGCTGTTCTCGCGCCCAGGCTTGCGCGCGGCCGCGATCAACCTGGACGACGAGTTCGGCATATCGCTGCTGGCGCAATTGCCCGAGACCGTACGCGGCGTCGGCCTGAGCGCGCGCGGCAACGCGCAGGCGCAGGTGCGGGCCGAAAACGTCGCCTTGGACGCGTCGGGCATCGCCTTCGATCTGGTGCTGGGCGATGCCCGCTATCCGGTGCGTTCGCCGCTGCTGGGCCGCTTCAACATCGACAATCTGCTGGCGGTGGCCGGCGTGCTGCATGCCTTGGGCGAAAGCGACGAGGCGATCGCCGCGGCGCTGCCGAAACTGCGGCCGATCCCGGGTCGCATGAACCGTTTCGGCGGCGACGGCAAGTTGCCGTTGGTGGTGGTCGACTATTCGCACAAACCCGATCCGCTGCAGCAGGCGCTGGAATCGTTGCGCGGCCATCTGCGCGGCCGGCTGATCTGCGTCTTCGGCTGTGGCGGCGAACGCGACCGCGGCAAGCGCCCGCAGATGGCCGCGATCGCAGAGGCACACGCCGAACGCGTGTACGTGACCGACGACAATCCGCGCGGCGAAGACGGCGATGCGATCGTCGCGGACATCGTCGCCGGCTTCGCGCGTCCGCAGGACGCGGTGGTCGAGCGCAACCGGGCCGCTGCGATCGTCCGCGCGATCGGCGAGGCCGGCCCGGACGACATCGTATTGATCGCGGGCAAAGGCCACGAAACCTATCAGGAAGTCGCCGGCGTCAAGCATCCCTTCGACGACAGCGACGTCGCGAGCCAGGCGCTGGAGGGCAGGGCATGAAGCCGCTGCGCCTGTCCGAGATCGCGAACATGGCCGGCGGCCGCCTGCAGGGCGAAGACCGCACGGTCGATGCCGTCGCGACGGATACCCGCGTTTTGCCGACACAGGGTTCGGCGCTGTTCGTCGCGTTGAAGGGCGAGCGTTTCGACGGCCACGATTCGCTGACGGCTTTTGTGGGAGGGGCTTCAGCCCCGACGGCTTTCGTTGCGACTCCTGTCGGGGCTGAAGCCCCTCCCACAAAAGCAGTCGCAGGCGCGTTGGTGTCGCGGACTTTGGATATCGACCTGCCGCAGATCGTCGTCGCCGACACCGAACGCGCGCTGGCGGCTTTCGCGGCCGCGCTGCAATCCGGGCGCGAGGCGAAGGTGTTCGCTATCACCGGCAGCAACGGCAAGACCAGCGTCAAGACTTTGTTGCTGTCGATCCTGAAACAGGTCGGCGGCAAGACGGCCTATGCGAATCCGGGCAACCGCAACAACGAGATCGGCTTGCCGCTGGCGGTGATCGATGCGCCGGAAGGCGCCGCTTTCGCGATCTACGAAATGGGCGCGGGCAAGCCCGGCGACATCGCCTACCTCACCGACATCGCGCGTCCGGACGTGTCGCTGGTCAACAACATCGCGCCGGCGCATTTGGAGCGAATGGGCAGCCTGCTCGGCGTCGCCGACACCAAAGCGGCGATCTACGACGCGCTGCCGACCAACGGCACCGCCGTGATCAACGCCGACGACGCCTTCGCGCCGTATTTCGCCGAACGCGCGCACGGGCGCCGGATCCTGCGCTTCGGCCTGGATGCCAGCGCCGACCTGACCGCGCGCGGCATCCGTGCGACCGAGGAAGGCATGCGTTTCGTGTTGGTTTCGCCGTCGGGCGAATCGGAGATCCGCTTGCAGCTGCCGGGCCGCCACAATGTTTCGAACGCGCTCGCGGCCGCCGGCATGGCGCTGAGCGCGGAGGTGGCGCTGCAGGACATCGTCGCCGGCTTGGAGGCTGCGCGCTCGGTCGCCGGTCGCCTGATTTCGCATGCGCTCGAACACGGCGTGCAGTTGATCGACGACAGCTACAACGCCAACCCGGGCTCGCTGAACGCCGCGATCGGCACGCTGGCCGGCCAGGGCGGCGAAAGCTGGCTGGTGCTGGGCGATATGCGCGAACTCGGCGCGGACGCGCAGGCCTTGCATGCCGAAGCAGGGCGCCGCGCGAAAAGCGCGGGCATCGCCCGTCTGTACGCGCTGGGAACCTTGAGTGCGGCGGCCGCCGAGGCATTCGGCGAAGGCGCGCGCGCGTTCGGTACGCATGCCGCGCTGGCTGAGGCCTTACGCGCCGATCTGCAGGATTTCGCCGATGGCGCCGCGGCCTTGGCGACCGCCGCGGGCGTGGCCGGCGCCGATGCCGCGCCGGTCCGGCTGCGCGTGCTGGTGAAAGGTTCGCGCGGCAGCGCGATGGACCGGGTCGTGACCGCTTTGCTGCCCGACGGGGAGGGCGCCGCGCATGCTGCTTGAACTCACACGCTGGCTGCAGCAGTTGGAAAGCCTGTTCGGGCTGTTCGGCTATCTGACTTTCCGCGGCATCCTCGCTGCGCTCACCGCACTGTTCCTGTCCCTGTGGATGGGCCCGGCGGTGATCCGCAAACTGGCCGAATACAAGGGCGGCCAGCCGATCCGCCAGGACGGCCCGCAGACCCATTTCTCGAAAGCCGGCACGCCGACCATGGGCGGCGCGTTGATCCTGATGACGGTTCTGCTGTCGGTGTTGTTGTGGGGCGATCTACGCAACCGTTACGTGTGGCTGGTGCTAGCAGTGATGCTGGCCTTTGGCGCCATCGGCTGGTACGACGACTGGATCAAGATCGTCAAGCGCGATCCGAACGGTTTGAAGTCGCGCTGGAAATACCTGGCGCAGTCGGTATTCGGCCTGGCTGCGGGCCTGTTCCTGTATTACACCGCCGACGCGCCGGCCGCGATCACTTTCTATATCCCGTTCTTTAAGGCGGTGGCGTTGCCGCTGGTCGGCGTGGCCTTCGTAGCGATCGCTTATTTCTGGATCGTTGGTTTCTCCAACGCGGTCAACCTGACCGACGGACTGGATGGATTGGCGATCATGCCGACGGTGCTGGTTGCCTGCGCGCTGGGCGTATTCGCCTACGCCTCGGGCAATGCGGTGTTCTCCAATTATCTGCAGATCCCGCAGGTGCCGGGCGCAGGCGAGCTGGTGATCATCTGCGCGGCCATCGCCGGCGCCGGATTGGGTTTCCTCTGGTTCAACACCTATCCGGCGATGGTGTTCATGGGCGACATCGGCGCGCTTGCGCTGGGCGCGGTGCTCGGCACCGTCGCGGTGATCGTTCGCCAGGAACTGGTGCTGGTGATCATGGGCGGCGTGTTCGTGATCGAAACGCTGTCGGTGATGATCCAGGTGGCCTCGTTCAAGCTGACCGGCAAGCGCGTGTTCCGCATGGCGCCGATCCACCACCACTTCGAACTCAAAGGCTGGCCCGAGCCGCGCGTGATCGTGCGCTTCTGGATCATCTCGGTGATCCTGGTCCTGATCGGCCTGGCCACGTTGAAGGTGCGCTGATGAGCACGCCCTTCGACACGCCGCGCCAAGCCACCCGACTGGACGCCATCCAGGGACGTTTCGATCCCTGGCTGCTGGGCGCGTCCATCGCGCTGGCTTGTCTGGGCGTGATCATGGTCGCGTCGAGTTCGATCGCCATCGCCGAAAGCGAGGGCTCGGGGCCGTTCTACTATTTCGCCCGTCACCTGGTATTCCTGGCCGGCGGCTGCGCGCTCGCGATCTGGGCGATGCGTACTGAGCTGAAAACCATCGAGCAGAAAAACCAGTGGTTGCTTTTGCTGTGTTTCGTGCTGCTGCTGGCGGTGTTCATTCCCGGCATCGGCAAGACGGTGAACGGCGCGCGGCGCTGGATCAACTTGGGCGTGTCGAATTTCCAGGCGGTGGAAGCGGTCAAGTTGATGTACGTGGTGTGGCTGGCCAGCTACTTGGTCCGCTTCCGCGACGAGGTCAACGCCACCTGGATCGCGATGCTCAAGCCGATCGGCGTGGCGATCCTGCTGGTTGCGCTGTTGATCATGCAGCCGGATTTCGGCTCGCTATCGCTGATCCTGGCGATCACCGCGGGCATGCTGGTGCTGGGCGGCGTGCACATGCCGCGCATGTTCGGTCCGGTGCTGATCGGGCTGCCGGTGCTGGCGGCGATCGCGATCGCCGAGCCTTATCGCGTGCGCCGCTTCACTTCGTTCCTGGATCCGTGGGCGGACCAGCTGGGCAGCGGCTATCAGCTGACCAATGCGTTGATGGCGATCGGCCGCGGCGAATGGTTCGGCGTGGGCCTGGGTGGTTCGGTGCAGAAGTTGTCGTATCTGCCCGAAGCGCATACCGACTTCATTCTCGCGGTGATCGGCGAGGAACTTGGATTCGCGGGCGTTTGCCTGGTGATCGGCTTGTACGCCCTGCTGGTCGGCCGCGCGTTTTGGGTCGGTCTGCGCTGCGTGGAGATGCGCCGCCATTTCGCCGGCTATTGCGCGTTCGGCATCGCGCTGTGGATCAGCCTGCAGAGTTTCGTTTCGATCGGCGTGAACCTCGGTCTGCTGCCGACCAAAGGTCTGACCCTGCCGCTGATTTCCTCCGGCGGTTCGAGCGTACTGATGACCTGCGCCGCATTGGGTTTGCTGCTGCGCGTGTCCTACGAGCTCGACCGTGCCGAACGCCAGGTCGCACGTTTGCGCGGCGAAGCGGCGCAGCCGTCCACTGGCACGCCGAGCACCGCGCAACCGGCGCCTGCCGACGTCGCGCCGACGCGCGGCACCAGCCGGCTGCGTCAGCGTGTCGAACCGTCGCTGGGTTTGAGGAGGGGCGCATGATCCGCGCCGCCACCGATTCCGATCTGCATCCGGTGATGATCCTGGCCGGCGGTACCGGCGGGCACATCTTCCCGGGCCTGGCGGTTGCGCACGCGTTGCGCGCGCACGGCGCGGAAGTGCTGTGGCTGGGCGCGGAAGGCGGCATGGAAACGCGGCTCGTGCCGCAGCACGGTATCGCCATCGATACCATCGCGGTGCGCGGCATCCGCGGCAAAGGCATCGCGACCTTGCTCGCCGCGCCGTTCAAGATTCTGTCCGCGGTGAACGCCGCGCGGCAAACGCTGCGCGAGCGCCAACCGCGCGCGGTGATCAGTTTCGGCGGTTACGCGGCGGGCCCAGGCGGCGTCGCGGCGCGGCTCGCGGGCATCCCGCTGATCGTGCACGAGCAGAACCGCGCGCCGGGCTTGACCAATCGCGTGCTGGCGAAATTCGCCAAGCATGTGCTCAGCGGGTTTCCAGGTAGCTTCGCCGGCGGCAAGGAAGAAACGGTGGGCAATCCCGTGCGCGTCGAAATCGCTGCGATCGCGTCGCCCGCCGCGCGTTTCGCGGGCCGCAGCGGCGGCGTGCGCCTGCTCGTGCTCGGCGGCAGCCAAGGCGCGCGCGCCTTGAACACGACATTGCCGAAAGCTTTGCGCGCATTACCTGCCGACGGTTTGCAGATACGCCACCAGTGCGGCGAAAAAATGCTCGATGCCGCGCGGCAGAGCTACGCCGAATCCGGCGTGGCCGCCAGCGTCGAACCCTTCATCGCCGATATGGCCGAAGCCTATGCCTGGGCCGATCTGGTCGTGTGCCGCGCCGGTGCGCTGACGGTAGCCGAACTGTGCGCCGCAGGTTTGGGCGCGGTGCTCGTGCCGTTCCCCGCCGCGGTCGACGATCACCAGACGCGCAACGGCGAGTATCTCGTCGAGCGCGGCGCGGCGGTACTGGTCCCGGAAGGCGACGGTTTCGAGAACCGGCTCGCCGAAGCGTTGAAACCCCTGCTCGCCGACGCCGGCAAGCGCCTGGCCATGGCCGAGGCCGCCCGCGGCCTGGCGCGCCCGGATGCGGCCGACCGCATTGCGGGCATCGTTTTGGAGGAAGCGGCCTGATGTCGAGCACCATGCACACCCGGCGCATGCAGGACAGCGGCGATCTGGCCGCGGCCTATCGCCGCGTGCATTTCGTCGGCATCGGCGGCGTCGGCATGAGCGGCATCGCCGAAGTGCTGTGCACGCTGGGCTACCAGGTGTCCGGTTCGGACAACGCCGACAACGCCGTGACCAAACGCCTGGCCAAGCTCGGAGCCACCGTGCATCGCGGCCACGCGGCGGCGAACGTGCTCGGCACCGACTGCGTGGTCGTGTCCAGCGCGATCAAGCCGGACAACCCGGAATTGATGGAAGCCCGCGCACAGCGCATCCCGATCGTGCCGCGCGCCGAGATGCTGGCCGAATTGATGCGCTTCCGCCGCGGGATCGCGGTGGCCGGCACGCACGGCAAGACCACCACCACCTCGCTCACCGCCAGCGTGCTGGGCGAGGGCGGCATCGATCCGACTTTCGTGATCGGCGGACAACTACTCGCCGCCGGCGCCAACGCGCGTCTCGGCGGCGGCCAATGGCTGGTGGCCGAAGCGGACGAGAGCGATGGCAGCTTCCTGCGCCTGAATCCGCTCATCGCGGTGATCACCAATATCGACGCCGATCACCTCGAAAACTACGGCGGCGATTTCGCCAAGGTCCAAGCCGCATTCGAGGAGTTCCTGCATCGGCTACCGTTCTACGGTTTGGCGGTGCTGTGCGTGGACGATCCGGAAGTCGCCGCGCTCGCTGCGAAAACGCCGCGTCACGTGATGGCATACGGTTTTTCGGAAGACGCCGACGTGCGCGCCGAGAACGTCGTCCAGGACGGGGCGCGGATGCGTTTCGACCTGTGCCTGCCGGATGGCTCGCGCACGTCGGCCACGCTGGCGCTGCCGGGCCGCCACAACGTGCAGAACGCGCTGGCCGCCGCCGCGATCGGCTGGCAGTTGGGCGTGCCGGCGGACGCGATCGTGCGCGCGCTGGAGAACTTCGCCGGCATCGGCCGCCGCTTCAACCTGCTCGCCGAATTGAAGACCGGCGCTGGCGCGAAGGTGCAATTGGTCGACGACTACGGCCATCACCCGAAAGAACTGGAAGCGGTGTTCGCCGCGGCGCGCGGCGGTTGGCCGGGCAAGCGCCTGGTCGTCGCTTTCCAGCCGCACCGCTACAGCCGTACGCGCGACTTGTTCGACGAGTTCGCCGCGGTGCTGTCGAGCGTGGATGCGCTGGTGCTGACCGAAGTCTATCCGGCGGGTGAAGCGCCGATCGCCGGCGCCGATGCGAAGTCGCTGGCGCGCGCGATCCGCGCACGTGGCCGGATCGATCCCGTCGTCACCGGCAGCGCAAGCGACCTGGCCGCGCTGCTGCCCGACGTGCTGCAGGACGGCGATCTGCTGTTGCTGATGGGCGCGGGCGACATCGGTTATGCGGCCCAGAACCTGGCCGCCAACGGATTCGAGGAAAAGAAGAAGTGAGCAAGACCATCGCACCGCTGCGCATTCAGGACCCGGCCGCCTTCGGCCGCGTCGCCGTGCTGATGGGCGGCAACAGCTCCGAGCGCGAAGTGTCGCTGGATTCCGGCCGCAACGTGCTGGAGGCGCTGCGGTCTCGCGGCGTCGATGCGAACGGCGTGGACGGGATCCCGAACCTGCTGCGCGAGCTGAACGCCAAGCAGTTCGATCGCGTGTTCAACATCCTGCACGGCGGCGACGGCGAAAACGGTGTGCTGCAGGGCTTGCTGGAGACGATGGGCGTGCCTTACACCGGTTCCGGCGTGCTCGGCTCGGCGTTGAGCATGGACAAGATCCGCACCAAGCAAGTGTGGTTGTCGCTGGGCCTGTCCACACCGCGCTATCTGCGCCTGCAGCCGCGCGGCGACGTGCACGTTGCCGCGCGCGAGCTGGGCTTGCCGGTGATCGTGAAGCCTTCGTGCGAAGGCTCGAGTGTGGGCGTGTCGCGCGTGTTCGACGATGCGGGCTTGGATGCGGCGGTGGAATTGGCCGCGCGTTATCCGGGCGAGTTGTTGATGGAGCAGCTGATCGAAGGCGACGAGCTGACGGTCG
Source organism: Luteimonas sp. (assembly GCA_035250245.1). GTDB lineage: Bacteria > Pseudomonadota > Gammaproteobacteria > Xanthomonadales > Xanthomonadaceae > Luteimonas_C. The sequence continues at coordinate 57,322 of DATFFH010000095.1, read as the reverse complement.
GCATCCTGGGCGGCGTCGCGCTGCCTTCGATCCGGATCGTGCCGGCCGGCGAGTACTACGACTACCACGCCAAATACGTCGCCGAAGACACGCAATACCTGTGCCCCGGCCTGACGGGCGCGGACGAGGACGCTATCCGCGCGCTGGCATCGGCTGCTTTCGAATCGGCAGGCTGCAGCGGCTGGGGCCGCGTCGACGTCATGCGCGATCGCGCCGGCAAGCTCTACCTGCTCGAGGCCAATACCGCGCCCGGCATGACCAGCCATTCGCTGGTGCCCAAGGCCGCGCGCCAGGTCGGCATCGAGTTCGATGAGCTGTGCTGGCGGATTCTGGAGATGACCGTGCCGGAGGCCAAGCCGTGAGCGCGATGCTGCGCTTCTTCGCTTGGGCGCTGGCCTTGGCGCTGGTCGCGCTGCCGGTCGTGGCCGTGATCAATGGCTGGATCGGCGCCGAACGCTTCCCGCTGCGCAAGCTGCGCGTGACCAGCCAGTTCGAACGCGTCGATCCGCAACTGTTGCGGCAGACCGTGCTGCCCTACGCCAAGCAGGGCTTCTTCGCCGTGCGCCTGGAAGACGCGCAAGCCGCCGTGAGCAAGCTGCCTTGGGTCGATCGCGCCGAAGTGCGCAAGCATTGGCCGGATGTGTTGGAAATCCGCCTGGTCGAACACAAGCCGTTCGCGCGGTGGGGCGCCGACCGCTTGCTGTCGCAGCAAGGCCGCCTGTTGCCGATCAAGGGCATCGATGTGCCGAAGGGCCTGCCGCAGCTCGATGGGCCGGATGCGCGCGCCGGCGACGTCGTCAAGCTCTACAACGAATCGCGCGAGATGTTCGCAGCCACCGGCGTCGACGTGCGCGGCATCGCGCTGGATCCGCGCGGCAGCTGGTCGTTGACCTTGGACAACACGGCGCAGGTCGTGGTTGGGCGTGGCGACGAGGATGCGCGGCTGCGCCTGGCGCGATTCGCGCGGCTGATGCCAAAGCTGCTGTCGCAGGAAGGCAGGCCGCTGCAACGCGCCGACCTGCGTTACACGAATGGTTTTGCTTTGAGCTGGGGCGAAGCCGCTCCGGCCGCTTCTTCACCCCAACCCTCTGCCGCGAGCGGGAGAGGGGGCAATGCAGCAGGTAGCACATGAACCGCAAAGGCGACAAATCGCTGATCGTCGGTCTCGACATCGGCACATCGAAAGTGGTCGCGCTGGTCGGCGAGTATTCGCCGGGCAACCCGATCGAAGTCATCGGCATCGGCTCGCACGAATCGCGCGGGCTCAAGCGCGGCGTGGTGGTCGACATCGAATCGACCGTGCAGTCGATCCAGCGCGCGGTCGAAGAGGCCGAGCTGATGGCCGGTTGCGAGATCCGTTCGGTGTACGCGTCGATCTCCGGCAACCACGTGCAATGCCGCAATTCGCCCGGCATCGTGCCGATCCGCGACGGCGAGGTGACCTACCAGGACCTCGACCGCGTGCTCGATGCGGCCAAGGCGGTCGCGATCCCGGCCGACCAGAAGATCCTGCACGCGATCGCGCGCGAGTACGTGCTCGACGATTCGCAGGAAGGCATCCGCAACCCGGTCGGCATGACCGGCGTGCGCCTGGAAGTGCACGCGCACCTGGTCGTCTGCGCGCAGTCGGCAGCTGCCAACATCAGCAAATGCGTGCAGCGCTGCGGCCTGCAGATCGACGATCTGGTGCTGTCGCCTCTGGCCTCCAGCATCGCGGTGCTGACCAACGACGAGCGCGAGCTTGGCGTCGCCCTGGTCGACATCGGCGCCGGCACCACGGACTTGGCCGTATTCGTGCAGGGCGCGATCTGCCACACCGCTTCGTTGCCGATCGCCGGCGACCACGTCACCAACGACATCGCGCACATGCTGCGCACGCCCACGCCGGAAGCCGAGCAGATCAAGGTGCGCTACGCCTGCGCGCTGGCGCAATTGGCCACGGCCGAAGAAAGCATCCAGGTGCCCAGCGTCGGCGACCGTCCGCCGCGGCGCCTGCCGCGCCATTCGCTGGCTCAGGCAGTGCAGGGGCGTTACGAGGAGATATTCGAAATGGTGCAGGCCGAACTGCGCCGTTCCGGATTCGAAGAGCTGGTGCGCGCCGGCATGGTGCTGACCGGCGGCGCTTCAAAGATGGAAGGCGTGGTCGAACTGGCCGAGGAAATGCTGCAGATGCCGGTGCGCGTGGGTATTCCGCAGCACGTGTCCGGGCTGGGCGAAGTGGTGGGCAATCCGGTGCACGCCACCGGCGTGGGCCTGCTGCTGATGGGCAGCCAATTGGAGAACCCGCGGCGGCCGTCGATCCCGACCGGCCGCGCGGGCAGCTTGTTCAACAAATTGAAGGATTGGTATCGCGGCGAATTCTGATTCGGCTTTAAAGCCCTCCCCTTCAAGGGGAGGGTTGGGTGGGGATGGGTTTCGTCGCGACCTTAAACCCATCCCCATCCCGGCCTTCCCCTTGAAGGGGAAGGAGAAGGGCAAAAAGCGCGGCGTGATGGCGCGACGCGAAGCGGCAAGGGCAAGACGATTGCAACACATTGCGACAACAACCCGATTTCATAACTAGCGGTACAGAACGGAGGACGTGGACATGGCGCATTTCGAACTGGTTGAAAGAATGGCTCCGAACGCGATCATCAAGGTCGTGGGCGTGGGCGGCGGCGGCGGCAACGCGGTCGCGCATATGGTCAACAGCAGCGTGGATGGGGTGGAGTTCATCACCGCCAACACCGACGCGCAGGCGATCAAGAACTGCGGTTCCAAGCTGCAATTGCAGCTGGGCGGCAACGTCACCAAGGGCCTCGGCGCGGGTGCGAATCCCGAGGTCGGCCGGCAGGCGGCGCTGGAGGACCGCGAACAGATCATGGATGCGCTGCAAGGCGCGGACATGGTCTTCATCACCGCCGGCATGGGCGGCGGCACCGGCACCGGCGCGGCGCCGGTCGTCGCGCAGCTGGCTAAGGAGATGGGCATCCTGACGGTCGCGGTGGTCACCAAGCCGTTCCCGTTCGAAGGCCGTCGCCGCATGCAGGTGGCGCTGAAGGGCATCGAGGAGCTGTCGCACCACTGCGATTCGCTGATCACGATCCCGAACGAGAAGCTGATCACCGTGCTCGGCCGCAACGCGACGATGATCCAGGCCTTCCGCGCGGCGAACGACGTGCTGCAGGGCGCGGTGCAGGGCATCGCCGATCTGATCGTGCGTCCGGGCCTGATCAACGTCGACTTCGCCGACGTGCGCACGGTGATGAGCGAGATGGGCCTGGCGATGATGGGCACCGGCCACGCCCGCGGCGACGACCGCGCGCAGGCGGCGGCGGAGAGCGCGATCCAGAATCCGCTGCTGGATGACGTCAACCTGTCCGGCGCCAACGGCATCCTGGTCAACATCACCGCCGGCCCGGACTTCACCATGGCCGAGTTCGACGAAGTCGGCCGCACGGTCGAGAACTTCGCTTCGGAAGACGCGACCGTGGTGATCGGCACCGTGCTGGACCCGGACATGCAGGACGAAGTGAAGGTGACGGTGGTGGCCACCGGTCTGAACCGCGTCGCCTCGCGCCAGCACGCGCGCGTGCAGGACCACGAGCCGATCCGCACCCCGATCAAGCTGGTGCGCAACGCGACCACGGGCCAAGCCGATTTCGACGCGATGGCGAATGTCGAACCGGCGCCGACCCATGGCTTCGGCGGCCTGCGCAGCGGCCGCGCGCACGCTTCGGAAAGCGCGCCGGCGGTGGCGGATCTGCCGGGCGATTACCTGGACATTCCGGCTTTCCTGCGCAGGCAGGCCGACTGAGGTTGCTTAGCTAGCCAGCGGTAACGTCCTCTTTGGCTGCCGGGCCGCGCCGGCCCGGCAGCGTTTTCGAATCGGCGCATGCGTCACCCCTTCTGCAGGGAATCCGTTCGCGCGGCCGAAGGGCGGTGCGCAATCAAGACAGCGAGCGGCTCAGACTGCGCCCTTGCGAGAGTTGCTGTTCCTGCGCCATCCATTGCTCGCGCTGTTGGGCGCGTTCTGCATCCAACGAGTCGGAGCGCTGCATCGTCTCGTTTATCGATGGCGGCGTTTCCGCCAAGTCGACGTGCGCTCGGAATCCTGGGGTCTTGCTCATCACGAAAATGCGGTTTTCGTGGACCATCACGACATCCAGGTGCTCGGCATCCCGCACGCGACCGATCTTGGTCTGCAACGTTATGTGCGCCGCCATTTCGTCGGATGTGCCGACAGGAAGATGGCGTCGAATGGCTTCGTGCAGAGCGTGGTCCGGGTGGCGAGGGTCGCTGTAGGTCAGCGAATCGCGTTCGGTCCGCATCGCGGCCTCCGGTTGCGTCGGATGCCTGCGATAGTCGCTGGGTCCGGGCCGGAAATCATCGACGGGTCCATCCCGCTTCGGCTCCGGCGCGAACGGCATGCGAACCCTTTCGACATGGTCCATGCGGTCGATAAGCAGTCCGCGGGACAAGGGCAGGGCGATGTGCGAGGTGGCCGGGTCGATGTCGCCGGTTTGGGCGATGCCGTGGTCGCGTTGGAAAGCGAGGACGGCCGGTTGCATTTCTAGGCGGTAGATGCCGTCGGGTTGCAGTGGCGCGTTGCGGGCGCCGCGGTAGCCGTTGGAAATCAATACTTCCTGGAATTCACGGATGCGAGGGTTGGTTTCGCCAAGCCGAAACGTGCCGTCGTCGAATACAGGTAGTGGCGCAATGCCGCTTAATTGTCGTTCTGGGTCAATAGTCAGTCGCCCATTGACGAGATCTGAAACGTAGTTCTCATAATGCTGATAGTAGCGAGCATCTACTTCCATGTGGACGTGTTTTCTCGGTGTCTTTACGTCACTCTGAATTCCCAGTGTTTGCCCGTAGGTTACGTGCGTGCCCTCAGTAACGGATATTGGCTCCATATGCAGAATGCGAGCAACAATGTCACCGCCTTTTCGATCGTATATGTCAACTAAGCCCTCAGATGGAACAACGCGGCCGATATAGCCTGAAATCGGCGACGGCACGTCCGCTTCACGCGCTTTTGAATGTCCTGAGGGGTAGTCCGGATGTTCGAGGATGAAGTCTTTTTTATTAAAATTTGATGCGGCTTAAAGCTGAATCCATTAACTGCGATTTCTTGTACTTCCCCGGCAATAACCGCATGTCGTCGGCCGCGTTCCCCTTTGACTACAAGGCCATTATGTACGGTTGCGTTTCTGTTATCGAAAGGATGATGAGTAACTAGGCTTTCGAAATCAGTGACGGGTTCGTTGACATGAACACCCTTCTGCGTAACGCGATACGCTCTTTGATCAGCCATCGTGTGCCTGCTTATTGTTCGTATTGTTGTGGCAGCGGTTGTATTGCTGGGACATGCTCTGGTTCGCTACAGTCATCGAATCATCGTGCAACACGTAAATTTCAATTTTTCTGGTTTTGTTCCCGTCATACTCTTCGATGGATTCAACTCTCCAGGCGTTCGGGTTTACAGATATTTGCTGAACCTTCGTTGGTTTTTGAGTGTGCTCATATCCGATCAAAATCTCAGGCCTTATTTCGAACCCGGCATCGCTATCGTAATCAAGAGGCAAACGACAAGGTGCGGGGCCTGGTTCCCATGTGCCACGGACCTGTGGCGGGAATGCCGGATTTGGCTGCTTAGCCTGGGTCTGGCAGCTTGCTAGCAAACATGTCGTGAGTAATAGAGCATGATTGCGAGACTGGCCCATTTGCCCTCGTCTTTCATTTCTTGGGTGCATCCCTAATGACATCTGGTAAATCTCTTTGTTGTGCCAAAGCCTATTACTGTCAAAGTGTTCTCATCACTAAGTGCAAATATTTCGAATTCAATTGATTTTTCTTCGTAGTTTTTTAGCTCTGATTTGATCTTCCACGCCTTCGGCGTCTTGGATACTTGGATGACGCGAAGCGGTTTGTTTGATTGTTCGTAATTAATAAGATCTGTTTTTGTTATTTCGACGCGCCCATCGCTATCGTAATTTCCGAGTGCCTTGCATTGTTCATGACCAAATTCCCAGTAGCCATGAATGGCCGCGGGATAAGTTGTTCCACTGGTTGCCGAGAAAGGCAGCGCGACAAACGCGAATAAGCAACAAGGATGAATTACATGCGCCAATGGCATGTGAGCTTCCATTCGTCGTTGATGAACTGCGATGGAAGACAAGACGGAAAAGCGAAGATAAATGGCCGTCGATGATTCGCTATAGATCACTTTCGTGATGCTTGTCACGTCGAGGCCGTTATGCCGCGAAAAAGGGAATCCAGCGTCTTTGCTCATAGACACTTATAGGTAGCTGCCCGGCGCTCCCTGGCGAACGGAGGGCAGGGGCAGGACCGGCGATGTTATGGAGCCGAAGCCCTAGCTGATGTATGGGCGGTCGGGGGCTCCGGAGCTAGCATGTCGGCACCGCCAGCCGCCGTCTTTCCTATACCCTTCCGTTCAGGTTCAGGAAGGTGCATGCTAATCTCCGCAATCTGGCGCCCGGCACGCTTCTTGTGGCCGGCCGCAGCGATCCCCAGCTGTACGCAGCACTCCGAATAACTACAACGTCAGCGCAAGGCTCCGCCCCCGACCTATGCTGCGCCAACGCACTCTCAAGAATGTCATCCGCGCCACCGGCGTGGGGCTGCACAGCGGCGAGAAGGTCTATATGACCCTGCGCCCGGCGCCCGCCAATACCGGCATTGTTTTCCGGCGCGTGGACCTGGACCCCGTGGTCGAGATCCCGGCCGATGCGAACCTGGTCGCCGAGACCACCCTATGCACCGGCCTGGCCCGCGACGGCGCCAAGGTGCAGACCGTCGAGCATCTGATGTCGGCCCTGGCCGGCCTGGGCGTCGACAATATTTATGTGGAACTGTCCTCGGCCGAGCTGCCGATCATGGACGGCTCCGCCGGTCCGTTCGTGTTCCTGCTGCAGTCCGCGGGCATCGCCGAACAAGAGGCCGCCAAGCGTTTCATCCGGATCAAGCGTCCGGTGGAAGTGCGCGAAGGCGACAAGCTGGCCCGCTTCAGTCCGTACGACGGCTACAAGCTCGATTTCACCATCGAGTTCGACCACCCGATGATCCCGTCGGCCCAGTCGAAGGCGACCCTGGATTTCTCCACAGCCGCATACATCCAGGAAGTCAGCCGCGCCCGCACTTTCGGCTTCATGCGCGACCTGGAATTCATGCGCGAACGCAACCTGGGTTTGGGCGGGTCGATGGACAACGCCATCGTCCTGGACGAATTCCGGGTCTTGAACGACGACGGCCTGCGCTACGCCGACGAGTTCGTCCGCCACAAGATCCTCGATGCGGTCGGCGACCTGTACCTGGTCGGCCACGCCATCGTCGGCGCCTACCATGGCCACAAATCCGGTCACGCCCTCAACAACAAGCTGGTCCGGGCCCTCCAGGCCGATGCCGGCGCCTGGGAAGTGGTGACTTATCCGGATGCCGAGGCCGCCCCGGCCTTCTACGGGGAGCTGGCGGCCATCTGAACCGCCTATCGGTCACCCCCGACCGCTCATCCTTGTGAGCGGATTGTGAAACCGGTGCTCCGATTTAACTTTTTTCTTCCCGGATATTAACGAATCGGGCGGCCGAGGCCGTTACCATGCCCGCTGGCTCGGTACGGCGGCCCGTTGGGGAAACGAGTTTTCCCGCTGGACCCGGCCAGTCAGGAGCGTTCTCCAGGTCCCGCGGAGTCGGGGTCTTGCAGGGAATCCAAGGCGGCTCGCAGGGCGTCACGCGAGGCCTCCGACATCGGTTTGACTGTCCTTTCCACCCGCGATGGCTTGTCGATCAGCGGGATGGCCGTCGTTTTGACGGTGAGGGCGGTCGCTTCGAGCCCGAGGGACCGGGCAGCGTCGAGCACCTCGGCGGCGGCGAGCCTGAGCTTGGCCGTCCACACCGGGGCATCGGCGAGGAAGACCAGCTTGCCCCCCGCAGCGACATTGGCCAGCCGCACATGCGCGGCCAGCTCGGTAGGCAGGCAGGGGCGCAGGCGCAGGTCCAACGCATCCAGCCACAGGGCTCGACGCAGCGGATCGCCGGCCGAGTCGGCCAGCAGCGCTTCGAGCGCGGCTTGCGGTGCGGAGTTGCGGGATCCGGAGCCGGTCATTGCGGACTCGGAGATTAAAGAAAAGTTAGTGAGGCAAGACGATTTAACAATGCGGGCAGTGTAACCACGCGGCCCGAATATTTTCGATTTCCGTCTTATCAGAAGCGCAACAGGGGCAGCGTTACTCGTTAGCTGGCGGAGTCTTGAGATGGATGCTTCGTTTTCGATGACTTTTTCCGATCGTTTGAACAATGCGCGCTACTGGGTGATGGATCTGCCCTACCGGACGCGCGATTTCATTTCCTTCCGTCCCGGCTTGGCCGCGATCGTGTTGGCGTCCATCGGCATCGCCGCGGGCGCGGGCATGCGCACCGGTATCGGTAGCGTCGAAGTGGACCAGCTGCAGGCCAAGCTGGATCGCCAGCAGTCGCAGTTCGACCAGGTCCGCACCCACGCCAAGCAGGAAGTGAACGCCATGGCCGCGCGCCTGGCCGAACTGCAGGCGGAAGCCAATCGCTTGAACGCGCTCGGCGAGCGCCTGACCCGCATCGGCCAGCTGCAGGACGGCGAATTCGATTTCGACAAGCCGGTCGGCGTCGGCGGCGCGGGCCCCGTGCGCGATATGAAGCCGGGCGAATTGCACGATGGCCTGGATCAGTTGGAGGCGCAATTGCAGTCTTCCGGCGGCCAGCTGACCTTGCTCGAGTCGCTGCTATTCAATCGCCAGCTCGACCAGAACGCGGTGCCGTCGCGGATGCCGATCGCCAACACCTACATCACCTCCGGCTTCGGCGGCCGCGCCGATCCGTTCGGCGGCGGCAGCCAGTACCACAAGGGCATCGACTTCAAGGCCAACGTTGGCGATCCGGTGACCGCGGTGGCCGACGGCGTGGTCAGCTATTCCGGCGTTCGCTCCGGCTACGGCAACGTGATCGAGATCGACCATGGCAACGGCTACGTCACCCGTTACGCCCACAACTCCAAGCTGTTGCTGAAGGTCGGTGACTTGGCGCGGGCCGGGCAGACCATCGCCAAGGCCGGCTCCACGGGCCGTTCCACCGGGGCCCATGTGCACCTGGAAGTCTGGCAGAACGGCGCGGTGGTCAATCCGCGCAAGTTCCTGGGCGAGCAGGGCAACGGGTTGCTCAAGCGCGGTTGATTGCGGGTTCGGCGTCTGGGCTTTGTGGGAGGGGCTTCAGCCCCGACTGCATTTTGTCGGTGCTGAAGCCCCTCCCGCAAAGGCTGGAGTTCCGCTTGGTCCGAAAGCTGGGTTGTAAGCAGCGTCTGCAGCCCCAAGCTACAATGCGCGTTGCCAAAAAGGGCGCCCAGCGCCCTTTTTCAGTTTCAGGGCCCGGCCCGGTCGCCCGTGCGGCGATTCCCACTTTATTCGGTCAGAACATGCTCAACAGCCTGCTTACCCGCGTTTTCGGCAGCCGTAACGACCGCCTGCTGCGCCAGCTGGACCGCGTCGTCGCCAAGGTCAACGCCCTGGAACCCGAACTGCAGAAGCTCAGCGACGCCGAGCTGCAAGCCAAGACCCCCGAATTCCAGAAGCGCATCGCCGACGGCGAGTCGCTGGACAAGCTGCTGCCCGAGGCCTTCGCGGTCTGCCGCGAAGCGTCCAAGCGCGTGCTGGGCATGCGCCATTACGACGTGCAGCTGATCGGCGGCATGGTGCTGCATCTGGGCAAGATCGCCGAAATGCGCACCGGCGAAGGCAAGACCCTGGTCGCGACGCTGCCGGTGTACTTGAACGCGCTGGCCGGCAAGGGCGTGCACGTGGTCACGGTGAACGACTACCTGGCCCGCCGCGACTCGGCCTGGATGGGCCGCTTGTACAACTGGCTGGGCCTCAGCGTCGGCGTGGTGTATCCGGGCATGCCGCATAGCGACAAGGGCGCCGCCTACAACGCCGACATCACTTACGGCACCAACAACGAATTCGGCTTCGACTATTTGCGCGACAACATGGCGCTGGCCAAGGAAGACCGCTTCCAGCGCGGCCTGAACTACGCCATCGTCGACGAAGTGGATTCGATCCTGATCGACGAAGCGCGCACGCCGCTGATCATCTCCGGCCCGGCCGACGAATCGCCCGAGCTGTACCACAAGGTCGACGCGATCGTGCCGCGCCTGAGCCGTCAGCAGGTCGAAGACGGCGAGGGCGACTACTGGGTCGACGAGAAGGGCAAGCAGGTGCACCTGTCCGAAGCCGGCCAGGAACATGCCGAAGACCTGCTGCGCAAGGCCGGCGTGCTCGGCGACGACGGCCTGTACGACGCGCACAACATCCATGTGGTGCATCACTTGAACGCAGCGATGCGCGCGCACGCCATCTACCAGCGCGACGTGGATTACATCGTCCGCGACGGCGAAGTGATCATCGTCGACGAATTCACCGGCCGCACCCTGCCGGGCCGGCGCTGGTCCGACGGTCTGCATCAGGCGGTGGAGGCCAAGGAACGCGTCAACGTCCAGCGCGAAAACCAGACCCTGGCCAGCATCACCTTCCAGAACCTGTTCCGCATGTACAACAAGCTGTCGGGCATGACCGGCACCGCGGACACCGAAGCGTTCGAATTCCAGAACATCTACGGCCTGGAAGTGATCGTCATCCCGACCAACAGGCCGATGGTGCGCAAGGATCATTCGGATCAGGTGTTCCTGAACCGCGCCGGCAAGTACCGCGCGGTGGTCAACGAAATCAAGGAAGCCAATGCGCGGCAGCAACCGGTGCTGGTCGGCACCACCTCGATCGAGGTCTCGGAAATGCTGTCCGAGCAGTTGCAGGAAGCCGGCGTGCCGCACGAGGTGCTCAACGCCAAGCAGCACGAACGCGAAGCGCACATCGTCGCTCAGGCCGGTCGTCCCGGCGCGGTGACCATCGCCACCAACATGGCCGGCCGCGGCACCGACATCGTGCTCGGCGGCTCACTGGAAGCCGAAATCGCCGCGCTCGAAGCGCAGGGCGAAGTCGACGAAGTCACCCGCGCCAGGGTGAAGTCCGAATGGCAGCAGCGCCACGACGCGGTCAAGGCCGCCGGCGGCCTGCACATCGTCGGCACCGAGCGCCACGAGTCGCGCCGCATCGACAACCAGCTGCGCGGCCGCTCCGGCCGCCAGGGCGACCCGGGCTCGTCGCGTTTCTACCTGTCGCTGGAAGACAATCTGATGCGCATCTTCGCCGCAGATTGGGTGCAGCGGATGATGGCGCGGATGGGCCTGAAGGAAGACGACATCATCGAAAGCCCGCTGGTGACCAAGCAGATCGCCAACGCGCAGCGCAAGGTGGAAGCGCACAACTTCGACATCCGCAAGAACCTGCTCGACTTCGACGACGTCAACAACGACCAGCGCAAGGTCATCTACCAGCAGCGCGACGAGCTGCTGGAGGCCGAGTCGGTGAACGAGAACGTGGTCGGCATCCGCGAAGACGTGGTCGCCGACATGGTCGCGCGCTTCGTGCCGCCGAACTCGATCGACGACCAGTGGGACCTGCCGGGCCTGGAAGCGGAATTGGCCAACGAATTCGGCCTGCAACTGTCGCTGACCGACCTGGTGAAGCAGTCGGACGAACTGGACGCCGGCCAGCTGGCCCAGCACGTGCAGGAAGCGGTCGCCAAGCAATTCGACGACAAGGAGGCGCAGGTCGGCAGCGAGACCATGCGCATGCTCGAGCGCCACATCATGCTCAACGTGCTCGACCAGAACTGGAAGGAGCACCTGGCGCGGATGGATTACCTGCGCCAAGGCATCCATCTGCGCGGTTACGCGCAGAAGCAGCCCAAGCAGGAGTACAAGCGCGAAGCGTTCGAGCTGTTCGGTGAGATGCTGGACAAGGTCAAGCGCGAAGTGGTCGCGTTGCTGGCGCGGGTGCGGATCCGCACTGAAGAGGAAGTGGCCGCGCTGGAAGCCGAGGAGCGCCGCCAGGCGGCCGCTGTCGCCCAGCAGATGCAATTCCAGCATCGCGACGCCGGCGGCTACGGCGCAGACGAAGAAGCCGCGCAGGCGCAGGCGGGCTTGATCCCGGAGCTGAGCGTCGAACGCGCCACCGGCCCCAAGGTCGGCCGCAACGATCCTTGCCCCTGCGGCAGCGGCAAGAAGTTCAAGCATTGCCATGGGCAGCTCGCCTGACCGAAGACAGCCCTCTGCCGATCCGGCCGAGGGCTTTTCTGCGGGAGGGGCTTCAGCCCCGACCGCGAACCTTGTCGGGGCTGAAGCCCCTCCCACAAAAGCGCACGCGTCCGTCGTCGAAGTCGTCGCCGGCGTGATCCGCGACGCACGCGGCCGCATCCTGTTGGCGCGCCGCACCGAAGGGCGCGACCTCGCGGGCTTGTGGGAATTCCCGGGCGGCAAGCGCGAGCCGGGCGAGAGCGCCGAAGATGCGCTGATCCGCGAACTGCGCGAGGAACTCGGCATCGAAGCCGAGATTGGCGCGCCTCTGATCGCCGTGCCGCAGCGCTATCCGCACAAGCGCCTGCGCCTGGACGTACGCCGGATCGCCTCCTGGCGCGGCGGCGCACCGCGCGGCTTGGACGGCCAAGCCCTGGCCTGGGTGCCGCCCGCCAAACTGGCCAGCTATGCGATGCCGCCGGCGGACCGGCCGGTGGTCGCCGCATTGCTGCAGACCGATCGGTATCTGGTCACGCCGACGCCAGCCGACGACAAGGCTTGGCTGGACGGGCTGCAGCGCGCGCTGGCCGTCGGCGTGCGACGGGTGCAACTGCGCGCGCCGGGTCTGGATCCGGCGCGTTGGCGCCGGCTCAGCGCCAAAGCGATCGGCCTATGCCGCAAAGCGGGCGCGGACGTGCTGGTGAATGGCGACGCGGCCCTGGCGGCCGAGCTGCAAGTCGGCGTGCACCTGCGCGCTGCGCAACTGCCGCGCTTGGAGACGCGTCCGTTGCCGCCGGGTGTGGAAGTCGCCGCCTCCTGCCATAACGCCGAAGAATTGCGGATGGCCGAAGCGCTGGGCTGCGATTTCGCCATCGTCGGACCGATCAAGGCGACCGCCACCCATCCCGGAATTCCGGGCATCGGCTGGAACGCATTCGCCGCGTTGCGCGAACAGGTGTCGTTGCCGATCTACGCGATCGGCGGCTTGTCGCCGGCCGATCTGGTCGCGGCGCGCGATCACGGCGCCCAAGGCATCGCGGCGATCCGCGGTCTTTGGGCCTGACCCGCCTTTGTACGCTGCTTTTTTGTGGGAGCGGCTTTAGCCGCGAGCTCTTTCCGCAAGCCACGGCGATCTGAAGGAAAGAGCTCGCGGCTGAAGCCGCTCCCACAAAAGCAGCCGTTCCTGCAAGCGATGCGTCGCTAAGAGCCCGCGGACAGCGCGAGGTAACGCGCATGCAACGCGGTTACCTGCGCTTCCAAGGCCTGCAGCGAACCGTCGTTGACGATCACGTCGTCCGCGATCGTCAACCGAAGCTCGCGGCCGGCTTGCGCGGCCAGCATTCTCTCGGCCAGGGCCGCGTCGACGCCGTCGCGGCGGATCAGCCGTTCGATCTGCGTTTCGCGCGGCACGTCGATCACCAGGATCCGGTCCAGCCACGGATAGGCTTCGCGTCCGCCGCCTTCGGCCAGCAAGGGGATTGCGGCGATGGCATACGGTCCGCGCGCCGCCTCGCAGGCGGCCTTCAGCGCCTTGCGTACGCGCGGATGCACGATGACTTCCAGGCGCTTGCGCGCCGCTTCGTCGGCGAATACGCGCCGGCGCATCGCGGCGCGATCCAGTCCGCCTGAGGCGTCGAGCACGCCCTCGCCGAAAACGGCGACCACTTCGTCCAGGCCTTCCGAGCCGGGCGCCACCGCTTCGCGTGCGGCCACGTCGGCGTCCGCGACCGTCACGCCCAAGGCCTCGAAGCATCGGGCGGCCGCGGTCTTGCCCGAAGCCACGCCGCCGGTGAGGCCTACGATGAATTCGCTCATGGCTTCATTCGCTCCGCGCCGTGCTTTCCTCTCCCCTTGCGGGAGAGGATGCCCGAAGAGCCCGCCCCGGACTTGATCCGGGGGCAGGAGAGGGGGCGTGAGCGCAGCGAAGCGTGCTTTGTGATCTGCCGTGATTCTGCGCCAAGAGCCGAACCCTCTCCCTGGCGCTTCGCGCCTGTCCCCGCTCCGCGCCCCGGCCCTCGCTTACGCGAGGGCGTTCAGGCGTACGCGAAAGCGATGCTTCGCAGCAATGCGTCTTCACCCGTGAGGGGAGAGGGAAGCATCACGGCCTCAAACCGGAAAAACGGAGGTAGGCCTCGACGATGTCCTTGCCCCAGAAGAACACAATCCAGCCGGCGATGGCCAGATAGGGGCCGAACGGGATCGGCGTCGCCCGGTCGCGGCCTTTCGCCGCCAGCCAGGCCGAACCGATCAGGGCCCCGACCAGCGACGACAGCAGGACAATCGGCAGGATGCCATTCAAGCCTACCCACGCGCCCAATGCCGCCAGCAGCTTGAAGTCGCCGTGGCCCATGCCTTCCTTGCCGGTCAGCTGTTTGAACAGCCACCACACGGCCCACAGACACGAATAACCGGCCATCACCCCCAGCAGCGCGGCTTTCTGACCGATGTACAGATTCTCCACCGCTGCGATCAGGCCCAGCCACAACAGCGGCAAGGTCAATTGATCGGGCAACAGCTGGGTGCGCAGATCGATGCCCGATAGCGCGACCAGGAAGCAGGTGAACAGGATCGCGCCGAAACCTTGCCAGCCGAAGCCGAAGCGCCACACGCAGCACAGCACCAGCACCATGGTCAGCAGTTCCACCAGCGGATACTGCAGCGAGATGCGCTTGCCGCTGTAGCGCGAACGGCCACGCAGCATCAGATAGCTCAGGACTGGGATGTTCTCCCACCAGGCCAGCGGATGGCCGGTTTCCGGGTCGTGCGAACGCTCCACCACGATGCCCGGGGGCGGCGGGTCGTAGATGTCCGGTTCGCCCAGGATTTCCCGGCTGTCGCGCTTCCACTGCCACTCCAGTCGCCGCGGCAGCCGCAGGATGACGACGTTCAGGAAGCTGCCCAGCAGCAATCCCAATCCGGCCGCGGCGGGATAGCCGAGGCCGGGGTTTTGATCAAGAAAGGCCATGCGCCTATTAGACGACAGCCGCCAGTTTGAAGATAGGCAGGTACATGCCGATCACCATGCCGCCCACCAGCACGCCGATGAAGACCATGATCATCGGTTCGATCAGGCTCGCCAATGCGTCCACCGAGTTGTTGACTTCCTGCTCGTAGAACTCGGCGACCTTGAACAACATGGTGTCCAGCGCGCCCGCTTCTTCGCCGATCGCGGTCATCTGCACCACCATGTGCGGGAACAGGTTGACCTGCTTCATCGCCATGTTCACCTGGTAGCCGACCGAGACGTCGTCGCGCATGCGCTTCACGGCATTCTCGTAGACCGTATTGCCGGTGGCGCCGGCGACGGTGTCCAGCGCCTCCACCAGCGGCACGCCCGCTTTGAACGTCGTGGCGAGGGTGCGTGCGAAGCGCGCGACCGCTGCGTTATGCATGATCTGGCCGATGACCGGAACCTTCAGGATCATGCGGTCTACGAAATGCTGGAATCCGGGCGAGCGTTTGAAGAAATAGATGGCCGCGACGATGCTTGCCGCCAGAACGAGTACCACCACCCACCACCACTCCACCATGAAACGTGACGCGTTCACGATGATCTGGGTGAACGCAGGTAATTCGGCACCGAAGTTCTTGAATACTTCTTCGAACTGGGGCACCACGAACACCAGCAGGATCGAACTGACGATGATGGCGACCGCGATGACCATCGCTGGGTAGAACAGGGCTTTTTTGATCTTCCCCTTCAGCGCCTCGGTGTTCTCTTTATAGGTGGCGATCGTGTCCAGGACGGTCTCCAGCACGCCCGCGCTCTCGCCCGCCCGGACCAGGTTGCGGAAGAGTTCGTCGAACTGGACCGGGTGCCTGCTCATCGCCTCGTAGATGGACGCGCCGCCGGCGATGTCCGCGCGCAAGGTATCCACCATCTTCTGCATCTTCGGGTTCTTCTGCCCGCCCGCGATGATTTCCAGCGCCTGCACGATCGGCACGCCCGATTTCATCATCGTCGCCAGCTGGCGGCTGAAGATCGCGATTTCCTTGGCGCTGATGTTGCGTCCGGCGCTGCCGAACAGCGGCTTGCCCTTGGGCTTGACGATCTTCGGCGTGATGCCCTGCCTGCGCAGTTCGGCGCGCAGCAGATTGGCGTTCTTCGCCTGCTGCTCGCCTTTCATCACCGTGCCGCGCTTGTCCGTGCCTTGCCAGACGAAGGTCTCCAGCGAGTTTGCGGTGCGGAGCTTGGCTTGCGCCTTGGCGGCGGCTGCAGATTTGCTGGCGGCCATGATTAGTCCTTGGTGACTCGGTTGATTTCGGCCAGGCTGGTCAGCCCGTTCTTCACTTTCATCAGTGCCGACTTGCGCAGGTCGCGGATCCCGGCTTTCTGCGCGACTTCCGCGATCGCCATCGCGTTCCCGCCCGCCAGCACGATTTCCTGGATTTCCTCGCTCATCGGCATCACCTGATAGATGCCCATGCGCCCCTTGTAGCCCTCGGTGCATTCGCTGCAGCCGACCGGCTCGTAGATCTTGATGCCCGCATGCACTTCGTCGCTGGTGAAGCCTTCGGCCAGCAATGCGTGGTCGGGGAGATGGACCTCGCGCTTGCAGTCGTGCAAGCGCCGCGCTAGGCGCTGAGCAATGACCAGGCTGACCGAGCTGGTGATGTTGTAGGGCGCGACGCCCATGTTCATCAGGCGGGAGATGGTTTGCGGGGCGTCGTTGGTGTGCAACGTAGAAAGCACCATGTGGCCTGTCTGCGCGGCCTTGATAGCGATTTCGGCGGTTTCCAGGTCGCGGATTTCGCCGACCATGATCACGTCCGGGTCCTGGCGCAGGAAGCTGCGCAGGGCCGCGGCGAAGGTCATGCCGCGCTTGACGTTCATCTGTACCTGGTTGATGCCGGGCACGCGGATTTCCACCGGGTCTTCGACGGTGGAGATGTTGCGCTGCTCGTTATTGAGGATGTTCAGCGCGGTATACAGAGACACGGTCTTTCCCGAGCCGGTAGGACCGGTGACCAGCACCATGCCGTAGGGCTTCTGCACCGCTTCCAGGAACAGCGTCTTCTGGTCTTCCTCGTAGCCCAGTTTGTCGATGCCGAGCCTGGCCGCGCTGCCGTCCAGGACGCGCAGCACCACCTTCTCGCCGAACAGAGTGGGCAGGGTGCTGACGCGGAAATCGATCTGCTTGGTCTTGGAGAGGTTCAGCTTGATGCGGCCATCTTGCGGCACGCGTTTCTCGGCGATGTCCAGCTGCGCCATCACCTTCAACCGCGCGGCCACGCGCGCATTGAGCTTGGTCGGTAGTTTGGCGACCGTCTTGAGGATGCCGTCGATGCGCTGGCGCACCCGGTAGTCGCTCTCGTAGGGCTCGAAGTGGATGTCCGAGGCGCCGCGGCGGATCGCATCGATCAGGACCTTGTTGACGAATTTGACTACCGGCGTGTCGTCGCCGGCGGCGTCGACGCCGGAATCGCCGGCGGTCAGATCGTCGTCCCCGCCGCCCACGTCCAGGCTTTCCAGGCCTTCGGAGTCGCCGGTCATGTCGGCCAGCGTGTCGCTCATGTCCAGCCATTGCTGGAGCGTGCGGCGGATGCTGTCCTCGTCGACCAGGATCGGCTCGACCGCCATGTTCACGTTGAACTTGATTTCGTCCAGCGCACGGCTGTTGGTCGGATCGGAGGTGCCGACGAACAAGCGATTGCCGCGCTTGAACAGCGGCAGCACGTGATGCTTGGTGATCAGGTCTTCCTTGACCAGCTTCAATGCGTTCTGGCCCGGATCCATCGTCGTCGGATCGAACAGCGGCATGCCGAATTCGATCGAATTGGCGGCCGCCATCTGCGAAGCGTTCACCAGTTTGTTTTCGCTGAGATACACCGCGATCGGCTTGCGTTCGCGGGTCGCGCCTTCCAGCGCGCTGCGCGCGGCGGCCTCGTCGAGGGCGCCGTCCAGCACCAAGCGCCGGGCGATGCCGGTAATGCCGACCAGGTTGGCTGTCGGAACCGCGCTCATAAGAATCAACCTCCTCCCCCGAGGTCTTCGGACTTTACCTCAAACCGGCGACGGCGAACGTCGTAGCCATCACTTTTTCATAACAAACCGGATTTTCGGCTAATCTGCGGCCAAGAAGGGGAAACCAATGCGCCTGTCCATCGTCCTGCCCGCCAAGAACGAAGCCGAAGGCCTGCGCCGGGTGCTGCCGGCCCTGCGGGAGCGCCTGTCCGATGCGGAAATCATCGTGGTCGACGACGGCTCGACCGACGACACCGCCGCCATAGCGGCCCAGCATGGCGCCGTAGTACTGAGCACCCCCTATTCCCTGGGTAACGGGGCGGCGATCAAACGCGGGACACGGGCGGCTTCCGGAGATGTGATCGTGTTCATGGATGCGGACGGGCAGCACGACCCGCTCCATATCCAGGCGCTGCTGGACAAGCTGTCCGAAGGCTACGACATGGTGGTGGGAGCCCGGGACGCCTCGGGCCAGGCGAATGCGGGCCGGGGGGCGGCGAACGCCCTCTACAACCGTTTGGCGAGCTGGATGACCGGCATGCGCGTCGCCGACCTGACCTCGGGTTTCCGCGCCGTGCGCGCCGACCGCTTCCGCGAGTTCCTGCACCTGCTGCCGAACGGCTTTTCCTATCCGACCACCTCGACCATGGCGTTCTTCCGCAGCGCCTATCCCGTGGCCTATGTCTCCATTCCGGTAGCGAGGCGGGTGGGGAACAACAGCCACATCCGCCCGATCAAGGACGGCATCCGCTTCCTGTTGATCATCTTCAAGATCGCTACGTTGTATTCGCCGCTGAAGCTGTTCGCGCCGGTGGGCGCCGTGTTCGGTGCGCTTGGTTTGGGTTACTACGCCTTTACGTTCGCGACCGAGCACCGTTTCACGAACATGAGCGCGCTGCTGCTGAGCGCGGGTGTGATCGTGTTCCTGATCGGGTTGATATCGGAGCAGATCTGCATGCTTACCTTCCAGCGCTCGAGTAATCTTGCGGCGCGCGACTAAGCCGCGTCCCCCGCAACCACGCCGAGGCATCGATGGCTATCCGAACCCGGCATCCTCCGCTGTCGAGGCCTTGATGCGCACCGGGAAACGGCTGTTGGCTCTGACGACCTCCTATCCTTTGAGACCGGGTTCGGCATCTGGCATCTTCGTGCACAGGCTCTATCGGAGTTTTCCCCGCGATTGGCGGATCGACGTGCTCTGCCCGGACGATGCGGCAGGGACGGGCAGCTATTCGGACGGAAGGGTGCGGATCAGTCCGGTGTGTTATGCGCCCAAGCGCATGCGCACGTTATCGCAAGCCGCCGGCGGCATTTCGGCCGCTCTGGCAACCAGTCCGGCCAAAGCATGGATGGTGCCGTTGCTTATCTTAGCCATGTTCGTTCGCTGCCTGCGGGAAGCTCGCTCGAGCGATATGATCCACGCGAACTGGGCGATCTGCGGTGCGATTGCTGCCCTCGCGGCGCGGTTGGCGCGCAAGCCGGTCGCGACCACGTTGCGCGGCGACGACGTCGCATCCGCGAAAAAATCCGTATTCTCGCGCTGGGTGTTGGGCGCAGCGGTCGGAGGCAGCGATGCGGTCGTGTGCGTTTCCGACGCCATGCTCGAAGAGCTCAAGCAGCTTTATCCGCGGTCTGCACAGAAAATGTCGGTCTGCAGGAACGGGGTGGACGAGGACTATCTGCGGGTACGCAGCAGTGCCGGCGATCCGGCCGTGCTGCGCGTACTCGCGGTGGGCAGCGCGATCCGGCGCAAGGGATTCGACGTCCTGATCTCGGCCATGGGAGCGATCGGGCGTGCTCCGATTTTATCGGTAAAGATCGTCGGCGACGGCCCAGAGCGCGAAGAGTTGGCCGCTCGGGCCGAGAAGCTCGGAGTGGATTCGCGGCTGGTCTTTTCCGGCGCTGTCCCGCCGCAGGAAGTACTGGAGCTGCTTGCCGACGCGGATGTGTTCGTCTTGACCAGCCGCTCGGAAGGACGTCCGAACGTAGTATTGGAAGCACTCGCCGCTGGCGTGCCGGTGATCAGCACTGACCTTCCGGGGGTCCGCGGTTTGGTCGAGCACGGAGTGAACGGATGGCTCTTTCCGGTGGACGACTATGAAGCCTTGGCGAAGAATCTGCGCGAGGCGAGCGATAATCGCGAGCTGTTGCGCGCGATGGGCCGAAACGCGAGAGCGCGCATACTGGCCTCCGGCGAGACATGGCCTGTCGCGGCAAACCGATACGCGGCTTTATTCGGCACGCTCATGAGCCGCAACGCCACCGGAGCCCGCTGACCGATGTGCGGAATAGCCTTATTGATCGATCCGGCAGCGAGCGCGGAGTCACGCTCGGCCAGGATGCGCGACGCTATATCGCGACTCGAGCACCGTGGTCCCGATGCTCAAGCGGCTTTATCCGGTTCCGACATCGCATTCGGCCACACCCGTCTGGCGATCGTGGATCTGGCCGGCGGTCATCAACCGATGAGGGACGACAGCGGACGCTGGACCCTGGTATTCAACGGCGAGATATACAACTACAGAGAGTTGCGGCGCTCGCTCGAAGGGAGTTGGAAGTTCAGGGACGCCAGTGATACGGAAGTGCTTCTTGCCGGGTTGGCGTCGCAAGGCAAGGCATTCATCGACCGCTTGGACGGCATGTGGGCTTTCGCTTTGCACGATTCCCGCGATGGATCGCTGTTAATGGCGCGGGATCCTTTCGGGAAGAAACCATTGTTCTATCGCGGCTCGATGCGGGCCTTCGCATGCGCGTCCGAGCTTTCCGCATTGCGTGTGCTTTGCCCCGATGAAATTTGGTCGGAAAACGCGGCAGGCATCAGCGACTACTTCCGCTACGGCTTCGCCATGCCGGGGCGTACCTGTCTGGAAGGTGTGTTCGAAGTGCTGCCTGGCAGTTGGCTGGAGCGCGACGGAGAGGGGCGCATGCGGTCTGCCAGGTATTGGATGCCTACGCTGTCCCCTTGGCAAGGCAGTTTCGAAGACGCGGCTTCAGAAGCCAGACGGTTGCTTGTTGCCGGAGTGAGAAAACGGCAATTGGCCGCGGACGTCGAAGTGGGTGCTTTCCTCTCGGGCGGCGTGGATTCCACGATCATTTGCGCCTTGGCCCAACAAACGGGGCTGGGCCGCTTGCGCACGTTCACGATCGGATTTGGAGAATCCAGCTACGACGAAAGGCAATACGCGGCCCGCGCTGCGGGAATGCTCGATACCCTGCACACCGAACGGTTGCTGTCGGCGGATCAAGCTCTGGATATGGCGGCAAAATTGTCGTCCCGATTCGGACAGCCTTTTGGGGACGCATCGCTGGTACCGACCGCCATGGTCTCGTCTCTTGCCGCCGGATACGTGAAGGTCGCGCTGAGCGGAGACGGGGGCGACGAACTTTTCGGTGGCTACGCACGCTATGCGGCTAGGCTTCTCCTGCAGTACTACCGCCGTTTGCCTGGCATGCCAAGGCGGGTGCTCGAATCGGCGCTGTCGGCTATGCCTGAGCCGCTGTCGCACCACAGCGCAAGCCTGCTGAAGAAGGCTCACCTATTCGTGGGCCTGGCGAATGAAGCGCCGGAAAACTATGTTGCGCCTCCCGCGATGCGCAGCGATGCCTTGTCAAGGCTCGCGCCTGGCTTGCCGCAGGGCAATCCCGCGCCTCTTTCCGCCTGGGGAGAAACTCCGGACGAGCTCGGGAAGATGCTGGTCAACGATTGGCTGATTTGGTTGCCCCAAGACATCTTGGCAAAGACCGATAGGGCCAGCATGTTCAGTTCGCTCGAAGTCCGTTGCCCGTTCTTGGATCGCGATTTGGCGGAATTCGTATTGCGTCTCCCCTGGCGCTGGCACTTCCGCGGTTTTCGCGGCAAGCGCTTATTGCATGCGGCGATGCGGGGGCGTACGCCCGATTTCGTATGGTCGCGCCGCAAACAAGGCTTTGCTTCGCCGGTGGGCCATTGGATGCGTTCCCGTATGGGTGACGAACTTTTGGCGTTGTCGTCGGGCGATACGGGGGCGGTGGACGGAAGAAGTGTTCGCAGCCTGTTGGCAGAACACCGAGCCGGGCTGAAAGACCACTCGCAGCCCTTGTGGTTGGTCTACAGCTATTTGTCTTGGCGCGTTGGGGCGGCATGAACGAACCTGAGCGCCATCCGCGCCGAGTGAGCCTGGTGCTGCCGGACCTGCGCCACGGCGGCGCGCAGCGAGTCATGCTGATGCTGGCCGGCGAGCTGTCACGCTTCGGTTACGAGATCGAGATGGCGGTATTGGAAGGCGGCGGCGCATTGGCCGATCAAATTCCGCCCGGCGTCGCTTACCGGCAATTGCTCGGCGAAGGCGCTTCGCGCCGCACCTTCGCTTTGCGCGGCCCGCTGGCGCTGGCCGGATATCTGCGAACGCGCTGGCCGGACGTTGCGCTCAGCACCATGACGGGCACCAACTTCGCGACGGTGCTTGGCCGGCTCCTCGCCGGAACCGATACCCCTTTGATTCTGCGCCAAGCTGTGGGCATGAAAAACGTCGGCAAGGCAGTGAAGCCGTGGATCGCTTCCTTGTACCGCCGTGCCGAGGCGGTCGTCGCGGTTTCGGCCGGCGTTGGAAAAGAACTGCAGGATCTCGGTTTGGCGAAGGACGGAATCCACGTCATTCATAATCCGGTGGACGCGGAAAGCTTGGCCGCCAAGGCGCGTCTGGATGCGATCCCTCCGCAATTGCATGGCCGCAGCTACATCGTGAGCGTAGGCCGCGTCTCCGCGCAGAAGGATTACCCGACGCTCCTGCGCGCCTTCGCCGCGAGCGGCCTCGCGCGGGCGCACACGCTGGCGATCGTCGGCAACGGCCCGGACATGGAAGCTTCGCTCGCGCTCGCCGCCGCCCTGGGGCTGGCCGACCGGGTGCAATGGCTGGGCGCATTGGCTAACCCTTATCCGGTCATGGCCGCGGCGCAGCTGCATGTGCTCGCCTCGCGTTGGGAAGGTTATCCGAATGTGGTGCTCGAATCTTTGGCGCTCCGCGTGCCGGTAGTCGCGACCGATGCGCCATGGGGCGCCCGTGAAGCATTGGAGGATGGGCGTCGCGGCGCTCTCGTCGCCGTAGGTGACGTCGCCGGACTCGCGCAGGCGATGGCGGCTGCGATCGGCAAACCTGTGCCGGAAGACAACCAAACTTGGCTCGAGCGCCATTCCCCGCGGCGCATCGCATCGCAGTATGCGCAATTGATAGACGAGGTCGGAGTCAGGCGTGAAAGATAGGCTCCGCCTAGCGCTGTATCTGATCGCATTGGCGGCGCTGGCGTGGCTTGTCGTGCGTTGGTGGCCAGAGCTCAGCGCACTATGGAAGACGCATGCGCTGGCCTTCCTAGGTGTGACGTTGTTGGTTTCTTCTTCCATCGCTTTACAGGCGATTACTTTTCGGCTCTTTTTGCCCGCGGACGAGCGCCCGTCTTTGTTGGCGGTCGTCCGCATTTGGGGCGTAGCGTCATTAGTCAACTATTTGGGCCCCCTTCAACCGGGCGTGTTTGCCCGGGTGGCGATGCTCAACCAGCTCGGAGTAAGCCTCGCCCGTTCAACGGTGGCGACTTTGCGCCAGATCACCGCCAGCATTTGGATAGCGACGGGACTTACCGGCGGCGCGCTGTTGTGCTTGCAGGTGCCTGGAACCAAGCAGCCGGGCTATTTGTGCTTGCTGGCTTTCGCACTTTATCCGGTGTGTATTGGCTCGATTCGGCGTGCAGCTGCGGCGCTGTTATCGGATCGAAAGTGGGTCCCGCAAACACTCCGCCGGCATCTGCCGCACGCACTGGAAATGCCTTCTCTGGTCGCATCCGCCGGAGTATTCGCGCTCTATTGCGGAGGTACGGCGATCTTGCTTTACGGCTATGCCGCTTTCGGGGCGGATGTCGATCTTGCCATTGCAGTCCTGATGGCGTGCGGAGTGTACGTGTCATCGCTGGTTTCGCTCCTGCCCGGCAACTTGGGCGTGAGCGAAACCATATACCTGATCGGAGGCCACAGTATGGGCCTGAGTATCTCAGAAGCAGCCGCTCTAGCGCTTTTGCTCCGGACGGCGCATGTGGCGGCCAGCGCGGCACTCGCGATCTCGCTGCATCCCTGGCGGGGTCGCTGCGGCGCGATTTAGCCCTCAGCGCATAAGTACGCCCTGCCCGGTCGGCAAATGCAGCATCCGCTTGCCCACGGAAGCGGCAAATTCGTCTGCGGCCGTGCGAGCACCAGGGCAGGTTAGGAAACCGTAATCGTCTATTACGATGGCGCCGCCTTCAACCATCCTCGGATAGAAGAATTCGAGACTGTCTTTCGTGGGCTGGTACAAATCGACATCGATGTGCACCAAGCGGAATCGGCGTTCCGAGACGTATGCGAAGCGTGCAGGAATCCAGCCGGGCAGCACCACGAAACGGTCGTATGCGTTCAGGTTGCGTCGGAGTGTTTGCTCGGAAGAATTTAGATCGCCGGCCTCCCAATTCCTGACGCCGGTTTTGCCTTGAAGATCCTGATCGTCCGGTTCCGAAAGCCCTTGGAACGAATCGAAAAGGTATAGCGTTCCGTGAGACGAGGCCTGCAACATGAAAAAGGCGGAGGCTCCCTCATAACAACCGCATTCGGCCATGTCGCCTGATAGCGCGTCGGTCTGACGAGTGTATTCCCGCAACGTCCATTTTCGATCCTGGGAATATGGGTTCAGTGGCGACAGAGTCTTGTAGTCGGCCAGAAAAGCGGCGTCCTCCCTCCAAGCTTTGTGGTCCTCGCTCAATGGAAAGTCGCCGAACAGGCCTGCGGCCATTCTGGCTAGTTCATGCCTGACGCGGCGTTTCTGGAAAGCGGAGCCGACGGCTAGCCACAGGGCCGCTCGCATGGCGCGTCTTGGGGAAGGCAGGCTCATTTTTATGCCAGGCGAATTGGGACGCCGGAGTGTGGATGTCGAATTGGAGTGGGTCAACCGGAGCCCGTTAGCGCTGTTTCCGCTAACATCGGAGAAGAATAAGAGGCCATGGCGGAGCGGGCATTGCCGGAATTCGGTTCTGAAAATTTGGACCACTGCGTTCTTTGCGGGCGGACCGGGAGACAGGATCTCCGCTGGAGCCGGCTGCTGGCCTTGCAGCCTCCCTATGCGGCGCTCGCTTGCCCGGACTGCGGACTGCGTTGGCTCAGTCCGCGACCGGATTCGGCCGGCTACCTCAAGCTCTATAGCGATGAGAACTATTTCGGCGGACGAGGCGCCGCCCCCGAAGACTACGCGACCCTCGCCAAAGCGCGGCGGCCGTATTTCGCGACAAGGATCGAAAGCATCGAACGCCATTTTTCACCGGGCAAGCTTGCCATGTTGGACTACGGCGCGGCGACCGGCGAATTCGTCGCCCTCGCGCGCGAACGCGGTCATGCTTGCGACGGCGTCGAGCTCTCGGACGATGCGCGTGCGGTGGCCTTGAGTCGTCATGGCATCGATTTGTTGCCTGCCGATGCGGCCACGGCGATGAGTGAGGCCGTTTACGACGTGGTCCACATGAACCACGTGCTTGAGCACATGCCCGATCCCTTGGCGCAGCTGCGCTGGTGCGCCAAGGTGCTCAAGCCTGGGGGATTGTTGGTGGCTGAGGTGCCGCAGCAGTTCGACAACGACCTCGACAAGGCGAGAAGGGCGATAGGTATAGGGGGGAGGCAATCAAGGTTTGATGCCTACTCCCTCCATCACACTTTCTTTTTCACACCCCGATCCATGAGGACTCTTGCGGAAAAAGCCGGCTTCTCGCCTGTCCGCATTGCGACATTCAATCCGGCGAAAACGCCGCTATGGCCCTTCTCGTTGCGCAATTGGATCTTGCGGCCGTGGCTTGGTGCTGCTGACAAGATTCGCTCGGGCGGCAACATAGTGGAGCTGTATGCCGCGAAAATGCCATAGCGAAGTGGCGGTACGCAGTCTAGCGAGCGCAAGAGCTCGGCAGGTATTTGCTGGGCAATCCGCCGCATTCCCAGCCCAGGCTGCCGTTATTGTCCTTGACCTGGAAGGTTAGGGTCCCAGTGTTGATCTTCGAACTGGCTTTAGCGGGGTCGAACGTCACGGAAATCAACCCGGTGCCATCGACTGTGACGCTCGCCACATAATTGCCTCGGATCGAACTCGGCGCGGACATCCCCGCTGCGTCATTGTTTGACGGAAAAGAGCCGTAGTCGCCGTAGTAAGTGGCGATCGCGACCTTGGCGCTCGTCGCCAAGCCGAGGCCTTCTGCGACTTGAGCGCGCGCCACATAATCCTGGTAAGCGGGTATGGCGATTGCCGCCAATATGGCGATGATGGCAACGACGATCATCAGCTCTATCAGGGTGAAGCCTCGTTCGGTTGCCATATGCACCCCACGGTCGGACGGCGAGTGCCGCCTGTCGAGGAGGATCTGAGCAAGAACCGTGCCTACTCTGCGGGTGCCAACCTGGGGGACGGCCGCAGCCGGAGGTTTTCGATAATTTTCAGGTCCTCGTCGTAGCGGCCATTCCGGTTGGCGGCCCGGACCTGGGCAAGCAAGCGATCCAATTCGGCAGACGAGCCGCCGGAAGCGGCGAGGAATTGCGCGAGGTTGGCTTTGAACTGCGCATCGGCGGGGGCCAGATGGACAGCGGTTCGCATGACGGCGATGCCCAAGCCATGATCACGGATGATGTTGAAGGCGAAGCTCGCGTACATCGAATGCAGCACCGCCGAACGTGGATTGCGCTTTAGTGCGACCGCGAACGTTTCGTATAGCTCGCGTTCGCTCAGACGGCAAATGCCTTTTTGTCTGCACGCAAGAACGGCGAACAATGCGTTTTCGCCTTCCGGCGTAATGACGCGGGCAGAAAATTTAGCCCGAAAGCTGCGCCAGACGG
Source organism: Luteimonas sp. (assembly GCA_035250245.1). Lineage (GTDB taxonomy): Bacteria > Pseudomonadota > Gammaproteobacteria > Xanthomonadales > Xanthomonadaceae > Luteimonas_C. The sequence goes on along the minus strand of DATFFH010000095.1, from coordinate 30,337 downwards.
AAGCCGGCGTTTTGCGACCAGACCGCGAATCCATGATGATCAGCGCCTGTTCGGGCAGTGGCGAACTGCGAGGAAGCGCGGCGGCGTGCTCGAATTCTTTGCGCGCGAATTGCCATTGCGGCGATGAAGGATCTCCACCGGACCGCTCCAGCAGGAGCCGCCCCAGATCGAAACTCGCGCGTGGCGAGTCAGGATTGCGCGATGCCAAAGCGGTAGCCAGCCGTAGCGGCTCTCCCCATGTGCTCGCCTGGATGAAGCAAAGGGCCGCCAGCGCGACTACCGGCAACGAAGCAAGCGTCCTACGCGCGTCCATGTGCAGCTTCCCGCCACCCCACGACGCGACTTGCGCGGCGGCGATCGCTATGCCCAGCAGCGCGAGGTAATTGCGGTGCTCGAAAGCCAGTTCGAGCGGGACGATATTGCTGGTCAACCCATGACCGACGAAGAACCAAGCGATGCCGAACGCGTATAGCGGCCAACGCTTGCGCAGTAGGACGGCGGAAGATACCAAAAGCGCCAGCAGCATTAACGACCAAGCCGTTTCCGGCGGAGCAAACAGGCCGGTGGATATCGGAAAGTTGTCGTAATAGAAAACCAACTTGTCCGGCGAAGGAAAAACGATTTGCGCTAAATAGAGCGCCAGGACCGGAATTTGAGTCAGCAGGCGCTCGCCCAGGTCGAAATCGCGCGCAGCATAAGCGTCCGGTGCGGCATAGTGCGGAAGCAGCCAGAACAGGAATGCGGCCGCGGCCGCAAAGACTCCCGCGGCATAGGTAGCGACCAAAGGCTTGCAGATGCGTGCTTGAGATTCGCGAAAGCGAAGAACGAAAAGTTCGATCAGCAGAGCATACCCGGGGGCCAGCACGGCAGACTCTTTGAAACCTAGGCCGAGGAGCATCGCTAGGCCGGATGCGACGAACCATCGCCAAGGATTTCTGCCGGCGATCATCGCGAGCCGCGCATTCAAATAGGCCAGCAGGGCAAGCAAGATGCCGGTCGCGGCGCCGACCTCCATTCGCTGAACGGTGTACAGGACGGTGGATGCTTGCAGCGGATGGACCAGCCACGCTGTCGCGACGATCCAGGCGGCGAAAGCGCCCATACGTTCGCTTTCAGGCCGCGCCGGTGCCAATACGAAAAGCCGCGAGCATAGGTTCAGCACCAGGCAGGCGTTGACCAAATGCATGACCAGATTCGTCGCCTTCAACGCGAAGGGGTCCACGCCGGCGAAATAATGATTAAGCCCGAAGCTCAAGAGCGCTAATGGACGCCCACCAACTCCCGCGAAGCCGTTGAGCGCGGCGCGTCGAAGCTGGTCGTAACTCAGCGATGTCAGCTTCCAGTCAGGGTCTTCGATCAGATTGGCGACATCATCGAAAATGAAACCGCCATGCAATCCCGCCCAATAGACGAGCAGGCCAGCGCATACCAGCGCGCCGATCGAGATCCAGGGCGATACCCGCGGCATGGCTTCTAACCTACCGGAAAAGAAAAGGGGCCGCTGTAAGCGGCCCCTTTTTGACTACCGTCGAATATCAACGGCAGGAGCTAGGACGGTACTTGGAAGCGATGCTGCCGCCACAAGCCCACTCGATGCTGCCGCCGCGATCGTTCGGGGTCAGCGTCAGGTTGTTGCTCTTGATCTTCGAGCTGGCGGCCGAGGTGTTGAAGGACACGGTGATGGCGCCCGCGGCACCGACCTGCGTGCCGGAGACGTACTTACCGATGATCGAGGTGTTGGCGGCGACACCGGCAGCGGTGTTGGTGGTCGGCCAAGCCGCATAGTTGGCGTAGTACTCGGCCACGGCGGTCTTGACGCCGGAAGCCAGGCTCATGCCTTCCGACACCTGCGAGCGGGCGACGTAGTCCTGATAAGCCGGCAGCGCGATGGCGGCCAGGATGGCGATGATCGCGACCACGATCATCAGTTCGATCAAGGTAAAGCCCTGTTCGTTCTTCATGGATGTTTCCCCTAGGAGTGATAGCTATTCACGTGCCGCTGGAGGCCGACTGTTCCGGTCCGTGGGCAGCCGTGCGACACCGCACGTGCACCGGGATAATACGCAGAAGCTATGCCAAACGGCATGTTTCCTAGGCCAATGTCGGGATTTGTGATTGCACCCACATGGGAAATGTCGGCATCGCCCATGTGTCGGGTCAAAAACTGACGCGCATTGTCAGTATTTGCGCGGTCTCTCGGGTCAGGTTTGGCCTCGAAAGCCGCTGAAACGGCATTGGAACACCGATCAGCGGCGATGAGCCGGCCGTCAGTCGGCCCGTTCGGCGCGCCGGATCGCCTGCGCTTCGGCATGCCGATCCAGCCTGTCCAGCAAGTCCGCGATGCGCAGCCGATACGCTTTCGCCGACGACAACTGCTCGGCATGCGCCTCGGCAGCCAACGCTTCTTCCACGCGGCCGGTTTCTTCCAAGGCCAGACTGTAGTTGTGCCAAACCTCGTGTCGGTCGGTCCGCTGCCGTACCGCGTTCTCGTAATGCTGCACCGCTTCTTCGTAGCGTTTGCCGGTGAGTGCCAGATAACCCCGGAATTCTTCCAATCCGACGGCCTGCGGATCGTTGCCGGCGATCTTGTCCAGCACGCCTCGCGCCTTAACGGTCTGACCGGATTTCAGATAGCCCCAGGCCAACCGCGACCAGTCGCTGGGAAACGGCGGTATCAGCAGCCGCGCCTGCACGATGCTCCAGGCGCCGAGCAGGCCCGAGATCGCCAAGCCCAGCGCCAGCATCCGCCAGCGCCGTTCTGATGCCATCCGCCATAACGCTTCCAGCCAGAATGCCGCGCCCAGCACGAACGGACCGACGATGTTGAAGCGGAACCGGTCCTCGGCGAAGAACACGGCGATGGTGAACATCCCCATCAGCAGCGGAGCGAACACCAGTACGGCCCGGCGGTCGCGACGCAGCAGCCATATCAAACCCGGCACGCCTAGCGCGAACAGCCAGCCGAAGGGCAGCGGCAACGCGCGCAGCAGCGGCGAGACCAGACGCTCATCCCCGTAGTTGCGGGTGTTCGGCACTTCCGGGTACGCGCTGAATTCGCGCAATTTGCGCACGCCGTTGACCAGGCTCTGCCAAGGGTGCGAAACCAGATATTGGGTCGCTTCGCCCTTCCAATAGGCATTGACCTCATGCGCCTTCAGCGGATGTCCGGCGCGGCGTTCGGCTTCTTTCCGGTATTCGGCCCAGATTTCGCCGGGCGCGCTGTAGCGGCGCACGAAATGCGGGACGCCTGCGCGCGATTGCGGATTGTTCGGGTTGTACAGCTGATGCAGGACGATGCCGCCGTTGTTGGGCATCGGCGAAAAATGGCCGGAAATGGCGTGGTTGCGCGCTGCGAGCAGGGCCAGCGGCAACGCCAGCCCGACCAGTAACGCGGCGGCATCGCGGACGATCGCGGCGATGCCATCGCCTTCGCGCCAGCGCAGCCAAGCCAGCGCCGCGATGCCCAAGGGCACCAATAGCAACAGGTTCGCGCGCAGGGCCACGCCGATGCCGCACCAAAGCCCGAATGCCGCGTAGGTGCGCAAGCCGGGCCGCCGCAGCAAGACCAGCGCCGCGTACATCCAGTACACGATGAAGCAGGCCACCCACGTGGCCTTGAGGATGGACATCGTGTACGCGATGGCGGTGCCGGTGACCGCGTACAGCAGGATCGCGACGATGCCCGCGCGCGGCGAGCGCAATTCGCAGGCGATGCGGTACAGGCCGAAAGCAGTCGCGCAATCGACCAGAATTTGCAGCGGATACAACGGGAACAGGCCGCCAGCCGCTTTCAGCACGCCGCCGACGATGTAGCCGTAAAGCGGGTCCATGAACGCGAATTCGTCGGTCAATCCGCCGCCGCCGAAAGCGACGTCCATGCCGAAGCGCCGGTAGAAATCCTCGTCTGGCCCCAGCTGCCAAGTCAAAGGGCCAACGATGGCGAAGTGCATGTGCAGCAGGCGCAGCAACAGCACGACCAACAGGGCCAGCGCCACGCTGCGGCGCAGGGCGCCCGGCGCGGTGGAGATCAATCGATCCCCAGCTTCTTCAGCTTGTACCGCAGCGCCCGGAAGGTGATGCCCAGCGCCGCCGCGGTCTTGGTCTTGTTGTAGCGATGGTCCTGCAGCGCTTTTTCGATCGCGGCGCGTTCCATCTGTTCGATGTACATCGGCAGCGCGCTGCCGGCGGTGTCGCCAGGAGCCAGGTTGCGCGGATCCAAACGCGGGTCGTCGAGCGAAGTCGGCGGGGCGGCATTGAAGGCGAGACCGGCGGCGGCGGGCGGCGTAGTGGGCGGCGGCATCTCGGCGCCGCGCGCGGGCAGGTGCAGGTCGTCGGCTTCGATCACGTCGCCGTCGGCCATGGCCATGGCGCGTTCCAGGATGTTTTCCAGTTCGCGCACGTTGCCGGGGAAGGGATAGCCGGCCAAGGCGTCGATCGCGGCGCGGCTGAGCCGGGGCGTCGCCCGCTGGTGCGGGATCGCCAGCCGCTGCAGGATCGATTCGGCCAGGCCGGACAGATCTTCGCGCCGTTCGCGGAGCGGCGGCACCTTCAGCTCGATCACGTTGATGCGGTAGTACAGGTCGTGGCGGAAGCGGCCTTCGTCGACCAGCTTTTCCAAATTCTTGTGGGTGGCGGACAGGATCCGCACGTCGACCGGCACTTCGCTCGAAGCGCCTACCGGCCGCACCGACTTCTCCTGGATCGCGCGCAGCAGCTTGACCTGCATCGACAGCGGCAGTTCCGCTACTTCGTCCAGGAACAGCGTGCCGCCCTCGGCGGCCTGGAACAGGCCCGGCTTGTCGGCGTGCGCGCCGGTGAAGCTGCCCTTGCGGTGGCCGAAGAACTCGCTTTCCATCAATTCGGTGGGGATCGCGCCGCAGTTCACCGGCACGAACGGCGCAGCTGCGCGCGCGCTCTGCTCGTGGATGCTACGCGCAGTGAGCTCCTTGCCCACGCCCGATTCGCCGACGATGTACACCGGCGCTTGGCTGCGCGCGACTTTGGCGATGGTCTGGCGCAATTGCGCCATCGCCGCCGAGTCGCCCTGCAGGCGCGGACCGGCCGAAGTGGCGATCTGCTGGCGATGCGTGCCCAGCATCAGCGCGTGGCGGACCAGGTCGCGCAGCACGGTCAGGTCCACCGGCTTGGCCACGAAGTCGAAGGCGCCGGCCTTGAGCGCCTCCACCGCGGCTTCGACGTTGCCGAAGGCGGTGATCATGGCCACCGGGGTGTTGGGATGGCGGGTGGAGATTTCCTGGACCAAGTCGATGCCCGAGCCGTCCGGCAAGCGCATGTCGGTCAGGCAGAGCGCGTATTTCTCGCGCGACAGCATCTCGCGCGCACCGGAAAGCGTGGCCGCGGTGTCTACGCGCAGCCCCATCCGGCCCAGCGTCAGCACCAGCAGCTCGCGGATATCGCGCTCGTCGTCGACCACCAAAGCGCTGCGCGTTTCGGTCATGCACCACCCCTCTAGACGCGGCTACCTTACTCTGGGCGCAGGTCCGGACTCAATCGCGGACGTTCCAAGGAGTGGAAAGCAAGGCGATCCGCGGCGCCGAAAGCGGCCGGTCACAGGAACCCCGGCGGCGACTTCTCGGCCAGCAGCGTATGCGGCCCGGGCAGGCGGATACGGAAGCAACTGCCGCCGGGGGTGCGGACGTAGTCCAACTCGCCTTCGTTGGCCCGGGTCAGGTCGCGGGCGATGTACAGGCCCAGGCCGGTGCCGTGTTCGGACGTGGTGTAGAACGGCCTGAACAGGCGTTCGACCGCTGCGTCCGGAATGCCCGGCCCGCGGTCGAGCACGTCGATGCCGGGTTGGCCTTCGTCGGTATGGACGCGCAAGGTGATCCGCGCCGGCTGGCCAGGCAGGCGGCCGTAGGTGCGGGCGTTGCTGACCAGCACGGTGAGGATCTGTTGCAGATGGCGCGGATCCACCAGCGCCATTTGGGTCGGGGTCGCGTGGCTGATCTGCAGGCTGTCGTCGTCCAGCGGATGGGCGGCGACGTACTCGTCGATGAAGCGCCGCGCCAGCCCGACCAATTCGATGTGCTCGGGATTGGCGCGTTCGCGCCGGGCCAGGCCCAGCACGCTTTCGACGATGCCGTTCATGCGCACGCACTGCTGGCGCACGATCTGCAGCATGCGCCGGTCGGCCAACGAAATGTCGGTGGACTCTTCCATCAGCTGGGCGGCGTAGCTGATCGCGGCCAGCGGATTGCGGATCTCGTGGGCCAGGCTGGCGGAGAATCGGCCCAGCGCGGCCAGGGTGATCGACTCGGCGCGTCGCGAGAGCAGGGACGTGTCGTCCAGGAACACCAGCGACTGTTCGCTGTCGGCCAGCAGCCGGGCGAAGCGGGGCAGCACTTCGTTCTGGTCGCTGCCCAGGCGCACCGGAGCGTTGTCGGTGGTGCCCTCCGCGCGCCATTGCTGCAGGCGGCGCGCCAGTTCGGGTGCGGTCACGGCCAGCGCGCGGCGGCCGTCGCCGGCATCGCCCAGCAACGATTGGGCGGCCTCGTTGGCCAGCCGGATATGGCCGTCGGCATCGACCAGCAGCACGCCCGTACGCATCCGGCGGATGATCAGTTCGTTGACCTCGGCCAGATTGGCGGCCTCGGCTCCGCGCCGCGAGGCGAGGGCTTCGCTGGCCTGCATGCGCAGGCCGAGCAGGTTGGTCAGCGTGGCCAGCGCCAGGTAACTGGTACCGAACATCAGCATTTCCGCCAAAGGACGGTCGCTGCCGGTTTCGATCAGGGTCCACAGCTGTTCGCCGAGGATCGCCGAAAACGCCAGCACCGCGCCGCCCAGGCCCAGCCGAAGGGGCAGGAACAGGGCCGCCGCGCCGACGTTGAACAAGAGCATCAGGGCGATGCCCGACGCCACCTGCGGCGCGCCGTGGGTGGCCAACGCCGCCACCACGATGTCGATCAATATCCCGACGAAGGCCGGCGCGCGCAGGGACGCGCTGTCGCGGCCCCAGATCATCAGCATCGCCGAGCAGGCTAGATACGCCATCGCGGTCGCCGCGACCAGCAAGGGTTCGCGCAGCGGACCGATCAGCACTTCCGCCGGGCCGAAGGCCAGCAGCGCCAGCAGGCTGGCTTCGAGCACGCGGTAGAGATTGAAGAAATACAGCTCGCGCCGGAGGCTGCCGTCGGCATCGTGGTTCGCGGGTCTGCGGCGCAGCGTCAGCACGTCGAAAGTGGGCCCCCGGGCGGTCGGGTCCGAGTATAAGGGCCGGGAACGCGCCTCCGCCGTCGTTCCGGTGGGCCGATCGAATGCGGAACACGCCGTCCTGGTCCGGGTTTTTGCCTCGCGGCGGCGCGCTGGGCGACAATAAGGGTCCCGCGCGCTCGTTGCCGGACCTCCGGCCCGATCGTCTGCGGCCCGACTTTCTGCACGGACCCCACATGAACTTCCACGAATACCAGGCGAAGCAGTTGTTTGCCGATTACGGCATTGCGGTACCGGCTGGGCGCGTCGCGCGCACGCCGGAAGAAGCGGTCGATGCCGCCAAGGCCATCGGTGGCGACTTCTGGGTCGTCAAGGCGCAGATCCACGCCGGCGGCCGCGGCAAGGCCGGCGGCGTCAAATTGGCCAAGACCCTGGACGAAGTGCGCGAATACGCCAAGGGCATGCTCGGCACCAAGATGGCGACCTATCAGTCCGCCGGCGTCGCCTTGCCGGTCGACAGCGTGCTGGTCACCCAGGCCACCGATATCGCCAAGGAGTTGTACTTGTCGGTGCTGGTCGACCGCGGCAGCCAGTCGGTGACCTTCATCGCTTCCAGCGACGGCGGCGTCGAAATCGAAAAGACCGCCGAAGAAAATCCGGATGCCATCCAGACCCTGCATGTGAACTTCGTCCAGGGCCTGCAGCCGTACCAGACCCGCGACCTGGGCTTCGCCCTGGGCCTGAACGCCAAGCAGGTGAACCAGCTGACCAAGATCATGCTGGGCCTGTACAAGCTGTTCAACGAGAAAGATTTGGCGCTGGTCGAACTGAACCCGCTGGCCATCCTCACCGACGGCAACCTCGCCGTGCTGGACGGCAAGATCAATTCCGACGACAACGCCGGCTTCCGCCATCCGGAACTGGTCGCGATGCGCGACATCCGCCAGGAAGACGAGACCGAAGTCCGCGCCAGCCAGTACGACCTGAACTACGTGACCATGGACGGCAACATCGGCTGCATGGTCAACGGCGCCGGTCTGGCGATGGCGACGATGGACGTGATCAAGCTCAACGGCGGCGAGCCTGCGAACTTCCTGGACGTCGGCGGCGGCGCCACCAAGGAGCGCGTGACCGAGGCGTTCAAGCTGATTCTGTCGTCCGACGAGGTGAAGGCGATTTTCGTCAACATCTTCGGCGGCATCGTCCGCTGCGACATGATCGCCGAAGGCATCATCGCCGCGGTCAAGGAAGTCGACGTCAAAGTGCCGGTGATCGTGCGCTTGGAAGGCACCAACGTCGAAGAGGGCAAGGCGTTGCTGAAGAACAGCGGCCTGGCGATCACGCCGGCCGACGATATCAACGACGGCGCCAAGAAGGCGGTAGCGGCCGCCAAGAAAGCCGCGTGACTTCGTCTCTCTCCCCTTTGCGGGAGAGAGACCGCTTCGCGCAGCGAAGCAGAGAGAGGGGCCGGCTTTTGATTGTTCTCGCGAAAAGCCGAACCCTCTCCCTGCGCGCTACGCGCGCTGTCCCTCTCCCGTAAAAGGGAGAGGGAAGACAAACCCAAGGATTCGAAACTCATGAGCGTTTTGGTCAACAAGAACACCAAGGTCATCGTCCAGGGCTTTACCGGCACCCAGGGCACCTTCCACGCCGAGCAGATGCTCGATTACGGCACCCAGGTCGTCGGCGGGGTGACTCCGGGCAAAGGCGGCACCCAGCATCTGGGCCTGCCGGTCTTCAACACCGTCGCCGAAGCGGTCGCCGAGACCGGCGCCGATGCTTCGGTGATCTACGTGCCGCCGCCGTTCGCGGCCGACGCGATCCTGGAAGCGGCCGACGCCGGCATCAAGGTAATCGTCTGCATCACCGAAGGCATTCCGGTGCTGGACATGCTGCGGGTCAAGAACACGCTGAAGGGCTATAGCGACGTGGTCCTGATCGGCCCGAACTGCCCCGGCGTGATCACTCCGGGCGAGTGCAAGATCGGCATCATGCCAGGCCACATCCACATGCCGGGCAAGGTCGGTATCGTCTCGCGCTCCGGCACGCTGACCTACGAAGCCGTGAAGCAGACCACCGACGCCGGCCTAGGCCAGTCGACCTGCATCGGCATCGGCGGCGATCCCATCAACGGCACCAACTTCATCGACGCGCTGCGTTTGTTCCAGGACGATCCGCAGACCGAGGGCATCATCATGGTCGGCGAAATCGGCGGTTCGGCCGAGGAAGAAGCGGCCGAATTCATCGCCGCGCACGTGACCAAGCCGGTGGTCGGCTTCATCGCCGGCGCCTCGGCGCCGAAAGGCAAGCGCATGGGCCACGCCGGCGCGATCGCCTCGGGTGGCACGGGTACGGCCGAAGGCAAGTTCGCCGCGCTGGAGAAGGCGGGCGTGACCACGGTGAAATCGCCGGGCGATCTGGGAGCGGCGATCGCGAAGCGGTTGGCAAAGTAAGCGCGCAGCAATTGCTCCTAAATCGAAAAAAGCCACCTTCGGGTGGTTTTTTTCGGGCTCAATACGAAGTAGTACTTTTGTGCTACAGTAATCGTGCCCAATCGCGGAGATTCGTCATGTCTACCACCACGATCCGGCTTCCCGAGGAACTGAAGGCCCGCGTAGCCAAGGCCGCCGAAGGCGCAGGCACCACCGCGCACAACTTCATGCTGGAAGCCATCGCCGCGCGCACCGAGGCGCAGGAACGGCGCAACGAATTCTTCGCCGAGGCGCAGCGGCGCAAGGAAGATTTCGAACGCACCGGCTTGGCCGTGCCGTGGGAGGAGATGCGCGAGTATATGGCGCGCCTTGCGCGAGGCGAGAATCCGCCGCGCCCGCTCGCCAGGAAGGCCGGGCGCTGATCCATGACCGCGCTCGTTTTTGCCGAACGGGTCGTCGAGGATGTCCTGCGCATTCGCGAACACTTGCTTGAGCATGAGGCGAACGATTTGGAAGCGCGGCTTGTCTCCATCTACCGCGGACTGGATGCGTTGGTCGATAACCCCTTGATCGGTCGCCCTTGCTGGGGCGAATGGCGCGAGTTGGTGATCGGGCGCGACTCGCGCGGTTACGTGGCGTTGTACGACTACAAACCGCTCGTTGATACGGTTTACGTGTGGGCCATCCGCGCGCAGCGCGAAGCCGGCTACGCGACGACCATTCCGTGAAGATCGACATGACCGACAAACTCCGCATCGCCCTGGCCCAATTCGACTTCCCAGTCGGCGCCGTCGCCCGCAACGCCGAGCGCATCGCGGCGATGATCGTCGAAGCGCGCGACGTCCACCGCGCAGACATCGTCCTGTTCCCGGAAATCGCGCTCAGCGGCTACCCGCCGGAAGACCTGCTGCTGCGGCCTTCGTTCCTGGCCGATTGCCAAGCCGCGATCGAGAACATCGCCGCGCAGGCGACCGGCATCGTCGCCGTGGTCGGCTGGCCGCAGGCCGCCGGCGCGGTGGTGTACAACGCGGCCAGCGTGCTGCGCGACGGCGCGATCGCGGCGACATACCGCAAGCGCGAGCTGCCGAACTACGCGGTGTTCGACGAGCGCCGCTATTTCGACGTCGATCCGGACCGCGAAGTCTGCGTTTTCGACGTGCGCGGCACCGCGGTAGGCCTGGTGATCTGCGAAGACCTCTGGTTCCCCGAGCCGCTCGCCGAGACCGTCCAAGCCGGTGCGCAGCTCGTGCTCGTCCCCAACGCTTCGCCGTTCGAACGCGACAAGCACGCCCAGCGCGATGCGCTGTTGGCGCAGCGCGTGGCCGAAACGGGCGTGGGGCTGGCCTATCTGAACGTGGTCGGCGGCCAGGACGCGCTGGTGTTCGACGGCGCTTCGGTGCTGGCCGACGGCGACGGCTTCATTCATCCCGCCGCGCGCGCCTTCGAAGAACATTGGCTGGTGGCCGACTACGATCCGGCCGCGCGCAAGTTTCATCCCGTTGCCTGGCCTTACGAGAACGAGGAAAGCCGCGACGCGCTGGCCTGGCGCGCGATCGTGCGCGGCACGCGCGACTACTGCGCCAAGAACGGTTTCGGCAAGGTCTGGCTGGGGTTGTCGGGCGGGATCGATTCGTCGCTGGTGCTGGCGGTTGCGGTCGATGCGCTCGGCGCGGACAACGTGACCGCGGTGCGGATGCCTTCGCGCTACACGGCCGACCTCAGCAACGATCTGGCGGCCGAGCAGTGCGCGGCGCTGGGCGTGCGGCTGCTGGCATTGCCGATCGAGAAGCCGTTCCAGGGCTATCTGGACGCCCTGGCCGAAACCTTCGCCGGCCAGCCGGTCGACACCACCGAAGAGAACCTGCAGTCGCGCACCCGCGGCGCCCTGCTGATGGCGCTCAGCAACAAGTTCGGCGGCCTGCTGCTGACTACCGGCAACAAGAGCGAATACGCGGTCGGCTACGCCACTATCTACGGCGACATGTGCGGCGGTTATGCGCCGATCAAGGACCTGTACAAGACCGAAGTGTTCGCGCTGGCGCGCTGGCGCAACACCGTGGCCGGCGCGCCGGTGATCCCGGAAGCGGTGATCGCGCGGCCGCCGTCGGCCGAACTGCGCGAGAACCAGAAAGACCAGGATTCGCTGCCGCCCTACGACGTGCTGGATGCGATCCTGCTGCGTCACGTCGACCAGGAACAGTCGCGCGAGGAGATCGTCGCTGCCGGCTTCGACGCCGCAACGGTCGACAAGGTGCTGCGTCTGGTCCGGATCAGCGAATGGAAGCGGCATCAGGCCGCGCCGGGCCCGAAGGTCTCGCGGCGCGCGTTCGGGCGCGAGCGGCGTTACCCGATCAGCAACGGCTACAAAGGCTAAGGGCTGGCACTGCGGCTCTTGCCCCCTTTGAAAAAGGGGGCGGATCGCCCGAAGGGCGATGGGGGATTTGCTTTTGCTGTCGCTCTCTTAACAGCAAGAGCAACAGCAAATCCCCTCGATCCCCCTTTTTCAAAGGGGGAGGAACAGCAGAGCTCAATCCTGCGGACGCGACACGCTGCGCCGCTCGCGCGCGAACGGATTCAGGCGATGGAAGATCGACGGATCCTTCGGCCAGCCGCCGCTCAGCCAGGGGTGGTCGGGATCGTTCTGCTGCAGCACGCGCTTGGCGTCGTCGGCCAGGCCCTGGTTGCCGAGCCGGGTGTAGGATTCGGCCAGGATCGCGACCGCGTCGTTCTGGTATTCGCTCTGCGGGTAGGTTTCCAGCAGGTATTTGCTGCGATCGGCGGCGGCCACCCAGGCGCCGCGGCGCAGGTAGTACAGGCCGGTGTTGATCTCGTGGCGCGCGAACTCGTTGCGCAGGAACACCATGCGCTGGCGCGCATCGGCGGCGTAGCGGCTGTTCGGATAGCGTTCGGCGACGATGCTGAAGTCGTTGTAAGCCTGCAGCGGCGCGGTCAGGTCGCGGTTGCTGGTGTCCAGGGCGAAGGCGCGCTGCAGGAAGATCGTGTTGCGCGCGGAGTTCGACAACCCGCGCAGGTAATACATATAGACCGTGTTGCGGTGGGTCGGGTAGGTGCGGATGAAGCGGTCGATGCTGGAGATGGCGTCGTCGTGCTTGCCCGCCTTGAACTGGGAGTAGGCCATTTCGACCTGGGCCTGTTCGGCGTAGGGACCGTACGGATACTGCGCGATCAGGCGCTGGAAGGTTTCCGACGCGGTGTTGTAGTTCTCGTCCATCATCGATTCGTGGGCGCGGTCGTACAGCTGTTCGACCGGCACGCCCTCGTTTTTGTCGCCCTTCTTGAACATCTTGCCGATCCGCGCGCAGCCCGAGCCGGTGGCGAGGGCGGCGATGAGCACGATCAACAGCAGGCGCGGCAGGGCAGGGCGTGAATTCATGGGCGACGACGAGGCGCTTAGGGCACGAAGCGCGGATAATAACAGTCCGTGCCGGCCGCCCGCGCCCGCCGCCTGAACCCAAGCCATCCGCATGCCTGCTGCCACCGCCTCCGAAGAAGCGCTTCCCGTCCGCACCGCCCGCGTGCCCGAGACCGCGGCCGGCCGCCGTTTCGACGCGGTCCTGGCCGAACTGTTCCCCGAGTACTCGCGATCGCGCCTGGCCGAGTGGATCAAGTCCGGCGACGCCCTGCTGGACGGCCGGGTCCAGAAGCCGCGCGATCCCGTCCGTGGCGGCGAAACGGTCAGCCTGACCGCCGCACTCGACACGCAGACCGAAGCCGAGCCGGAAGACATCCCGCTGCAGGTGCTGTACGAGGACGCCGAGGTGATCGTGATCGACAAGCCGCCCGGCTTGGTCGTGCATCCCGGCGCGGGCAACGCCTCGGGGACCCTGGTCAATGCGTTGCTGCACCGCGATCCCGCCCTGTCGGCCCTGCCGCGCGCGGGCATCGTCCACCGGCTCGACAAGGACACCTCGGGTGCGATGGTGGTGGCACGCACGCTGCAGGCGCACGCCGCGCTGGTCGCCCAGCTGTCGGCGCGCGACGTGCACCGGCAATACCTGGCTGTGGTGACGGGCGCGCTGGTGTCGGGCGGCACCGCGAACGCGCCGATCGACCGTCATCCGCGCGACCGCCTGAAGATGGCCGTACGCGACGACGGCCGCGATGCCGTCACCCACTACCGGCTGCGCGAGCGCTTCCGCGGCCACACCGCGCTGGAATGCCGGCTGGAAACCGGGCGCACGCACCAGATCCGCGTCCATATGGCGCATCTGAAGCATCCGATCGTCGGCGATCCTTTGTACGGCGGGCCGCTGAAACTGCCCAAAGGCGCCACTCAAGAACTGATCGACGCGCTGCGCGGCTTCAAGCGCCAGGCGCTGCATGCCGAGACCTTGGAATTCGTCCACCCGGCCAGCGGCGAACCGGTCCGCGTCACCGCGCCGGTGCCGGAAGACCTGCGCGAACTGCTGCGGGTGATGCGCGACGACGCGAAGCAGGCGGCCTCGCGATGAACGTGCTGGCTGCCGATTGGCCAGCGCCGCCCGGCGTCGTCGCTTTCACCACGTTGCGCAGCGGCGACGGCGTGTCGCAAGCGCCGTTCGATGTTTTCAACCTCGGCGCTCGTTGCGGCGACGACGCGGCGTCGGTCGCCGAGAATCGCCGGCGCTTGATCCAACAACAAGCGCTTCCGGCGCCGCCGCGCTGGTTGCGGCAAGTGCACGACACGGAAGTGGTGCGGTTCTCGCGCGCGGATTCCGAAATGGATTCCGAACCCGAGGCCGATGCTTCGGCGACTTCAGAACCGGATGCAGTACTGGCGATCCTCACCGCCGACTGCCTGCCCGTGGTCTTCGCCGCGGACGACGGCAGCGAAATCGCCGCCGCGCATGCCGGTTGGCGCGGATTGTCCGCAGGCGTGCTGGAACGCACGGTCGCGACGCTGCGGACGCCGGCTTCGCGCATCGTCGCGTGGATGGGCCCGGCGGCCGGACCGCAGGCATACGAAATCGGCGAAGAAGTCTTCGACGCCTTCGTGTCGGCCGATGCCGGCGCCGAATCGGCTTTCGTCGCGACGCGCCCAGGCCATTGGCGTGTCGATCTGTACGCCTTGGCGCGGCGCCGTTTGCACAACGCCGGCGTAGAACGGATCCACGGCGGCGGACTGTGCACCATCTCCGATCCGCAACGTTTCTATTCCCACCGCCGCGACCAACGCACCGGACGCATGGCCACACTGATCTACCGCCGACCATGAGTTCGACCCTTTTCCAGAAATTGCTGGGCGCGCCATTTTTCCGCCTGCCGGACAGCGTCCGCGCGCTGCATTCGGTGCGTGGCGAAGGCCGCTACGCCGGACGCGCGACGATCGCGCGCGGGCGCAACCCGATCGCCCGGCTGTGCGCGGCGGTCGTCGGTTTGCCGCCTTCCGTCTCCGACGTGCCGACCACGGTCGACTTCCGCACCGACGCCACCGGCGAGACTTGGCAGCGCAGCTTCGGGAGCCACCGCCTGCGTTCGCGCCTGCGTGCGCACGACGGCCTGCTGCGCGAACGGCTGGGGCCGGTGCAATTCCGTTTCGCCTTGCACGTCAGCGACGGCGCGATCTGGTGGCAGACCGTCGGCGTGCGCGTGTTCGGCGTATTGCCGCTGCCCGTGTCCTGGTTCGCCGACGTGCGCTGCCGCGAGCGCGAGCACGAAGGCCGCTACGAATTCTTGGTGGAAGCGTCCCTGCCGCTGGTCGGCCCGCTGATCCGCTACGAGGGTTGGCTTGAACCGGTCTGACAGCCGGGCCGTGATCGTGTTCGACGGCGTCTGCGCCTTGTGCAGCGGCTGGGTGGGATTTTTGTTGAAACACGACCGACGGCAGCGCTACCGGTTCGCCGCGATGCAGACGTCTGCGGGCAAACGATTGCTGCAGGCGCACGGATTGGACCCGGACGATCCATTGTCGTTCCTGTTGGTCGAAGACGGCGTCGCGCGCACAGACAGCGACGCGATCGTGGCCGTGCTGACCGGGCTCGGCGGTGTTTGGCGCGCCGCATCCGTCTTCCGTTTCGTGCCGCGCGCGCTGCGCGACCCCGCTTACCGCTGGCTCGCCCGCAACCGCTATCGCTGGTTCGGCAAGAAAGCGTCGTGTTATCTGCCCACGCCGGAACAGAGCCACCGCTTCCTGTAGGGTGGGCCTTGGCCCACCACGCATCAACGCGGCGTGGAGGCCAACGCCGACAGGAAATCACGCCGCCAGGCGTGGATGTCGTATTCGGAAACCCGCGCCATCATCTTCCGCCAGCGTTCCTGGCGTTCGTCCAGGGGCATTTCCAAGGCATCGGCGATCGTGTCGGCGACGCCGTCCAGATCGTAGGGATTCACCTGTAGCGCGCCGTCCAGCTCGCGCGCGGCGCCGGCGAAGCTCGACAGCACCAGCACGCCCGGATCGTCGGGATCCTGCGCGGCGACGAATTCCTTCGCCACCAGATTCATGCCGTCGCGCAACGGCGTCACCAAGCCGATCCGGGCCATGCGGTAGAAGCCGGTCAGCGTCGCGTGCGGGTAGTTGCGGTTGACGTAACGCACCGGCGTCCAATCCGGCTCGGCCAAGCCGCCGTTGATGTGGCCGGCCAATTGTTCGAGTTCGCGGCGCAAGTCGCGATACTCGCTTACCCCGCCGCGCGAGACCGGCGCGATCTGCAGAAAGGTGAGCTTGCCGCGCTGGTCGGGATGTCGCTCAAGGAAACGGGCGAAGGCGCGGAAACGTTCCGGAATGCCTTTCGAATAATCCAAACGATCCACGCCGATCGCCAGCGCGCGTCCGGCCAGGCTGGATTTCAAGCGCCTGACCCCGGACTTGCGCACCGCATCGGCGGCCAGCGTCGCGATATGCGAAGCATCGATGCCGATCGGGAATACGCCGCCGTGGAAACGCCGGCCGTCGCGGTCCTGCAGGACGCCCTGGTCGAGCACTTTGCCGCTGGCGTACAAGCGCAAATAATCCTGGAAGCGTTCCAGATCGCGCTGGGTCTGGAAGCCGAGCAGGTCGTAGGCGGTGAGCGCCCCGAAAGGCAGTTGATGGTTGGGCAGTGCGGCGACCAGATCGGCCGAGGGCAGCGGTACGTGCAGGAAGAAGCCCAATCGGGATTTGACGCCGCGCTGGCGCAACTCCTCGGCGAGCGGCATCAAATGGTAGTCGTGCACCCAGACGATGTCGTCCGGCCGCAGTTCCGCGGCGAGCTTCTCGGCGAACAAGGCATTGACGCGGCGATAGGCGGCGTGCGTGTCGCGGTTGTAGTCGACCAGGTCCGGCCGGAAATGCAGCAGCGGCCACAAAGTGCGGTTGGCGAAACCGTTGTAGTAACCGTCGAAATCGTCTTTCGACAGATCCACGGTGAGGTAGGCGATGTCGCCTTCTTCCTGTTCGTGCACATCGCCGGACTCGCCGCGCACCGTGCGTCCGCTCCAGCCGAACCACAGCCCGCCGGTTTCCTGCAGCGCCGCGTTGAGCGCCACCGCCAATCCGCCGGCCTGGTCGCTGCCGGGCAGGGCGACACGGTTGGAGACGACGACCAGGCGGCTCATCGAACCGCCTGCCATGTCTTTTGTGGGAGCGGCTTCAGCCGCGAGCTTTTCGCTTCGCAATAGCGACTAGGAGAAGAGCTCGCGGCTGAAGCCGCTCCCACAAAAAGCCGAGCCAGAACAAATCCCATCACGCCGCGTCCTGCCAAGGCCGCGACAGCCGCATCGCCGCGATGATCAATCCCACATGCGAATAAGTCTGCGGAAAATTGCCCCAGGCCTCGCCGTCGTCGAAAGCCAGATCCTCGGACAACAGGCCCAGATGATTGCGCCGCGAAAGCAAACGCTCGAACATCCGTCGCGCTTCGTCCGTGCGGCCGATCGCGGCCAGCGCGTCGATGTACCAGAAAGTGCAGATGGTGAAGCTGGTTTCCGGATCGCCGAAATCGTCCGGGGCGATGTAGCGGAACAAGGCATCGCCGCGCTTGAGCTGGTTGCCGATGGCTTCCACCGTGGCGACGAAACGCGGATCGTCGGCTTTCACGAAACCGATGTCGGCCAGCAGCAAGAGGCTCGCGTCCAGCCGGTGCCCGTCCAGCGATTCGACGAAATGGCCGCGCTCGGGATCGTAGGCATGGGCGACGATGCGCTCGTGGATGCGGTCGGCATTGCCGCGCCAATAACCGGCGCGTTCGTCCAGCCCCAGTTGCGCGGCGATTTTGGCCAGCCGATCGCAAGCGGCCCAGCACATCACGCTGGAATAGGTGTGCACGTGGGCGCGGCCGCGGAATTCCCACAGGCCGGCGTCCGGCTGGTCGTGCAATGCCAATGCGCGTTCGCCCAGCGGTTCCAGCCGCTGGAAAGTGGACAGATCGCCGGGATTCTCCAGCCGCTGGTCGAAGAACAACTGCGCCGACGCCAGCACCACGCTGCCGTAGACGTCGTGCTGCTTCTGCACCCAGGCCAGATTGCCGCGCCGCACCGGGCCCATGCCGCGATAGCCGGCCAAGCTGTCCACTTCGTCCTCGGCTAGTTCGGTTTCGAAGCCGATCCCGTACAGCGGCTGCAGCACGCCGTCGGAGGTGGCGATGTTGAACACGTAACGCAGATAGTCTTCCATGGTGCGCGTGGCGCCGAGCCGGTTCAGCGCGCGCACCACGAAGGCCGCATCGCGCAGCCAGCAATAGCGGTAATCCCAATTGCGCGGCGTGTGCGGCGCTTCCGGGATCGAAGTGGTCATCGCCGCGACGATCGCGCCGGTGTCTTCGTATTGGCATAGTTTCAAGGTGATCGCGCTGCGGATCACCGCTTCCTGCCATTCCAGCGGGATGGACAGGTAACGGGTCCAATCGCGCCAATACGCGATCGTCAATTCCTCGGCGGAACGGGCGAAAGCGGAAACCGATTGGGTCAGCGTTTCGTCCGGTCCCAGCACCAGGTGCAATTCGCGGTCCAGCGCGAACGGCAGCTCGTCGCGCAGCAGCCGCACCGGCACATCGCTGGTCAGGCGCAAAGTGAAGCCCGGCACGAGATAACGGATGTGGTTGCTGCCCCAGGTCGTTTCCGGCTGCGTCGCGCCGTAATCGGCCAAGGGCCGCAGGCGGATGCGGATGCGCGGATGGCCGAGCAGCGGACGTACACGCCGCACCAGCATCACCGGGCGATAGAAGCGGCCGTGACGATGCCAGCGCGGCGCGAAATCGGTGATCTCCACCGCGTTGCCGGCGCTGTCGCGCAACACCGTGCGCAATACCGCGGTATTGGGCAGATAGTGCTGCTCGGATTCGGCGAAATCCTCCAGCTCGATTGCGTAATCGCCGCCTTCGCGCTTAGGCGAGAGCAGGGCGCAGAAAGTCGGATCTCCGTCGAAAGCCGGCAAACAGCCCCAAACGACGCGGCCGCGCTTGTCGAGCAAGGCGGCGAAACTGCCGTTGCCGACCAAACCGAGATCCAAACTGGCTTCGATCATCGTTTCGCTTCTCCGGTTCGCAAGCCGAGCCATTCGTGCACGGCGGCGGGATCGTGCAGGTGCCAGCGCGCGACGCTCGGTTCGCGCGCGCCGACCAGCACGCTGAGGCCGCCGCGCGCGTTGACGATGCCGAAGCCGTGCTCATCCGTCAGGTCGTCGCCGGCGAACACCGGCAGGCGTCCGCGGAACGGCGCTTCGTCCAGGAAGGCGGCGATGGCGTCGCCTTTGTCCGCGCTGGCCGGACGCAATTCGACTACCTGATGGCCGTGCTGCAGGCGATAACCGGGCAGGCGTTCCAGCGCACCCGTCGCGAACGCAGAAAACGCCGCGGCCGCCCGCGGCGCCATCCGCCAATGCAGCGCGATCGCCGCGCCCTTGTCTTCGATCACCGCGCCGGGATGGCGCTCGGCCAGGCGCGATGCTTCCTCACGCACTTCCGCCAATGCAACCGGCACCTCGGGCGATGCGACATGCACGCCCTGGTGGCGGCGCTCCAATCCGTGCAAGCCGGCGGCCGGCAAATGCAATGGCGCGAACAGGCGGTCCAGGCCCACCAGCGTGCGTCCGCTCACCAGCGCGAGCGCGCCGCCGAGGCGCTGCGAAAGCGCGTCCAGCCGCGCCGGCAGGCCGGGCGGAACGACGACACCGTCGGGCGTGTCGGCAAGATCGAGCAGGCAGCCGTCCACATCCAGGAACAAGGCCCAATCGTCTGCGGGCATGGGAGGACGTTGCCGTTGCGTGGCTTGAACAGCAGGCATCGTCGCCTATTGTGGACAATGCGGCGTTAGCATCGGGTTCACGCGCTCGCAACACGCGCGACGAACCGCTTTGTAGAGCGGGGCTTGCCCCGCTGCTCTCAGCTCATCGCTCGTGTAGAGCGGAGCTTGCTCCGCTGCTCTTGTTGGTAAAAAAAGCAGCGGAGCAAGCTCCGCTCTACACAAGCGAGAGCAGCAGGGCAAACCCCGCTCTACAAGCGGCGGGGTTTTACGTGCTGGACGGCGTCGCGGTTCCGGGCCACTGGATGCTATCCAGCGGCAGATAATCCTGTCCGAAGTAGTAATAAGCGCCCGCGCCCAGCGCCAACAGAATCAGCAGCCACAGCCACCAGCGCGAACCGCGTTCGGGCTGCTGCTTGCGGAATTCGAAATCGCGCAGCGGCATGTCGGAAATCTTGGCGGGTTCGGAAGACGATGCCGACGACGCCACCGCTGCGTTGATCGCAGCCACGTGCGGATCGATCGGTTCGATCTCGTCGTCGTAACCGCTCCCGGGCCGCGGCCGGTCTTCGCGGCGCAAAGACGTTTCGGGAATACGCGTCGGAGGCGCAGCGGGCGCCAGATCGGACATCGCCTCGGAGCGAGGCGGCGCCACCGCGCTTTCGCCTTCATCGCGACGCGCTGCGCCGCTAGCCGCGGTCGCGCCGAACGCTTCGGGCAGACGCCCGCCGGGCGTCAGTTCACCGATCAGCCGCGGCAGGATGCCCGCGATCGCCGCCGCCACGGTGGCGCGGCTGGCACCGATCCGGTTGCCCCAATCGGCGAGCAGGCCCTGTCCGAACACCATGCCGATGTCGCTGGCGTTCGCCGCGCGCTGCCGGCGCGGATCGCCGCCGAGCCACGAGGCGAACAGTTCGCCCTGGCCTTGCTGGCGGAAACTCTCCGCGAACCCATCGAAGCCGCCGCGGCGGTCGTTGTGGATATAGCCCATCAACAGGCCGAACAGATCCAGGCTGCGGTCCCCCAGGCCGTAACGCTCGGACAATTCGCGTACCAATGCGTCGAACATGTTTCCTCCATCCGCGGCGTTTCTGCGCTGGCATGATGCTAAGCGCTGCGGATGCGGGAAAACTTAATTCAGGATGATCGTTGCGCGGCGTGAAGAGCCGTTACGGCGTCCTGCGCGCGCGCCGCCAGCGCACGGCGTTCTTCCGGTGGCAGGCCTGCGGTCGGCAGCGGCGCGCCGAAACTGACCCGGATCGTGCCCGGCCTGACCCGGAAACCGTTCGCGGGCAGCACGGCGCCGCTGCCGTCGATCGCCACCGGTACCACCGGCACGCCTGCGGCGATCGCCAACTGGAATGGGCCGCCCTTGAACGCGCCGACGCGTCCGTCGCGGCTGCGCGTGCCTTCGGGGAACGCGCAGAACGCCGCGCCGGTACGCAACGCATCCGCCGCCGACAAGAGTTCGTCGCGGGCCTTGCGCGCGTTCGCGCGATCCAGGAACACCATGCCCATCGTTTTTGCGTACAGGCCCACGACCGGCACCGCGGACAATTCGCGCTTCATCACGAAGCGCAGCGGCGCCGGTACCGCCCGAAACAAGGCGCAGACGTCGATCATCGACTGGTGATTGGAAACCAGGATCAGCGGTTGCGACCAGTCGACGAATTCCAAGCCTTCGATCCGCAAGGCGGCGCCCGCGCCGAGCAACAGGCCAGGCGCCCACACACGCGAGGCCATGCGCAGGGCGGCCGCTTGGCCGGCGATCGCGCGAACGGCCAGCGCCGGCAAGATCAGCGCGGCGGTCCAGGCGGCGGTGAACGCCAGCTGGAGGGCGTTCAGCGCCTGCCAGCCGAGTCGCGAAATCCGGGATTCACGGGTCGGCAGGTCCAGAACGCTCATGCGCTTGCGAAACGATGCGGAAAGGCGCGAAAGAATAGCCGCGGACCGTGGCCCGGCCAAGGCTTGCATCCCGGCTTCACGCCCGCATCTTCAGGCTATCGCTGGCGCACGCCGGCCCTTTTTTTGCGGAGAACCCGTCCATGCGCATGGACAAGCTCACGTCGCGTTTCCAGCAGGCGCTGGCCGACGCGCAGTCGCTGGCTGTGGGCCGCGACCACAATCTGATCGAACCCTCGCATCTGCTGGCCGCACTGCTCGATCAGCAAGGCGGCAGCACGCGCCCGCTGCTGGCCCAGGCCGGCGTCAACGTGCCGCTGCTGCGCGAGCGGCTGGGCGAAATCCTCGAGCGTTTGCCGAAAGTGTCCGGGCAGGCGGGCAATGTTTCGCTGGGCAACGATCTGGCCCGCCTGCTCAACGTCGCCGACAAATCCGCGCAGCAGCGCGGCGATGCCTACATCGCCAGCGAATGGTTCGTGCTGGCTGCGCTGGACGACGGTGGCGACGTCGGCCGCGCGCTGAAGGCCGCCGGCGCGGACAAGCGCAAGATCGAAGCCGCCATCGAGAAAATGCGGGGAGGGGAAACGGTGCAAAGCGAAAATGCCGAAGACCAGCGCCAAGCGCTGGAGAAATACACCATCGACCTCACCGCGCGCGCCGAGGGCGGCAAGCTGGACCCGGTGGTCGGGCGCGACGAAGAAATCCGCCGCACCATCCAAGTGCTGCAGCGGCGCACCAAGAACAATCCCGTGCTGATCGGGGAGCCGGGCGTAGGCAAGACCGCGATCGTCGAAGGCCTGGCCCAACGCATCGTCAACGGCGAAGTGCCGGAGGGCCTGCGCAACAAACGCGTCCTGTCGCTGGACATGGGTGCACTGATCGCCGGCGCAAAATACCGCGGCGAATTCGAAGAGCGCTTGAAAGCGGTGTTGAACGACCTGGCCAAGAACGAAGGCCAGATCATCCTGTTCATCGACGAACTGCACACGATGGTCGGCGCCGGTAAGGCCGAAGGCGCGATGGACGCCGGCAACATGCTCAAGCCGGCGCTGGCGCGCGGCGAGCTGCACTGCATCGGCGCGACCACCCTGGACGAGTACCGCAAATACGTGGAAAAGGACGCCGCGCTCGAGCGCCGTTTCCAGAAGGTGTTCGTCGGCGAACCGAGCGTCGAGGACACCATCGCGATCCTGCGCGGCCTGAAGGAACGCTATGCCGTGCACCATGGCGTGGAGATCACCGATCCGGCGATCGTCGCCGCCGCCACGCTGTCGCACCGCTACATCGCCGACCGCCAGTTGCCGGACAAGGCCATCGACCTGATGGACGAAGCGGCCAGCCGCATCCGCATGGAGATCGACTCCAAGCCGGAAGAGCTGGATCGCAAGGAACGCCGCCTGATCCAGCTGAAGATCCAGCGCGAGGCGCTGAAGAAGGAAAAGGACGCCGAGAGCAAGAAGCGCCTGGCCGACCTGGATGCCGAAATCGAAAAACTGCAGCGCGAATACAACGATCTGGAAGAAGTGTGGAAGGCCGAGAAGGCCACGCTGCAGGGCGCGACCAAGATCAAGGAGCAGATCGAAGCCGCGCGCCTGGAACTGGAAGCCGCGCAGCGCCGCCAGGACTACGCGCGGATGAGCGAAATCCAGTACGGCCAGCTGCCGGAACTTGAAAAGCAGCTCAAGGCCGCGCAGGAGGCCGAAAGCAAGGGTTTTCGCCTGTTGCAGGACAAGGTCACGGCGGAGGAAATCGCCGAGGTGGTATCGCGTTGGACTGGCATCCCGGTGTCCAAGATGCTGGAAGGCGAGCGCGAAAAACTGCTGAAGATGGAAGACGCGCTGCATGCGCGCGTGGTCGGCCAGGACGAAGCCATCAAGGTCGTCTCCGATGCGGTGCGCCGCTCGCGTGCGGGCTTGAGCGATCCGAACCGTCCCAGCGGTTCGTTCCTGTTCCTGGGCCCGACCGGCGTCGGCAAGACCGAACTGTGCAAGGCGCTGGCCGAATTCTTGTTCGATTCGTCCGATGCGATGGTGCGCATCGACATGAGCGAGTTCATGGAAAAGCACGCGGTCAGCCGCCTGGTCGGCGCGCCTCCGGGCTATGTCGGCTACGAAGAGGGCGGCTATCTGACCGAAGCGGTGCGCCGCCGCCCGTACAGCGTGATCCTGCTCGACGAAGTGGAGAAAGCTCATCCGGACGTGTTCAACATCCTGCTGCAGGTGCTGGACGACGGCCGTTTGACCGATGGCCAGGGCCGCACCGTGGATTTCCGAAACACCGTGATCGTGATGACGTCGAACCTGGGCTCGCAGATGATCCAGGAGCTTGCGGCCGACGACACGCCGGAAAGCTACACCCAGATGAAGGCCGCGGTGATGGGCGTGGTGCAGGCGCACTTCCGGCCGGAATTCATCAACCGGTTGGACGACATCGTTGTGTTCCATCCGCTGGACAAGGCGCAGATCAAGCAGATCGCGAAGATCCAGCTGCGTTCGTTGGAGAAGCGTTTGGCCGAGCGCGGCATCCGCCTGGACGTTGCGGACAAGGCGCTGGATCTGCTGGGCAACGTCGGCTTCGATCCGGTCTACGGCGCGCGGCCGCTGAAGCGCGCCATCCAGCAGCAGCTGGAGAATCCGCTGGCGCAGAAGATATTGGCCGGCGAATTCGGCAGCGGCGACACCGTGCGTGTCGGCGCGGAAGGCGGGCAGCTGGCTTTTGCCAAGGATCCGTAGGCTGGGTTAAGCGGAGCGAACCCAGCATCGCCTCGCCTATTGGCCCGACGCAAGCAGCGGTCGCTCGTCATCGCAGGGTGTTCGAAAATTGCGTTTCTGTGAAGACCGTCGCATTTGCCATCCTCTGCGCTTGGCCGCTCGTTCGCCGGAATCCGTCATTTAAAGGTGGCTGCGGCCATCTCCCGCGATCGCGGTCTTGCGCTTCCTCATGGCGCAAGCCTGTTCCCGCCGCGGTCGCGGGAGCCTCTAGCTCTGTCGCCGCAAGCCGCTTTGACCGGGTCCTTTCCTGCTATGAACGGAGGGCATCCCATGATCGAACAAGGCAACGCCGCGATGCCAACTATCGCACCGAATGCGGCCACCAGAGAGCCGCCTGTACGCGTGGATGTGGCCGGCGAAGTCTTTTGGCTGCGGCCTTCCAATGTGCTTCGGATCGAAACGCAACGGGCTAACATCGGCTATGCGATCGGCGTCAGCATCGTGCTGAGCGACGGCAAACAACTGTTCTATCGCGGGGCCGATACGCAAACCGCGGACGACATCGCCGCAATCCTGTGGCCGAAGAGCGCCTAGAGCAGCAGCGCGGCGCAGGCGCAGACTACGGCGGCGACCAAGGCTGCGAGCGATGCGTTGATGTAGCGGAACTTGGACGCCAGGTTCGACGCCATCAGTTGGGCCAGGCGCGCCAGGTCTTCGATCAGGCCCTGCTGCGTCATGCGGGTCACGGATCCGGCGTACTCGTCGGGAGATTGTTTCGCGACGCTCTCGCTGAAGACGACCGAATGGTGGTCGACCATCGCCCGGCTGCGCGACAGCCACGAGGCGATCACCAGGGCCGCGCCGATCATCGATACCAGCGACAGCGCCATAGACGCCGAAACCAGGACGCGCGTCGCCATGGCGGCTTGCGCGAACTGCAGCAATGGACTTTTTTCGCCCAGCGACGGCGCCAGGAAGATCGCGTTGCTGGTGAGCAGTAGCGAGGCTTTCACCGCAGCCAGGTTGTAGTAACTGTCGTAGCGGGCGACCACCGATTTCAGCAGGTCATAGCGGGTCGCGAAATCCAGCGCTTCGGAACTTTTGGCGGCTTGATCTGGCATGACAGGTCCCCTTCGGCCGCCACAGCCTACCCGCTTTTCGTAGGTGCGGCTTCAGCCGCACGCTCTTTCTTTCAGCATGTAGCGAAAAGCGTGCGGCTGAAGCCGCACCTACGAAAAGCAAAGGCAGCGGAGTGGATTCCGCTCTCTACGGGGTCGGAATACGAACGGGCCGGTACGGCGGGGTAGCCATCACCATCTCCGCCAGCGAATAAGCCAGCTCACGTTCGGCCAGCACCGCGCCATCGGCGCCGTGTTCGAGCAGATGACGCACTTCATTGTCGCTGTGCGCGCGCGCTAACACGGTGATTTCGGGATTGATCGTCTTCAGCCGGGCGATGGTCTCGCCGGCTTCCAGCGCGTGCGGAATCGCGAACACGGCCATTCGCGCGCGTTCGGGCAGGGCTTCGCGCATCACGCGCTCGGAAGCCGCGTTGCCACGCACGGCCGGGAAACCGTCCTTGCGCGCGTTCGCGACCAGGTCGGCGTCGTCTTCGACGACGGCCACCGGCACGCCCCGTTCGCGCAGCAACTTGGCCAGCTGGTTGCCGACCCGGCCGTAGCCGACCACGATCGCATGCCCGTCGACATCCAGCGGCGGCGCTTCCTCGGGCTCGGGCGCGGCCGCGGCGACGCGCGCGTCGCGCCGCTTCTGCCATTGGTCCAGCGCTGCGAACAACAGCGGATTGGCGACGATCGACAGCAACGCGCCGGCCAGCACCAAGTCGTGCGCCATCTGCGGCATGATCTTCAACGACAGGCCCAAGCCCGCGAGGATGAAGGAGAACTCGCCGATCTGCGCCAGACTGGCGGAAATGGTCAGCGCGGTCTCGTCGTTCTTGCCGAACATCCGCACGATCGCCCAGGCGGCGATCGATTTTCCGAACACGATGATCAGGAAAGTCGCGGCCAGTTCCAGCGGATGCTCGATCACGATCTTCGGGTCGAACAGCATGCCCACCGACACGAAGAACAGCACCGCGAACGCGTCGCGCAGCGGCAGCGAATCGTTGGCGGCCTTGTGTCCGAATTCGGACTCGTTGAGCAGCATGCCGGCGAAGAACGCGCCGAGCGCGAACGACACGCCGAACAGTTCGGCCGCGCCGAAGGCCACGCCCATCGCCACGGCCAGCACGCACAGGGTGAACAGTTCGCGCGAACCGGTGCCGGCCACGCGCTCCAAAATCCACGGGATCGCGCGGCGTCCGATCACCAGCATCACCGCGACGAACGCGCCGACTTTGCCCAGCGTGATCAGCAGCGTCAGCCATACGCTGCGGCTGCCGTCTCCGCCGCCGTCCCCCCCAAGCACGTCGGCGAAAGCGGGCACCAGCACCAGCGCCAGCACCATCGCCAGATCTTCGACGATTAGCCAGCCGACCGCGATCTTGCCCTTGCCGGTTTCGATCAGCCGCCGTTCCTCCAGCGCGCGCAGCAGCACCACGGTGCTGGCCACCGACAGCGCCAAGCCGAACATCAATCCGGCGCCGTGCGACCAGCCCAGCCATTCGCCCAGGCCCCAACCCATCAGCGTCGCCACCGCGATCTGCGCGACCGCGCCAGGCAGCGCGATCGACTTCACTTCCATCAGATCCTTCAGCGAGAAGTGCAGGCCCACGCCGAACATCAGCAGGATCACGCCGATCTCGGCCAATTGCGGCGCCAAGGTCTGATCGGCGACGAAGCCGGGCGTGAAAGGCCCGGCCAGTATGCCCGCCACCAGATAGCCGACCAGCGGCGACAGCCGCAGGCGCTGTGCCAGCAGGCCCAGCACGAAAGCCAGCACGAAGCCGACGCAGAGGATTGCGATCAGCGAGGTGTGATGCGGCATTGGCGCTCCGTCGATGTCCGGAGGACGATAGTGAACGCCATCGGCGGCCGGCGCAAACCGATCAGGAAGCGGCGTCCAGTTTCGCTTCCAGTGCGGCGATGCGGGCTTCCAGCGCGTCGATCCGCTCCAGCAGCGCGCGTTCGTCCGTGGATGCTGAAGCGGCCGAAGGTTTCGCTGCGGCCGCGAGTTGCGCTTCGGACAGCGGGCCGCAAAGGAGGTGTCCGTAACGGTCTTCGCGTTGTCCGCTGCCGCGCGGAAGCTTCGTCGTAAAGGCCGGTTCGCGCGCGGCTAACCGCTCCAGCGCGTGCTGCACGTCCTCGATCCCTTCGAACTTCACCCAGCGCTCGCTGCGGCTCAGCAGTTCGTGCAAGGTTTGCGGTCCGCGCAACATCAGCAGCGCGAGCAGGGCGGTCTGTTGGCGGGTCAGGCTGAGCACGGCCTCCATGCGATGCGCGTATCGCCCGGCGCGCGCCGAATGCGAGGATTTGACCAGGCCGCGCACTTCCATCCGGCGCAGGGCGTGCTCGACCTCGCCGGGCTCCAGGTTCGTCACCGGATCGCGCGAGGTCTTCTGGTTACAAGCCAGCACCAAGCTGTTGAGCGTCAGCGGATACGCATCGGGCGTGGTGGCTTCTTTCTCGACCAGGCAGCCCAGGATGCGCGCCTCCACGGTGTCGAGCAGGGCGGCGGCAGAGGTGTCGGAGGCGTCCATAAGCACCGAAGATTATGCGGATATGCCCGTTTCCGCTATCGCGCGGCCGCAAACGCCGCTAAACTGCGCCCCGCCTGAGGTGACCGCGCGCGTCCTGACGCCAGCGGTTGAAACGGGAATCCGGTGAGCGCGGTCCGCGCAATTCCGGAGCTGCCCCCGCAACGGTAGGCGAGCAAACGATCGGCCGTAAGCCACTGTGCGATGCACGGGAAGGCGCCGATCCGGGAACGCTGGACGCGTTCCGCTCGCGAGCCCGGAGACCGGCCACCGGCACGACCAGACACGCGGCGGGCGATGTCGTGGATGCCGCGTCCGTCGTCGGCCCCATGCGCTCCTTTCCGCCTGTCCTTTCCAGCCAACACCGCGCGGGCAGGCGCGGCCCAAGGAGTCATCCGATGCAATCCCGTCACATCGTCGCGCGCGCCGCGTTGGCTGCGGCCGTTTCGTTCGCCTGCGCGCAGGCGAGCGCGGAATCCACCGCGGTCACCGATCTCGACCAGGTCGTGGTCACCGCCACGCGCACGCCGCAATCGCTGGCCAACACGCTCGCTTCGATCACGGTGATCGATCGCGAACGCATCGACCGCCTGCAGCCGGCTTCGCTGCCGGAACTGCTGCGCGGCACGCCGGGCCTCACCTTCGCCAACACCGGCGGCGCCGGCAAGATCACCACGATCTCGTTGCGCGGCGCGGGCGGACAGCAAGTGCTGGTGATGGTCGACGGCGTGCGCATCGGTTCGGCCAGCGCCGGCTTGACCGCGTTCCAGGACATTCCGGTCGACCAGATCGAGCGCATCGAAATCGTGCGCGGTCCGTTCTCCAGCTTGTACGGTTCGGAAGCGCTGGGCGGCGTGATCCAGATCTTCACCCGCCGCCCGGAAGGCGCGTTCACCCCGCATGCCAGCGTCGCGCTCGGCAGCTTCGATACGCGGCGCGCCAGCGCCGGCATCGCCGGCAAGCAGGGCAACGGCTGGTATTCGATCAACGCCGCGCACGAGCGCACCGAAGGCATCGACGCCTGCCGCGGCAGCGGCACGCTGTTCGTCGGCTGCTTCACCGACGAGCCGGACAAGGACGGCTACGAAAACAATTCGCTGTCGCTGCAGGGCGGCTACCGCTTCGGCGAGCAGTGGGACGCCGAAGCGCGCGTAATGC
Source organism: Luteimonas sp. (assembly GCA_035250245.1). Taxonomy (GTDB): domain Bacteria; phylum Pseudomonadota; class Gammaproteobacteria; order Xanthomonadales; family Xanthomonadaceae; genus Luteimonas_C. Next base: position 1,151 of record DATFFH010000095.1, on the reverse strand, counting down.
GCGCGGAAGGCCAGAACGAATACGACGGCGGCTTCGCCAACCAGGCCGACGTGGTGCAGCAGGTCGCCGGCGCCCGCTTGCGCTACGCGCCGAGCCAGAAGCTGTCCTTCACGCTCAACGTCGGCCGCAGCGTCGACGAGAGCGACGACTACAAGGACGGCGTCTTCACCAGCCGTTTCGACACCCACCGCGACCTCGGTTCGGTGCAGGCGGACGTCGCTACCGGCAGCATCGGCCTGTTGAGCCTGGGTTTCGATTGGCAGCGCGATGCGATCGACAGCGATACGCAGTTCGACACCACGCAAAGGATCAACCGCGCCGTGTTCGGTCAATGGCAGGGCGATTTCGGCAAGCAGAGCTGGCAGGCCAGCCTACGCCGCGACGACAACAGCCAGTTCGGCGGCGAAACCACCGGCAGCCTGCGCTACGGCTTCGCCTTCAGCGATGGCCTGAAATTGATCGCCAGCTACGGCACCGCCTACCGCGCGCCGACCTTCAACGATTTGTACTACCCGAATTTCGCCAATCCGAACCTGCGCCCGGAAACTTCGCGCAGCGCGGAACTCGGCCTGCGCGGCACGCACGCGCGCGGCAACTGGTCGCTGAGCGCTTATCAGACCCGCGCCGAAGATCTGATCACCTTCGATGCGCTCACCTTCCTGCCGGTGAACGTGGACCGCGCCCGCATCCGCGGCGCCGAGGCCAGCGCCGATTTCGACATCGGTGCCTGGACCCTGGCCGCGACGGCGACCTGGCTGGATCCGCGCAATGACAGTCCGGGGCCGAACCGCGACAACTTGCTGCCGCGCCGCGCGCGCCAGAGCGGTCGCATCGACCTGGACCGCGCGTTCGGCAAATTCCGCGTCGGCGGCAGCCTCTACGGCGAAGGCCGCCGCTACGACGACATCGCCAACCGCACCGCACTGCCGGGCTATTCGCTGGTCGACTTGCGCCTGGGTTACGCCTTGAGCGACGACTGGACCGTGCAGTTGAACGCGGCCAACGTGCTCGATCGCGAGTACGAAACCGCTGCGTATTACAACCAGCCGGGGCGCAGTTACACGTTGAGCCTGCGATTCCAGCCGAAGCGCTGATCGGTAGCCCGGGTGGAGCGAAGCGATGCCCGGGTCGCCATCTCGCCGACGGACTAT
>DATFFH010000094.1:0-15993 GCA_035250245.1 Luteimonas sp. | reverse complement strand
CTCGTCGGCCGCCAGCAGGCGTTCGACTTCCGCGCGCAGCGGCGCATCCTCCCCGCACTCGGACGCCAGCACACGCTCCCGTTCCTGCGCCGGCAGGTCGGCCACTCGGTCGAACAATTCGGAGACGCGGTGCCAGCGTTCCGCTTTCGCGTTCACGATACGGTGTCGTCCAGATGCGCCCGCAGGAATGCGCGCGCGCGGCGCCAATCGCGACGCACGGTGCGTTCGCTGATGTCGTACGCCAAGGCGATCTCTTCGTAGTCCATGCCGGCGAAGAATTTGCACTCCACCACGTCTACCAACCGAGGATCGACTTCGTTGAGCGCGTGGAGCGCATCCTCGACCGCCAGCAGATCCACCTGCGAATTCTCGAATCCGGGATCGCGGCCGGGTTCCAGCGTCAACATGATCGCGCCGCCGCCACGCTTGGCCGCCTTACGTTCGCGCAGATAGTCGATGAGCAGATTACGCATGGTCTTGGAGGCCAGTGCGAAGAAGCGCGCACGTTCCTGACGATCGTCGCTGCCGGGGACATCCGCGATCTTCAGGTACGCCTCGTGCACCAACACCGTGGTGTTGAGATTCGTACGCGGCCGACCGCCCAAACGATGCCGCGCGATCATGCGCAGTTGCGCGTAGATATCGCGGGACAGTTCTTGCCGCGCTTGGGCATCGCCTTGGCTCACGGCGTCCAGCCTGGCGACTAGTTTGGATTCTTCCTCTGCCATGGTCGGCGAGCTCCCCTACTCGCGTCCTTTCGCCTCTGTGAGCGTGGCATCCTTGGCCGCGTCATAGCGTTTCGCGAACTAGGTCGCAGTTTATACGCTGTCCCCGAACGCGAACGAAACCAGAACCGCTATCGATCACGTTACGGCATATCAAAGGAATTGCGGACATTACCTTGCGACGCGACGCTCGCGTGCGATCCGGCGCCAGCCACCGCATCCGAGTGTCCTGTCGGAGGCCGACTTTCTCCCTTTCCGCAAGCCTTTGATAATTAAAAGCTTGCTGGGGGAAGTCGGCCGCGGGAAGCGTTGTCCGCACAAACCGCCAATTGTGTATCCATTGGACCCCAAGACGGACTGTGACGCGCGTCCGGGGTCATCATCATGGCGCTTGAGTGCCCCGAACCAAGCCGCCTATCATCGCTCCCAGCCCGACGAGCGGCCGAGCTAGATGCCTTGGCGGAGCGCCGCGGTCTGCAGTTGGGGCGGATGCGCGCATCGGGCGCGCCCTCTCTATCATCTTCGGCGGGATGCCCGGCTATGTCGCTCTGGCACCAGGACAACACGATCACGGAAGTCGAGCTGACGCGGCAAGCCAAGCTGGGCGCGGTCACCGAGATGACCATCGAACAGGTGGCCGGCGGCTATCAGGTTCTGGTCCGGTTGAAGTGGCATCCGGACCCTGTCGCGCTGCGGACGCGCCGTTCGACCAACGAGCCGCGGCTTTTCAAAAGTCTGGAGCGCTTGGTCGAGCACATCCGCCTGAGGTACCCGTCCGTGCGCCAAATCCATATCGACCTGCTGGCGTCCGCAGCCCCGCAAGGCCGGATGCGCGCGGCCGGTTAAAACGTCCGTCGCCGCTGTTTTTTCCGTCATTGCCTTATCAGGACCATGCGGAAACCCCACCAAGATGATTTTTCAGCTCAGTCCGCGAATCCGGCGGACCGAAACCGGCGTCATCCGCGCGCGCGGCCGCCGCCACGGCAAGCAAAGTTTCGAAGCCATCATTCACCGTAGCCGGAAAGGCTATGCTCTGGTCTTGCATCACCCGAACCGCATACAGCCGCTACTTGCGGAGAACGGAGCGCAGCTCATGCGCTGGCGAAGTCTGGAGACGGCTCTCGCCTTCCTGACCGAAAAGTATGGCTTCCCTCGTGCCGTACGGCTCAATTTGGGGGACTAACCGCTGGAATAAAAAATCCTTCGAGGGGCTTGACTGGAAATTTCCAGTATTATATATCTTGGTTACCAAGATATGGTATCTTGGTTATCCTCTCTCGGAGTCTTTATGAAGAACAAATGGGTGTACGCAATGGCGGCCGTGCTGGCCCTGGTCAGCACCGTCGCGCTGGCGAAGGCGTTCAACGAGGTCGAATACGTGTATTTCAATGCCAAAGGCCAAGTGGTGGGCGGCAAGACCCTGCATTGCGCGGGCATGATTTCGCATTGGGGAACGGCCACCGCCAATTTCGAAAAGTACAGCACCCCGTGCGAATGAACTTGCGTTTCGCATGATCTGATCGCGTTACGGCTGGTGCGGTGGGCAAAGCATCGATCCCTTTGTCCCACCGCGCCAGTTTTCTCAGCGATTCGAACGCGCGCGCGCTCGTGTTAGCCAAGGGCCGCTGCCGGGCTCACCAGCTGTAGCCCGCTCCGCCGCTAACGGTGTTATCGCTGCCCGAGAACGCGGCGCCCAGCGACACGCTAGCGCGAGTGCCCATCAACGCGCGCTGGTAGCCGACCGCGATAGCCTGGCGTCCACCGTGCGAGCCCACGCCTACCGCCACCCGGTTGCGGCCACTCAGGTTCGCGCTGTTCATGGCCATGCCCGCCAACGCGCCGCCCATGGCGCCGATGCGGTCGATACGCGCATCCTGGCGGTCGAAGCGTTGTTCGATCGCATCGAAACGATCGTTGATGGCGGAGAAATCCAAGCCGACGAACTTGCTATCGGTGTAGGCATTGGCTGCAGACAGCGCAGCAGCATCGCCTGCATTCATCTGCGCCACATTGACGGCATCAGTCGCTTGCGTTCCCGCGGCGACATTGACGATCTGCCTTTCCGCCCCAGCTGCACCTACCGATACCGTATTGATCCGATCAGCAATGGATCCCGAGCCCAACGCCACGCTATTCTCCGCGTCGGCTCGGCTGAGATGGCCGACGGCAACGCTTTGCGCGGCGTTCGCCTGACTCGCGGATCCGATCACCGTGCTGAAGTCTCCAGACGCGAAATTTCTGTTGCCCAAGGCTGTGGACGAAAAGCCGTCGGCGTTATTGAGAAAACCCACGGCCGTAGCGCTCTCGCCGGTCGCAAAGTTGTTCGAGCCTACGGCGGTGGCGATCTGGCCACTGGCCTCGTTAGTCAAGCCGCAGGCCAAGGCGTCGGCGCCACTGGCATCGCTAAAGCCAGCATTCTCGACAGCCACATTGCCGTCAATCAGGTCGCAAGTCTGGCCGGCGTATGCCGGCAAGGCCGCCGTTAGCGCAAGTAGTGCAAGCGCCAGTTTGGCGCGGGTTTTTGGTGCGTGCATGGTCACTCTCCCTTAGGTCGGCTGCCGAAGAAATTCGGCAGTGCGCTAAAGGACGACAAACGTCGGAAAAGTGGCCATGGCCGCGTAAGCACGGCCTGCTGCGGAGCAGGCGGCGCCTGTTTGGCGCCGCCTACCGTTTCGAACCGCTTTTAGAAACCGAAGCCCACGCCCACCGTGGCCGAGCGCTCCGAGCCGCTAAACGCACCGCCCAACGTCATGGCGGCTCGGCCGCCGAAGCGGCGCTGCACGCCCACCGACAGCGCCTGCTTGCCCCCGTACGTACCTGCTGCGATGCCGATGCGGGTTTGTCCGCCTTCCACCGCGGCGGCGCTGGAGGCCATGCCGACCATGGCGGCACTCAGAGCGCCTGCGCGATCCAGGCGATCATCCAAGTGATTCATTCGACGGTCGATTGCATCGAAACGATCGTTGAATCCGCCGAAAGCGCCGAATTTCTGATCGGTGTAGGCGTTGGCTGCCGACAGCGTTTGCGCATCGCCAGCCGTCATGTCGTCGCGGATCGCCGCTTCGCGGTTATCCGTATAGGCGTTGGCGGCGGTGCCGCCGGTCGCGACGGCGGTATCGGTGTAGGCGTTGGCAGTAGTCAAGGTCGCTTGCAACTGCGACAAGTTCACCGCGTCGGTAGCTTGCGTGCCTGCTGCGACGTGAGTGATCTGCCGCTCGGCCCCCGCGGCACCGATCGAGACGCTATCCGCGCGGTCGGCAACCGCCCCGCTACCCAATGCCACGCTCCCCGCGACCAGTGCGCGGCTTCCCGAGCCGATGGCGACCGCGCCTTGCTCCAACGCCTGCGCCCCGGGCCCTATCGCCGCGGAGTATTGGCCGACCGCCGCTGTCAATTCATCGGCTTGTATGTCTCCATCGTTGTTGGCATCGATCCAACTGCCAACCGCTAGGCTCCCACCGCCTTCTGCCCGCGTTAGAAATCCAACCGCGGTACTCATTTCGCCATGTGCTTCGTTTTCGATGCCGAATGCCGATGCCCCGTATGCGGTGACTGCGTTATGGACGCCCATCGCGGCGCTGAAGTCGCTCATGGCGACATTCAGCGCGCCGACCGCAACACTTTCCGCGTCCACGGCCATATTGGCGTTGCCGATAGCCACGCTGAATACGCCGTTGGCCTCATTGCTAAGTCCGACCGCGGTACTTCCGACTGACGCCGCTCTGTTGTTAGCTCCTACCGCGGTGCTTGCATAGCCGCTCGCTGCATTCCTGCTGCCGAGCGCGCTTGCGTATTCGCCCGTGGCTTGGCTCGCTCCGCCGATTGCGATCGCATATTTGCCTGTGGCCAACGTCAATTCGCTACTGGCATCGGCCACGTTGTCGCCGTCTGTGTCGATATCCAGATCTTGGATGCCGTTGCTGTTCGTGTCGACCCAGCTGCCGATGGCAAGGCTGTTGTCCGCCAAGGCCTTGCCTTGGTATCCCATGGCCGTACTGTTGTCGCCAGTGGCGAAGTTGGCGAAGCCGAAGGCGCTGCTTTGCGCGCCTAGCGCGCGATTGGATGAGCCGAACGCGCTGCTGTCGACCGCGGTAGCCCTATTGGAGCGACCGACCGCCGTACTGCGATCCGCAGCCGCATCGTTCTCGTTCCCGATGGCGACGCTGAACATGCCCGTCGCTTCGTTAAGACGGCCTATCGCCATACTTCCCGTTAGGCTCGCCAAGTTGTCGAAACCGATGGCATTGCTGAACCCACCAAGAGCCTGGTTTTCGGCGCCGATGGCATTGCTTAAGTTGCCGACAGCGGCATTGCCAAACCCCACGGCCGTGGATCGCAAACTCAGCGCCGTGTTGAAGGCGCCGAATGCGGTGCTGCCTTCTCCGAAGGCCTCATTGTTCTCGCCGATTGCGTTACTACCTACGCCAGTTGCACTGTTGTTGTTTCCTATAGCGGTGCTATTCACGTTGGTAGCGGTATTTCTATGACCGATAGCACTGCTATTGGTGCCCGAGGCGATGTTCGAGAAGCCGACCGCACTGCTTTGTTCGCCGGCGGCGTCATTGAGCAGACCGAAGGCCATTGCCTGTTGCCCGTCGGCATCATTCATTGTGCCGCAAGACAGGGCATCCACGCCGATGGCAGTGTTTCCCCCAGTATCTTCAGTAGCGGGATCGCCGTTAGCCAAGTCGCACATCTGTCCGGCGTACGCTGGAACAAACGCCGCGGCGGTCAATAACGACAGCGCCAGCGCCGTCGGCCGAAAAGCCGGCCCCTTTCGTAATTTCATTTCGCAAGTCCTCAGTCGGTATCTGCCGGAATTTCGGCAGTGGGCTAAAGGACGGAATTCTCAAAAAAAGAGGTCATGCGTTCGGCGCGCGCACGCTCGCCATTCAGGACGTTGGGCCGATTAAACGAAGTGCTACTCATATGTAGCGTTATCCGCTACTTATATGAAGCATGCGGCGGCATCGAAAAAAACCGCACGTCCGAAACACGTGCGGGGAAAGGCCAGCCCGGAAAGAGGCCGGCTGCAGCCGCTGTCCTGTTCTCCCGCCGGGCGGACAGCGCTCTCGGCGCACGAGGCGCCGGATGTCACCAAGAAAAATATGCGGCCAAGGCCAACACGCCGCCCAGCATGATCGACGAGCGGGAGACAAGCTCGATACGAACCTCGCGCCTGCGCTGCGCGCGCATGCTGCTGCCGAGCAGTTCGTCCAATGTGAACACGACCATATGCCGGCGCCGCGAGCGGCTGCGGCTGACGTGCGCCATGCCCGCGATGCCCAATACGAGCATCGCGCAGCCCAGCGTGAAGATTTGCAAATAAATATTGCCCATGGCCGCCACCGATCGGCTATCCGCCGAGGCCGCGCCCGGCACGCGCCGCGGCGAACCCAGGCGATCTCGCGACGAGCCGCAAGACCTGCCCGAGCCCGGTTTGCGGGAACGTTCTCATCGGTACGGTTCCGTCGGCATGCCGCGGCAGCGGCGATGTCTAAAAGACGGAATCCGGACAATTTGTGGCCATCAGCGGCGACTTTCCCATCGCGAAGCGGCGAACTGAAGGGAAAACTCGCGGCTGAGGCCGCTCCCACAGGAGCAGCGCGGGGCGGACCGCCACGGCGACAGCCGGTTCGGCGCCGCGCCGGACTCGCGAACCAGCCGCACCTGCCCCGCGCCGCGGCTGCAGGCGCGCTGCACCTCGCTCATCAGCCGTTCGCGCAATGCGTAGGTCTGGCCGAAATTGGCCGTGCCGGCGAATTCGGCGACGGCGCGCTGGCCAGGCAGGACGGGTCGGATGCAGTCGACGAGCAGACGGGCCCTTGCGCCGGCGCGGCGGCGCCGGCCAGCGGCAGCGAAGCGAATAGAGTCAGTAGCAAGGAGGGAGCGTTCATGGCGTGGTTTCTGATCCGAGGCGGAAGGATTTCCGGTGCCGCCAGCGTCCGCCCCGGGACGGTGGCGGTCTTGAGGCCTCCGTTCGGGATCGGCAGGTGTGTGCGGAGAGGCTTGCCTCCTACGTGGCTACGACGCGGGCGTTGACCGATCCCTCGCTATGGCCCGCGGCCCGGGAGGAATGCGCAAGTTCGAACAAGACACCGGCCTGATGAATTTCTGCCGCGTGCTGGCGCCGGACGCCGTAGCCGAAGCGCCGGAACTGATCGCCAGGCTCGACGAACTGCGCGAGCGGTCTTATTCGAGCTGGGATCTGCTGCTGTGGACCAAGGATCTGGCCTACCTGCGCCGCGATCCCGCTTTCCAGGCCTATCTGCACGACAACGGCATCCTGGCCTATTGGCAACGGCATGGCATGCCGGAACAGTGCCGCATCGTCGACGGCGCAGCCACCTGCGATTAACGCGTAGGTTGGGCCTTGGCCCACCGGCGCCATGCCGCAATCGGCCGACCGTCATTGAAGGTGCGTATGGCTTCGATGGCGTTCATCGCGGATGAAACGATGGCGATGGTGGGCCAAGGCCCACCCTACGAACGCAAACCGACACCGCGCTTCAGCAACCACAAGCCCAACGCCGCCAGTGCGGCGACGAAACCGAGCATCAGCGCGTAGGCCACCCACAGCGGGACGTCGCTGGTACCGAGCAGACCGTAGCGGAACGCGTTGACCATGTAGAAGATCGGATTGGCGTGGGTCATCGCCTCTGCCCACGGCGGCAGCAGCTTGACCGAATAGAACACGCCGCCGAGATACGTCAGCGGGGTGAGGATGAAGGTCGGCACGATCGCCACGTCGTCGAATTTCTTCGCGTACACGGCGTTGACGAAGCCGGCCAACGAAAAGATAGTCGCGCCGAGCAGCACGGTGGTGAAAGTGATCAGCGGATGCGGCACGCGAACCTGGGTGAACAGCATCGCGATCAGCAACACGATCGCGCCCACCATCAGGCCGCGTACCACCGCGCCGGCGACGTAGCCGCCCAGGATCACCCAGTTCGGCATCGGGCTGACCAACAACTCTTCGACGTGGCGGCCGAACTTGGCGCCGAAGAAACTGGAAGAGATGTTGCCGTAGCTGTTCTGGATCACGCTCATCATCACTAAGCCCGGGACGATGAAGTCCATGTACTTGATCCCGTCCATGGTGCCGACGCGCGAACCGATCAGGCCGCCGAAGATCAGGAAGTACAAGGTCATGGTGATCGCCGGCGGCACCAGGGTCTGGCCCCAAATGCGCAGGATCCGGTTCACTTCGCGGCGGACGATGGTGCCGAACGCGGTGAGGTTGCGTTGCGCGGCGCTGGGTTCGGTGGCGATGGCTTGGTTCATTGCTCTGCTTTCGCTTTTGTTTTTGCTTTAGCCGTCATTCCCGCGAAGGCGGGAATCCAGCGACTTGGCTTTGTCGGAGCCGCATCGCTGACGGCGACGAAATCTAAGTCATTGGTTTCCCGCCTTCGCGGGCAATGACGGCTTAAAGGCATCACGCCACCTGCTCCGGCGGCGGTTGCGCGGTGCTGTCTTCCGCATTCTCGCCGGTCAGGCGCACGAACAATTCTTCCAAACGGTTGGATTTGGTCCGCATCGAACGCACCCGGATGCCCGCTTCGCCGAGGACAGCGAACACGCGGTTCAAATCCATCGCCCGCGGCATCTCGATGTCGAGCGTGTGGTTGTCGGCCGCGACCAGGGTCGTGCCTTCGATCTCCGGCAGCGCCTGCGGCAGGTGCCCGTCGATATCCAGCAGGAAGCCTTCGACGTCCAACTTGGCCAGCAAGGCCTTCATCGGCCCCTGCTCCACGATCCGGCCGCGGTCGATGATCGCCAGGTTGCGGCACAGGCTTTCGGCTTCTTCCAAATAGTGCGTAGTCAGGATGATCGTGGTGCCGGCGGCGTTGATCTCCTTCAGCGTCTTCCACATGCCGCGGCGGATCTCGATGTCCACGCCGGCGGTGGGCTCGTCCAGGATCAGCAGGCGCGGCCGGGTCATCATGGCGCGGGCGATCATCAATCGCCGCTTCATGCCGCCGGACAGCGTGCGGCTCATCATGTCGGCCTTGTCCCACAGCTGTGAGCGCTTTAGTTCTTCTTCGGCGCGGACCAGCGCCTCCTCGCGCGGTACGCCGTAGAAGCCGGCGTAATTGACCAGGATGTCGCGCGGCTTCTCGAACATGTTGAAGTTGATTTCCTGCGGCACCAAGCCGATCAGGCGCATCGCCGCGTCGCGGTGCCGCGACAGATCGACGCCGAACACTTCGACCTCGCCCTCGCTTTTGTTGACCAGCGAGCTGACGATGCCGATCAAGGTGGACTTGCCGGCGCCGTTGGGCCCCAGCAGGGCGAAGAAATCGCCGGGGGCGACGTCGAGCGACACGCCCTTCAGCGCCTCGACGCGGTTGTCGTAGGTTTTGCGCAGCCGGCGCACGGACAGTGCGGGCGCAGCGGCTCCCGCCGCGGGGTTTTGAGCCATTTCCAGGACCTGCGCCGCGAGCCGCGCGGCGAATCCCGCTAGTATAGGCGGCCCCGCGGCGCCGTTCCGGCCACGGACTGTTGCAGCTTCGTCGGATTTCCGTGGCCATCCAGCACTTCCCGCTCAAACTCGTTTCGCGCCGCATGCTGGCCCCGACCGTGGGCCATTACACCTTCGTCCGCGACGACGGCGCGCCGCTGGATTTCATCCCCGGCCAGTTCATCCAGGTGCATTTCCATTACGCCGACGGCACGGCGACCAAACGCAGCTATTCGCTGGCGACCATTCACGACCACGCGCTGGGCGCCGGCGAAGCGGTCGAGATCGCGGTCAGCTACGTGCCTGGCGGCGCGGCGACGGCCTTGTTCGAAGGCTTGGAAGATGGCGGCCTGATCGACGCCAGCGGCCCGTTCGGCCGTTTCTGCCTGATGCCGGCCGACGCCAACCGCCGCTATCTTTTGATCGGCACCGGCACCGGCGTGACGCCTTATCGCGCGATGCTGCCCCAGATCGAGAAGCTGATCTCCGAGCGCGGCATCGAAGTAGTGCTGCTGTTCGGCGCGCGTACGCCGGACGAACTGTTGTACGGAGACGAATTCCGCGCCTTCGCCGACGCGCACCCGCAATTCCGTTTCGTGCCTTGTTTCTCGCGCGAACTGCCGGCCGATCCGCACCCGGACGTGCGCCGCGGCTACGTGCAGCAGTTCCTGGACGAGTTCGCGCCGAACGACGGCGACATCGCCTATCTGTGCGGCAATCCGAATATGGTCGACGCCTGTTTCGAATCGCTGAAGGCCTACGGTCTGCCCGTACCGCAGATCCGACGCGAGAAATACATCAGCAACAAGTAGGGTGGGCCTTGGCCCACCATTGCCCTCCGTCCGATTTCGACGAATCCGCGAAGTGATCTGTGTTCCTTCGCTCATTGTCTGTCGCCACCGGTGCACGGCGATGGTGGGCCAAGGCCCACCCTGCGTGTCAAGGATGCTTGACACGCCGGTTTTTGGCTCCTATCGTGCCTGTCAACTTTCCTTGACAGCCCTCGCCTGCATGACCACCCCGACCGCCCGTTGGTTCTTCGCGATCGGCGCCGCGGCCGCGGCGGTCGCCGTATTCGCCTGGCTTGCCCGTCCTTGGCTGTCGCCGCACGAATTCGGCGTCGTCACCGGGGTGGCTAGCGGCGCCTTGGCTGTCGCCGCGCTGTCGGCCCTGACCGGCGATTTCTCCGACACGGCCCCGGCCACGCTGCGCCGACGCTATTACCGCGCCATCGCGCTGCCGATCGCCGCGTTCCTGCTGCTCTCCTTCTTCCGCGACCGCCTGCTCGACCTCGCCCAGGCACCATGGCTGCGCATCGTGATCGCATTGCTGCCGATGCTGCCGGCGTCGGCGCTGCTGCTCATCGTGATCCGCTACGTGCTGGCGCTGGACGATCTGCAGCGCAGGATCGAGAGCGAATCCTTCGCTCTGGCCACCTTGCTGGTGATCCTGGGCTATATGGCGATGAGCCTGCTGAAGCATGCCGAGGTCATCGCCGTTCCGGCCGACCTGGCGCTGAAATGGGTGTTTCCGCTGATCTGCGGCGGCTACATCGCCGCCCGTTTGCTGATCCAAAGACGCTATCGATGAAAAGCCGGGTGCGCGAACTGCGCGAGGGGCGGCAATGGTCGCAAGGCGAACTGGCCGAACGCCTGGACGTGTCGCGGCAGACCGTCAACGCGATCGAAACCGGCAAGTACGATCCGGGCTTGCCGCTGGCGTTCCGCATCGCGCGCCTGTTCGGCGAGCCGATCGAGGCGATTTTCCTGCCTGATTGAATCCGAAACCGACGCGGCGTCACATCCATCGCGCAGCGTCGTCTTATCCATCAACCGTCGTTTCGAACCGAGAGGCACCGCACCGATGTCACGCAAGCTCCGAATCGCACTCGTGTTGCTGCTGGCAGCCGGCGTCGTCGGCTACCGCCATTGGCGCGACGCCGCATCCCACGACGCCGATACCGCGAAGGCCGCGAGCGCGATGGCGCCGGTCGAGCCGCGCAAACTCGGCCGTATTGCCTTCAAGCCCTGCACGCTGACTTCGCAAGCCGGCGCGGGCAGCATCGAGGCGCAATGCGGCGAGCTGTCCGTCGCGGAAAATCCCGCGCTGCCGGCCGGACGCAAGATCGCGCTCAACATCGCCTGGATTCCGGCCGACGAGAAAGGCGAGCACGCGCCCGACCCTGTGTTCATGCTCGCCGGCGGACCCGGCCAGGCCGCCGCCGCCAGCTATCCGATGGTCGCCCCCGCCTTCGCCGAGGCTTTGAAAAAGCGCGACGTGATCCTGGTCGACCAGCGCGGCACCGGAAAATCGCATCCGCTGAACTGCAAGTCTGACGATATCGTGCCGGCCGACGATGCCGCCGCCATGCGGATCGCGCGCGCGGAAACGGAGAAATGCCGCGCCGCGCTGGCCAAGGACGCCGACCTGCGCTTCTACACCACCACCGACGCGGTGCGCGACCTGGACACGGTGCGCAAGGCGATCGGCGCCGATAAGATCAATCTGATCGGCATTTCCTACGGCACCCGCGTCGCCCAGCAATATGCGATGCGTTACCCGGCGAGCACGCGCACGATCACCTTGGATTCGGTCGCACCGAACACGATCTACTTGGGCAACGATTTCGCCCGCAACCTGGAGAACGCGCTCGATCTGCAATTCGGCCGCTGCGCGAAGATCCCGAATTGCGCCAAATCGCTGGGCGATCCGCGCGAGCGCTTGAACGCTCTCATGTCGAAGTTGAAGACCGAACAGCCGCTGGTCGAATACCGCGACGCCAACACCGGCGAATCGAAGCAGGAAAAACTTCTGCCCGCGCACGTCGCCGGCCTGACACGCATGTACGCCTATGCCCCGGCGGCGGCTTCGTTGTTGCCGCTGTTGATCAATGAAGCGAGTGCCGGGCGCTATGAAGGCTTGATGTCGCTGTCGAAGATGCTTAGCGGCGACTTGTCCGACCAAATGGCCCAAGGCATGGGCTTGTCGGTGATCTGCAGCGAAGACGCCGACGGCATCCGCGGCGACCCTGCGATGGGTTCTTCCCTGCTCGGCAACGCGCTGGTCGACGTCCTCGTCGCGCAATGCGCCATCTGGCCGAAAGGCGCGCGACCCAACGATTTCCACAAACCCTTGGCCACGCCGGTGCCCGCCCTGCTCATTTCCGGCGAAGTGGATCCGGTGACGCCGCCCAGCTACGCCGACAGCGTGGTGAAAACGCTGCCCAATGGCCGCGCGCTGACCTTGCGCGGCCAGGGCCACAACGTGATCGGCGCCGGCTGCATGCCCAAGCTGTTCGCGCAATTCCTGGACAAGGCCGATGCGAAAGCGCTCGACGCCCAATGCCTGGACACGCTGGCCTACACGCCGCCCTTCACTTCCTTCAACGGATGGGAACCGTGATCGGTTCCCGCCGCACCGGAGCATCCGCATGATCGTCGCAGAAAACCTGCGCAAGACCTTCAAAAGCAAGACCGGCGACGTGATCGCGGTCGATGGCGTCGGCTTCGAGGCGCGTGACGGCGAGATCACCGGCCTGCTCGGCCCCAACGGCGCCGGCAAGACCACCACGCTGCGCATGCTGTACACGCTGATGGCGCCGGAACAGGGCCGGGTGTTGATCGACGGCCGCGACGTCGCCGCCGATCCCGCCGCCGCGCGCCGCGCGCTGGGTGTGCTGCCGGACGCGCGCGGCGTGTACAAGCGCCTGACCGCGCGCGAGAACGTGCGTTACTTCGGCGAACTGCACGGGCTGTCGCGCGCCGACATCGACCGGCGCACGCAAACGCTGGCGCAAGCGCTGCAGATGGAGGATTTCCTCGATCGCCAGACCGAAGGCTTCTCGCAAGGCCAGCGCACCAAGACCGCGATCGCGCGCGCACTGGTCCACGACCCGCGCAACGTGATCCTGGACGAACCCACCAACGGCCTGGACGTGATGACCACGCGCGGCTTGCGCGGCTTCTTGAAGCAGCTGCGCGACGAAGGCCGCTGCGTGATTTTCTCCAGCCACATCATGCAGGAGGTCGCGGCGCTGTGCGACCGGATAGTGGTGATCGCGCACGGCCGCGTGGCCGCGCAAGGCGCGCCCGACGAGCTGCGTGCGCAGACGGGACAGGACAATCTCGAGGAAGCCTTCGTCAGGCTGATCGGTTCGGATGAGGGCTTGCACGCATGAAATCGATGTTCACCGTGTGGTGGAAGGAACTGCTGGAGCTCTCGCGCGACCGGCGCACACTGATGCTGGCGCTGGTAATGGGCCCGTTGTTGGCGCCGGCGTTGTTCGTCGGCTTGCTGACGCTGGCCGAGTCGCGCGCCAAGGACCAGATGGAGAAACCGCTGTCGGTCGCGATGGTTGGCGCCGAGCAGGCGCCGAACCTGGTGGCGTGGCTGGCCGGGCAAGGCATCCAGCGCAAGGAATTCAAGGGGGATCCGGACGCGGCGATCCGCAGCCAGGCCGAAGACGTGTACCTGAAGATCGGCGGCGATTACGCCAAGCAATGGCGCGAAGGTACGCCGGCTTTGGTCGAAATCGTTCACGACAGCACGCGCCAGGATGCCGAGGTGCCAGTGCGGCGTTTGGAAAACGCGCTGGCGCGTTACGGCCAGCAAGTCGGCGCGCTGCGCTTGCTGTCGCGTGGCATCAATCCCAGCGTGGCCGCGCCGTTGGCCGTGTCGCACAAGGACCTGTCGACGCCGGAATCGCGCAAGGGCATCGCGATGGCGATGCTGCCTTACCTGCTGATCCTCAGCGCGTTCCTGGGCGGCGCGTATCTGATCATCGACGCGACCGCCGGCGAACGCGAACGGCAGTCGCTGGAACCGCTGCTGGCCACGCCGGCGCCGCGCGGCGCCGTGGTCAGCGGCAAGATCGCCGCGGCCTGCAGCGTCGGCCTGTTGAGCCTGCTGTTGACGCTGCTCGCGTTCAAGCTGGGCGCGTCGATCGCGCCGGGCATCGCGCGGCAGCTGGACATGAGCCTGGTGTCGATCGCGAAGATGCTGGCGGTGCTGTTGCCGATGCTGTTCATCGGTACGGCCCTGCTCACCTACATCGCGGCCGGCGCGAAGTCGGTGAAGGAAGCGCAGAGCTACATGACCTTCCTGATGCTGATGCCGATGATCCCGACCATCGTGCTGATGGTCAGCCCGGTCAAGAACCAGCTGTGGATGTTCGCGGTGCCGTTCCTGGCGCAGAACCAGATGCTGCTGAAGGTGGTGCGCAGCGAAGCGGTGCTGCCGACGGAATGGTTGGTGTATTTCGCCGCCGGCTTCGGCCTGGCCGCGCTGCTGTGGTTCGCGGCGACGCGGCGGTATCACCAGGAGCGGTTGGCGATTTCGGCTTGACGCGTTGTTCCCTTCTCCCTCCGGGAGAAGGTGGCGCGTAACGCCGGATGAGGGTTCGGCGAAGCGAGGTTGTCAACGATGCGATGCGATCCGCAAAAACGTCGCTTCGCCGAACCCTCACCCCAACCCCTCTCCCGATGGGAGAGGGGCTTTCACAGCGCCTTCGTCATGAACACGCTGTTCGGATCTTCGACGTAGGATCCGAACGGCGCGCACGGTACGAATCCGAAACTAGCGTACAGCTTTCGCGCGGGTTCGAAATAGTCCATCGAGCCGGTTTCCAGGCTCAACCGCCGGTAGCCGCGAAGGCGGGCTTCGGCGATCAGGTGTTCGAGCATTTTTGAAGCCACGCCCTTGCGCAAATGCGCGATCGCGGTGCGCATGGATTTGATTTCGGCGTGCGTCGAATCGAGATGCTTCAACGCGCCGCAGCCGGCCAGCTCGGCGTCGTCCCAGATGCTCCAGAACGTGACGTCCGCCTGGCGGAGACCGGCGATGTCCAATGCATGCCGGCTTTCCGGCGGCGAAGTCCGTTCCATGGCCTGCAAATGTTCCTGCAGCAATTCTCGGATCTCGACGCCATCCAATGTATCGACCCGGATTTCCATCCTCACTCCGCGACGGGCCAGCCCGGCAGCAGCCCGAGATAACTCAGAAGCAGGGCGACGCCGACGATGACGATGACGGACGCAACTCCGCAAAGCAGTCCCAGGCCCACCACCCGCCAGTTCGAATGAAAGTCGTGCCCGCTCGAAGCAGCGATCGCCTGCTTGTCCATCTGATAGCGCGCGGCGAAAAAATGGCCGAAGAAGATGTACGCGAGATTGAGTGGCGCGGACGGGAATTTGTCCGGTAACAACGGCAGCACTAATGACAGCGCGATCACGAAAATCGCACCGTAAATGAGCGCATTGCGTTCGCGCCTATCGTCGCCGAGCGCACGGAAATTGGATTTCAGAAAGTAGACCAGACCGATCGGTCCGCCGAGAAACGCGCCGGCGGCGACTTGCTTGGGGGTGTACACCTTGGCGATTTCGCCAGCGGCGAATGGCTTGGCCGCTATTGTCGCGTTCGGGGCCGCATAGGGATTTTCGTTCAACGCAGTCCTCCAAAACGAAACAGCCCGGCGTAGGCCGGGCTGTTCCTGTCGTCGCGCCGGCTCAGTTGCCCGGATTGAACGCGATCGTCCGCCGCGTCGTCACCGGCGAATCCACCGGTTGGAAGCGCCAGCGGCGCACGGCGGCGACGGCTTCGCGGTCGAACACGCGATCGGGCTGGGCGCTGACCACGCGCGCGGCGCTGACCGAACCGTCGGGGGCGACGGTGAATTCGACCTGCACGCTACCGCTCTGGCGCGCGCGCAACGCGGCGGCCGGATAGCGCGGCTGCGGCATGCTGATCGGACGCAGTTCGCTGCTGGACGAAGCCGCGGCCGGCGCAGGCGGCGGCGCGGCGGCTGCCGTT
>DATFFH010000093.1:0-28093 GCA_035250245.1 Luteimonas sp. | reverse complement strand
CAGCACCGCGCGATCGGCGGGCAATCCGCGCGCGAGCGCCGTCGCCACCGCCGCGCCGCCCAGCGAATGCCCGATCAGCGCGGCCGCGGGCCCGAAACGGTGCGCCACGGCTTCCAGCGTATCGGCGAACTCGAGCAGGTTGCTGCGATTGCCGCTGCTGAGTCCATGCGCAGGCTGGTCGAACGCTACCACCGCGTAGTCGGCGCCCCGGAGGCGGCCGATCCAGGGGAGGAAGCGCGTGGCGTGGCTCGACCAGCCGTGCGCAAGGAGAACGTAGGGCTGCTTTTTCGGATCGCCCCAGACATAGGTGTGGATGCGGCGGCCGTCCAGTTCGAAGCTGTCTTCAACCGCGTCAGCGCTAGGCGTTTGCGCGGCGCGCGTGCGTGAGCTGGCGAACGGCGTGCAGAACAGATCGCCGGCGCGGCGAACGGTGGCCTTGGCGTCGAACCAACTACCGAGCAGAAACGAGGCGCGTAGGCCCGCTATCTTCAGAGTGGATCGAACGGTCGTGCTAATTTTTGCGGCAGCAGCGGACATGGCAAGCACCTCATCGAAGGATCAGGCGGTGGGGGAGTGGGCGGCGAACCAGCGCTCCAGCGCGGTGTCGCCATGGCGCCGGGCGCGTTCGTATCCGAACAGGCCCGCTTCGTGCAGCATCGCCAGCGGGATCGCGTACAACTCGAACGCGTATTGATCGGTGTCGCCATCGCGCAAATGGCCGGCGTCGATGGCGATCTGGGCGGCGCGCTGCAGTTCCGTGCGCCAGCGCTTTTCGTTTTCCTGCACGCGATCGCGGATCGGACCGGGACGGTCGTCGTATTCGCTGACCGAGCCGACCAGCACGCAGCCGCCGGTGGCCATCTGTCCCCAGTCGAACCAGTTGCGCATGATCGCGCGCAGCCGCGGCAATCCGCGGGGCTCCTTGAGCGCGGCGACCAGCACCTGGGTTCCGAAGCGGTAGGCAGCCGATTCCAGCACCGCCAGCTGCAGATCCTCGCGCGAGCCGAAGTGGGCGAAGACGCCGCTCTTGGACATGCCTACCGCCTGGGCGAGCGGGCCGATCGACAGGCCTTCCAGCCCCGTCTGCCGGGCCATGTCGTAGGCCTGGTCAATGATGGCTTCGCGGGTGGCGGCGCCTTTTTGGGTGGCGGTCAGCATGTTCACAGAACGGATAATAGCACGACCGTTCGTTTTTATTTGACCGTTCGTCGGCCAGGGAATCTCGCCGCCTGATGCGACTTTGTGGGAGCGGCTTCAGCCGCGAGCTTTTCAACCAGATCGCGATGCGCCTAAAGCTCGCGGCTGAAGCCGCTCCCACAAGATAGGATGTAGGACGAGCGCGAAAAGCCGAACCCTCTCCCTGGCGCTTCGCGCCTGTCCCTCTCCCGTAAAAGGGAGAGGGTCAATCGCGGTAGCGCTTCAGCAGATCGCCGTATGCATCGATGCGGCGGTCGCGCAGGAACGGCCAGATGCGGCGCACGTGTTCGCTGCGTTCCATGTCGACTTCGCACATCAGCACTTCGGGTTGGTCCTGATTCGCTTCGGCCAGGAATTCGCCTTGCGGGCCCAGCACGTGGCTTGAGCCCCAGAAACGAATGCCGGAAGTACCCAGCGGCGAAGCTTCGTGTCCGACGCGATTGCAGGACAGCACCGGCAACCCGTTGGCGACGGCGTGGCCGCGGTGGCTGAGGATCCAAGCATTGCGCTGGCGATCCTTCTCGGCCTGTTCGTCGTCCGGATCCCAGCCGATCGCGGTCGGATACAGCAGCAGTTCCGCACCGGCTAGCGCCATCAAGCGCGCGCCTTCCGGATACCACTGGTCCCAGCACACCATCACGCCCAAGCGGCCGACCGAAGTGTCGATCGGTTCGAAACCGATATCGCCAGGCGTGAAATAGAACTTTTCGTAGAAACCCGGATCGTCCGGGATGTGCATCTTGCGGTACTTGCCGGCGGTCGAACCGTCCTTTTCGAACACGACCGCGGTGTTGTGGTACAGCCCGGTCGCGCGCTTTTCGAACAACGAGCTGACCAGGACCACGCCGTGCTGCTTCGCCAGCTTGCCCAAGTGCTCGGTGCTGGGGCCGGGGATGGTTTCGGCCAGGTCGAATTCGGCCACCGATTCGTGCTGGCAGAAGTACGGGCCGTTGTGCAGTTCCTGCAACAGCACCAACTTCGCGCCCAGTTTGGCGGCTTCGGACACGCGCTGTTCGATCACGGCCAGGTTCGCCGCGGCATCGCCATGGTTCTGTTCCTGGATCAGGGCGACGGGCAGGGTGGTTTTCTTCATGGCGGTGCCGTTTTCGCAAAGCGGAGATTGTAGGGTGGGCCTTGGCCCACCGTCGCCATCATGCCCGTCGCGTCGAGCAATGGGATGACGAGGGGACGTTGATCGCGACAATCGTGGAATGGCGATGGTGGGCCAAGGCCCACCCTACGCCAGTCCCGCCGGCAATTGCATGGTGATGCAATGCAAGCTGCCGTTCTGCCAGATCAGCGCGCGGCACGGCACCTGCACGATTTCGTGCGCGGGGAAGGCCTGCGCCAGCACGGCCGCGGCTTCGGCATCGGCCGCATCGCCGTAGGTCGGCATCAGCACCGCGCCGTTGACGATCAGGAAATTGGCGTAGCTGGCGGCCAATCGCCGGCCGTCGTCGACGATCGGCTTCGCCCAGGGCAGCGGGAACAAACGGTACGGCGTGCCGTATGCGGTGCGCAGGGCGGCGATTTCGTCCGCCATCGCCTTCAATTCGGCGTAGTGCGAATCGGCCGGATCGTCGCAGGCCTGGAACACGATCGCGTCCGGCGCGGCGAAGCGGGCGAGGGTGTCGACGTGGGCGTCGGTGTCGTCGCCTTCCAAGTAGCCGTGGTCCAGCCACAGCACGCGGCTTTGCGCGAGCCAATCGGAAAGCTTCGCGGTCAGTTCCTCGCGCGACTTGTCAGGATGGCGTTCGTGCAGGCATTGCCAGGTCGTCAGCAGCGTGCCCGCGCCGTCGGTGTCGATGGCGCCGCCTTCCAGCGCGAAATCGATCGCTTGCGCCGCCGCGTCGCCGAACACGCCGCGTGTGCGCAGCGATTCGATCAACTGATCGTCTCGGCTGGCTTCGAACTTGCCGCCCCAGCCGGTGAAGCGGAAATCGAGCAGGCGGAAGCCGTCGCGGCTGCGCAGCGTGATCGGGCCGGAATCGCGCAGCCAAGTGTCGTCGTAAGGGACTTCGACGAAATCCACGCGCGCCATGTCGATCCGCGCCGAAGACAGTCGAGCCCGCGCGTAGGCCTGCACGTCATCGTCCGCGACGCAGATCAGCGCGCGCTGGAAGCGCACGATCGCCGCGACCAGCGCGATGTAGGTCTCTTCGACTTCGCCCAGGCGCCCGGCCCAGTCGGTGGCTTCGTGCGGCCAAGCGATCAGAACCGCGGATTGGGGCTCCCACTCCGCGGGGAAACGCAAATACTCAGTCATTCCGGTACTCAATCGTGCCTGCGCGGAAAATGGCAGGCCTTTGCGAAACTTGGGTTACGCCGTCACCGAACCGGCGGCTTCGGCCCGATCTCGTTCGGCGCCGCTTGCACGGCGACGGCGTCGATCACTTTGTTCTTCTCGAAATAAACGACGAAAGCCGGATAGGTCCAGCGGTTGATCGTGGGCCATTGGCGCTTTTGGCCGCCGCGCGGATCCAGCTTGCCGGCCGGCGCACCGTAGCGGGCTTCGACCTGGGCCATGGTCATGCCGCGGGCCGGCATCGTCATCTGGCTTTCCTGGCGGGTGCGGTCGATCAGCAGCTTGTCGGCCGAGGCGGTGCCGGCGGTCGCCAGCAGCAGAGCGAAGGCCAGCGGACGTGCGATACGGTTCATGACCCAACTCCCTCGGTTTGGACGCAGGATTGTAGGCGGAAGCCGCCCTGGGAAATCAAGGAACGGGAACGGAATCCGGTCGCATTTCCGATGTGGGCATGCCCGGATGCCGGGATTTCACGTGGTTTCGCCGCGCCGACCGTGCGGTTCGTCCGCCTGGTCTGGAAGCTTTCGTCGACGCCCATGTCGAGGATGTCGAGGAATCGCCAGGTCCCGTTGGTCTTTTTCAGCAGGTACAGCCTGTATCGCGCATCGGTGGCATCCCGGGCGGTGTACTTCATGGCTGCGTAGTCGCCGAAGTAGACCGGCGAACTGAAGTAATACACGGTGTACCGTTCCTTGCCGTGTTTCAGCCTGTACAGATCGTGCCGATAGTCGTCGGGATCGTAACGGTTCCTGGAAACGATCTTCGCCGCTTCAGTTTCGGTGACGAATGCCGCTAGCGAGTCGCAAACGAAGCGCGGCGTCCGTGTCGGCGCATCGTGGAAAATGCGCTTGAACGCTTCGTCGAGCTGCGAGGGGGCGAAATGCCGCTCCAACGCCGCATTCATCATGCGGTGGTCGCTGATTTTGCCGCCCGGGTTGTAGTTGCGAACCGCGTACAAGCCTGTGGGCGTCAGGTGGTTTTCGGCGATGATCGCCTTGATCAGCTCGCATTCCTGGCTGTTGTCGGCCGACAAGGGCGAACCGCCATTCCGATCAGTCATGGCGGCGCCATTGAAGGGGATGGAGACGAAAGCCAGCACTGCCAGGAGCGGAAGCGTCTGTAGACGAGTGGGGCGCATGAGCCAAACTCCGTGAGGAGGAAGTTCGGCACTCGTGCGACAGGCATGATCGGCCTGCGGCAAATGCGCGCCGTGAGGCCATAAACGAAAAGGCCGCATCGCTGCGGCCTTCGTCGCGTTTCCGGACGCCTCGCAGCGTCGCGGAAAACGGGTTTCAGCGCTGGCGTGCTTTGAAACGCGGGTTCGACTTGCAGATTACGAAGACCTTGCCGCGGCGGCGGACCACCTTGCAGTCGCGGTGACGGGCCTTCGCCGACTTCAGGGAGGACAGGACCTTCATGACACACCTCGGCGGAAAAGTCCGACATTATGCTGGCTTTTCCGAATGGGTTCAAGAGGTTGCGGCTTGCCTCTAGAATGGCCCGAACCCGGAGGAGAAACAGATGGCCAAGACCGTCCCCGTTCTGACCATCGACGGGCCTTCCGGCTCGGGCAAAGGCACCATCAGCCGGCTGGTCGCGGTCCGCTTGGGCTGGCATTACCTGGACTCCGGCGCCCTGTACCGCGCGGTGGGCCTGGCCGCGGCCTGGTCGCAGGTCGACCTGAGCGATGCCGAGCACGTGGCCGCC
Source organism: Luteimonas sp. (assembly GCA_035250245.1). Taxonomy (GTDB): domain Bacteria; phylum Pseudomonadota; class Gammaproteobacteria; order Xanthomonadales; family Xanthomonadaceae; genus Luteimonas_C. Next base: position 22,884 of record DATFFH010000093.1, on the reverse strand, counting down.
TGCGCCGAGCGTACCGAGATCCACTTCGAGACGGGCGAGGGCGGGGCCGAGCCGCGGGTCATCGTCAACGGCAAGGATGCGACCCACCAGTTGCGGATGGAAACCGCCGGGGCGGCCGCTTCGGCCATCGCCGCGCTGCCGGCGGTCCGCGAGGCCCTGCTGGACAAGCAGCGGGCCTTCCGCCAGCCGCCGGGCCTGGTCGCCGACGGCCGCGACATGGGCACGGTCATCTTCCCGGACGCCCGCCACAAGGTCTTTTTGACCGCCAGCGCCGAAGAAAGGGCCGAAAGACGCTATAAGCAGTTGAAAGACAAAGGGGTTTCCGTTACATTGGACGGTCTGCTACGCGAGATTCTCGCCCGCGACGCCCGCGATGCGGAACGCGCGGTGGCGCCGCTGCGACCGGCCGAAGACGCCGTCCGCATCGACACCACCGGCCTCCCCATCGACGAGGTGGTCGCACGCGTCCTGGCTTTGCTGCCGGAACGCTGACGCGAATCCAGCGCCGCAGAAGGCCCCGCGCGGCAAGGCTGCGCGGATTTTTCCATTCACAACAACACTCCCGGCCACACGCATCCCGCGCAGGCCGATAACGGGTGGACCGCGCCGCGTCCAGAAAACGCAGCCGGTCTGTGTCCAACCGAGTAATCAGAAATGACTGAATCTTTCGCAGAACTGTTCGAACAGAGCCAGACCCAACTGGCCAAGCTGAAGCCGGGCTCCATCGTCGTCGGCACCGTCGTCGAAGTGCGTACCGACGTGGTGGTGATCAACGCCGGCCTGAAGTCCGAAGGCATCGTGCCGATCGAACAGTTCCGTAACGACGCCGGCGAAATCGACGTCGGCGTGGGCGACCAAGTCAAGGTCGCGCTGGACTCCATCGAAAATGGTTTCGGCGAAACCGTGCTGTCGCGCGAGAAAGCCAAGCGCGCCATGGTGTGGGACGAGCTGGAAGAAGCTCTGAACAACAACGAGACCATCACCGGCCGCATCAGCGGCAAGGTCAAGGGCGGCTTCACCGTCGACATCAAGGATGTCCGCGCATTCCTGCCGGGCTCGCTGGTCGACGTGCGTCCGGTCCGCGATCCGGTGTACCTGGAAGGCAAGGAACTCGAGTTCAAGCTCATCAAGCTGGACCGCAAGCGCAACAACGTGGTGGTTTCGCGTCGCGCGGTGGTCGAGAGCGAGCATTCGGAAGAGCGCGAGCAGCTGCTCGAGAAGCTGCAGGAAGGCGCGATCCTCAAGGGCGTGGTCAAGAACCTCACCGACTACGGCGCGTTCGTGGACCTGGGCGGCATCGACGGCCTGCTGCACATCACCGACATGGCCTGGAAGCGCGTGCGCCATCCGAGCGAAGTGGTGGAAGTGGGCCAGGAGCTCGACGTCCGCGTGCTCAAGTACGACCGCGAGCGCAACCGCGTCAGCCTCGGCCTGAAGCAACTGGGCGAGGATCCGTGGGACAACATCGCGCGCCGCTACCCGGCCAACACCCGCGTGTTCGGCAAGGTCTCCAACGTCACCGATTACGGCGCGTTCGTCGAGATCGAGCCGGGCGTGGAAGGCCTGGTCCACGTGTCGGAAATGGACTGGACCAACAAGAACGTCAATCCGTCCAAGATCGTGCAGGTCGGCGACGAAGTGCAGGTGATGGTGCTGGACGTGGACGAAGAGCGCCGCCGCATCTCGCTGGGCATGAAGCAGGTCTCGTCCAATCCGTGGGAAACCTTCGCCGCCATCCATAAGAAGGGCGACAAGGTCTCCGGCCAGATCAAGTCGATCACCGACTTCGGCATCTTCATCGGCCTGGACGGCGGCATCGACGGCCTGATCCACCTGTCCGACATCAGCTGGAACTCCACCGGCGAAGACATCGCCCGCAACTTCAAGAAGGGCGACACCCTCGAAGCGGTGGTGCTGGCGGTGGATCCGGAACGCGAGCGCATCAGCCTGGGCGTCAAGCAGCTGGAGCAGGATCCGTTCGGCCAGTACATGGCCGGCAACCAGAAGGGTTCCGTGGTCAAGGGCAAGGTCAAGGAAGTGGACGCCAAGGGCGCGACCATCGAACTGGCCGACGGCGTGGAAGGCTATGTGGCCGCCCGCGACATCGCCAAGGAACGCGTCGACGACGCCACCCAGTACCTGAAGGTGGGCGACGAAGTCGAAGCCAAGTTCATCGGCATGGATCGCAAGGGCCGCACCATGCAGCTCTCGATCAAGGCCAAGGACGAAGCCGAGGTGCAGGAGACGCTGGCCGAGTACAACCGTGCGTCGAGCGACGCCTCCAGCGGCACCACCAAGCTCGGTGCGTTGCTGCGCGAACAGCTCGGCAGCAAGGCCGATTCCGAGTAAGCCTCGAATGGACGGTCCGGTTCGCCGGACCGTCCTCGGCTCCGAGCCTGCGATGCGGTGCCCATGACCAAGTCCGAACTGATCGAAATACTCACCCAGCGGCAGGCCCATCTGAAGGCCGACGACGTCGACCTCGCGGTCAAGTCGTTGCTGGAGATGATGGGCGGTTCGCTGTCCGAAGGCGGCCGCATCGAGATCCGCGGCTTCGGCAGTTTCTCCCTGCATTACCGGCCGCCGCGCACCGGCCGCAACCCCAAGACCGGCGACGCTGTCGCGCTGCCCGGCAAGCATGTGCCGCATTTCAAGCCCGGCAAGGAATTGCGCGAGCGGGTCAGCTCCGTCGAGCCGCAAGCTAGCGAAGATTGAGCGGCCGCGCCCGTTTCCAGGCGCGATTCTGTCGAGGTTGCCGCCGTGTCGGCTAAGCTAACGCCGTTTACGGAGCCCCGTGCATGCGTCTGATCCGCCTACTCGTCGCCATCGCCTGTCTTGTGGCCGGCATCGCCGTGGGCGCATTGAATCCGCAACCAGTCGCCTTGGATCTGGGATTCGCTTCCTTGCGGGCTGGTTTGGGCGTGATCGTGCTGGCGGCGTTGCTGGGGGGAGTGATCCTCGGCGGCCTAATCCTGACAGCCAGCGTGGTGCTGCCGCTGCGGCAGCGGCTGCGCAAGGCGTCCGCGAATGCGCCGGCCAAAACCGACGGAGGCGCCGAACGATGATGGCTTTCGTCAACGAATGGTTCTGGTTCTTCCTGCTCTTGCCGGTGGCGGCGTTGACCGGCTGGATCATCGGCCGCCGCGGCGGCGAGCGGCATAGCGACTCCCAGGTCAGCCGGCTGTCCACCACTTATTTCCGCGGCCTGAACTATCTGTTGAACGAGCAGCCGGACAAGGCGATCGAGCTGTTCCTGCATATCGCCGAACTGGACAAGGACACGTTCGAAACCCAGGTCGCGTTGGGCCATTTATTCCGGCGCCGCGGCGAAGTCGACCGCGCGATCCGCCTGCACCAGGGGCTGGTGCAGCGCTCCGATCTGAACGACCAGCAGAAAGTGCAAGCCTTGCTCGCGTTGGGCGAGGACTACATGCGTTCCGGTTTGCTCGATCGCGCCGAAACGGTATTCAGCGATCTGGCCAAGATCGACCAGCGCGCGCCGCAGGCGCTGAAGCATCTGATCGGCATCTACCAGGCCGAACGCGACTGGGCCAAGGCGATCGAGAACGCTACCCGCTACGAAGCGGCGACCGGCGAACCGATGGGCAAGCTGATCGCCCATTTCGAATGCGAACTGGCCGACCGTTTGCGCGCCGGCGGCGACGTCGCGGGCGCGCGTCAGGCGATCGCTCGAGCGTATGCGGCCGATTCGGACGCGGTGCGGCCCGGCATTATGGAAGGCCGCATCGAAGTGGAGGCGGGCGACGACGCGGCCGCGATCCGCGCTTTCGAACGCGCGGCGCGGCACGATCCGGACTACTTGCCGGAAATCCTGCCGACGCTGCTGGAATGCTACCGGCGGGTCGGCGACGTGCCCGGCGCGCGTTCGTTCCTGACCGAAATGAGCGAGCATTACCGCGGTGTCGCGCCGGTGCTGGCCCTGACGCGTTTGGTGGAAGCCGACGAAGGCGTCACCGCGGCGCGCAGCTATCTGGCCCGGCAATTGAAGGACCGGCCTTCGGTGCGCGGCGAAGCGGCATTGATCGATCTGACTTTGGCCGAAGGCACCGACCCCGAAGCCACACTGCAAGATCTGAAGCACATCACCGACCAATTACTGGTCCGCAACCCGAGTTATCGCTGCAACCGCTGCGGTTTCGGCGCGCGCTCGCACCATTGGCAATGCCCCAGCTGCAAGGAGTGGGGGACGATCAAGCCGCTGCTCAACTACGCGGTCGTCTGATGCCGGTCGCCGCTTGGCTGGCGCTGCATTTGCTCATCGGCGCGCTGGGTACATGGTTGGCGCGGCGCTACGCGTTGCGCGCGCGGCTGATCGATCAGCCCGGAGAACGCCGCAGCCACACGTCGGCGACGCCGCGGGGCGGCGGAGCGGCGATCGTCCTGGCGATGCTGGTCGCGGCGGCGGCGGGGATCGTCTTCGACCCGTCGCACGCGATTCTGCCCGCTGCCTTCGCGACCGGGCTGGTACTGGTGGCGGGCATCGGCGCCATCGACGACCACCGGCCCTTGTCTCCCTGGCTGCGGCTGGGCGTGCATGCGCTGGCGAGTTCGGCGCTGGCGATCGGCTTTCATCACGCCTATGGCGACCCGTGGCTGGCCGCGGGCGCTTTCGTGCTGTCGATTGGGCTGACCAACGTCTGGAATTTCATGGATGGGATCGACGGCCTGGCGGCCAGCCAGGCCGCCCTGATCGCTGCCGCGGCGGCCGTTTGGCTGCACGGCCCCTCCCAGTGGCTGGCCCTGGCCTTGTGCGCAGCGTGCTGCGGTTTCCTGCCGTTCAATTTGCCGCGCGCAAAAATATTCCTGGGTGACGTGGGAAGCGGAGCCCTGGGGTATGCCTTGGCGGCATTGTGCGTAGCGGTCGCCGCGGAGGCCGATCCGGGTTGGCCGCTGGTACTGCTGCCCTTGGCGGCTTTCCTCGTAGACGCGGCGTTGACATTGGTAAGGCGGATGCTGAGTGGAGAACGCTGGTGGACGCCGCACGTGACGCATGCCTACCAAATCTGGGCGAGGGGGAAGGGACATGGTTCGGTCACATTGGCATATGGCTTATGGACCGTGACCGCCATCGCGCTGTGGTGGTGGTTCCGGGCCGAAAATGCCGGCGTTATTACAATGGTCTTGTTGGGTTGGTATACCCTTTCATGTTTGGTTTGGCGCGGGTTGCGCCGGGCAGGCGGTTTCGCGGTCGTTGGCGGTGGGATTTCTAAGGATAAGGAATGAAGGATTTTCGTGACCGAATGAGTGCAGGGCTACCGCGTTTAGCGGTGGTCGCGCACGATCTGGCCATGGTCTGGCTGTGCTGGACCGGCTTGCATTGGCTCCGGTACGGCTTCGCGGCCAATCCTCCTCCCGTGTCCTTGTGGTCGACCCAGATCGCGATCGTGCTGCTCGCGCAAGGGCTGGTGTTCTGGCAGGCCGGGTTGTACCGGGGGCTGTGGCGATTCGCCAGCGTTCCGGACTTGTGGAACATCGTCAAAGCGAGCCTGATCGGTCTGCTCGCGATATCGCTGGGCTTGTTCATCTACAACCGGCTGGATCCCGTGCCGCGCGCCGTTCTGCTGGGCTATCCGTTCGCGCTGGTGGGATTGCTGGGCACGCCGCGCTTGCTTTACCGCGCCTGGAAAGATGCCAGCAGCGAGCGCACGGGCCGCAGCCCGGTGCGGACGCTGATCCTGGGCGCAGGCGAAGCTGGCGATGCGCTGGTGCGCGATTTGCGCCGCTCCGGCGCCTACCAACCGGTCGGATTCCTGGACGATGCGCTGAAACTGCATGGCAGCAAGCTGCACGGCGTTCCGGTGCTCGGCAGCATTGGCGACGTGGTCGAAATCGCCAAGGAAACCTCGGCGAAACTGCTGGTGATCGCCATGCCGGCGGTGGACGCCAGCGAAATGCAACGCGTGGTCGCCGCCTGCGAACGCACCGGTTTGCCGTTCCGCACCGTGCCGCGCTTGGAAGACGTGCTGGTCGGCCGCTCGCTGCCGGGCGAATTGAAAGAGGTCGCGATCGAAGACCTGCTCGGCCGCAAGCCCGTGCTTCCCGATTGGAAGGCCATCCGCAGCTGGCTGGGCGGTCGTTCGGTGGTGGTCACCGGTGCCGGCGGTTCGATCGGCTCGGAACTCTGCCGGCAGTGCGCCCGCCACGGCGCGCAGCGCATCGCCTTGGTCGAAATCGACGAACTCTCGCTGATGACGATGGAAGCCGAGCTGCGGCGCGACTTCCCGAACCTGGAATGCGTCGCTGTGCTGGGCGATTGCGGCGATCCCGCCGTGATCAAGCACGTGCTCGCCGAAGCCAAGCCTGACGCGTGTTTCCACGCCGCCGCCTACAAGCAGGTGCCGCTGTTGGAAGCGCAGTTGCGCGAAGCGGTGCGCAACAACGTGCTGGCCACCGAAACCGTGGCCGCGGCCTGCCGCGACGCCGGCGTCGGCACTTTCGTCCTGATTTCCACCGACAAGGCCGTGGATCCGGCCAATGTGCTCGGCGCGAGCAAACGTTTGGCGGAAATGGTCTGCCAAGCCATGGCCGAGCAGCGCAGCACCCACTTCGTCACGGTGCGTTTCGGCAACGTACTGGACTCCGCCGGCAGCGTCGTGCCCTTGTTCCGCGAACAGATCCGCGTCGGCGGCCCGGTGACGGTGACCGACGCGGAAGTCACGCGTTACTTCATGACCATTCCCGAGGCTTGCCAGCTGATCCTGCAGGCCGCCGCGATCGGTTCGCACGAAGCGATCTACACCCTGGATATGGGCGAACCTGTGCCGATCCGCCTGCTGGCCGAACAGATGATCCGCCTGGCGGGCAAACAGCCGGGCAAGGACATCGCGATCGTATACACCGGCTTGCGTCCCGGCGAGAAGCTGCACGAAACGCTGTTCCACGCCGACGAGCGCTATCGTCAGACCGCGCATCCGAAGATCCTGCAGGCCGAAGCGCGCAGCGTCGTCGCCGAGCAGGTGCTGTCGGCGTTGCGCGGCATGCGCGAGGCCACCGCTCGTTACGATCAGGCTGCACTGGCCCAATCCTTGCGCTCGGCGGTGCCGGAATTCCAGCCGGCCGAAGAGGCCGCCGAGCCGCATGCGGCCACCATCGTTCCATTCCCGGCGCGAGAAGCGCGGAGGATCTGAAGCAGTGCAGCGCATCCGTAAAGCGGTATTCCCGGTGGCCGGCCACGGCACGCGTTTCCTTCCCGCCACCAAGACCGTGCCCAAGGAGATGCTGCCGATCGTCGACCGCCCGTTGATCCAGTACGCGGTGGACGAAGCGATCGAAGCCGGTTGCGACACGCTGATCTTCGTCACCAACCGCTACAAGCATTCGGTTGCGGATTATTTCGACAAGGCCTACGAGCTCGAGCACAAGCTGGAGAAAGCCGGAAAGCAGGAACAACTGGACCTGATCCGCAACGTATTGCCCGAAGGCGTGCGTGCGGTGTTCGTGACCCAGGCCGAAGCCCTGGGTTTGGGCCATGCCGTGCTGTGCGCCAAACCCATCGTCGGCGACGAGCCTTTCGCCGTGCTGCTGCCGGACGATCTGATTTGGAACCGTGGGCCGGGTGCGCTGAAGCAGATGGCCGACCTGGCGGAAACCAGCGGTGCGGGTGTCATCGCCACGCAGGACGTGCCGCGCGAGCAGACCGGTAGTTACGGCATCGTCGCCACCGAAGGCTTTTCGGGGCGCAAGGGCCGGATCACGGCGATGGTCGAAAAGCCCAGGCCGGAAGACGCGCCCAGTACGCTCGCCGTGGTCGGCCGCTACATCCTTCCCGGAAGCATTTTCGGGCTGTTGGAGAACACCACGCCCGGCGCCGGCGGCGAAATCCAGCTGACCGACGCGATTTCGACCTTGCTGAAGCAGGACGAAGTGCTGGCCTACCGTTTCCAAGGCACGCGTTTCGACTGCGGCACGCATCTGGGCCTGATCGAAGCCACCATCCGCTACGCGCTGGACCACGAAAAGCTCAGCGACGCGGCCACGCAGCTCATGCAGAACGCGCTGAAGGAACTCGGCGTCATCGACCTGGAGTAGGGCACGATGGCCGAACCCATCGAATGGGCCGATTTCGAGAAGGTCCTGATCTGCGCCGGCACCGTGCTGAAGGCCGAAGAATTTCCCGAAGCGCGCAAGCCTGCATGGAAAGTGTGGGTCGATTTCGGCCCGTTCGGCGTCAAGAAGACCAGCGCTCAGATCAAGGCGCTGTATTCGGCCGAGGAACTGATCGGCCGGCAGGTGGTCGGCGTGATCAATTTTCCGGCCAAGCAGATCGGGCCTTTCGTCTCGGAATTCCTGCTGACGGGGTTTCCGACCGAAGACGGCGTGGTTTTGACCGCGGTCGAGCGTGCCGTGCCCAACGGGACGCGCTTGGCCTGAGTCCCGTGTCAAAATCGTCCGAGTGCGGTATCGACAGGGCGGTGTCGTGCGCTTTTTGAACCGATACTCGATCGTTTGGGCCCCGGCATTGCTGGCTGTGGGCTGCGCGCATCCGCGCCAGACCATCGATTTGCTGGAAGCTAAGGTCGTTTTCGACAACTCGATTCAGGGCCGCGCTGCGCTCGTCGGCGCTGTCGGAACGACGGAATACGACCGAAGGTCGGATTACCTGCTCGTAATTCGTCCTACGTTATTGCCGGACGGAACGCCCTGGGCGCCGGCCGACATGAAGCAGGCGACGGCGGAATTGAAGAAGGCCCTGCCGCGCGCTTATATCAAGAATTTGAAATTCGGACCTACGGGATCATGCGCCACCGGTGCCGAGGCCGATGGCGCGCTGCGCGCGTGGATGGTTGTGCATTGGTCGCTGCATGCGCCGAAGGGCGATTTCGGGCCGTTGCCCGACGTTCGCGCCGACGACTGGCGAGGTCATGCGATGGCGCAGAAGGTGCTTGATGCGCTGTGCATCGATTTGAAGGTTCCGCAGGCGGCGCGCGGCGACGGTATTGGTGAGGCGCCGATCAAGCCGGACAGCCGCCTCCGCGCCCGAACAGGATTATCCTTCGCCCGGACATTCGTATCGAGCGGCGTACAGCGAAATTCGCGCATGCGTTTGTTCTTGCGGCGGCGTTAAACGGATGCGCATCGAAGGTAGTCCGCTCTTGCGCCTTCACGTTGGATCGCGACATTTGGACGCCAGTGCCCTGCGAATTCGAACGAAAAGCTCGCCGCTGCGCCCATGGAAGGGTCGCAATGGTATCGGGACAGTAGAGGCGATTACCTGATTTGCCACAATCCGGTTCGCGAATACCAGTACGGCGGAGTTTACGAGACATTCGATGCGGAGCCCGGCGGCGAATACGTGCGCGACCAGTTCGTATGCACCGAGGGTCGATAACGATCGAAAAAATTCGAGCGATTCGTCGTGCGGAAAAAACGGCGCTTCATGCGCCGTTTTTTCACGTCCGTCAGCGGCGAGCGTCAGAGCGCCTCGAAAATTCCGGCTGCGCCCATGCCGGTGCCGATGCACATCGTCACCATGCCGTATTTCTGCTGGCGCCGGCGCATGCCGTGGACGATGGTGGCGGTACGCACCGCGCCGGTCGCGCCGAGCGGATGCCCCAATGCGATCGCGCCGCCGAGCGGGTTGACCTTGGACGGATCCAAGCCGCTGTCGCGGATCACCGCCAAGGCCTGCGCGGCGAAGGCTTCGTTGAGCTCGATCCAGTCGATCTGATCCTTGGTGAGCCCGGCCTGTTTCAAAGCCTTCGGAATCGCGGCGATCGGGCCGATGCCCATCACTTCCGGGCGCACGCCAGCGACCGAGAACGAGACGAATCGGGCCAGCGGAGTCAGGCCGTAATCCTTGATCGCCTGTTCCGAAGCCAGCAAAACCGCAGCGGCGCCGTCGCTCATCTGCGAGGAATTGCCCGCGGTGACGGTGCCTCCGAACTGGCCGTTGCGGAATACCGGGCGCAATTTCGCCAGGCCTTCCAGCGAAGTGTCGATGCGCGGGCCTTCGTCGTTTTCGACCAATGCCTTGCGCAGCTGCACCACGTTGCCGACCAGATCGGGCACGTGCGAGACGACTTCGTAAGGCGAAATCTCGTCGCGGAATTCGCCCGCCTTGATCGCGGCCAGCGCCTTCTGGTGCGAGGCGAGGGCGAAGGCGTCCTGGTCCTCGCGCGACACCTTCCATTCCTCGGCCACTTTCTCGGCGGTGATGCCCATGCCATAGGCGATGGCGACATGGTCGTCCTTGAACACCGACGGGCTGAGCGCGACCTTGTTGCCCATCATCGGCACCATCGACATCGATTCGGTGCCGCCCGCCAGCACCAGGTCGGCGTTGCCCAGGCGGATCTGGTCCGCGGCCAAGGCCACGGCCTGCAAGCCCGAGGAGCAGAAGCGGTTGATGGTCTGCGCCGCCACCGTGTCCGGCAGCCCGGCCAGCAGCACGCCGATGCGGGCCACGTTCATGCCTTGCTCGCCTTCGGGCATGGCGCAGCCGATCACCGCGTCCTCGATCCGGTTCACGTCGATGCCGGGCGCTTGCGCGATCACGGCCTTGAGCACGTGCGCCAACATGTCGTCCGGGCGGGTGTTGCGGAACACGCCCTTGGGCGCCTTGCCCACGGGAGTGCGGGTGGCGGCGACGATGTAGGCGTCTTGGATTTGGCGGGTCATGGCGGTTCTCGATGATTGCTCTTTGTGGGAGCGGCTTCAGCCGCGAGCTTTTTGCTTAGCTGTCATCCCCGCGAAAGCGGGGATCCAGTGACTTTGCTCTTGGATTTCATCGAGAAATGAGAGGCCAAAGTCGCTGGATTCCCGCCTTCGCGGGAATGACGGCTTCAAAAGCGTCAGTTTCGCAATGGTTTTCCGGTCTTCAGCATGTGCGCGATGCGCTCCTGCGTTTTCGGCTGCTGCGCCAGCTCGACGAAGTGCTTGCGTTCCAGCTTGAGCAACCACTCTTCGTCGACCAGCGCGCCGCGGTCGATCTCGCCGCCGCACAACACGGTGGCGATGCGGGTCGCGATCTCGTAGTCGTATTCGCTGATGAAACGGCCTTCCAGCATGTTCACCAGCATCATCTTGAAGGTGGCGATGCCGACGTCGCCGGCCACGGCGATGCGGCGCGCCGGCAGCGGCGGACGGTGGCCGCTTTCGGCCAGCGCCAGCGCCTGTCGCTTGGCGACGTACAGCAGTTCGTAGGCGTTGAATACGACCTTGTCGGTATCGCGCAGCAAACCCAGTTCCTGCGCTTCGACAGCCGAAGTCGACACCTTCGCCATCGCCACCGTTTCGAAATAGCGCTTGAGCTGGGCGAACACATCGCCGCCCGGGCCGGCCGCATGCGAAGCGCGCACCGCGATTTCCTTCAAGCCGCCGCCCGCGGGCAGCAAGCCGACGCCCGCTTCCACCAGGCCGATGTAGCTTTCCAGCCCGGCCACGGTCCGCGCGCTGTGCATCTGGAATTCGCAACCGCCGCCCAGCGCCAGGCCGCGCACCGCGGCGACGACGGGAACCAGCGAATACTTGATCCGCTGACTGGTGGCCTGGAAGTTGGCGACCATCGTTTCGAAGCCTTGCACGTCGCCGGCCTGGAGCAGGCCGAGCGCGCCGGCCAGGTCGGCGCCGGCGGAGAAAGGTTCCTTCTGCTGCCAGATCACCAGGCCCTTGAAATCCTTCTCGGCGCGCGATACGGCTTCCTGCAGGCCGTTCAGCACGTGATCCGAAACGGTGTTCATTTTGGTCTTGAACGACACGACTGCGATGCCGTCATTGTCGGTCCACATGCGGATGCCGTCGTTCTCGTAAACGGTATCGCCTTGCGGGAACGATTCGCCCAGCAGCGGATCCGGGAAACGCTGGCGCTGATAGACGGGCAGGGCGGAGCGCGGCAACTTCGCGTTCTTGACCGGGCTATAGCTGCCTTCCGCGGCATGCACGCCTTCGCGGCCATCGAACACCCAGTCGGGCAGCGGCGCGTTGCTCATCGCCTTGCCGGCGACGATGTCGTCCGCGATCCATTGCGCCACTTGCTTCCAGCTGGCGGCCTGCCAGGTTTCGAACGGACCCAGCGACCAGCCATAGCCCCAGCGGATGGCCAAATCCACGTCACGCGCCGTCTCGGCGATGTCGGCCAAGTGATAGGCGCTGTAATGGAACAGGTCGCGGAACACGGCCCACAGGAACTGCGCCTGCGGGTGCTTGCTTTCGCGCAGCTTGGCGAATTTCTCGGCCGGGTTCTTGATCTTCAGGATCTCGACCACTTCCGGCGCGGCCGTACCTTCGGCCAGCTTGTAGTCCTGCGCCTTCAGGTCGAGTACCTGGATGTCTTTGCCGACCTTGCGGAAGATGCCGGCGCCGGTCTTCTGACCCAGGGCGCCTTTCGCGATCAGCGCGTCCAGCCACTTCGGCGACTGGAAGTACTTGTGCCAAGGATCGTCAGGCAGCGTATCGGCCATGGTCTTGATGACGTGGGCCATCGTGTCCAAACCGACCACGTCCGAGGTGCGGTAGGTCGCCGACTTCGGCCGGCCGATCAACGGGCCGGTGATCGCGTCGACTTCGTCGAAGCCGAGCTTGTGCTCGGCGGTGTGGTGGACCGTGGCCAGGATCGAGAACACGCCGATCCGGTTGCCGATGAAGTTCGGCGTGTCCTTGGCGTAGACCACGCCCTTGCCGAGCGTAGTGGTGAGGAAGGTTTCCAGGCCTTCCAGCACGGCTTTGTCGGTGGTCTTGGCCGGGATCAGTTCCGCCAAATGCATATAGCGCGGCGGATTGAAGAAATGCACGCCGCAGAAGCGATGGCGCAGCTGTTCCGGCAGCACTTCGGCCAGCTTGTTGATGCCCAGGCCCGAGGTGTTGCTGGCCAGCACGGTGTGATCGGGGACGAACGGGGCGATCTTCTTGTACAGGTCCTGCTTCCAGTCCATGCGTTCGGCGATGGCCTCGACGATCAGGTCGCAGCCCTTGAGCAGTTCCAGGCCGTTGTCGTAATTCGCCGGCACGATCGCCTCGGCCAGCGACTTGCTGGCGAGCGGGGCGGGGCTGAGCTTGCCCAGGTTGGCGATGGCCTTGAGCACGATCCCGTTCGGGCCGCCTTCCTTTGCGGCCAAGTCGAACAGCACCGTATCGACACCGGCGTTGGTCAGGTGGGCGGCGATCTGGGCGCCCATGACGCCGGCGCCGAGAACCGCGGCGCGGCGAACAAGTAGTTTCTCAGACATATCCCATAGATCCTTGTTTTTATGGAAAGTCCGGCCATGGATGGCCGGGCTCTTGCAGAGGGACCTGCGCTATCCGCTCAAGCCGGCGGCGGCGAAGCGGACCAGTTCGCGCGCGGCGCGCTGGCAATGCTGCTGATCGTTACCGCCGTTCATGCGTTTGTTGTGACCGAAATCGGCCATCGCATAGGTCAGCGCACCGGCGACGAAATCCAGGCGCCAGGCCAGGGTTTCTCGCGGCATGTCGGGCAGGCAGGCGGCCACGGCCTTGGAGAACTCGCGCATCACGTGCCCGTAGTGCTCGGACACGAATTGGCGCAGGCGCTCGTCCTTTTCCGCATAGGCGCGGGCCAGGACGCGGACGAAAGCGGAGCCGCCCTGGCGATCCAGGCTTAGGGCGAGGGCGGGCTCGATGAAGGCGGCCAGCACTTCATGCAGATCGCCGGGCGATCGCTCGCGGGCCGCCTGCAGCGCGCTGAGGCGGCGGTCGGACAGCTCGTCCAGGCGGCGCCGGAACACCTCGTTGATCAGGTTTTCCTTGCTGCCGAAGTGGTAATTGACCGCTGCAATGTTGACGTCGGCCCGGCTGGTGACCTCGCGCAGCGAAGTGCCGGCGAAACCCTGTTGGGCGAACAGAGATTCGGCCGCGCCGAGGATGCGGTCCTTGGTGTTGAAGTTGGTGCCGGCCATGGCTCAATCCCCCGATTGAATTGGTTGATTCAAACGAACGATTGAAAGATGCACGATCCGGGCCAAACGGTCAAGGGGCGCAAAACCGGCCACACGCCTGTGTACGGGGAGTGAGACGTCCGTTAAAATTCCTTTCGGAAGTGTGTCTAACCCCGCGTCAGTACGCGGATTTTCGTGATAACCTCGGGTCTTGTTCAGCTGCAAGGGGCGGCTGAAGGGGCCCACGCACCTGGAGTTCATCCACATGGCGCTGGAGCGCACCCTGTCGATCGTCAAACCCGATGCCGTCGCCAAGAACGTCGTCGGTGAGATTTATTCGCGTTTCGAAAAAGCCGGCCTGAAGGTCGTCGCGGCGAAGATGAAGCATCTGTCGCGCAAAGAGGCCGAAGGTTTCTACGCCGTGCATCGCGAGCGTCCGTTCTTCAACGCGCTGGTCGAATTCATGTCGTCCGGCCCGGTGATGATTCAGGTGCTTGAAGGCGACAGCGCCATCGCCAAGAACCGCGAGCTGATGGGCGCCACCAATCCGAAGGACGCCGCGCCGGGCACGATCCGCGCCGACTTCGCCGATTCGATCGACGCCAACGCCGTGCACGGTTCGGACGCTGCGGAAACCGCCGCGGTCGAGATCGCGTATTTCTTCCCGTCGACCGACGTGTATTCGCGCTGAGCGAAGTGAACGAAGCGATCGCCAGCAAGCAGAATCTCCTCGAGCTCGACCGCGTCGGGCTCGAGGATTTCTTCGAGCGCACGCTCGAAGAAAAGCGCTACCGCGCGCATCAGGTGATGAAGTGGATCCACCACCGCCACGTCACCGATTTCGTTGAAATGACCGATCTGGGCAAGGCGTTGCGCGCCAAGCTCGAAACGCATGCCGAAGTGCGAGTGCCGCAGGTCCAGTTCGAAAAGCCTTCCAACGACGGCACGCATAAATGGCTGCTGGGTATGGACGGCAGCAACGCCATCGAAACCGTCTATATCCCCGATAAAGGCCGCGGAACCCTGTGCGTTTCTTCGCAAGTGGGCTGCGCGCTGAACTGCCAGTTTTGCTCGACCGCGACGCAAGGCTTCAATCGCAACCTGTCCACCGCCGAGATCATCGGCCAGGTGTGGGTGGCGGCGAAGCACTTGGGCAACGTCCCGCACAAGCAGCGCAAACTCACCAATGTCGTGATGATGGGCATGGGCGAGCCGCTGATGAATTTCGACAACGTCGTGCGCGCGATGAGCGTGATGCGCGACGACCTGGGCTACGGCCTGGCCAACAAGCGCGTGACGCTTTCCACCGCCGGCATGGTGCCGATGATCGACAAGCTGGGCGAAGTCAGCGACGTGTCGCTTGCGGTCTCGCTGCACGCGCCCAACGACGAGCTGCGCAGCGAACTGGTGCCGCTCAACAAGAAATATCCGATCGCCGAACTGATGGCCGCCTGCGAACGTTACGCGCGGCGCAAGAAGGGCGAATCGATCACCTTCGAATACACGCTGATGAAGGGCGTGAACGACCAGCCGGTCCATGCGCGGCAGTTGGCGCAGTTGATGCGCCGTTTCGACAACGCGCTGCAGATGAAGGACGCGGCCAAGGTCAACCTGATCCCGTTCAATCCGTTCCCGGGCACGCGCTTCCAGCGTTCGTCCGAGAGCGACATCCGCGCGTTCCAGAAATCGCTGCTGGACGCGCACGTGCTGACCATGGTCCGGCGCACCCGCGGCGACGATATCGACGCGGCCTGCGGCCAGTTGAAGGGCCAGGTCGCCGATAAGACCCGGCGTCAGGCCGAATTCCGCAAGAAACTAGAAGCGCAGGGTGGGGGGAAGGTCGGTGAGGCGGCATAACGCGCTCCTGCTTCCGATCCTGATCGCGGCCGCGGCGCTGCCGGCGTGCAGCCGTTTGACCTTCATCAAGCCCGATTACAGCGGCGGCAAATACCGCGAGTTGCAGGCGCCGCCGAAGATCCGGGACAGCGCCGAGGCCAAGCAGCGCATCGCCGCCCGGGAACGCTTGGGCCTGGCCGCGAACCGCGTCCGCAGCGGCGACTTGGACGAGGCCGAGCGCCAGGTCCGCGCCGCGCTCAAGGAAGATCCGCGTTCGCCCGAGGGCTACACCTTGCTGGCGGTGATCGAGGGTCGGCGCGGCCGCTCAGCCCAGGCAGGCCAGCATTACCAGCGTGCGGTGGAGCTCGCCCCCAACGGCGGCGCCGAGATGAACAACTACGGCGCCTGGCTATGCGGCAACGGTCGGGCTGCGGAGGCGATGGGCTGGTTCGACCGTGCCATCGCTGTACCGAATTACGCCGAACGCGGCTCGGCGATGGCCAATGCCGGGGCTTGCGCCCAGCAACTAGGCCAAGCCGGCAACGCCGAACGCTATCTGCGCGGAGCCTTGAAGTCGGATCCGAGCAATGCGGTCGCCCTGGCAGCCATGGCCGAGCTGGCCTACGGCAAGGGCGAATATTTCGAAGCGCGCGCTTTTTCAGAGCGTCGTTTGGCCGCGGCGCCGGCCAATGCGCCTTCGTTGCTACTAGCGTCACAAATCGAAAACAAACTCGGCGACAGGGCTGCCGCCGATCGTTACGTTCGCCGGCTGAAACAGGAGTTCCCCAAGGCCGGCGCCGCGAACGCAGTGGAAACAAGATGACCATGACCACTCAAGATCATTACAGCCCCGCGCACGCCGGTTGCGGCGCCCGTCTGCGCCAAGCGCGCGAGGCCCAGGGCCTGAGCCTGGAAGATGTCGCGACCCGATTGAAAATGCCGCTGCGGGTCGTGCAGGCGCTGGAGAACGACGATTGGGAACGCGCCGGCGCCGCCGTGTTCGTGCGCGGCCAGCTGCGCAGCTACGCCAAGCTGCTCGGGGTCCGGATCGACGACGCCATCGAAATGGCCGGCGTGCAGCGCATCGAGCCATCGGAAATCGTCAGCCACGTGCACACGCCGCCGCTGCAGCGCCTGTTCGAACAGGTCGCGCGCCGGGCGGTGTACGTGGTGATGACCGCGGTGATCGTAGTCCCGGTCTGGATGATGGCTACCCGCGGCCCGTTGAGCCTGCCGGAGGAGAATGCCGCGCGCCTGGACGCGCCCGCCGGGCAGCGCGCTTCGAAAGCGCCGACGCAGGCCCAGCAGCGGCCCGCCGTGCATGAACGCGCACCGGTGGTCGCTTCGCTGGCGTCGCTGCCGGCCCAGCCGGCTTCCGCGCTCAGCCTGCGGATGAACGGCGACAGTTGGGTGGAAATCGTCGCCCCCGACGGTCATACGATCGAACAAGGCCTGGTCGCTTCCGGTAGCCAGCGCCACTACGGCAATGGCGAAGTGGCGCGCATGGTGATCGGCAACGCATCGGCCGTGGAAGTGCTGCAAGCGGGCCAGCCCGTCGACCTGCAGCCGTTCCGCCGCGCCAACGTCGCGCGCTTTACGGTATCCTCTGACGGCTCCCTGGCGCCCGAATGAGTTTCCGGCCGGCTACGGTCGCCGTCTGATCCGCCCAGGGCGCGAACGCCGGTCCGCTCGCGGGCCGCTCCCTTTTTGAACGACCCGCGCGCAGGCGCGGGCGAGAGACCGCATGGCGATCGACGACCTGCTCGACGAGCACGAACAAAGCGAAAAAGTCCGCGGCTGGCTGCAGAAGAACGCGCTCGGCCTGATCGGCGGCGTGGCCCTCGGGCTGGGCCTGATCGGCGGCTGGCAGTGGTGGCAGAAGCGCACCCACAACGAACGCACGTCGACCAGCGCGCGCTATGCCGAGGCCGTCAAGGCCATCGGTCCGGATCTGGCCAAGGCCAAGACCGCCGTCGCCAGCTTGCCGGCCGGCAGCGAATACGCGGCGCTGGCATCGCTGCAATTGGCCAAGGCTCAAGTTGATGCAGGGAAACGCGACGATGCGATCGCGACCCTGCGCGGCATCAAGACCGAGGATGCCGCCGTCGCCGCCATGGTCACCCAGCGTTTGGCGCGCCTGCTGACCGATGCCGGCAAGCCAAAGGAGGCTCTGCAGCTGCTGGCCAGCGCCAGCGATGCCGGCGGTCTGGAAGCCAAGGGCGACGCCTATGTCGCCATGTCGCAGCGCGATGCCGCGCGCGAAGCCTATGCGCGGGCGCTGGCGCTGCTCGACGCCGGCTCGCCCGATCGCCGTCTGCTTGAACTCAAGCTGACCGATGCCGGTGGTTCACCCTCCAAACCGGGCGGCAAGACCTGAGACACTGGCGGCCGTTCGCGGCGCCGCCGGCCGTCTTCGAGGCGGCCATCAATCAAGGAACACCGATCCGATGATCCAAGCCCAGTCATTCCCAGGCGCTTTCCTCAAGCGCGCCGCCGTCGCCGCCTTGGTCGTGCTCGCCCTGGGCGGTTGCACCACTATCAAAGGCTGGTTCGGCGGCGGCAAGGACAAGCAGAACGAACCGGCGGAGCTCACCGATTTCACGGCGAGCGCGCAGGTGTCCAAGCTGTGGTCGGCGCAGGCCGGCAAGGGCGAAAAGCGGCTCGGCGTGCGCCAACGCCCGGCCGTAGCCGACGGCCGCGTGTACGCGGCGGCGGTGGAGGGCGGCGTGCGCGCCTTCGATCTGCGCAGCGGCAAGCCGGTCTGGCATTACGAATCCGAACTCCTGCTCGGCGGCGGTCCCGGGGCAGGCGAAGGCCTGGTGGTGATCGGCAGCATGGAGGGCGACGTGATCGCGCTCGACGCCGCCACCGGTGCCGAGAAGTGGAAAGCCAAAGTCAGCAATGAAGTGATTGCCGCGCCGGCGATCGGCAACGGCCAGGTGGTCGTCCGCTCCAACGACGGCCGCGTCACGTCTTTCGATGCGGCCACCGGCGAGCGCCGCTGGTTCTTCACCAAGGAACTGCCCGTGCTCACCGTGCGTGGCAACGGTACGCCGACGCTGGGCCCGGGTTATGCCTTCGTCGGCAACGACGATGGCACGGTCACTGCGATTTCGATGACCGAAGGCTCCGAGCTGTGGACCCAAACCGTGGGTCAGGCCGAAGGCCGCAGCGAATTGGAACGCATGGCGGACGTCGACGGATCGCCTGTGCTCGACGGCACCACGCTGTACGCCACCAGTTACAAGAAAGAGACCTTGGCCATCGATGCCCCCAGCGGCCGTCCGCTGTGGACCAAGGACAATGGCGGCGCCGGCGGCCTGGGCTTGAGCTCGGACCGCGTGGTGGTCGCCGACCCGGGCGGCACCGTGTGGGCGCTCGACCGCGCCAGCGGCGCTGCGATGTGGCAGCAGGCCGGTCTGGTGCGGCGCAATCTCAGCGCGCCGGCGGTGCAGGGCGATTATGCGGTGGTCGGCGATTTCGACGGCTACGTGCACTGGCTGAAGCTGTCCGACGGCACCTTCGCTGCGCGATCGCGCGTGGGCGGCGACCCGGTGCTGGCGCAGCCGGTGGTCTCCGACGGCATCCTGATCGTGCAGAACACCGAGGGCGAGCTGACCGCGTTCGAGGTCAAGTAAGCCCACTTCGGCCGGCGAAAGTTGGCCGATCCCGCGGCCCCGGGTAGTCTGCCTGCCCGGGGCCGAGTTTTTATGCCTTCCGCCAACCGAATCCGCATTCCGAAACCATGTTGCCTCTCGTCGCCCTGGTGGGCCGCCCCAACGTCGGCAAGTCGACGCTGTTCAACGCGTTGACCCGCAGCCGCGATGCCTTGGTGCACGACGAGCCCGGCGTGACCCGCGATCGCCATTACGGCGTGTGCCGCTTGAACGAGGCTCGCCCGTTCGTGGTGGTGGACACCGGCGGCATCGCCGGCCAGGAAGAAGGCTTGGCCGGCGCGACCGCGCGCCAGTCGCGCGCCGCTGCCGAAGAAGCCGATTTGGTGCTGTTCGTGGTCGACGGCCGCGAAGGCGCGTCCGCGTTGGACGACGACATCCTGCGTTGGCTGCGTAAGACCGCACGGCCGGTATTCCTGGTGGTCAACAAGACCGACGGCCTGGATTCGCGCGCGGCTCTGGCGGAATTCGCGCGTTATGGTTTCGCTGATGTCTTCGCGGTGTCCTCGGCGCATCGCCAGGGCCTGGACGAGCTGCTCGCCAAGATCCTGGCCAAATTGCCGGCCGACGGCGATGCGACCATCCTCGACGACGATCCCGAA
This sequence comes from Luteimonas sp., assembly GCA_035250245.1. Lineage (GTDB taxonomy): Bacteria > Pseudomonadota > Gammaproteobacteria > Xanthomonadales > Xanthomonadaceae > Luteimonas_C. Next base: position 2,922 of record DATFFH010000093.1, on the reverse strand, counting down.
CGCATGCGCGTCGCCTTCGTCGGCCGGCCGAACGTCGGCAAATCGACCTTGGTCAACCGCATCCTGGGCGAGGAGCGCATGATCGCCTCCGAAGTCGCCGGCACGACCCGCGACTCGATCGCCACGGACCTGGAGCGGGACGGGCGCAAATATCGGTTGATTGACACCGCCGGCATCCGCCGCAAATCCAAGGTGGAACAAGCGGTCGAAACGTTTTCGATCATCAAGACTCTGCAGGCGATCGAGCACGCCCAGGTCGTGGTGATCATGCTGGACGCGGCCGAAGGCGTCACCGAACAGGACGCCAGCGTGCTCGGCGCGGTGCTCGACGCCGGCCGCGCCTTAGTGGTGGCGGTCAACAAATGGGACGGCCTGAGCACCTACCAGCGCGAACAGGTGGAAGCGCTGCTGTCGCGCAAGCTGAGCTTCGTGACCTGGGCCGAAGCGGTGCGGATCAGCGCCAAACACGGCTCGGGCCTGCGCGAACTGTTCAAGGCGATCCACCGCGCGCACGCCTCGGCCACCCGCCAGTTCGGCACGTCCGAAATCACCAAGGCCCTGGAAATCGCCTACGAAGCCAATCCGCCGCCGGTCGTGCGCGGGCACGTTGCCAAGCTGCGCTTCGCCCATCCAGGCGGCGAGAATCCGCCGACCTTCGTCGTCCACGGTTCGCGCTTGCGCACCCTGTCGGATACCTACAAGCGCTATCTGGAGAATTTCTTCCGCAAGCGCTTCAAACTGGTCGGCACGCCGGTGCGTTTCGTGTTCAAGGAAGGCGAGAACCCGTACAAGGACAAGAAGAACGTGCTGACCGACAAGCAGGTCGCCAAACGGCAGCGCATGATCCGGCATATCAAAAAACGCAATAAGTGAGCCGTCGGCTTTCTAAGCTTTTCGTAGGAGCGGCTTTAACCGCGAGCTCTTCCCTTCAAATCGCGGCATCGCAGTCGCTTGAGAAAAAGCTCGCGGCTAAAGCCGCTCCTACGAAAGGCCAAGGCTCGTGACCATGGTCGCCACCGACGTCACCCTGGGTCTCATTGCCGGTGGCCGCGCCACCCGGCTCGGCGGCATCGATAAAGCCTGGCTGCAGTGCGACGGCGAACCGCAAGCGCTGCGTCTGGCCCGCATCTTCGAACCCTATGCCGGCACCGTGTTGGTCAGCGCCAATCGCGATCTCTCGCGATACGCCGAAAATGGCCTGCGCGCGATCCCCGACCGCGTATCCGGCATCGGCCCGCTCGGCGGCCTCGATGCTTTGGCCCAGGCCTGCGCCAGCGAATGGCTGCTGACCTTGCCGGTCGACACCGTATTCGTCGACGAACACCTGCTGCCATCCTTGGCTGCCGCCGGTGCCGCCGGCGCGTACGCCCGCGACGACGACGGCATCCAGCCGCTGGTCGCGTTGTGGCCGACGATGGCGCTGCGCGACGCCGTCGCTCGCGCGATCGATGCGGACGAATACGCTGTCCATGCGCTGCAAACACGAATGGGCATGGCCTGCGTACCGTTTTCCGGCGTACGCTTCGGCAATCTCAACACGCCCGACGATCTTCGCGCCGCAGGCATCGATCCGCCATGACCGATTTCCCCACACGTATTGCTTTTGATGAGGCTCGTGCGATCGTCGAACGCGTCGGTGCCGAACGCAAATTGCACACCGAAAGCCTCGCTCTGGCACGAGCGCACGGACGCGTGACGGCCCAGAACGCCGTAGCCGCTATACCGCTGCCGCCGTTCGACAACTCGGCGATGGACGGCTACGCCTTGCGCCATGCGGATTTGCAGCCAGAAGGCGAAACCGTGCTGCGCCTGGTCGGAGAACAATTCGCCGGCGTTTCCCGTGATTTGCGCATCGATACCGGCGAATGCAGCCGCATCACCACCGGCGCGCCGATGCCGGAAGGCGCCGACACCGTGGTGATGAAGGAAAACACCGCCATCGATGGCGATCGCGTACGCGTGCTCGCCGCGCCCAAGCCGGGCGCGCACGTGCGCCACGCGGGCGAGGACACGCGCGTGGGCGAGACCGTCCTGCGAGCCGGGCAGGTGTTGACGCCCTCGCGCATCGCCTTGGCCGCGTCGATGGGCTTGGCCGAGATTCAGGTTGCGCGTCGTCCGACCGTCGCGGTGTTCACCACCGGCGACGAACTGGTCGAACCGGGTCTGCCGCTGCAATCGGGGCAGATCTACAACTCCAATCGCGAACTGCTGATGGGCCTGCTGCGCGCCGACGGACTGGAGCCGACCGCCTGGCCGACCTTGCCCGACGAGCCGGCGCGAATCGAATCGATGCTGCGCGACGCGGCCCAGGCCTTCGACCTGGTGATCACATGCGGCGCGGTGTCGGCCGGAGAGAAAGACCATATTCCCGCACTGTTGCAGACGCAGGGCCGCATCCATTTCTGGAAAGTGAGGATGCGGCCCGGCATGCCATTGCTGTTCGGCGAGCTGGAAAACGCGATGTTCCTGGGCTTGCCGGGCAATCCGGTATCGGTGCTGGCGACCTATCTCACCCTGGGCCGCAGCCTGATCGACGCGATGCAGGGCAGGGCGGAGCCGCGTTCGCGCTATTTCGCCAGATTGGCGGCGCCGTGGCGTAAGCACCACGAGAGGCTCGAATTCCTGCGCGGCCGCTTGATCTCCGCCGAAGACGGCGTTCTCCATGTCGAGCCGAATCCCGCCGACGGCTCGCACCGAATGCGTGCAGCGGCCGATAGCGATGCGCTGATCGTGCTGCCGGAACAGGTGCAGGAGTATGCGGCAGGTGCGGCGGTCGAAGTCCTTCCTTATTAGTTTTTTTGCCTTGTAGAGCGGAGCTTGCTCCGCTGCTCTTGCCTGTCTTTGTGGGAGCGGCTTCAGCCGCGAGCTTTCCCCGCTGCCGAGGCTCGACGTAAAAGCTCGCGGCTGAAGCCGCTCCACAAG
>DATFFH010000092.1:0-7828 GCA_035250245.1 Luteimonas sp. | reverse complement strand
GGCTTCAGCCGCGAGCTCTTCATCATGCTGCGACCTGATGGAAGAGCTCGCGGCTGAAGCCGCTCCCACAAAAGCAAAGCCGAGGTTACGGCGCGGGCAGGCGCGATGCGTGGCTGGCCACCATCACCCAGCCGTCCGGCTTGCGGACGTAGGTGTCGGTGAACTGGAAATCGAGCTTGTAGGGCTTGCCGTCGGCCTGGCCTTCGACCCGGGTGATGCCGGTCGTCACCGCCGCATCGCCGTACAAGCGAACTTTCGTGTCGCGGTTGCGGAACACGTCGTATTTCGTGCCGCCGCGCAGATCGGCGACTTCGTCGGCGCGGGTGGTCACCTTGCCGGTGGAACTGGTCAGGGTGAAAGTCGGATCGAGATGCTTTTCCAGCCAATCCGCGTCTTCGCGCTCGAACGCGTCGCAGGCGTCTTTCTCGACCTTGAGGATCTGGGCGACGTCGTTCTTCTCGGATGCGAACGACGAGGAGCATGCGAGCATCAAAACGGCGATCAACGGCAGAATGCGATTCGACATGCGGCTCTCCTCGAAGTGCCGACAATCTATCGTATCCCTCGCGCGCGCGTGCGCGAAATTGGCGCTGCCTGGGAACCATTCGATGGCGCTTGCGCAAGCTGTCGGTTTTTCGTAGGAGCGGCTTTAGCCGCGAGCTCTTTTCCGCCCGTCACAGCGACCTGAAGCAAAGAGCTCGCGGCTAAAGCCGCTCCTACGAAAAGCGTTACGCAGGCCATTGCGCGGCGGCCCGCTTGCGCGCCGCACCCGGCGACAATCCGGTGTGACGCTTGAACGCGCGGCTGAACGCGGCTTCGGACTGGTAACCCATGCGTTCGGCAAGCGCCGCGATCGACACATCGCGCTCGCGCAGCTCGGTCAGGGCCGAATTCATCCGCCATTGCGCCAGGTATTGCATCGCCGGCATGCCGACCTGGGCGGCGAAGCGCGCGGCGAAGGCCGAGCGCGACATCGCCACGGCTTCTGCCAGCGAAGCCAGCGTCCAGTCGCGCGAAGGTTCGCGATGGATCAGACCGATCGCGCGCCCGATCTGCTTGTCGCGCAATGCGCCCAGCCAGCCGCCTTGCGCCGCGGGATCGCGTTCGATCCAGGCGCGGATCGCCTGGATCACCAGGATGTCGGCCAACCGGGTGACGATGGTTTCGCCGCCGGGCCGCAGCGCGCGCATTTCGTCGGCCATGAAGCGCAGCATGTCCGGCATCCACTCGCGATGCGGCGAATCGGCTGCCGCGATGTGGATCGCGCGCGGCAGCATGGCTACCAGTTGCTGCGCGGCCGGGTGATCGAACCGCACCGCGCCGCAGATCATCTGCGCGGCCGCGCCGTCGCCGCCGTGGCGCAGCACTTCGTAACGTTCGCTCACCGCTTCGCGCGGCAAGTCGAACAGCGCCGCGTATTCGGCGCCGGGCGAGTGGGTCAAGCGATGGCCCTGGCCGTGCGGTACCAGGGCGAAATCCCCGGGCAGCAGACGTTGCGGCGGCAAGCCATCGAGTTCCAGCCAGCATTCGCCGACATTGATCACATGGAACATCAGCATTTGCGGCAACGCCGGCAGCGACAGTCCCCAGGGCGCCGCGAATTCCGACCGTGTGTAGAACAGGCCGCTCATCCGCATCTGGTGCAGGGCTTCGCCGAGCGGGTCTATGGGTGTCCAGGCGGGAGTCGGGATGTTCATGGCGCCTCTCTGTGATGGCCCTAAGCGATCCGGCTTTTTTGTAGGAGCGGCTTTAGCCGCGAGCTCTTCCCGTCAGATCGTCGCCATATGCCGAAAGAGCTCGCGGCTAAAGCCGCTCCTACAAAAAGCCCCGGCAAGGCCAGTATGCATCTATTGATCGTTTATCCAATTGAGTTGGACGAAAAAGCATAAAAACAATTAATTTTGGCATTTAAAGTGCGTAATTGTCGGATCAAAGTGGACACCACGCCATCCAGCGTCCATCGAATGAGGTCCGACATGAATCCCCTGTACCAGCAAGATCAGCGCACCGTCCTGGTCGTCGGCGGCTCCGGCAAGACCGGCCGCCGCGTCGCCGAGCGCCTGCGGGCGGCCGGTCGCCCGGTTCGGATCGGCTCCCGCGCTGCGCAACCTGCCTTCGATTGGGAGGATCGCTCAACCTGGGCCGACGCGTTGCACGGCGCGTCCGCCGCCTACATCACGTACTACCCGGATCTGGCCGTGCCGGGCGCGCCCGAAGCGATCGACGCCTTCGTCCGGCAGGCGCTGCAGGCGGGCGTGCGCCGCCTGGTGCTCCTGTCCGGGCGCGGCGAGCACGAAGCGCAGCGCGCCGAAGAGGTGCTCATGGCTTCCGGCGCGGACTGGACCATCGTGCGCTGCAGCTGGTTCATGCAGAACTTCGATGAAGGTGCGTTTCTGGATTCGATCCTGTCCGGCGAAGTCGCGCTGCCGGTGGGCGAGGTGCCCGAGCCTTTCGTCGACGCCGAGGACATCGCCGATGTCGTCTTCGCCGCACTGAGCGACGACCGCCATATCGGCCAGCTGTACGAGCTGACCGGGCCGCAGATGCTGACTTTCGAACAAGCGATAGAAGGGATCGCACAAGCCAGTGGCCGCCCGATCGCCTTCGCGCAAATCCCGATGGAAGCCTTCGCCGCCAGTGCGGCGGAGCGGGGGATGCCGCCGGAAATCGTCGAATTCCTGGGTTATCTGTTCACCGAAGTGCTGGACGGGCGCAATGCCCATCTCGCCGATGGCGTGCAGCGCGCTCTGGGGCGCGAGCCTCGGGATTTCGCCGAATACGCGCGCCGCAGCGCGGCCGCGGGCACCTGGAAATAGCCCGGTAACGCCCATGTCCGCCTTTCGCGCTCTTCTTCGATGGGGAGAAGGAAACCATGTCGATCTTCCATCTGCTGGTTCGTCGTTCCTTCAATAGCCATGACGAGGACTCCCACATGATCCACAAAGGCGGCTGCCATTGCGGCCAGATACGTTTCGAAGCCGAGGGCGAAATAGAGGCCGCCGTCGCCTGCAATTGCTCCATCTGCTCGCGCAAGGGCGCGCTGTTGTGGGCGGTGGACGCGAACAAATTCCACGTTTTCGATGCGGGCCCGGACATGGGCGCGTACGCCTTCGGCAAGCGCACGATGCGCCATCGCTTCTGCAGGAATTGCGGCATCGCGACCCATAGCGAGGGCGACGGCTTCGTGGCGATCAATATCCGCTGTATCGAGGGCCTGGATTTCGCAGGCGTGAAGGCGGTCGAATTCGACGGCCGCTCCGCGTAGTGGGGTTCTTTGTAGAGCGGAGCTTGCTCCGCTGCTTTGATCCTGTTCGCGTCACAAAGCAGCGGAGCAAGCTCCGCTCTACAAAGCAAGAACCAAAGCGGCGGGCGGGGATACAATCGTCGCACCCGGTAAATGGACTGCCCGCATGCGATTCGTCCGCCACGCCGCCGCAGCGGCCTTGTTGTTGTCGTTGGCTTCCGTTGCCCAAGCCCAGAAAGCGGAACCCGCCGCGCCGAGCTTGCGCGCCGTCAATCCCGCAGCGCTGCCGAAGCCGAACGGCTATTCCCATACGATCGAGGCTCCCGTCGGCCGCACGCTCTACATCTCCGGCCAATTGCCGCTCGACAAGAACGGAAACCTGGTGGGCGAGGGCGACTTCGGCGCGCAAGCGGAACAGGTGTTCGCCAATCTGAAAACCGCGCTGGAGGCTTCCGGCGCAGGCTTCAAAGACGTGGTCAAGCTCAACATGTTCGTCACCGACATGAGCCAGTTGAAAGCGCTGCGCGAGGCGCGAGACAAGTACATCGACCTCAAGAATCCGCCAGCCAGCACGCTGGTGGAGGTGAAGCGCTTCGTCAAAGACGGGGCGATGGTGGAGATCGATGCGATCGCTGTCGTGCCGGCGTCGCGCTGAACCTTGCCGGGCCCGCTTTCGAAAGGAGATCGAATGCTCAAGAAGCTCTTTGCAATTGTATTGATCTTCCTCTCGTCATCCTCGGCATGCGCGGGGCCCTATTATTTCGACAGCTATATGCCGTTCTCGAAGCGGTGGAGCTACGTGATGCCGCCTGGCGCTGCGTTCGCGAGCGGGCAATGGGCTACGTGGAGCGCGGATGCGACGAACATGACGATCCACTGGACTTCCGACAGTTCCACTACCGCTTTCAATTGGAACGCCTTGGCCAGCGTGGAGAAGTTCGAGATCCGGCCCAATTGCGCCGATGGCGCCGCTTGGGTGTTCTTGAACGGCTATCGGCATAACACCAACCCGAACATCATCTTCTGGCTGAAGACGGATAAGGCGCTGGTCAGGGTGGCCGGTGCGACCGTGTACGACGAAACCCATATCACCCGACAGGGCGCATGCGCGAAGTTTCTTTCGTCGGTGGGTCCGAACGGGGATTACATAGGCATCCCTTATGCGCCCTACGTGTTCTGGGACCAAACCTACGAATTCGAAATCTGGGGGAAGATCGCCGACGCGAACGGCGCCCTCGTCCGGAGTTTCTATTGGAAAGCGCTATACCAGCCGGGAATCGCCGCGAACAATCCGTGCTGGCTGGGGAGCGCGCCGTCGCGCCTGACCATCCTTCAGCAAGAGGCATATTGGGATTCGATTGCCGGTTGGAGCGTCGGCAGCGGCACGGTGGACATGGCCAACCTCACCGCTTCGAACGTGAAATACGGACGTTATCAACGCTATGGCGAGAACGCCGGCCCGGGTTGGACGACCGGAACGGTGTCCGCAACCGGGACGTTGTCGCCGCCTACAGGTTGCCTTCAGAACGTATGGGCTTACTGACTGCCGAGAGCGAATGATGCAGGCTTTCGTAGGCCACTAACGAGACATGCTCGAGTTCGAGGGCCGCTTCGGCGGCCAACAATTGCCGCAGCTGCTGCGGCGTCAACCGCGCCGCAGCGGCGATGCTGCAAAGATGCAGCGCGCCGGTCATGCGCGGGCCGGATTGCGTGCGTTCGTAGACCACGATGTGGCAACCGAGCTCGCGTTCCATCGCCGCCCGCTTTTCGGCCACGCGTCCGCTCGGTACACGGAGTTCGGTGATATCCAGACGCTCGAGCGCGTCGGGCGGCAGTCGCCCGAGCGAAGGTATGGCGTCGACGAGTTCGGCAAGCTTGGCCTGCATCGCTTGGTCGAACGATCCGCTGGAAAAACAGATTGGTGCCGAAGGTGGGACTCGAACCCACACGCTTTTAAGGGCGGCGGATTTTGAGTCCGCTGCGTCTACCGATTCCGCCACTTCGGCGCGGCCGCAAAGTATAGCGGAGTGGGGCGGTTCGAGGCGACTCTTGCCTCCCCAACCCTCTCCCGCAAGCGGAGAGGGCTCAAGCTCCTTAGCGGGTGCGAGCTCAGAACCCGCCGAACCGAGCCATGGCCGCGGCGCAAACCACAATCACGGCGACCAGCAGCAACTCGAAGCGCACGATCCGGCGCAGCCCGGCGACTTCGGCCTCGCCCGGAACGAAAGCCGGATCGGCCTTCAGCGCCTTGCGCCAGCGCAGGAAACGGATGGTCGGCCAGGCCGACAGGATGCCGGCCAGCAGGAAGGCGCCGACCTTGGCATGGAACCAGGGGTTGTGCAGGTAGAAGTCGTAGCCTTTGATCCCGTAGAAAACGCGGGCGAAACCCACGATCAGCAGCAGCACGGCGACGATGCCGTAGCCGCGGTCCACACCGCCCAAGCGTCGCAGCGCGGCGGCGTCGATCGGGCGGCTGAGCAGCACCGATTGGGTGACCAGCATCGAAATCAGGCCGAAGAAAAGCAGATGATGCGCAGCGGCCAGCATCAGATCGGTCAGCATCGGGCTACCTGTTCGGGTGGCGTTGGACTGCGACCGCCGCGCTGCGGCGGGAATACCGGATCAAGCCGCTTCGTCGGTCCGTAATTCGCTGCCGATCCGCTGGTACCACTCGCCCGATTGCGGCTGGAACTTGGAGCAGTACTCCATCGGCGCCTTGTAGATGTGCAGCGAAACCGCGACGCGGTCCGCGCTGGCGTTGCAGATGGTGTGGTATTCGTGCGGCGGGATCAGGCTGCCGGCGCTGCCCGGGCCGGCATGCATGCCGCCGGCGGCGCGGAAATGGAAACGGTCGCCTTCCTGTTCCAGCAATTCGTATTGGGTGATTTCCAGCTCGCCGTCCCAGACGCCTTCCACGCACCAGAGACCGGAATGATCGTGGATCGGCGTGCCCTGGCCGGGGCCCCAGGTCATCGCCACCACGCTGTAGCCGTGTTCGGGGCTGCGGTAGATCTCGCGGCGCGCGTAATGGTCGTCGATCGGATCGTGCACGCAGTCAGGCAGCTGCACGTCCGGGTCGCGGATCATCGCGCACAGGCAGTTGCGCAGCGCGGCGGTGACGGCGTGTTCGTCGCCTTGGGCGACGGCGGCATCGACCGCGGCGACCAGCTTGTCGCGGCCGCGGAAGTCGACGGAATGGCAATCGGCGGTGGCGTTCATATGCACATTCTAACCCCGTTGGAGCGATGGCGCCGTAGGGTGGGCCTTGGCCCACCGGCGCCATCTTTATGGAGCCGCGTTCGGGCCAGATAGCGGTTCCGATGATTGCTGGTCACGGTTATGGATGGCGATGGCGGGCCGAGGCCCACCCTACAGCGCCGAGAGGAAACCGGAGACGGCGGGGCCGAAGCGGGCGATGTCGACCAGGAAGGCGTCGTGGCCCTGAGGCGATTCGAGGGCCAGGAAGGCCGCGTCGTTGCCCCCGGTGCGCAGGCCGTCGGCGATCTGTTGCTGTTGCTGCAGCGGGAACAGGATGTCGGTGCGGACGCCGATCGCCAGCGCCTTGCCGATCCGGATCCGGGCCAGGCCGTCTTCGGCGCTGCCGCCGCAGGATTCGCCCAGGTCGAACCAATCCATCGAGCGGCTCAGGTACAGATAGCAATTGGGATCGAAGCGGCGCACGAAGCGGCGCGCGTGGCCCTCCAGGTAGCTTTCCACTTCGAATTCCAGGCCGAACGGGTCTTCGTCGTCGCGGCGATCCGAATCCAGGCGCACGCGGCCGAAGCGGCCGTCCCATTCCAGCGCGGAGCGGTAGGTGATGACGCCGAGCTTGCGCGCCATGCGCATGCCGCTTTCGGGGTAATTGTCGTCGTCGTAGCTGCCGTCGTTCCATTTCGGATCGAGCCGGATCGCTTCGCGCTGCAGCGAGCGGATCGCGATCGAGAACGGCAATGCTCGCGCCGCGCCGGAGATGTTGATGTGGCTGCGGGCGATGCCCGGATGCCGCGCCAGCAGCGCCAACGCGGTCATGCCGCCCATCGAATTGCCGATCACGCAGGCCAGCTGCCGCACGCCCAGCGCACCGACCAGATGCGCAGCCGCATCGGCGCCGTCTTCGATCGAAAGCTCCGGAAAGGCGAGCCGATAGAGCTCGCCCGTCGCCGGATTCGCGGAGGCGGGGCCTGTCGATCCTTTGCAACTGCCCAGCGAATTGACGCAGATCACGAACCACCGGTCGCTGTCGATCGGCTTGCCCGGGCCGAGCATCGCTTCCCACCAGCCGGGTTCCGGATTGCCGGCATTGGCCGCCGCATGCGCGTCGGGCGAAAGCCCGGTGACGATCAGCACCGCGTTGTCGCGCGCGGCGTTCAATTCGCCCCAGGTTTCGTAGGCGACGCGCGCGCCGTGCAGCTCGCCGCCGCGCTTCATTGGGAAAGGCGAGGGCAGGTCGATGAAGCGGGTGCCGGGCGGGATGAATTCGGTCATTTTGGCTTTTGTTTTTGCTTTATAAGCCGTCATTCCCGCGAAAGCGGGAATCCAGTGACTTTGCTCTATCCTAGCCAATAGCCAAAGGCCAAGTCACTG